>JAZQPJ010000044.1:0-50760 GCA_045628525.1 Bacteroidales bacterium
TTCGACAGGGCTGATCTGAATGGTAACCAGAGGTTGAACAGTACCACTAAGACGGATATAATCATTGAATTCTCCTTGTTTCACCGTGCTGATCGTCACCGTGTCACCATTGATACGTAGAGTACTTTGATTGGGCTTGATAATCAGGTAGATTATCAGTAATACTAATACAGAACCTATCCACCAAGGCAATGCTCTTTTTGTAAAGGCTGTTCGCCAGCCTGTCTTCTTTTCTATTATCTTGTCCATTGTTTTTGAATTTGCTGATTAAGACTCCTGACCTTCGCAGGCAAGGAGCCTGATTGTGTTAGTTAATTAACGTATCATTTATGAGAAATGTATGGTTCTCCGTGATAATACCGCACTATCGAGTCCTTGATGCGAAGTGTCAGTAGTGCATTTACCCTTTCAGCCATCGCATTAAGGTAGGTCTGTGAGGCTGTCTGGTATTCAATGGCAGAGATCAGACCATTTTCAAATTGTTTGGTAGTCAGCTGGTATGCCTCCTTCTGATATGCTGATAGTTTCTCGGCCTGTTGAAAGGCTGCAAAGGCACCATCGCGATCATTTATAGCTCGTGCCACCTCATTCTCAATGTCGCGCATCGTCTGGTCATATTCAGCCTTTGCACGGGTCAGCGCATTCTTCTTCTGATGGAGGTTGGTGCGGCGCTGAAACTGGTCGAAGATAGGGATGCTGAGCGAGAGCTGCACGTACTCACCCGCATTGTTCTTGAACTGATCGCCGAACGACTGGGCCTTGTAATCTGCTCGTCCTGGATAGGTATAGTAGGTCGTTGACCATCCTCCATAGAGCGAGAGCTTTGGAGAATATGAACCTTGCGCCATTTTTAGGTCAAGTCCGGCTTGTTTTACATTGAGTGTGGCAATCTCTGCAGAAGGAAGCACGGACTTGGCTGTTTCTGCTAAATCCGATGAAGATGTCAGTGATACGAGTGGTTCCAGCACATGGTCTTCAATCACCAGTTCCTGGTCAGAAGGCCAGAACATGACATCCTTCAAAGTGATCATTGCATCACGTCTCTTGTTCGTAGCGTCTATGAGCTGATACTCTTTCTGTGCCAGCTCTGACTCCATCTGCAGGACATCAGCATGTCCTTTCTGTCCTAATTCCTCCTGACGGACAGCCTTGTCTCTTGCCGACTTTGCCGTTCCAACTTGTTCTGTTAGCACCTTTTCGAGTTCGGTGTAATAGATAACATTGTAGTAAGCCTCCATCGTGGCAAGACAGATCTGATCCTCGGTTTGTTGCTCTTTGCTCCGTCCCAACTTTACCATGGTTGAAGCCAACCTCATATTGTTGATCGACTTGAATCCATCGAAAAGGGTAATGCCTGCGCTGACGCTATAGCCATTATGAAATGTGGTCACTGAATTATAGGTGTTCGTCTCAGGATCCAGGTTTCGGCCATACTGGTTGTAGGCGTAGGTCTGAGCATCTACATTTGGTGTGAACACCTGCATGATCGATTGACGTCTCTGCCATTGCTCATCATTTCGATTCGCAGCTTCAATTCGCATCTTTGTTGAATGACTGATGGCATATTGCATGCAGTCATGCAGCGACATCGTTTGGTTTGTTTGCTCCTGAGCCCATGCCTCGCTATGGAACCAAACGAGGAGCAAAAATGCCATTATAAAAATTGTAAAATTTCTTTTCATTTTGACTTTACACTTTTTGTTTACATTATAAAAATATACAAATAGTGTGCCAAAAGTAGCATTGTTTTGATAATCAGCAATATTGTATTTCGGAGGTGCTGTAAAAGTGTAAAGTTCCTTTACAACATGTGTAAAAGATTTTTACATTTACTTATAGGAAGAGTGAGCAGTAAGATGCAGATAATAAAGCCTACGACCAAATTGGATGAATTTGATTTTGATATGACCGCATGACCTGTATCAAATAAGAATGCCATTGTACACCCATTGCAATCTACACATAATATGGTTAATCATGGATTAGTATGGTTATTATTGGTTTAATTTGGTTAAGCATGGTTATATTTGGTTAATGGTGATTATCTTGGTTAACCGAGGTCGCTTTGAGTTTTAAACCAACCTGGATATGCAGAGAAAATAAGAGATAGATACATCTTTTCTATCAAAATGTATCTCTTTGGTATATGTATGCAAATTAAATGTATATTATAGTGCCTTTTCTATGCCTGGCAGTAGTCATCAGAAAATAATTGAAGAGATAATAAAACGTAAACCGCAGTTTACAAACTGAAAAATCCGCTAAAAAAATCAAAATAAATCCGCAAATAGTCCGCAACTCTCATTTTTAGGGCTGAAAGATGACGCTCTTTTTTAGTTTTCATAGAGGATTTTATCAAGAGTAAATGTTTGATATATAGAAAGAAAAAGCCTCCAAAATCTTTCGATCTTGGAGGCTGGCTGAAGCAGAAATGAATCTACTTGTAGTGCCCGAGGCGGGACTCGAACCCGCATGGCATGCACCATACGCACCTGAAACGTACGCGTCTACCAATTTCGCCACCCGGGCGCTTTTGGACTAAGACTTGTGAGGGCGAAAGCACTCACCGTATTAGTGTTTCAGCTATTGCAAACTTGGCTTTGTTCCTTGTTTGCGGGTGCAAAGATAGTGATTTATTTTGGTGTATCCAAATTTTTTTCCAATTTTTTTTCGTTTTAGCTGTATTTTTCTTGTTTTTGAGCCTTTACTCGATGGTAAAGGTGCCAATTTTGCCATAATGGCCTTGCCTGTCGGTGCCGACTATGGTATAGCTGCCTGATGTGAACTGTGTAGCTGGGAGCGTGACGGTACCGCCGATGGCGGTGACCCGATGTGTTTCCTTGCCCAGGTCATTGCGCACGCTGATCTCAGAATGATCGGCTAGACCCAAGATGTGCAGTGGCTCGTCGCTGCCTGCCTGCAGATGGTCGGGATAGCTGTAGGCGCCCGATGATCCGGTGCTGTATTCGAACTCATCGTAGGTGTAGGAGAGGATGCCTCCGAGACATGAGACCCAAAGCGTGTTGCGACTGGCATCGTAGGTCATGTCGAGAATCTCGCTGGAGGTAAGCAGGCAGTTGTCGGGTGTGAAGTGATCGAACTGCTGTGTGCCGGTGGAGTCGTACAGGTAGATGCCGTCATTGGTGGTGCCGATCCAGATGCGTTGTTCGGAATCGAAGACGATGGAATATGCCTTGATGTCATCGAACACGCAACGTACCTGCCCGGGATGGTCGAATACCTGCTCGGGATGGTCGATGACGAAGATGCCATGGGAGGAAAGCAGCCAGATGGAGCCATTGGGCGCCTCGGCCACATTGAAGTAATAATGGGGATGGATGATGTGGCCGTCTTGATCGGTCAGCTTGTAGAACATGACACTGCGGTCGTCGCTGCCGTCGCTGGCTGTGCCTCCATGGTCGTATGCAAAGACGAAGCACTTCTCGTAACCGGCGATGCGACAGCCCCATAGGGTGTTGCCATGTTGGGACTGGATCATACGAGGCATGCTGATCTGCTCTTCGGCTCCAGGGATGGTGTACTTATACCAATGGTTGTCGGCTGTATGTACGCGCATGAGCTCGCTGACACCTTCGTTGAGGAACCATAGGTCACCTTGTGGCGAGACGGCCATGCCGCTTATGCGTGTGGACTGGCCAACGAAGGCTTCGACACCTGCCGAGGGGTCATGACAGTCCCAATGCGACTGCAGAATACCATCCTGTACGACGTATATGCCGTCTTCGAGCGTGGAAAAATAGTATCGGTGTGGGGTGGCAGGGTCTGGGATCATGGTCATGATGCCATGAAATACCTTGCGTGCGGTGAGTTGTGAAGTAATGTCCTGATGGTCGATGTTATCCCACTGATCGGTTGTGGGATTGTATTCTGACAGATAACCGTTGTTCTGCAAGTTGACAACATAGCTGCCGAATGTGATGTCTGAGATGTGGGTGGCTGCCAGTGTGCCGTGGGTGAAAGTGAGCCGGTTGTTGGCTTCGCCCAACTGGTATTGCTCCACCTCAAGCGGCTCAGCATGGGTGTTGCTGACCAAACCCTGTTCGGGATAGAGGGTGTAGATGGTGTCACCAGTTACGGATGGGCACTGGTCGATGGCCCCTGAAGGAAGGGATGGAACGGAGGGTAGGGCAGAGGTCTTGGTCCAGTTCTGTGGATTGTACAGGTTGGCGGTAATGGGTGCTGTAAAGGTCTGGCCTGATGGTGTGCGGTAGTAATAGTGTCCGTCTTCAATCCAGGTATGAGTGACGGATGTGCCCAAAGAGAGGCAGTCGCGGATGATTTCATCCTGCAGATCAACGGTCAGAAAGCCGAAGTCGGTGCTGACGCACAACATGCCCACGCATTCGGTGATGCTGTTGATGTGCTTGCTCTGTCCTGCGAATGTCGCCTCCTTGAGGTCGGTCAAGGTGTTGATGCTGCCATCAGCATGCAGGATGTCGATAAGACCGTTGGAATAGGCAATGGCAAGCTTGTGTGCCACGGATGAATAGGCAATGTCGGAGATGGAGGAGTCGGAGAGTCCGTTGAGGCGGGTATGCTCGCGCACAAACGACCATTGCGGCCCATTGGCCTCGATAAGTCGATTGCCTTTGAGGATGAAAACCTCGTCGCCGGCACACTGCACACGCCGGTAGGTGTTGGCAAATGGGAAATATTGCCAACTGCCAGCCTGCAGTGAGAGGGGTAGGAGCAGAAGAAGGAGCAGCTGAAGATGCTTCATGATGAAGTGTCGGTATCGAGACCCAGGCTCTCACCATCGTTAATGCCAAGGACTTGCTTGAAATACTGTTCGTGCTGAAGGACAAGTGAATTCCAGTTGTATCTGGTGGCAATGGTGTCAAGATTGTTATTGATGTAGATCTTCTTGCACTCTTTGACGATAGGCTTGATGTTGTTGAGTATTGTCATCACTGCCTCGGATGAACCATAGTAGAAGGCGTTCTCGCCAAGGACAGTCTTGTTGAAGATATTGTCATGGCTCATGATGAAGCAGCTGGATGCCATGGCTTCGAGCAACGAAGGATTGGTGCCACCTACAGAGTGACCGTGGAAATAAGCATAGCAATAATGACGCAGGGAATTGAGCGCATCGGCATTGTAGATGCCTCCCACGAACTTGATGCAGTCATGGTCTCCATAGGTCTTGACCAGCCAGCGGCCGTGCTTGGTGTTGGTCTTGCCAACAATGACGAGAGGCTTTTTGCCATATTCCTTCGAGGCAATGTAGCCATCGATGGTCATCTTGATATTGTTCTCGGGCTCAAGGCGTGCAATGATGAGGTAATACTGATTCTGGCAGAGTGAATAGGGCTTGAGCACACCGAGATCGAAATCCTTGACAATGTCGGCACCATAGGCCATGTAGGTGGATGGTTTGCCGTACTTCTCAAGATAGTAGTCCTTGATGGCCAAATTGTCGGCTACCAGATGGTGGCTGCAACGGACAGCCTGCTTCTCTTCCCAAAAGATAAACCGACGCACCAATGCATTGAACTTGGAACGTTTATATTCCAGACCATCCATGTTGGTGACGATGATGGGGCTCTTGAGCTTGCGTACACCGAACTTGAGGTATGCTGGAATGATGCTGGTATAGCCACATTCGTAGATGATGTCAGGCTTCTCAACGAAGAGGGCATCTTTGAGTGAACGCCAATCATAGAAGAATGAACCGGTAGCAGACCCCATCCACTTCTCAGGACTGAAGATATGTTTGATGCGCACACCATGGTACTCTTCCTCTTTGTATGGATGAAAATGGGGAGAATATACTATGACTTCATGGCCACGCGCAACGAGACCCTCGGAGATGCGCTCGGCGAACTGTTCGAAACCGCCGTAGTTATTAGGAATGCCGCGTGTGCTAACGAATGCTATTTTCATATTTAGGAATAATCAAAAAAGATTTTTTAGGGTCATTAAGCGGAGTCGGAGTAAAAGTCTACTTATTGACCCTTTAAAACTTTAAACGGATAAACCTGCGTTTTATTGTTTTGTGTGTATAAGATTTTGCCTTAGAGTACCAAGAAGCGGCAGATACTGCCCTTTTTGCCCTTCTGGTCGATACCATGGATAAGATAGACGCCTGGGTTGACGCGCTGTCCTCCACTGGTGCGGAGATCCCAGGTAGTGGTGGCTCCTTGGCTGACGGTGGTGTAGATGAGATCGCCATTAGTGGTGGTGATGCTGACCTGAGAGTCATTCATCAGTCCCATGATCCGCAGTTCGCCATTGTAGTTCGGACGGACAGGGTTGGGGTAGCAGTATAGTCCATCGAAGTCCTCGGCTCCCTCGATGGCATCGGTCTGGTAGGTGACTACGCCGCCTTGACACGAGATGTAGAGGATGCCCGACTCAGGGTCGTAGCAGAGGTCCAGAATATCGTTGGAAAGGAGAGGGGAGTTGTCCATCTGGAAATGCTCGATCTCCGTGATGCAGTCGCTCGACATCAAGTAGAGGCCCGAGCCGTATGTACCTATCCACTTGCGGTTATAGTTGTCGATGGCCATGCAGGTGCTCTGTGTCGAGACCATCAGGTAGTCGGCCAGGTTGGTGCCATCATTGCGCGGAATCTTCACGCGACGGACTTTTCCCTTGCCCGGATTGGTGGTTGCATACCTAAAGGTAGTCTCTGGGTCTTCGATGACGAACGGGCCGTTGCTGGTCAGTACCCATATCTTGCCCTCTTTATCCTCGCAGAGGTCGTACATGTAGTTGGGGATGTACTCGTTGCCATCCTGATCGACCAGTGTGTTGAAATAGGTTGCAGAGTAGGATGCAGAAGAGACGCCCTGCGGACGGCCGCCATCGGCATAGATGCCGACGCGCGACTTCTGATATCCGTAGTCGTTGAGCACCCATTTCAGTCCCTCTTCGCCATAACGTGGGATGAGGATGCGCCGGGCTTCGGCTACTTGGGCCATGCCTGGATTGGGGTATTTGATCCACTGTCCCTGCGAAGTACGGCAGCGAAGGATGGTGTCCTGCATAGAGTTGGCTACGAAGAGGTTGCCATCGTCATCGTAGGCAACAGACGAAACGCGTGTAGAGTTGAAGTCTGGCGAGAAGGCATCGACACGTCCTACGCTATTATTGCCGTCGAAGGCCTCTGCTACTGAGTCACCACGTAAGATGTAGAGGCCGAAGAGGCCTGAACTGATGGCAATTTCTTCAGGGTCGGTAGGGTTGACGGCCAATCCAGACAGCGCCTGGAAGTTCATGCCCGTTGGTAACCTATTCATCAACTGGCGCGCACGAATGTTTGTGATGTCGCTTGTTTCGGTGTCAATGCTTGTGATGATGCCATTGAGGGAATGTGCTGCATTATACCCTGTGATGTAGGAACGTCGGCTGATGCCGATGAGTTTTGAGCCATTGATGGTCATCTCGCCGAGGTAGGAGGTGGCGATGCCTTGTGCAAATGCCCCTTCGTCGTATTCGCCTTCGATGAAGAGCGAATGATTTGGGACGTAATTGGTGAATCGGGCAGGGAGTATTCCGTAGTAGGAATGCAGCATGTAGCAGGTGGAATCGTTGGTGGCCGCGTAGTCGATGCAATCCTTGTAGGGAGAGTAGCCGTTGTTGGTGAACGAGTTGTCTGCCGGATTGAACAGTGTCAGCACATCGCCCTGGAGGATTAGTTGCTGGTGGAGGGCAAAAATGCTCTTGTACTGGCGGTTTTGGCCGGTATGGATAACCTGATCCTGCTTCAATTCGACTAATTCTCCATCCCCGGCTATGGCAAAACAGCGATCTGGCGCCTCACTCTGCGTATAGACATAAACGTCGCGCAAAGTGTGAAGGTGCGAGTATGGAAGCCAGTTGCTGGGATTGTTGCCATTTTTATCAGGTAATAGGTATTCCAGGTTGTTCTTCTCGGAATAGCGGTAGATGATATCTTCGGCCTCGAAGGAAAAACTAATAGGGAAGGTGGTGGGATAATGGCTGAGAATCATATTCTCATACAAGTCGATGATCAAGATGCCAAAACCTCCAGAGACGTACAGCCTGCCATGAGATTCGCGTAATGAATAGATTGTCTTATCGCCATTGAGCGGCTTGTTGGCAAGGTCGGGGATACAATAAATGTTGCCTTCAAGATCCATCAGGTCGATGGTCCCGTCTTCGTATGCAATGGCCAGCTTGCCCGCTTCCTTCGAACTCTGGATCAAGGCGACATTGGAACTGGAAAGACCGGTATTTCGGCTATATGAGATCTGGGAATCATCGTTCAGTTCAAAGTCAATGCTGGAGAGAGAGGAGGTATTGACTAAAAACAAACGATCGCCAAATACTTGCATCTGGGTGCATTGGGGGGTGGCGGTGAAGATGTTCCAAGTGCCAAACCCCTGTCCGGAAGCGAGGACGGATGATTGGGAACCGAACATGATGTGGAGTAAAGTTAGGAGAATCAGTATCCGGTTGCGGGTATGAAGGCAGAAAAGCATGACTCAATAATTACTGGACGATTGTGATTGGGAAGAACTCTTTGTTACCTGAATTATCAACGGCCATTATTACGGCATGGCCTGGACGCAGTGGACGAACCACCCCTTTGCTGTTGATGGCAACAATCTCATTAGTAGGTTGCCAGGGTTCATCGATGCATTGGTAACCAGAAGCATCGTAACTATACCATTCGGACAGTTGATTGACCGGAATGCATTTAGACTGCATGGTGAGAGTGGCAGACTTGGAAAGTGAAAGCCGCAGCGTGTCCAGATGGAAAGTGCGACTAAAGCCTGCACCGAGTCGGAGGGCCTGAATGGTGCGATGGTCAGGACTGATGCTGAAGCAATCTAACAGCTGTGAAGATACCTTATTTGCACTTCGCTGGTAGGAATGCAGATAAGGAGAGTTGGCATACTCAGGATAGTTCGCATCAGAACCCGTGAGGACGTGAAGAATGCCGTTGTCGTAGGTCTGGAAGTCTTGATGCATGTGTCCGGAGAGAACCATCAGCACAGGCGCCTCAGCATGAAGGAGCAGCTGATGTAATGGTTCAAGCGGCTCTTGGAGGTGATAGGTCTCAGGAATGATGCCGATATGGGTCATGATGATGAGATCATAACCTGCTGGGACCCCATGCAATGCGTTTGCCTCCATCCAATCGAGTTGCTGTTGGCTGGTATGGACTACGGTAGCCCAAGGTGCAGTAGTGGAGGCAATGGAATCGGTTGTGTCGAAAATGCAATAGCGAAGATGCTGCTCGGCATCGTCAACGTAATAGTAACAGGCCGTTGGATCATCTGCTGGGCGTATCACATCGTACTCGGTGTGAGAGAGGAGCCGTTGTGCTGTGTGAGGAGCATCATAGGTAATGCCACGCTTGGTGGCTGGATCCATGCTCGTAAACTCATGATTCCCACGTATCTGATAATAGCTGCCAAACGGTGTTACTGCCTGTAGGAAATGCTCCTGATGCTCTCGCCATTCATACTCTATGTTGCCGTAGGCCGAGACAGCATCTCCACCCCAGAAGACTCGATCGGCATAGCCATTCTGAACTAGAAAATGCAACAGACTGGGCGAATGCAAAGAATTATCGCTATAATGTGTGTCGGTAAGAAAGATAAAGTCGGATTTGGCTTTTGGATTAACCTCACGAATATGCTTGGCGGTGGAATATAGCGGGTAGATGAAGGCTTTATCGATGTGGGTGTAGTCCAGTCCGTCATCGGGCACAAAACCATCCTCACTGCATGAAATAAATGCCGAAAGTAGGAACAATGACGAGATGAGCAAAGACTTGTGGATTGCCTTCATGAAGGAGACACTAAAGGTTCATGATGTGCTGGTAATAAGTGCCAGGCAGATGAAGTTGATCTTCGTTGAACTTATAGGACAGTTTGTGGAAGGGGGTGCTTTGGCACACAGCTTGCCACTTGCCAGAGGAAAATGGGTCGAAGAGCATCAGCAGGAGAATGTGAGGGAGTGAATTGGGCACCTGAATCATCTTCTGCCAATCCTCGTGGAAATGGTTGGCTGCCATCATAATGAAATGATGCAGCAGGAAATAGTCGATCAAACGGTTTTCTTGCTGCCAATACTGCCAGAGAAGGTGACGAACTGACAGAAGGATCTTATTCTGGGCAGAGGAAGTCATAAACCAGGAGCTAACCTTAATCGCTGCCCCATCAGCACCTGGTTTAAGTTTCTGGAACAGGAAGAGATCCGAATCAAGCATGTAGTTCGGGATCTGGGAACTGGTGCAAAGGACGGTGGCATCAATCCATGTGCCTCCATGCGTGCATAGAATCTCGATGCGCAGCAGATCGGAGAAATGGGTTCGTGAGATGATGCCTTGTCGGTACTTTTGCAGGATATGGTCGGGCAGCTGGCAGTACTGATCGATGTTTTGCTCGGTGAGCAGCACGATCTCGCGATCGGTGATATGCTCTTGCAGTGACCTATAGCATCGCTGCACGAGGGCGGGAGCTTGTTCGATACCCTGCATCCAGCACACCCACACTTTTCTGGCTTCATAAGCATGCTCTGGAACTGCATTTGAATAGTGCGCCTCGAAATCTCTCAATACGGGCAAGTACCTTCGGCTGAGTTTTTGATAGACTTTATGGGTAAGGCAGTTGCGCAACAGTTCGAGTCCTGTCTTGCTTTTTCCTAATATAGGAAGAAGGAGCAACGCATCGCCAAGGACACCGGCATGCCAAAACTCCTTGATCAGCTTCGACCCTCCCTGCTTGTGATAAACCTCCAAGAACTTTCCCATAAGCTATTTGCGATAAGCTTTGTAAAGGTGATGCTGTATGCGGTCTTCCTCAGGAGGCAGCTGCATATAATCGCCATAATTGAGACGAAGCACGTCATCGTAGTGCCTGGAAATGCGAAACGTCGCATCTTCGAATGGGGCAAAAACGGTTTCTTCGACCCATTCCTTGAGCATCACCTTACGAGCAGGATTCTTAGGACGTTCGCCCCAGGCTGCAATTCCGACATAACGGCTGTGCTCATAGTCCATCTTTGCCAGTCGTTTATTGAGCCGGTTCACAAAGAATTTCTTGCCCATGAGGTGAGTGTAGGCAAAAGCAGGTATCTTCTTGAACCTTTTCTTCCAGCCCTTGGTGTTGCCGAAATGAAAATATTTACGAGTAGCAAGGAAAATCAGTGACGGGTAGTCCATGGTGCTGCGAATGGTCTCGGCACCGCTCTCTGGAGTCTGCCCTATGCCATCGACCACATAGATGTCGATAAAAACACCAAGTCCGTAGCTGCGTTCGTTCTTGACTTTGAGCATGTAACGGCTATCGCTGATACGCGTGATGATGTAGGGATAATTGCGGCGTGTCTGCATATTGAGCACCTCGAGCGGATGAATCTGTTCGGGATGTTGCTGCAGGTAACTAATCAGTCGCTCATAGTCTGGACGCGGCATCATAATGTCAAGGTCATCATCCCATGGGATAAAGCCTTTGTGACGAATGGCACCCAAGAGTGTGCCATAGGCAAGACTGTAGCGAACACCAATCTCCTCGCAGATCTTTGCCACCTGCTTCATCACTTGTAGTGAAGCCTGTTGTATCTCTTGTAATGTCAGCTCTTGCATGGTTACATGTGTTTGATCATCTCTTTGATGTCGCTTGAAGAGATGCCTTCAGTGCGTGGGAGGACAATGGTCTCCTTGCCATGTTCCCTGCACCATTGGATCGCCTCTTGAAACCCTCGATGATTTTGGTCGGGACCGGTGACAAAGATATCAAAATCGACCTCCTTGACAATGCTGTCAACACCGGAGTAAGTCACTACCTCATCGACGTAACGGATGGCTTTAACCATATACATGCGTTCCTCGGTGGAATAGACGAGCTGGGTGTCGGGTTTATAATGAAGCACGACCTCTGATTCCTGTACTGCTACAATCAAATGGTCACCACAATTCTTGGCACGACGGAAAAGTTCGACGTGTCCTATATGAAGTAGATCATAGACACCTACGGTCAGTACTTTCTTGATTTTAGAAGCCATAATGACGGAATGTCCAGTTGTTTTCTTTTTGAGTTAGGATTAGCTGTTTATCGTTGATCGAATAGCCAAAATGGAGTTTGCTGTTTTCTGGAAGTTCAAACCTGAAAAACTCTTTTAGCAGCTCGGTCGTATTGAGTCCATCTACGGCAGTGGTACCTGCTACGTAATCGGCTGTGGCTACATTGATGTGAAGACTATCAGCCGTATAAGAAAATCCGCACCAGACAGAGGCTATCTCATGGCTGTCCGCCTTGACAATCTGCATCTGGCAGATTTTGCCCTCAAAATTCAAATATTGCTCAGTACCAGTGAGCTGCCATTTGCCATAAAGGTCACCGATGTCACCATCGTTGGTGCAGGCGGTGAAGCTGGCTGCTGCCAGAATGCCGGCTATGTATAAGAGTTTAGAAAATCTTGCCATGATACTTTACTGTGAAGTTGAAGGTGTTGTTGTTGCCCATCAGCGAGCCATGATCCTGACCGTAGGCCATGCTGACGCTCCAGGCATCGAGCTGGCAGTTGAGTTCGGCCATCAGGCTCAGGTCGTGACGGATATGGGCCGATGGTATGGCCATCGTGCCGTAGGCATTGCGATAGGAGAGCAGTGTGCGATAGGTGAGGGCAGCCTCCTGAATCCTGCCCCATTGGCGTGATGGTAGCAGAGTGCCTTCGATGCCCATGTGCCAGGCCCTCACGCGATTGTCGGTGAAGCGCAGGTAGGAATCGCTATTGTAGACAGGTGACTTGAGCATCGGAGAACCCATCGATTGGCCAAAGTGGGCATAGCCGCAATAGAAATAGTTGTTGTAGTACTCGTCTGCACCACGTGCCTCTCCGCTCAATTCTCCTGCGTGATCCTGCGGAGCCCAATGGATGGCACCACTCTGGTCGGTGGTCTGCAGGTATTCGAGTACGATGCCATCGATCCAACCTTGTTGCGAAGAACGGTATTCCAAGCCCCAGAGGCCATCCCATCCGTTGCGTTTGCAGAAGGCCGAACCATCTTCGAAGAGGTTCTCGACGTAGGCTGAGAGGGAGTGCTGCTGGTCGATGTTCCAATCCAGCATCAGGCTCATGACGCCCAGGTGATTGCCATAGATGAAATTCTGATCGCCCACGGCGGCATCAGCATCACCTGAGCTGGGGATGAACACTTTGACGATATCCTTTATGTCGACTTTCTGTTCGAGTGTGCCCATGATGGTGTTGTTGACATAGTTGGTGGTGGTGCCGCCAAACTGCACAGCATGTTCCAATCCGAAGGTGAAGACCAGTGGTTTCGATGAATTGGAGCGCAGGAAGAGTCGCTTCTGATGATGCCAGGCCCCGGTGGTGACAAAGCTCTGCGCATAGCCCGCGAGGGTATTCCCGCCAGGATTATATTCTTCATAACGCTTCTCAAGGAAGTCATCGTCCATGAATAGTCCATAGTCCATGTCGAACATCGCCTCGAGGTTGCCATGTGTGCCAGGTACTTGCCAGAAGCCCTCTGTGCCCAGTCGCAGTTGCGGAATAGGGTGGCTGTTGCCGCTCCAGAGCAGGCTGCCGGAACTCAGTCGCTGATTACGGAGCGCTGCAGGGTATTCCCTCGCACCAGCCTCCAGATAGAACTGACGCCATTGAGCACGTGCATAGAGCTGCTGCAGGTAGTAGGGCGTATAGTCATCCTGTCGGGCCAACAGATCCAGGCCATAGTCGAAGCTCCAGTCATCCTGCTTTGTCTGTCCGAACACGCCAGCACGCAGACTCGCGCTGTTGCTTTGGGCTGAGAGTGCACCATGCTGGTTGGCTGTGATGTAATGAGCCGTGTAGTCTCCGCTGCCTCCTGCAAATCCGAATGCGATGTCGGTTGTGATAGTAGTTTGTGCTTGCAACGATACTGTGATTGGAGCCAAGGCTGCCAATGCCAGCGTACATTGTATATATTTACGCATGATTGTTCAATTTGGTATAGTAGTGTATGAAAATCTCCTTAGGCGAATGTCGGCTGAAAGCGGCACAAATGGCGTGCCAGGCACTTGTAACCTTGATGCCATCTTGTTCCGATTTCTTGAAGAAATATTTAATCCCGAACACAATAACCTTTGGCATGTAATAAAATACTGTAGCCAAGGAGAGTAACCACCTTCGAGGCGTGGTCGTACCGAAATAGATCAAGGTCCCTCGTGTCGCTGCCGGTTTGGTTGCGGTTTGTATGCGTGAAAGTGAATGCGAACTTAACCCTTCATAGTGTATGAGCCGGGCTTCGTTATCGACCCAACATTCATATCCTTTCTGGTTAACCAGAGTGGAGAGGGCAATGTCCTCAGGACAGAAGAAGAATCGCTCGTCGAACCAGCCCAATGCCTTGAAAATATCGGTACGAATCATGAATGCAGCTCCGATAATGTTGTAACTTCGGAACAAACCAGGCTGATTGGTATAGGGTGAAGGGGAATGATATTTCCAAAGACGGAAACACTCAAGGACGGCATCTCGGTAGGTCTTGGGTTTCACTCCACATATTTGTACTTTCCCATTTGCATCCAGTAAGATTGGACTGACTATGGCGACACGTTCAGAGACTCGATGTTCGAAAGTATTAACCAGTTGATCAAGCACAGATGTAGTCAGTTTTGTGTCATCGTTTACCACAAAACAGTAGCGACCTCGTGCCTGACGAAGTGCCAGATTGTTGTTCTCCGAGAAACCTCTGATCTCATTGCTCTCAATAAACTGAACCCATGGATATGCTTGGCGTATCATCGATAGATTATCAGCTGAGAACAGATACGCCACCACCAGCACTTCGTAACTAACCTGATGTGTCTGCTCACGTATGCTGTCGAGGCAAACACGAAGCAAGTCAGGCTTGTTCATGCAGACGATGACAATGCTGACATCAATAATCGAATTGGCTTGTTGCTGTTCCATACAGTTTAATGGATTCGAGGCATTGGAAAGCATGTCCGAGGTTTATAATGAGCTTTCCGAGGTGTCGAAAAGCTTGTCCGAGATTCAAAATGGACTATCCGAGACGTCGGAAGGCTTGTCCGAGATTCAAAATGGGTTATCCGAGACGTCGGAAAGCTTGTCCAGATTTTAAGATGAGTTTCCGAGACGTCGGAAAGATAGTCCCGAGTTTAGGACAGACTTTCAGAGTTGTTTGATGAAGAAATGAGTACCGATCGGTAGATTGAGAGCAGAAGATCGCAATATTTTTCTTCACTAAAACGCTCCACTGCCGTCTGATGAGCGTTCTTGATAAGTTTAGATGCGAATGAAGGTTCTTCGATGATACGCAATGTGTTGTTGACAGCTTGGTCGATGGAATCGAAAAGCAGTCCATTCACTTCATGCTGGATTATTTCTGGTGTTCCACCCGAATTGCTTCCTATTACAGGTGTTCCATAGAACATGGCCTCGACTGTGACTCGTCCTTGAGCCTCATTGCGTGAGCACATCAGCAGGGCCGTGGCTTTTTGCATGGTAGGACGGATGTCGCGCTGGAAACCGAGGAACTCTACATCGTTCTGGTCAATTCCCAACTGGTAGGCAAGCGAAAGGAGCTCCTGACGATATTGATCAGAGACCGAACCCAGATATTTCAGACGATACTCAGGATGTGCAGCCTTGATTTGGGCAAAGATCTGCAAAGCTACATCGGCACCTTTGGCAGGAATGACCTGGCCGCAGAAAAGCAGGTAAGGCTCTTTCGAGCTGACGGAGATATCATCCATGCTGCGGACAGCATCGTTGAGCACATGGAAATAGGGACGACCATGATCGGTGACGAAATGGTCGTGGATGGCCTGCGTGATGGCTATGATGGCGTGGCTATCGTTGACGAAATAGCGGAGGCGTTCCCATCCACAGAAGGGTTGATAGCCGAAATCCCGATTGATGAACTCGCGCAGGTGCCACACGTGAGGAATGGCGGCAATCCGGTTCTTGGCCAGATGGTGAGCCAGTTGGTAGCCAAACAGCGTCACGCTACTGTTGCTGTGGATGATCTGAATATTGCGCTCAGTAACTATCTTCTCCAGTTCGACGCAGCTGCGAGCATTCACCCACATGTCGTACAATGATCGCGGAATGCGCTTGAGCCACGCCAGACGTTTCGGTGCCAGATTAAGCTTGAAGGGATAGACAATGCACTCATACCCTAAACTGGTGAGATAGTCATAGGCAGGGCCTTTGGCTCGCAGAAGTATGAGTGGCCGTACTTCGTTCCTGACGGCATGAAGCATATTGGCCAGCGATAAGGTGCTTCCCAATATGGCGTCTGATTCGTGTGAGATGTAGAGAACGTTAATCATTGCTTCTGGATAATGACATGTGCATTGGTCCGTCCTGAGACATAGAAGTCCTGACGGACATATGGCCTACGCCCGGGAGATAGGCCGAGCTGATTGCCATATATATTATAAAAGAGAGACTTATAGATGATGTCGTTGGCCAGTAAGTTCATTATCAGGCTGTCGTTATGGATAACATCATAGCAGGTCTCAAGGATGAGGTCGCGTTCTGTGGGGGTGATGTCGGGATCTTTTGCCATCTGTATATCATCGTCGAGCAGGGAATGGTGCAGCCTGTTACTAAGTACTGCCTCGTAGAAAGTGGCAGCAGCTGTATAGCGTCCGATACCGAGGTCGAGATGAAAGCCATCGCGGGTGTAGTCGCGAGAGGTAATGATATCGGTGCTGTCGCGAAGGGTCTGGATGACGATGCCCGTAGGGATAAGCCCTGCAAAGCGGCCAGTGAAGTCTTTTTCCATTATCTGATACCCTGTGTTGACTATCTTGCGAAACATTACGTCCTGATTGTTGCCGTAGTTAGAAAAGCCAGGGTGGTCACTGTCAGATGCAAAAGCCCAAGAGAGGTGCCAAAAAAACAGAGCTTGAGGGAAACGGTTTTCGAGCCAAGATAATACCTTGTTGAGGTCTTGGGGAATAGTGTTGTATTGGCCAGAGAGCTGCGCACACTGCTGCAGGATGATGATATCCCACTCGTGACGGTGGATAACGTCACTGAAAGCCAGTGTTTCGGCACACCATGAGGCCGAAGCATTATCATAGTGAAAGAATTTGTATGATGGCCGGTCACTACTGATGAGTTTCCAATGATCACCTATACTGCCGCCACTGATATAGAGGAAGTTGAGATCGATGGAGGCAGTATCGTGAGGAAATAGTTCCGGAACGCGATAGAGCATATCCTCCATGAAACTGCTGCCTAACCCCAGAATATGGAACTTCTGTGTAGTCTGCACTTGTGCCAAGGTCACACCATGAGCAATAACCCATAGTATGATAAGCAACTGTGTGCGGATCAGTAGCGAGTGCATGAGTGTTTAGGTGAGGGGGACTGGAGGAACGACTTTTTGCCCGTTGAGTTTGACGAGTAGCGCAGGGTTGCCGGCGACGACAGCATTAGCGGGAACATTCTTGAGCACCACCGAACCCGCAGCAATCGTTGAATTGTCGCCTACTTTGATTCCACCGAGGACGATTGCTCCAGCACAGATACGGACGTTGTCGCCGATGATGGGACGTCCACCTACCAATGGTCGATCGATTCCTGTGGTGACATTGTGCCAGATCTGGCAGTTGCGGCCTATCTGCTTGCATGCCATACGAGAAGAGTGTCCGTGATGGATGACCAGGCCGGGGCCTACAGAATCCTTCGGCTGCACCAGATGCAGCACTCGTTCACCTGGAGCCCACCAGGAAATGAAGTATCTAAGCCCTCCCATTCTCCAGTAAAGTACCGAACGGTATTCAGGCAGAGTGAGTAGGTAGATGTTGTCACGGAAGTTCTGTGGGACATCCTGCTTGCCCAAAACGCTCGCATACCAGTTCTGTCGTTCTTCGTCGAAAAAACGATGTTTTGGGTGAACTTTCATGAGGGCATAGAGTGGCAATAGACGCAGGCGGTTAAGCGTGTCTACTATTTTAGAGACGAGAGCCATAGTTGGAGTTTTTGCTTATAGTATTGCAGTGAGTGTTCTTTGCCGATGATACGAGCATTCTCATGAAGCACTTCCTGTGTATAGCGTGCATCGGATGAAAAACCCTCACCATAGGCATAGAGGCAGAGCGGAGCATCGATGCGCTTGAATGTCAACCCCTCCTTCCAAAGGTCATAGCAGAGTTTGAAATCGGCACAATGGGGATATTCTTTCCAAAGGAAGGGATGGTGTACTAGTGCCTGTGTGGGCATGTAAATGGCTTGATGACAGATGCCAATGCCTGTAATCAGCTTGGATTGAGTGAAGAATGGACGGGCTTTGCGAGCCTCTCTTCGACCATCGGGCCATACCCTGACGCAATCACCATAGAGGATGTGATCTGGTGCTTCCTGTTCGAGATGCAACGAGGAAACCGTGTCATGGTCGTAGAATGAATCACCTGCATTCATGAACACGATCCATGGTGCTGAGGCTATGCGAATGCCTTTGTTCATTGCATCATAGATACCATGGTCGGGTTCACTGATAATATGGTCAAAGCTGGATTTGTGGCGATGTGCAATTTGGATTGTATCATCCTTTGAGCCGCCATCTACAAGAATATACTCAATCTGGTCGAAGGCAGATTGACCGACAACAGATCGAATAGTCTTCTCTAATACAGAAGAAGCGTTATAGGTGACGGTGATGACCGTAAGAAGTTTCATGACTGCTGAATAACGTGACAGGGATTTCCTCCAGCAACTGCATTGGCTGGAATGTCATGTGTTACTACCGAACCGGCTCCGATGACAGCATTCTCACCGATGCTGACCCCCTTGAGGATGATGCATCGAGTGCCGATGAATGCATTGCGGCCGATATGGACAGGAGCAGATTTTCCGTTCTGCGAATGGCGTTCGGCGACGTTGGGCGAGAGGCAATGCCAGTCACTATCAGTGATGAGTGTGCCAGATCCGATCATGGCATAGTCATCGATAGTGATGCTTTGGTGGCTGACGATTGTCACAGCGCTCATACCCACATGATTGCCGATGATGATTTGTGCCGATGGTGTCTGGGTGCAGATGCGCGAGCGTTGCATCGATCCGATGTTATTGCTGCTATAGGAGCTCCAGATGCGGCAATGATCACCAATGACTATATGAGTGTGTGGTGACCTGTAGAAGTATGGAACGCCTTTGCAACCAAAGTCCTTGCCGATCTTTAATCCCTTGAGCCATGCCATGCAGAGGCTGACGGAAGTCGATAACCAGAGATTCAGTCGTTGTTTAAACTGATGGAGGTGATAGAAAGAAGTCCCTTTGATATCCATGATTCTGTACTTTGGGAATATCCATTTTGGCTGATTGTCCTAGCGATAAAAAGATTTCTCTTTTTTACCAATAACAGCCATTCTCTACTTTGTTAGCCGAAGCTGGTTTGTCGTTTTCTCCTGGACGTACCCAATATTCATTGAAGAGACTCAGGTAAAAACCTGGAGGAAATCCTGGTTCGTTACATCCATATTCGGGATTCTCCCAACGTTTGCCTTTGATGCCAAATAGCAGTTGTGTGGCACCACCCAGATGTATGGCTTTCTTGCCAGTGCGCTTGACGTGCGCTGCCAGTGGAAGTCCGTATGCACCACATCCCAAAATGCAAATATCGTAGTCGATGCCGTCGATTGCCTCCTCCATATAATGTAGAGCATCGAACCAAGTGTCAAAGCCGTTTGCCACTCCACCAATGCTCTGTACGGCAGGTAAGACACTAAGCTCAAATAGAGGCAATACCTCCTGGTTTTCAAATAGCTGTTGCCGATGCTCTTCGTACTGTCGCTTTATGAGTTGGGCAAATGGATGAACTACGAGTATTTTCTTGCCAGCCAATACTCTCGACCAGGGATGTTGGGCAAAGTATGGTTCAAGATAAAGGAGATTCGCCTTATAGGCTCCGGAAATGTAATCCGCCACATCATGCTCTGCCTGACACCAGCTGCCCAGGATATCTATCTGTCGGGCATCTTCGAGGTAACGTTCGGCAAAGCGTGCAAGGAGTTCGGTAGTATTCGAAAAGAAGCCAGCATTGTTGGCCATTGACTTAATGACGCTTTCTTGCCACCAAAAGGCTGGTACTTCACCCCTCAGATATTTCAGTACGTTGTGCCATCCTTGCTTGATACTTAGGTAGTTGTTTGCGCAATTCAGTTCGCATGAACCAAATCGAGAGATCATGCATGGCGCATCGCTAAGCAGCAAACGCTCAATTTCGGCAGCAATCTCCTCAGGGTTGTCATTGCGGTGCAGCAGTAAAGCCTTGGATGGATGCCATCTGCCATAAAGGCGGCGGATCAGGTTAAGTGTACTGATTACTATTCTGTTCATGCTTTGTTGAGGCGTAAGAGTTTCTTTACAACAACTGCACTAACCATAACTCTTGTTTCTTTGTCCATACCAACATATATGATGGCAAGGAGTGCGCATAAGAAGGCAATAGTGCCTCCTGCTAAGAAACTCCATAGTCCAGAAAAATAGCCGTGTGTGAAAGGCATAGCTAATAGGGTCAGGACTAATGATGTGAGTGCTACTACTAAACAACGAAGGAAAACAGGGAGGAAATCCTTGGTATCGAAGCCTGCCTGGATGCGAAGTACATGTGGACGCACGTACAGTCCGATGAAAGCTCCCGACAGGATACTAAGGGCATAGATGCATACCGGTCCGAAGCCAAGTTTAAGCAACAGATAGAGTATTGGGAAGCGAGCCAGATCAACGGCACAGGTCCAGAGTGTATTACGCTTGATATCTCCTGTTGCTATAATACCTTGGTTGAAAGATGCATCGAAGAGCCAGAACAACGTGTCGATCATCGAGAGCTTCAGGAAGATCGAGGCATATTCAGGTATCTGCCCGAGCCAGACTTGCAGCAGGGTATCTGTGTTCATGATAACCGGAAGGGCAATAAGCCAGAAGATATAGAAGGAGAAGCGAGCCGAGTTGAGAACCATTTTTTTGTATTCGTCATGTTCTTTGGCGGCATACAGCTTGACAATCTGCGGATTCATAGCCTGGCGGAAATTGCCGATGAATTGTGTAGCAGTAACAAGTATTTTTACGGCGATGGTGCGAGCTGCTATGACTACAGGAGAGAAGAACGCTCCAATCAGCATGGTCAGTCCTTGATTATTGAGAGCAAAAATGATGTTCTGCACCATGCTCCAACCTACAAAACGGGCTATTTGTTGGAACAATCCTTTGCGAATGAACAGCCTGATGACGCACTCTTCGAATTTCATCATGCAATAGAAACGCAGGAGCAGGGTAGTAAACACACTCTGTGCTAATATCAAAACTGCGTAGAGAATCAGCCGGTCGCCATTCCAAATCGAGAGGGTTACTGCAATGAGCAGTTTGACGATAGCATCAATGATTGCCAGCCACGCATAGATTGACATGCGTTCGTGGGCAATAATCGTGGCTGTGAATGGTACTTGAGTAACATTGATGGCAGATGTCAGTAAAGTCAGATGCAGTACAATCTTAGCTGCAGGAATACGGTCAATGGGAATATTCAGCTGATTCTCAATGTACCATATTCCTACTACTTCACCTGCAGTAAGCAGGAGTAAGGCAAAAAGTAGATGCAGCGTTAAGGTAGTCGAGAAGGTATCACGCGCTTTGGGCATGTCGCCTTCACCTAATGCGTAGGTTAGGAACCGTGAAGAACTTACCGACAAGGCATCGTTCAGTACATAGAGAATACCTACGATATCGCCAACGACACCGAAGATACCATAGTCAGCCAAACCGAGTGCATTGATGACCAGACGGTAGGTGTAGAGACCCACGAATACCGTGGCAAGCATTCGGAAATAGAGGAAAAGAGTATTCTTGGCTACAAGCTTATTGTCAGCTGCCATGGTTTGGCTTATTGTGCAATCTCTCTATATATACTATATAATGTGTGCGCTATCAGCATGCGGTCATGACGCTGTTGTGCCACCTCTTTTTCGTGCTCGCTGAGCTGCAAGGCAAAAGTGTCGTCTGCAAAAACCTTGCAGATGGCTTGCGCCAGCATCTCTACCTCTTCGTAGCGGTAGAGTAGTCCAGCTTCGCCCTTTTGCAGTAAGTCCATCATTCCACCTACATAACTTGCTATCACGGGTACACCCAGAATTTGCGCCTCGCAGACTGAATTGCTGCTGTTCTCTATCGACGAAGGGCAGACGAACAGATGAGCTTTCTGATATTCCTCGGCCATCTGTTGCCCAGAAAGTGCGCCAAGGAATGAGATGTGTGAGCGAAGAGAATTTCCTGTTGAGGGATGCTCTATGCGGTTGCGAAGGGCGTTTGCATATGTGGAGCGCTGCCACCATTGTTTCCCTGTAAGGTCATTGCCTACAATGCGAATCTGGGTGTCTGGATATTGTTGCAATACCAAAGGCAATGCTTCCAGTAGTTTGTGCAATCCTTTGATAGGGTAGTGGCTCTGGCTGACAAAGATTGTGTGCTTGTGGCAATTGGCCAGGTTCCATTGGTTCTCGGCTGCATAAAAGGGATCGCGCAATACCTCCTGAAGCACATGATACTTAACTTTTGGATTTTGGGTCAAAGCATGGTCGTAGTCCCAGTTGGTACGACCTGCCACATGTTCTATCTGGCTCAAGAGTCGAAGTTCTGCTGCTCCTCGTTGTTCTAGTTCATGTTGAGACTTCTGCAAAGAGCAATGGTAGCGCAGGTCATGGAAGGAGGGACGTTGCTCTTGCTTTGTCAATCCACCCATATAATAGCGAGCATAGACGTGCGTCAAACCCTGAATAGAGACAAGTGTACGGCTGATACCACAAGATTCTACCCACAGCAGGGAGTGAGGAAACTCAGTTCCATGCAGATGGACGATATCGGGTCTAATCTCCTCGTTGATCTGCAAAAAGTATCCAGCCAACTGATTGGAGAGAGGAGAGAGACGCGAACCAACTTCTGCGGTAAAAGCGTAAGATGACTTGAGCCACTGGTTCGGGAAGATATGGTGGTGGATCTTTGCTCCTGTAACAGTATGAGAAGTGATGAGACTTTTGCAGGAACCTATCAGCGCAGGTTGTAAGATATGCAACTCTATCTCATCATTATATTCCGACAATAGCGCATCCTGGTAGCCCGTTAGCCAGCCGCCTATTACGGGACGGGTCATGCCGAGTTGTTCACTGGCATCGGGCATAGTGATATTCACAATCCAGAGTATTCTCATTTCCTGTTCAATCGTTTGCGTCGTTTCTCAAATAGAGCTTCGTCATTGAATGTTATTGCACCCATTTGGGAAATTCAAATTTTGGCTCGTAGATCATCTCTTTGACCTCTTCGTCAGTCTTCTCTTTCATGTCTTGTTGTAGACACAATGCCACTGCCATCCAGAGCAAGAGTGCCTTGACGTTCAATGTATGCAGGCCAAAACCTATCATTTCGACCATCTGTATCAAGAGAATCCATGCACAGGCCTGCAACAGTCGGTTTTGGCTGCGGAATCCTTGCACTATGGCATAAATGAATAAGGAAAGGTAGAGGAAGAGATAGATGATTCCGCCTTTCAGTATGTTCTGCAGATAACCACACTCTATTACATTGCGCTGGTCATCCTCTAATTCTTGGCCTGCGATACCACCGCAGGCGTATGTGCCTTCCATGCCTCGACCCCAGATGAGATCAGTCGGAGCCGTGCTGAAGTCGGCTACAAAATGGAAGACCACATATTCACGGGTGTTAGAGGCGGCTCGTTCGGAAATCTTGCTGAATACTCCGTTGCTGTTGATGATGAAGAACACGATGCCGCCCAGAACGACCATCACAGCAGAGATAATAAGCAGCATGCGGGTGGCCTTGGACTTAATAAAGTCGCTGAAGAGTAGTTCGTAGAAAGCCACGCCTAGATAGAGAGCTGATGTGATCATCAGGTTGCGACGGGCGTAGACGGTGGCGAACAAGAAACCTAAGACGAGACAAATGTATGCTGCCATATTCAGGTTCTTACTGTGATAGCGCTGTGTCATCACGATCAGACCTGCACCCAGGACAAAACCCTCAAAGATGAACTGCAACATGCCATAATCCCTACTCCAGAGCGAAGAGAGGAGCAGCAGGACAATGCCGAGGTAACAGAGCCATGCCTGTGTGCGAAAGAAGGTGCGCATCAATGGCACGACAGGAACCAACAGCAACAACATCGGATAGAAAGAGGGGAAGTTGTACTGCATGGTATAGTGGGTGTACCAGATGATGTATTCACCACTGCGCAGATACATGATGCTTAGCCATGCCAGGAAGAAAGCCACGATCCACTGAACCGGCTGTTGTCTGCTGGAGAAGACACTGCGGTTTGCCAGTCGGATGGTGCACCCAATGAAGACTATTGCGCAGAGCAGCAGTATTCGCAAGGAGATTCCACCAGGTATGCTGACCTTGTATCCGAGGACCGGAATAGCCATGAAGATGACTGCTAAGATCCAGATGACGAGGTAGGGGAAATCTTTTGGTTCCTTACGAAAAAGGTACTTCATGCTCGAAAAAATGCGCAGATAAGACTAACTCTGTGACTTACTTGATGTAAGCAATAAGAAGATTCTTCAGAAGACCTTTCTTTGAGAGGGTCTCAATATAGACTTTGTTGGCATTGAGAGTGACGTTCTGCTTTCCGACGAGGACGGCCACAGCAGCATCGCTGAGCTCGAACATGGCATCAGGTTTCTCTACGAAAGCTGGTGTTTCGATCAGCTTGACATCCGAATTCAAGGTGCTTAATGCTTGTGCGATAGGTTGAGCTATCTCTTCTGCCTCACCCTGCATGCTTAAGAGGATCGCACGGCCAGAATGATACGTGTTGATGGCTTGTGCCAACATGCGGTAGTCCGAATCCGAACCGTCGAGGGTGTAGATGTCAGCCGAGATGCCATCCATCTTGAGGAAGGTATCGGGAGACGAGAGGGTTGGCTTGAGCCAATCCAGGAATCGCAGCCAGCACATAGGGAGAAGCAGGGCCATGATGAGCGCAGCGGCCAGTATCAGTTTGGTGCTTGGACCGCTTGGCAACACGTCAACATACGCCTCGTCCACCAGGATGCCTTTTGGCGTATCCATGCTCATGGTCAAAGCGTTTTGCTCCTGCTGAGACTTGAGCATCACGTAGATACGCTGCTTGATCTCCTTCTGACGTTCCAGATCGACATATTCGCGTTCGATGGTCGGAATCGTATTGACCATTCCGTTGAGCTTGCCTTCCTGTTTCTTGATTTCTTTCATCATGCTCTCCATTGCCTTCTTCTCTGCCTCAATAGAGAGGAGCAGGGCAGCACGTGCATTCTTCAGCGTTCGCTCGGCTTGCACTACGGATGGGTTGTTGGGCAAAGCTGTCTGTTTGAGCGCGATATAGGAGTCGATGGCTGTATTGTATTCGTTGATCACTTCCGACACACCACCGGCTCTTTGTCCTAATGCGTATGGCAGAAGGGAATACTGATTCTCAGGACTCTTGGCAAAAGCCTCAAGCTGGCTGATGGTCTCATAGCTGATCTGGAGGCTGAGTAAACGCTCTTCTACGCTGTTAGCCTTTTGTATGGCAATCGATGTCTGCGCCTCTACATGACTCAGATTATGCTTCTGCTTGTATGCCTCGATGCTCGATTCTAGGGCAGAGAGTTCCTGACTGATAGTGTCCAGTCGGTTCTGCATGAACTCCATGTTCCATGTGGTGGAGAGGTTTTTGGCCTGGATGGTGTAGAGGTCATACTGATGGATGATGGCATTGAGCAGGTCGATGCTTCGTCCGGGATTGACATCCTTGTTGCTGATGGTGACCACATGGCCTTTCTTGTTGGCCAGGCCGAACTGCATGTCCTTCTGTAAGTACTGAGCCACGTTGGTATAGCTGTTCCATGTGACTTTGACTTTCATGCTCTCGCCCTTCTCGTAGGCCGAGGTGGTGGCAAGGTGGAACTTGCCCCAGAGGGTCTCGAAGTCTCCAGGCACAGGCACATCTTCCAGATCGCAGATCTTTACTCTATTGGAATTCTTGCAGTAGATATCTGCACGCGACCCTTCTGCATTGAGTTTGATGGTGAAATACAAGCTGGGACCGAGTGTGTCGCTGAAGACAGTGCTTTCAGAGGTCAGTTCGATGGGTTGATCTTTCCAATAAGTCACTTTCTTGAGCACAGGACGGCGTGTATATACGACATTGTAGCCCGTCTCCTTCACGGCATTATAGAGCACGTTGTGTGAAGAGAGGATGACGATCTCATTGTCTACCTCGCTGCCTCCAACGCCCAAAATATCGCCAAATCCACTGCTTTTGGCCATGCTTGCAGCCATGTTGCTTGTGGCGTTGCCTTCCAGGATATTGATGGTGGTGTAGACTTCGAAACGCTTGTTCTTGACCTTTACGAAGGCCACTGCCAACAGCAGACATCCGCAGATGCTAATGGCGAAAAGCCACCAGTTGCGCTTATACTGGGCCCAAAGGGCTTTGAGTTCGTTTTGATTGACGTAGAGCATGATCGGAACTTATGAATGTGAAGGTGTTTATTTGGTTATAGCAAGTGTCAGTGTGGCGATGACCGAGATTACACTCACCACGGTTGAGATGGTAGAGAGGTTCTGCTGCTTCATGCTGTTGTAGGATGAACTGGCTCTTTTGGCGCTGTTTGGAGAGACGTAGATGACGTCGTTCTGCCTCAAATAGTAGTATGGGGAGTTGATGAAGTCGGCAGAGGTGAGGTCGATGCGATGTGTCTCGCGATGGCCATTTACCTCGCGCAGGAGGATTATGTTTTTGCGATTGCCGTAGATGGTCAGGTCTCCTCGTGTGCCAATAGCCTGAAGCAGGGTGCCGCGATTGTTGAAATAGACGGTGCCAGGGCTGGTGACTTCTCCAAGCACAGTCACCACGAAGCTGTACATGCTGACCGAAACCATTGGATCTTTGACGTACTCGCTGATGCGATCGGTCAGATACTTTTCAAGCTCCATAGCAGTCATTCCTTTGACGTGCAACTTGCCAAGCACAGGAAAGATGATGTCTCCATCTGGATTTACACGATAGGTCTGTATGTTGGGAACCGTGGAAACCTCGCGGCTATGCGAATCTAACTGGGTATAGGCGGGTTTGTTGAATGTGGCTACAGCTGCCTGGTCGATGGCACTGACCACGATGTTCAACTCGTCGTTTTCCTGAAGCTGAGGCATGATGGGGTTCTCGGTGTTCCATGCACTCTCAGGTATCTGATCGATGTCCTGGAAATAGGTGATCTTGTCCTGTGTCTGGCAGGAGCAGAGCAGGGCAATGAAGATCAGAAGCGATGGGATCAGTTTGAGCACGGCGATGCCCGGCCTCGACACAGTTCTGAACTGATGAAGAGGCTTGCGATAGAAGCTGTTCATTATTGAAATAGTTTTCTATAAAACGCACAGAATGCAAAAATATTGTGTGTGCGCGCGAATAAAATGAAATATAAGGCAGACCTATGTGAGAACAGGCCATTGCAGAAGGCATCAACCCTCTATCACTGGCCAGTTCTCGAGTTCGTGTCCGATGGGGGCACCAAGCCAGAGCGGTATGCCGAATGGCTCAACGATCTGACGAATATTATCCCAAAGCTTGACGGGCATGGTCGGATCCTCGTCACAACCAGAGAAATGTCCGCAAACGAGACCGCGAATCTGGCCAAGGATGCCGCTAAGTTTCAGTTGCATCAGCATACGATCAATCTTGTAGGGACTTTCGGCAATGTCCTCGATGAAGAGGAGTTGGTCTTTGTATTCGAAATCGTATGCTGTGCCATGAAGACCGCTCAATACAGCCAGATTGCCTCCGACCATGGGTACGGGGTGTGTCATCAGTTCGTCGATGAGCTGCTCCGTCTCTTCGGGGTTCAAATCCTCGTTGCTCCAACCCTGATGAGGTGCAACATAGAGCTTCGCCTTCTTGAGAAAAAGTAGGTTGTGCTTCTGTGGCCACGAGCGATGTGCAGCATAATACTCCAGCAGCTCGCGAATGGTCTGTGTGGTGCGATGACGGGGTTCTTCGCCCAGATGCTTCATCATGGGTGCGTGCAGGCTTCGGACACCGCACTTCTGCCATAGGGCATGCAGAGCGGTGATGTCGCTGTAACCCACGATGGGTTTGTTGGCACGGCTGATCAGCTCCTCGGGAATCATGTCGAGGATTTGCATGCAGCCATAACCGCCACGCGTGCACCAGATGATGTCCACGTCTGTGTCCTCGAGTGCGTCAATCAAATCCTGCGCACGTTCATCGGGTGTGCCGGCAAAGCGTCCGTAGCTTCCCTTGGCATGCTTGCCAAACGTGACTTTATGGCCCCACGATTTCAGTGTCAATGCACCTGCATCGACGACTTTGGGCTTGATTGAACCTGCTGGCGATATTACTCTTATGTGCATATTATTTACAAGCGTCGAGTTACATTGATTATCATTTCATCTTTCCACGATTTGAAGTCACCAGCCAAAATATGCTTACGAGCCTCGCCCACGAGCCAGAGGTAGAAGGAGAGGTTGTGTATGGATGCAATCTGGAGTGCCAGATACTCCTCGGCATGGAAGAGGTGGCGGACGTAGGCCTTGGAATAGACCTGATCCACATAGCATGGGCCATCCTCTTGCAGGGGCGAGAAGTCATGTGCCCACTTGGCATTCTTGATGTTGATGATGCCGTGGCGGGTGAAGAGCATGCCATTGCGTCCGTTGCGAGTTGGCATCACGCAGTCGAACATGTCGATGCCGCGCTCAATGCCCTCCAGCAGGTTGGCAGGAGTGCCTACACCCATCAGGTAGCGGGGTCGACCGGTAGGCAGAATCTCGTTGACCACTTCGATCATCTCGTACATCTTTTCGGTTGGTTCACCCACGGCCAGACCACCAATGGCGTTGCCCTCCACGTCCATGGCAGCAATCTTCTCGGCTGCACGGCGACGCAACTCAGGGAAGGTGCAGCCCTGTACGATAGGGAAGAGGGCCTGGTGGTAGCCGTAGAGGCCGTTGGCGTGCTCGTCCTCGGATTCCTTGTAGCGCTTGAAACAGCGGTCGAGCCAACGCTCGGTCAGGCCAAGGCTCTTCTCTGCGTACTTGAAGTCCGAGTCGCCCGGTGGACACTCGTCGAAGGCCATCATGATGTCGGCACCGATGATGCGCTCGATGTCCATGACGCGCTCAGGGGTGAAGAGGTGCTTCGAACCGTCAATGTGCGAGCGAAAGATGGCACCCTCTTCGGTGAGCTTGCGGTTTTCGGCCAGCGAGAAGACCTGGAAGCCGCCCGAATCGGTTAGGATGGGACGGTCCCATGAGTTGAACTTATGCAGACCTCCAGCCTCCTGCAATACGTCGAGCCCTGGACGCAGATAGAGGTGATAGGTGTTGCCCAGGATGATCTGTGCCTTCACGTCTTCCTTGAGTTCCTTGAAGTGCAGACACTTCACTGAGCCCACGGTGCCCACAGGCATGAAGATGGGGGTCTGGATCTTGCCATGGTCGGTGGTGATTTCACCGGCACGTGCCCAAGAGTTCTTATCTGTAGCTTGAAGTTCGAATGTCATGAACCAAAAATAATATGAAAAATAACGTGAAACCTTTCCGATGTCTCAAAAGGCTTGTCCCGGAGTGCTGCCGGGGTTTTGTGGATCCGCAATGTTTTTTTACTGCATGCGGCTCTTGCTCTCGCGGTTAGCCTTTACTACCTTATATATATAGTAGGCGAGACCTACGGCCGCGATGGCAGCAATGCCAAATTTTACGTAATTGCTGTATTCCTGTACCTTGGCAATGAGCTCGGCCTCCTGCATCGTCTTGCCAAACACATCACCGATGATAGCGAGAATGGCATTCCAAACGCCTGCGCCAATAACGGTGCAAAGCATGAACGTGCCCAGATTCATCTTGGCCAAGCCGGCGGGAATGGAGATCAGCTGGCGGATGGCTGGAATCAATCGTCCAATCAGGGTGCCGATCACGCCCTTGCGCTTGAAGTATTCCTCTGCCTTCTCCACACCAGGTCGGTCAATCAGGAGCATGTGCGCAATGTTGGTGTCGGCAAACTTGTAGATGATGGGGCGGCCTAACCAAATCGACAAGCCATAGTTGATCAATGCACCGATCAAAGCTCCGACGGTACCCACAAGCACGATCATAGGCAGTGTCATTTCCGAGTTTGGCTGGTTAGCCAGATATGCCGCCGGGATAATGACGATTTCTGAGGGGAATGGGATAAACGAACTCTCGATAGCCATGAACACCAGAATCCACCAGTAGTTCAGATTGTCGGCAACCAGATAATATAACTCTTCCATTATTGCGTATTAGTCAGTTGTTTGTATTTTCATTGCAGCTTGCTGAGTGCATCTTCATCCCCGATGGCTGAGAAGTAAGAGCGAAGCAGGGTCAGCGAGGTGTTGTCGCGTGGCTTGAGCTTTAGCAACGAGCGGTATGCCTTGTCGGCCTCCTCATAGCGTTTCAGGCTCATGGACAATTCTGCCTTGGCCAGCAGGAACGATTTGGAGCGCGGCTGCAGTTTCAAAAGCTCATCCAGCTGTGCCAATGCCTCCTCGAAACGGTGCATGTCGGTGAGCAATGCCACGCGCAACGTCTTGTATTCGGTCTTCTGAGGTTGCAGTTCAATGGCGTGGTCGATCTGCTTTAGTGCGGTGGGCGTGTCACCCTTGGCCATGTGTAAGGTGGCGAGTTTCATGAAAATCTCGTCAGCCATAGGAGCATGGTCGGCAAGCTTCTGGAAACATGTGATTGCCTCATCGAACCGATCCAATTCCATGTAGGATGATCCGAGCATTTCGTATGTCAATGCCGTTTGCTGTTCTGCCTCTGTACGGTCGATGCGCACCTCCTCATGCTTCAGCTTCCCCTCGGCATACTGGCAGGATATCTCCAGGTTTTCGATGCATCCGGCAAAGTCGCCATCAGTGTAGCGGATGTAGCCTAGCGCAAAATTGAAGAGGGGGTTCTGCGGGTCGATGGCTAAGCCCATTTCGCAGCTGTTGGCGCATTTGTCATACATCTTCAGCTCGAACTGGCAGCGAGACAGATCCTGCCAGGTATATACGTCGTACGCATCCTGATCCAATGCCATTTCGAGTACGGGGATGGCCTCCTCATGGCAGTTGCAATCCATCAGCATGGCACCGATGCGCCCCAGTGCCTCGGCTTCATCCTGTCCCTTTTTCTTGTTCCGGCTCGAAAATGCGGCTGCCCACTGCAGATGCTCGGCCATTTCCTGCTTGGGCAGCAGTTCGAACATCTCATCGATGATCTCTGCATACTCATTAGTCGTGACGTAGTTCTGTTCCAGCCTTTCGTCCAGAATCTCCAAGGCCTCACGGCTTTCACCATGCGACACCATGATGCCGAAGCGGATGCTCATCTCGTACGGAGAATTGTCCTCGGGTTTGCCGGCCATGATGCGTTCTGCTTCGTCTGCTTTCTGCATGTGTACCAGAATCTTGGCTTCGACCAGCTCCAGAAGGTCTTCTCCCGGATGTTGGTCGAGTCCGATCTGGCAGGCACGCATGGCCTCTTCGGCATCGCCATCCTCGAGCAGGTCATACACGAGTTGTTCGATGTCTTCGGTGCTGTAATAGCCGATCTTGCCATCGGCCTTGTCCAGCATGTATTGGTAATATGCGCGTGACTTCTTCACTATTTTAATTGATGGCTTTGTGCTAATTCCTTGCTCTTTGTCAAGCGATTATTTGCTTGCCTTGAGCGAAACAGTGCGGTTGAATACGATGTGGTCATCGGTGGTGTCCTTATCGACGCAGAAGTAGCCGATGCGTTGGAACTGGAACTTCTGACCCTCGCGAGCAGTACCGTCGGCAGCGTAGGTGAATGGCTGCTTGCGCACCATCTCGGCAGCGAATGGCTCGATGTAGGCATCAACGACCACCTCGCTCTGTGGGTTGCGTACGCTTTCGGTGGTAGCCTCCTCGTCGAGGAAGAGGTTGTTGTACAGACGAGCCTCCACCTTCACGGCGTGCTGGGCCGAAACCCAGTGCAGTGTGCCCTTTACCTTGCGGTCAGCGCCTGGCATTCCGCTCTTCGACTCAGGATCGTAGGTGCAGAGGATGTTGGTGATCTTGCCGTTCTCGTCCTTCTCCACGCCGGTGCACTTGATGATGTAGGCGCTCTTGAGGCGAACCTCCTTGTCGATGGTCAGGCGGAAGAACTTCTTCTCGGCTACTTCCTGGAAGTCCTCGCGCTCGATGTAGAGCTCGCCCGAGAATGGCATCTGGTGGGTGCCGGCACCCTCCTGCTCAGGGTTGTTGTCCATCTCGCACATGTCCACCTTGCCCTCAGGCCAGTTGGTGATGGTGAGCTTCACAGGGTCAACCACGCCCATCACGCGGGTGGCGATCTTGTTCAGATGGTTGCGGCCGGCGTTCTCAAGCAGACAGATGTCGTTCAGTGCCATGAACTTGGTGTAACCGATGGTGGTGATGAAGTCGCGGATGCCTGTGGCGGTGTAGCCACGACGGCGCAGTCCGCAGAGGGTTGGCATACGTGGGTCATCCCAGCCACGGACGATGCCGTTCTCTACCATATCGCGCAGATAACGCTTCGACATTACGGTGTTGGTGAGGTTGAGGCGGTTGAACTCAATCTGACGTGGCTTGTAGCTGATGCCTACAGCATCGGTCACTTCATGCTCGCCGTTCTCTGGCTTCTCGTTTACGCCCAGCTTCTCGACCAAACCCTCCTCGTAGTGGATGTCCTTGCCCTCCTTGATGAGTGCCATGATGGTGGCGAAGTAGTTGTAGAGTGGGCGGTGGATCTCGAACTCAAGGGTGCAGATCGAGTGGGTGATACCCTCCAGGAAGTCCGACTGGCCGTGGGCATAGTCATACATTGGGTACGCTTGCCATGTGGTGCCGGTGCGATGGTGAGGGTACTTGATGATGCGATACATGATAGGATCGCGGAAGTGCATGTTCGGGTTGGCCATGTCGATCTTGGCGCGCAGGGTCAGGGTGCCCTCTTCAAACTCTCCCTTGTTCATGCGGCGGAACAGGTCAAGTGACTCCTCCCATGGGCGGTTGCGGAATGGCGACTCTACGCCAGCCTGGGTCGGGGTGCCCTTCTGCTGTGCGATGACCTCTGCACTCTGCTCCTCCACGTAGGCGAGGCCGCGCTTGATCATCTCTTCGGCCAGGTCCCACAGCTGCTGGAAGTAGTCCGAAGCGTAGTACATGCGGTCGCCCCAGTCGAAGCCCAGCCAGTGAATGTCCTCCTTGATGGCGTCAACGTATTCGGTGTCCTCGCGGCTTGGGTTGGTGTCGTCGAAGCGCAGGTTGCACTGGCCATCGTACTTGGCAGCAGCACCGAAGTCCATGCAGATGGCCTTGGCGTGACCGATGTGCAGGTAGCCGTTTGGCTCCGGAGGGAAGCGGGTGTGCACCATCTTGGTGGGCGATGCAGCCACCTTGCCGGCGGCGATATCTAATTCGATAAACTCCTCAACAAAGTTTGAGGCTTTCTTCTCGATTGCAGTTTCTACAGTTTCCATATTGTTTATGTGTTGTATTTTATATTTCTGCGCAAAGATATGAAATTTATTTCATGATAGCAAGCAATCCGTCCGAAAAGTGCAAAAAGAAAGCACTGCCACGAGTTGAGGCAGTGCTTTTGTCATTTGTGCATTGTAATTCGCCTTACAGGTAGGCGAGGAGCAGCTTGGCGTTAGGCGACTTGCGAATCTTGAGCAATGCACGCTCGCGAATCTGTCGCACACGTTCACGGGTGAGTCCGAGTTCCTGGCTCACCTCCTCCTGGCTCTTCTCTGCGCAGTCGATGCCAAAAGTCTCCTTGATGATCAGAGCCTCGCGCTCCTTGAGCATGGAACGCAGCAGGTTGTCAAGTTCAATATGCAACGACTCGTTGTTGAGCGAAGAATCGGTAGCATCAAGCTTTGTGTCAGGAGTGATGTCGAGCAAGGTGCCGTCCTCATCGTCTTGCAATGGGGAATCAAGGCTCACGCCACGATTGTTGGCTGCCATCGTCTCACGCACCTTTTCTGGTGCTACGTCCAGTTCTTCGGCAATCTCCTCGATGGTGGCTGGGCGGTTCTGCTCCTGCTCAAACTTGTTCTGGATGACGCGAATCTGGCGGATCAGGTTGTTCTGATTGCCAGGCAGACGTACCATACGTGCCTGCTCAGACAAAGCCTGCATGATTGACTGACGGATCCACCATACGGCGTAAGAGATGAATTTGAAACCACGTGTCTCATCGAACTTCTCGGCGGCCTTCACGAGGCCTACATTACCCTCTGAGATGAGGTCCGAGAGCGAAAGTCCCTGATTCTGGTAAAGCTTGGCTACAGACACCACGAAACGGAGATTGGCACGCACCAGCTTGTCCAGTGCCTGCTGGTCACCCTTGTGGATTCGCTGAGCCAAATCTACCTCCTCGTCAGGAGTCACCATGTGCTCCTTGCTGATAGCGGTGAGGTACGACTCGATTGACTCCTCGGTACGTCGAGTGATGTTCTGTGTGATTTTAATTTGACGCATACTTTACAATTAAATATATAGTTCGCGGGTGCACCACTTTGTGTGGACGCTATTATTCCCTACGAAAAATAGTGCGCAAAGATAGGAAAAAGTACGGATTTTTGAATGAAATTTTTAAAAAAAATGGAATAATCGCACGAAATTGTTAATTCTGTAATTTGTGGATGTCAAAAGTTTGTTGCTAAAAATGAAAATTGATTATGTCGTTCTATCCACTACTGCATGTGGCTGGCGGCTACCTTGTCGAGGTCATGGAAGAACTTGTTTTCAAGGTCTCCAATCTCTTTCAAGATGTCGCCCAGGTCGTCGTACGAATAGTTGTCACCATCACGCCGCTTGTATATTCTCGAAGCCTTATAGGCAAAAGATCTCCAGAGGTCACCGATCTGTGTGATGCGTTTTGAGTAGTCGTTCAGCTCCTCAATGCCGGTGATTGTGGCAGCCTCCTGCAGGAAGGCTCCATATATGAAACGGAATCCGGCGCCGCCTGTGCCTATCTCCTCGAGCATTCTGATGACTTGTGCCAGATTGAGTGCTGCGCGGCGTTTGCCCATCTCTTTCTCCCAGTTGCGAATGCGTCTGGAGAGGTAATGGATGCCGTTGGTGCCGACGATCGGGATGAATTTCGGTTGTGACACCATGTTGCTGCAGGTCTTCCGGATCGATTTCAAGATCAATGGCTTGAGGTCGGGCAATTCCTTGGGCATGGATTCGATCCAGTACATCTGCCCCATGAGCGGGTAGGTGCCACCTTTGGCAAAACGTACGCGCAAAAGGTCTCGACGGCTGATAGTCACCTTTTGCAAAGCGTTGGAATCCAACACTGAATAATCACCAGAGTACTCATCCTTGCCAATAATGCAGATGTTGTGACCATTGAAGTGAAAACGGTATTCCAGCGGCATATAGGGCAGATAATACATGCCCACGACGCATGCCACGGGTTTCTGTTTTTCGAGCAGCACCTTGTCCAATGCCTGCATGGAATGCTCCTGATTGAGGAATCGCCTGGTCTTGGCCTTAATGCCCAAAAGCTTCGTGATGCGCTGAAACAGAATGCCAGGGAAGGTGCGGAAAGCTGTCACAGGCATACCCGACATCTTGACGAAGGGCATGTGCGTGAAGAACAGTCCGCTGGCAAGGCCGAAGATCATTGGTTCCGAGAGGTTCACGCCGTGGAAACGGAGCAAGGCTGAGATGGCTCCGTTCTCGCAGTGTGCAGCTGTCTGGTGGCTAATATTTAATTCCATATTATCTTATTGTTCAGGCAGGGCCAATAGCTCTTCTTTGGTGATGCGAAGCACATCGGCATAAGTTTCGAGTGTCTTATCGTCCAGTTTCTCGAAATTCTTTAGCAGATAATGTTTCCTGATGGTTCGCTTTGAAAAGCCGGTGTAATCTGACAGCAGTTCCACGTCCATCAGATTCTTCACGGCGTGATATTCCAAGGGGCTGCTTTCTCCCGTCTTGATCCGCTCGAGAATCTCACGGCATTGCTCATGAATCTCGTCGAAAGTCACCTCCAAGGCATCATTCTTGGGGGTCCATCCGTCACTCATCACGGCTTGGTATCTGCCATTTTCGTCCACAGCATAGTCAATGTCACGCACGATGGCACCTTTCAGATATTTCAGGTCCTGTGGTACTTCTTCAATTTTCATGTCTCTATTTTTTTAGCAAACTGTCAACATGCAGTAACAATACGAGAAACGTGCGCTTTCGGGAATCATAAGCAAGATATTCTGTCCCGCCTTCAACTTGCCGGAAGCTAACAATTCTTCAATCATCGCAAAGGCTGATGCAGAGGCAATATTACCCACGTATGGCAAATTGACAAACCATTTTTCTTCAGGAATAAAGAAGCCTCGCTGCTTTGTTTCGGTCAGGATCTTGTCCTTGAAGTACATTGAGGACAGATGAGGCAGAAACCAGTCGATATCCTCAGGGGTGAAATGATGTTTCTGGGTTAATTGCAGCAGATAGTCGATGCCGAGTGTGACGATGTGATTGCCCAGGATGCGAGTGTCCTGCTTGACGGCAAACAGGGACTTGGTGAGCCACTCCTGTTCGGGGAAAAGCGACCATCCTTTCAACTGGCCATCAGCATCTTTCTCTCCGCCTGCATACATGCATGTCTCGACGGTATTGGCAAACGAGGTAATCTCGATCCAATCCACGCGGAGCGATTGCCTGACGGCGTGTGGCTTGCCTTGTAGCAGCAAGGCAAAGGCACCGTCTGACAGCATCCATCGTAAGAATTCCTTTTCAAATGCTAAGATCGGCTCTCCCTCGAGTTGTGCAAGCTGCTCAGATTCCTTCTGGAAATAACCAGCCCTCATCCAGGCAGACAAGCGCTCAGAAGCCGAAACTGCAGCATTGACCGACGGGTCAATCGCTACAGCCATGCAAGCATATTTCAATGCATCGACCCCCGTACAGCACGAACCTGCAAACGAAACAACCTCGATGTTCTTTGTGCCGCCCAGTTCTCCGTGTACCATCACGCCGTGTGAAGGTACCAATTGCTCGGGCGATGCTGTGCCGCATGCCAGGAGGTCAATGTCATCAAGTGTGAAGTCCTCGTCGCAGAGTGCCTTGACCGCTTGTGCTGCCATCTGCACATTGGTATGTGTGACGTTTCCTGCTTTGTCTAAGGCATAATACCTCTGCTTGATGCCATTACGCCTCAAGATTAGGCGGCGGGCTTTTGAGGGCTTGCCATCAATGTACCCAAGATATTGCTCCATATCATCGTTGCTGACAGGGGCGTTGGGCAAGAACTTGGCTGCTTTGGTGATATAGACTTCCATATTGTTTGTTTACAGGGTTTCGTTATTCAAGTAACAGTCTTGCTGCTTGTTTCGACAGACGTGCTGCAATGGATAAGTCAGGTAGAAAAAGAGTTGCGCAAAGGGGGAAACGACGTACAGGACAAATAGCAGATACCAGAAGAACATCTCGCAGCGGAATGCGCGTCGTGAGTCTCTGAATCCACCCTTTCGCCTGATGAATTTCGCCCAAAGACCGAACATGCGATGTCCGGCTTTCTCCAGCAACAGTATCGATGGCTTGTAGTCAATGGCTCCCTCAGCCAGCAATTGTGGCTGGAGCTGGTCGAAATCGTCCTTGCATTCCTTGATGACTGATCCAAAACGGGATGCTGCCTGCACATCTGCCACTGAAACGCCTGCTCGTGGGAATATTCCAGAGGCCTCCTTCTTGCCATACATCAGCCATCGGACGATGGTAATGATGCTGACCAGGTTCGGAACTTTGTCCTGCAATACAATGTGTCCCACGTACTTGGCCTGTGCATCGTGCAGGTATTCCTTGACTCGGCGATGGGTCATCAGCCACATGTTGCGACAGACATTGACAAAGATGACGTTGCGTCCGTGCAGATACTCCTTCACCTGCCTGTCTGCAAAAAAAGACTGAATCGGTAGCGAAGGCGACAGGAACCATGACTGCCCCACAATGATGACCACATCAGCATCCTCGATGTCCGAGAGGTCGATGGGTTCTATGCCCGATGGTGGCAAGCCCAGGCGCGTCTCAGGGAAGGTGTCGAAAAACTCGCGCTTGCTCCAGGGAAATGGATACGCCTCCAGTGGAACGATGGATTTATAGATCACACCACCCATCCCGCTGGCTGCAGCCTCATCTTCCAAAGGCTTGCACATCTGTTTGGCTACATCCAGAGCTTGTCCGCTTTGTGTATAATAGAAGACTGCAGTTTTCATCGCACTTCGTTTTCAATTGTGTAAGTGACCGACATCTTTACATAATGTACACCTTCGCATTCAATGCTGATGCTGGCCTTTAGCTCATTGCCGTCTTTCCTGATTTTTGTAATCACAAATTCTGGCTCAATGCCGTCAATGCCAGGGACTATGGTTTTCCTGAACTTGATGTTCTGTACCGACTTCAGGCATAATTCCAACGATAGGGCATGTTCGATGATCTCTGTGCCGATCTGAATGAGGCAAACGCCAGGCGTGACAGGGCTTCCGGGGAAATGCGACAGGAAGATGTGATGGCTCGGATTCAGCCTCACCTTACCTCTTAGTGACTCCTCGGATGAAGACATCGATATGAGTTCAAAGAAACTGTCTTTCAGTATCATGCCTGTTGTTTGGTTGGTTTGGTCAGATGCTTTTCAGCAGCACGATCGAGCAGTCGCCCGATTCGGTGTGGTTGATTACCAGGATGCTTTGCAGGACGTCACAGCCGGTGCTTCCCATTTCGTACAAGGACTGCGGCACAATGCCTCTCTTCAGGCAATGGGCAGCAGCATATACGCCCAATGCCGATGCTGTGTGCGTCTCGCCGAAGATGTGCTTGAAGTGCAGCCTTGGCACACCGGGGAGTAGCATCTCCGCCAGCTCGTCGTATGGCTGGTCGTACCTCTTCTTGCCGTTTTTTCCGGTCATGATGGCGCTGATGTCGGATGGGGTGATGTGTGCATCCTCCAGCATCTTGCCGATGGTTCGTTGCAGGGTTTCCGCCGTTGGCCGATGCATGATCCTGATACCTGCCAATTCGCACAGGTTGTCGGGGTGGCTGGTGGCAGTCAGCAGCATCGACATCGAAACCTCGCCACAGGGCACCATGCCCTCCAGACCTACCAGTTCGCACTTCTTCAGCAATTGGAAGTAAGACTCAAACATCTCATCGTTGGCGCAAACCAGGGCATTCCCGATCTTGCCCAGCTGCATCTGCATCCAGGCGTCCATCATGGCCAGCTCGTAGCTTATCGATCCGTGCGAATAGGTGGTGTTGTAACTGTGTGTCTTGGTGTTGATGCTCAATGCCGAACTGATCGTGTTGTGTGTTGACTGCATGAATCCGATGGGGCTCAGCGTCTGCTCCTCGTTTTCGATCATGTTGTCGAGGAACTTCTCCGTCGAATCCAGACAACCGAAGCAGGTGCCTGTGATGATGGCTTCCGGGTGCTCGATCCGGGTGTCACGCAGCACCTTCAGCGCAGTGACCAGGGCGCGCTTGATGACCTTGCCCATGCGTCGCAGTTCGTTGGGCGCAATGAACTCACGGAAAGCTGGTTCCTGGGCATAGACGAGCGGCTCGCTGTAGATCACCGGTTCATCCATCCACTCCTCCGACAAGGGTTTCTGGCACGAAATCTGTTCGGCTGCCTGTATGTAAATCTTTCTTGAGTTCATGCTTATTCTGGGTATTTCGAAATGATCATGGAGGAGTCGTTGCCGCCGAAGCCGAACGCATTGCTCATGATGTGCCTGATTTCTGTCTGTGGCTTTTGCTCCATGCAGGGCACGATGCCGTTCTCCATCGGATGCTGCCAGTTCAGGTTCAGTGGCAGGAACTGATGTTCGAGTGCCAGTATGCACATCACGGCTTCGATGCTGCCCGATGCGCTGGTGGTATGGCCGGTGAACGCCTTGGTCGATGACACGGGCGGCATCTGGTCGCCGAAGATGCGGATCAAGGCTTGGCTCTCGCACTCGTCGTTGTTGATGGTGCCTGTGCCGTGGGCGTTGATGTAGTGAATGTCGCCTGGTGCAAGGTTGGCCACCTCCAGCGCCTCCTTCATGGCCAGATAGGCACCCTCACCTTCGGGCGATGAGGCTGTCTGATGGAAGGCGTCGCACGCATTGCCGTAGCCGCTCAGCTGGCAGAGGGGCTTGGCTCCGCGCCGAAGGGCTGAAGCCTCGGTTTCCATCACCAGATAGGCAGCGCCCTCGCCCAGGTTCAATCCGTCACGGTGCTGGTCGAAGGGTTTGCAGGGCTGGTGGTCGAGGTTCATCAGCGTGTTGAAGCCGTTCAGGTGGAACTGCGACAGGCATTCCGAACCGCCCACCACCACGATGTCGGCCAAGCCGCAACGGAGCATGTTGGCACCCGTGATCATGGCATTTGTGGCCGAAGAACAGGCGGTGGACACCGTGCCCAATGAGGCAAAATTGCCAAAGAAGTCGGCCACCTGTTCCGTGCTGTTGCAGCAGTTGTGGGCGGCTGTGAGGGCAATGTCCTTGCTGCACGTCGGCTCCTGCGTATGGACGACCTCGCGCCTGTCCATGCCGCCTACCGTGGTGCCCGACACCAGATGCACGTCGCTGAGTGCCTCGCCCCACAGTGCTGCCTGTTCCAGGGCTTCACGCAGGGCAAGTCGCCCCAGCAGTACGGTTCGCGACAGCAATGGGTCGTTGTCCAGGCCCAGCATCTGCATCATCTCCTCGTTGGTGCGCTTCACTTCGCCCACGGGCAATTCGTGGTGCCTGGTGCTGAGATATTCTATTTCGCCGATGCCGGATTTGCCGTTCCGCAGCGCAGACAGGGTCTCGGCCTTGCCGATTCCTATGGCTGAGACGATGCCGGCACCGGTGATCAGGATTGGGTCAGTCATATAATGGGATTTCTGTTGTTGTCAAATTTTGGCTTTAATCTCGTCGATGGATTCTATGCCGCTCAGCACGAGCTTGATATGGGCTTCGGCCATGACTTCGTCCGCACGTGTCACCTTCACTTCGGCTATCGTGAGGTTGAACACGTTCTCGATCGTGCTGACCTGTGTGATCAGCCGATCGTGGCAGTTTGGCAGCCGATGGATCATGCAGTTGCTGATGTCCACCACATAGCCTATCTTGGGCACCTGCTTCCCGTCGTTTGTCTCGCATCCGATCTTTGCGGCACATGCTTGTGTCATGTTCTCAATCAATCCTATTGAGGCAAAACGGTGCTTATTGTCCAAGAAGATATTGCCCTCACGGATGGTGAATGCCGTGATTGCCTCCTTCTCGTCGCACTTCAGTATCCTGTCAATCATCACGAACGGCGGCCGTTGCGGTATCAGTTCGGTGATGGGGATTGATTGCAAATCTGTTGCCATACGCTTAATCGGGGTGAGTGGTTATTGTTTCAGCAGCATGATCAGTTTCAGGCTCAGGTCGAAGAACACGATTCTGGCCGAAGCGTTCTGCGCAATGTCAGCCTCCGCCTGTGCCAGCTCGTTCATGATCCCCTCCACGTTGCGGTGGTTCACAAAGAGGTGGAACTTCGTCGAAAACTGCTCCTCGTCAGCCTTCATGTAATTCAACCCTTCTTTCCCCTCTCTACCTTCAAACCCTTCAAACCCCTCAAACCACCCAACCCCCTCAGACCCCTGCGCCCCTGCCACGTCCACGTTCATCACGAAGTTCTCGCGAATCAAGGTCTGTGCGTATTGCAGGAAGTTCTGCTGGCGTTGTCTGCCCAATGCCGCCATTTCGAGGCTCCAGTCGCGCATGTCGAAGATCTTGCGGGCGTAGCTCAGGCGCATCATGGCGCAGAACTTGTCGAAGAACATCTGGCGGTCGTCCTCGTCGAACGTCGGCTGCATCCACGTGGGGTTCAGTGGCGGGATGTTCAGTCGCTGGCAACGGCTCTGGATGGTGCCCAGCACGCGCTCCGGCTCGTTGCTCACCAGCAGGAAGTGGGTCTTGGGGTAGGGCTCTTCGATGATCTTGAGCAGCTTGTTCGAGGCCGTCTCGTTGATCTTCTCGGGCAGCCAGATGATCATCACGCGGTAGTCGCTCTCGAAGGGCTTGGTCGAGAGCTTGCGCACGATATTGGCGGCTTCGTTCTTGTAGATCTGCGCGTTCTTGCCCTCCTCGCTGATGTATTTCACCCAGCTGGCGTAGGTCATGTCGGGGTGCTTGGTCAGCATGTCGCGCCATTCGGGCAGGTAGTCGTCGCTCACGGCCGAGTTCTCGCCGCTCTGTCCGCTCTTGTTCACCACGGGGAAGACGAAGTGCAGGTCGGGATGCTGCAGCTTGTGCACCTGCAGGCAATGCGGACATTGTTCGCAAGGCTCGCCCTCGGCCGTATGGTGCTCGCACAGGATGTATTGTGCTGCGGTCAGAGCCAGCTCCAGGGCGCCCGAACCCTCACGTCCCGAAATCATCAGGGCGTGCGGCATCCTGCCATCGTCGATGGCCCGCTGCAGCCGTTCGGCCGCCTCCTGTTGTCCGGTGATGTCCTTAAAACGCATAGTTCACACTTCGTTTTTATCAAGTTTCTAAAACTTGTTGTTACTTCTCCTTGATGAATCCGTGACGGTAAGCCATCAGCAGCTTCTGCAGGTTCCAGATCTGTTGTTGCAATTCGTGCCCCAGGTCTGTGTCGCGCACCAGCATGCGGCGGTACTTGAAGTCCTCCAGCTGCACGCGGCTGTGGATGTCCGAGCCCGAGCGGATGGCCTTGTCCTTCGACTCGAACGACTCGTGCTCCACCAGCTGCAAGCCGTGGCTATTATATATTAATGTGTAGCCCGAGATGCCCGTCGTCTCGTGGTAGGGCTTCGAGAAGCCGCCGTCGATCACCAGTCGGATGCCCTCGGCACGCAGGGGCGACTCGCCCTTGTTGGTTCGCACAGGCACGTGGCCGTTGATGATGTGGCTGTTCGATGGGTCCAGTCCGAATTCGCGCAGGATGTATTCGCACGTCTTCCGCTGGTTGGCCAGGATGAAGAACGAGCCCTTCTGCTCGGTGTAGAGCTCCTTGTCGGCCACGAAGTAGCGCTCGAAGGTGGTCATCTTGTCCTTGTTGTACAGCGGCGACTGCGGGCCGCACCATAGGTACAGCATGTAGTCAACCGCATCTTCGCGTGTCTTCGAGCCGCGTGGGGCGAAGTAGGCATTGCGCACCACATGGTCGATCTTCTCCATCAGGGCGCGTCCCTTCACCATCTCGCCGTCCACCAGCACCTCGCGGAACTCGCCCTCGGGCGTCATCGGAATGGCTGCGTGGAACATCAGCATGTTGTTTCTCACCAGGAAGAGCGAACCCTTCTTCAGCAGCAGCTTCAGGTGCTCCTGCAGCTGGGCCGAACGGCGGAACGAGTGCGCCAGCTGCTCCATCACCTCCTGTTCGCGCTGGCAGAGGGCGTAGGGGTCGTCGGGGTTGAGCGAAGGCAGGTTCTTGTCCAGCAGCTCGTACTCCTTGCCGCCGATCGTGATCGTGCCCTTCTCCTTGTCGATCAGGTGCAGCATGCGGCGGTCGTCCATCTCGTACTCCGGGTGGCGGCCGATGATCTGTCCCTCCAGTTTGAACTCGATGATCGAAATGGCCTTGTGCATCTTGGCCATCAGCTGTGCCGAACGCTTCAGGCGCGGGTTGTTCTCGAAGTCCTTGGTCTGCCAGATGGTGCAGGGGTCGTCGCCATACACCTCAATGGCGAGGTTGGCCAAAGGCAGCAGGTTGATGCCGTAGCCCTCCTCCAGCGTCTCCACGTTGGCGTAGCGGATCGAGATTCGCAGCACCGAGGCGATCAGCGCCAGGTTGCCCGAGGCGGCGCCCATCCACTCGATGTCGTGGTTGCCCCACTGGATGTCGAAGTTGTGGTATTTGCTCAGCAGGTCCATGATGCGCCAGGCACCAGGGCCGCGGTCGAAGATGTCGCCCACGATGTGCAGGCGGTCGATGATCAGGCGGTGGATCAGGTTGCAGATGGCGATGATCAGATCCTCCGAGCGCCCGATCTCCACGATCGAGTTGATGATGGCGTTGTAGTAGTCCTGGCGGTCGGGCTCCGACTTGCTCTCGTACAGCAGCTCGTCAATCACGTAGGCGAAGTCGGGCGACTGCAGCTTCCTCACCTTCGAGCGTGTGTATTTCACCGTCACGAAGCGCGCCACCTCCACCACCTGGTGCAGGGTCATGCGGTACCAGTCGTCCAGGTCCTCCTTCTTTTCCTGTTCGCGGATCAGGGCGAGCTTCTCCTCGGGGTAGTAGATCAGGGCGCAGAGCTCGCGCTTGTCTGCCTCGCGCATCGACATGCCGAAGATGTCGTCCACCTTCCTGCGGATCTGGCCCGATGCGTTCTTCAGCACATGAGTGAAAGCCGTGGCCTCGCCGTGGAGGTCACTCAGGAAGTGTTCCGTTCCCTTGGGGAGGCTCAGTATGGCCTCCAGGTTGATAATCTCTGTAGCTGCCGAACTGATGTTCGGGAACTTTTCGGCCAAAAGCTCCAGATATCGCTTATCTGCCGCTACTTCTTCGAGTGTGCACATGTTTTTATTCAATGTCAAAAGGATTAGAATCATCGCATACAAGTGAGGCCATCTTTTCTGGCGACTGTGAAGTATGCCACATAAAATGAATCCTTATGGAATCGTCCTTTATGGAATATATGATTTTGTAGGGCAATATCAATAAATATCGATATGTATTGTTCCTGTTGCAGAGTGTGTATTCCTCTTGACCCATTTCGGGGTTCTGCTTCAAGAGTTTTATGGTATTCTTTATCTTCAGTTTATACGCATCAGCCACAATTTGTCCGAAAGTCTTTTTGCCATGTTTATAGACTTCGGCCAACTGTATCTTGAAGATCGGGTCAAAAATGAGTTTCATTGCAATTTGTCGATAAAGTCATCCATTTGCTCCTCTGTTTCGTAAATTCCCATGGCAAAACGCTGCTCGGATTCTTCGAGCAGATCTCTTGCCTCTGATACCGACATCTGACATGGGAAGTACGTAGATGGTGCAATACTTGGATAAGCGTTGTTGTATGCAAACTCTTTCATAAATCTTTCATTTTATTTAATATTTTTGGCGCAAATATACGTATTCTTCTTGAAACTGCCAAATTTTCGTGCCGAAAACTCACAAATTCCGCTTCATTGCTTCGCAAACCACGAAGTTTGAGCCGCCGACGAAGACGATTGGGCGCTCATTCGGTGGGAGGGAGGCGGCATCGCGGGTGTGGGCCAGGGCGGCGTTGAGGGCGGCGTCGATGCTGGCAAAGACCTCGCCCTCCAGCCCCTTCTCGCGTGCCAGGGCAGCCAGGTCGGCAGCGGGCAGGGCACGTGGAGTGGGGGCGTTGCAGAAGTAGTAGCTTGCACGATCCTGGGGCAACAAGCCCAAAACCGTGCTCACGTCCTTGTCGCTCACCATGCCGAACACCACGTGCAGCGGGTGGCCCTCCTTGAGCAACGCCTTGAGCTGCGGGCCGATGTAGCTGAAGCAGCCCTCGTTATGTCCTGTGTCGCACAGCACGCGGGTGGCGCCGTCGGGATAGGTGGCCAGCGTCTCCCAGCGGCCGCGCAGGTGGGTGAGGCGGATCACGTCGCGGAAGCCCTGCTCCAGCGCCTCCTGCCCGATCTCGAAGCCCCTCTCCCTCAGCTTCTTCACCGCCGTCACCACCGTGTTGGCGTTATGCGGCTGACAAGCACCCGTCAGCGGGCACCACAGCTCGCCGTCCTCCAGCGTCGTATATCGGTTCCCTCTCTCAACTCCTCTTTCCACTCTACCCATTCCACTTTCCACTCTACCCATTCCACTTTCCTCATTCCACTTTCCACTTTCCACTTTCCTCACCCACATCACCTGCCTCCTTTCGTCAGCAAACGTCAGGCTCTCCACGCTGTGCAGCTGGGCGTTCTGCTCGAAGGTGAAGTGCACGCGCTCGTCGGTGCATTCGCCAATCACGCAGGGGACGCCCGGCTTCATGATGCCCGCCTTCTCGGCCGCGATCTGTGGCAGGGTGTCGCCCAGGAACTGCGTGTGGTCCATCGAGATGTTGGTGATCACCGACAGCTCTGGCCGGATGATGTTGGTCGAATCGAGTCTGCCGCCCAGTCCCACCTCAATCACAGCCACATCCACCCCCTGGTCCGCAAAGTAGCAGAACGCCATCATGTTGGCCAGCTCGAAGAACGAGGGTTGGAAGGTTTGAAGAGTTTGAGGCACCCACCTCTCCGTCCACTCCACCACATACTGGTGGTCGATCTCCTCGCCGTTCACGCGGATGCGCTCGCTGAAATCGACGAGATGGGGCGAGGTGAAGAGGCCCACCTTGTAGCCGGCTGCCTGCAGGATGGCGGCCAGCAGGTGGCTGGTGGAGCCCTTGCCGTTGGTGCCAGCCACGTGGATGGTACGGTACTTGCGGTGCGGGTGTCCCAGCACCTCATCCATCGCCTCCACGCGCTCCAGTCCGGGCTTGTAGGCGTGCGCGCCCTGGCTCTCGAACACGGGGAGCTGGGCGAACAGATAATCTAAGGTTTCTTGGTATGTCATAGTCGAAAATGTTACTCTTTCTCGTTTTTCACGTGCAAAGGTACTGCTTTTATTTCATACTTCCAAATTTCGGCCCAGATTTCTTCTTTCCGAAAATCCATATAATCTCAATTCTGCCCCATATTACACTTTAAAAGATTGATGTTACAAATCGGATTTTATGCTGCAAAACATATTTTTGGGCCGTTTTTTCTCGTTTTACGTCTCTTTTGACCCTGTTTCGCCTTGATTTTTGAAAAAATCTCTTCATTTGTTACATTTTTGTTTGATGAAAATAAAAAGATTTGCACGTGTGATTTTCTTGCCCTATCTTTGCACCAGCTTTTCGGAAGTTAAGCCGACGATTCGAAAATAAACTGTGTTATTCCATACAACTTTTCACCCGGACAGGTGAGCAAAAAATTACCACTATGACAACTAATGTCAACCCAAACAGCCGCGTTGCTTTAACGCTCTTCTCTGCAGCAGCCCTCTTCGGTTCGCTGTCACTCTCTTCTTGCCAAGACTATGAACCATTCAGCGAAACAGAAGTTCGAGCTGCAATGACCGCTCGTGAATACGCTGCTAATTTTATTAGTAGGTATGGTGAGCCAGATTCTAACCATACTTGGGGCTTTGAGGAAACTCCTTTCATGAATATCGCTGTTGAAACACGTGCTGGTGGCAATGGCACTGGAGAAACTGTTGACACCCATACAAATATGTGGATTGATTGGGATGATAATAATAATTCCTATAAGGATAATGCGTTGGCATTGAATATCGATGTCCCTGGTTGGCCAAATGTAGATGGACATTATTATACTTCAAATAGTTCTAATTGCGATTTGGAAAATATCGAGTCTTCTCAGCCTAAGAATCCTACCTATTACCAGCCAGCTGGTGATGTGACTGAATATGAAGTTAGATATGTTTCTGATTGGTTCCGCAATAATCCAAACCCAAAAAGAGAAGAATTGCATCTTTCTGATTTCTTCGTTCAGAATATTTCAGTTGATTATGACCGAATGTCTTATCCTGATGGTGATATTATTACAACTTCTCAGCAAGCCTATAATGGAAATAAGACTACAATTACAGGCACAGCTGATGAGAATCTTGATTTTGCATTAGATTGGCTTCATTTCATGCCAATGGGTGCAGATCCAAATGAAAAAGAAACGTGGACTCATATTAATAATTTTAATAGAGGTAATTCTAATATTAGTCCAAAACCTCTTTCTTCTATTGATACTGATGGACAGAGTAACTATCATCGAGAGATAAAGTATGTTTACTCGTCTGGAACGGAAGATTTCGCTTGTCGTCCATCATTCGCTACTTCTGAAAATAATTCAGTTCCTATTCCTGGAGAGTTTATTGATAGCTGGACACTCGTAAAATTGGAGTGGGATGAGCCTATGGCTGATGGGGAAACTCACCATCGTGTTGGCTATTATCTTGCTTTCGATTATCAGGCAGATAAGACAAGTTCGACTGGTACCAAAATAGCATGTGATGGTTACTATAGTAACTGGATTATTAAGATTTCTCCAGCTTGTTATTCCGAAGAGGCTCCTGCCGCCAAGCGCGTAATGTGCGAAGACTTGGGTAATACTCTTGACTTTGACTTTAATGACGTAGTTTTTGACGTTTCATTCCAGCAAAAGGGGGGCAAGACTGAAGCTATTATTAATCTTCTGGCTGCTGGCGGTACTATGCCAATCTATGTTGGCAAAGACCCAAATGATTCTAATAATAGCGTCTTTGAAGCACATAAAATGCTCGGTTCCGTTTCTTCTACACCTGTTAATGTAGGTCCACGCGGCAAATCTCATGCTATCGCTACTTATCGTTTTGAAGTTTCAGAATCTTCACCAAATGCTGGAAATATTGGTATTTGGGTTAAGAATGGTAATGAGATTAAGCAAATTGGAGGACTTCGTGGCAATTTGAGCAACTATAAAAAGGATGAAACAAACAATGCGCCACAGCGTTTTGCTACTAATACTAACGTTCAGTGGATGGATGAGTGTGAATTTATTGAAGACGGTTATCCTTCATTCCCAGATTGGGTTCAGAATGAAACAGAAAACGAGGAATGGTACTTGAATATTGGTGACAAGAGTAAGATTCATGAGTATAAAGCTGTTTCTTCTGGTAATGGCGGCTCTGACGAAGACGATGATGAGCCTTCAGGTACTGCAACAACAGTCTTTAATTATTATGGTGATTATAAGTTTGCTATCGCGCTTTCAGATCTCTCAGGTGTCGTATCTGATAAGAATTATACTATCAAATTCTTTATTAAGAACGCAAAAATCAATGATAGTGTAAAAATTAATAGAGCGAATTTTGTTGAGTATATTCAGGATGAAAATAATAATGATAAAGAGACTCGAAATATTGATAAAACCAATTTGACGATCACTTTTACCGGGATAAGTGGATCTTATCTCTCTAGTGATACCTATCAATATATTTATATATCTGGTGGTCTCAATGAAGTTTCTGCAAACACTCAAGTTTCTTATACTGTTGAAGCAGAATAATTATATTAATCTATAAAACACAATAACAAAAAGGACAGGAAGTCTGATTCAGCATCAGTTTCCTGTCCTTTTGTTATCGTGCTCTCTGTTCATTTTCCCACGCCCACTAATATTCCTGTCATTCTCCCCTTAACGACAGTGACAGTGATGACAGTGGTGACAGTGGAGGGGGGAAAATTTGCATATTTTCGTTCAAATATTTGGAGACTCCAAAAAAATGTCGTACCTTTGCGGCGTGAAAATTAACGAATTGTTCCATCTAACCAAAACAAATATGACAGAGAAAGTGTATAAGACAAAAGAAGAAGCGCGAGAGGCATTCCGTCGTGCTGTCCAGATGCGAAGCGTATGGGAGCAATCGGTTCGTGAAAAATGGAGCAAGGCTCAAGCCGAGGCAAATGGCTTGAGGACTGTTAGCATGTGCTGATTATGACACTCTCAATAAGCCGCATCAACCTCCATGCTCCATATGCAGTGGAAGTTGAAGGTGATACTTCTGTCCGTTTTATCACGGATTATGGTATTGAGTATTCTGTGGGATTTGCAGAGGATTATTCCTTCATGGACAATGGGGTGTATCAGTTCTACATTTCGAACATGACCCATGTTCCTTCTCCCAATGATGCAAAGGTAAGGCTGACGATTGAAGCAATCATTGAGGAATTCTTCTTCCAAGAACCTGCGGTAATGCTTTATATCTGTGATACAATGGATCATCGCCAAGCTGTTCGTGATAGATTGTTTCGCCGTTGGTTTGAAGAATATGCAAGTAAGGATCTGTATCAACTGAAAAATGCAAGTGTAGTTTTTGATGATGTGAGTTACTTTGCGTCAATACTCCTTAGGAGAGACCATCCAATATTTGACAGCATCACCAGCAGCTTCGATCGTTTTATTGCAGAGCTGCCTGATAAGATAGCAGAACTACAAGCATAATTTTCCCCAAAATATTTGGAGACTCATTTACTACTATGGAAGCCATTAAGAAAGTTTGGTTTGACAGTAACCGCATATACGTTCAGCTGGCGGATGGGATGACGCTCAACCGCCCGCTGGAGGCATTCCCCACGCTGAAGGATGCTTCGGACGAACAGCGTGCCAAGGTTGAAATCAATCACTTCGGTGATGCTCTGCGTTGGCGCGAATTGGACGAGGACATCCACATCAGCAGTTTCCTCGAGACAAACGAGCCACAGTGTGACAATGAAGTTTCTCGCTTGCTCAACCGCTTCCCATGGATTGACATTGCTGAGGTGGCACGTCTGATGAACATCCACAAATCGGTGCTCGACTCCTACCGCTACGGAATGCAGCAACCCACCCCCCTCCGCATGTCGCTGTTGAGGGACACGCTGCATATTATGGGTGCAAAACTGCTTTCGGCATAGTTTTTCCACTTTTTCTTTCCCCACAACTCAAATCGCGATTTTCTCACAACGCCGCGGCTCTCATTGCGAGGGTCGCGGCGAATTTGTTAAGGATTGATAATCAAGGAGACAGCCCTTGATCGTTTAGGCAAGCATGGCGATGCACGAGGTGGTGCCAAGCGAGGTGGCAACGGCCGAGAGGATGCTGATCAGGATCTGGATGATCCAGCGGAGGGTTTCTTTCTTCATAAGGGTTTTAAGGGTTTTAAGGGGAGGGAAAGGGTAAAGGGTATTAAGGGTATTAAGGGGAGTGATAGG
>JAZQPJ010000045.1:0-26685 GCA_045628525.1 Bacteroidales bacterium
CCCCTATCACTCCCCTTAAAACCCTTTTCCTTCGACCCCCGAAACATTTGTCCCTTTCACTCCCCTTAAAACCCTTAAAACCCTTAATACTCTTATGAAGAAAGAAACCCTCCGCTGGATCATCCAGATCCTGATCAGCATCCTCTCGGCTGCCGCCACTGCCCTGGGCACCACCTCTTGCATCGCCATGCTTGCATAACCGATCAAGGGCTGTCTGCTTGATTATCAATCCTTAAACAAATGCGCCGCGACCCTCGATGAGTGAGAGCCGCGGCGTTTGACATCTGCCATCTGACACACTACGTTGTCACGTTGTCAATTGTCATGATTGTCATTAAGCATTTGCAATATTACTTTGTCTCGACCAGGATGTCCGAGGCGATGAGCTTGTAGCCCTTGCCGTGGATGTTGATGATCTCGATGGAGGGGTCGTCCTTGAGGTGCTTGCGGAGCTTGGTGATATAGACGTCCATGGAGCGTGCGTTGAAGTAGTTGTCGTCGATCCAGATGGTCTTGAGGGCGAAGTTGCGCTCCAGGATCTCGTTGGCGTGGGCGCAGAGGAGGCCGAGCAGGTCGCTCTCCTTGGTGGTGAGCTTGGTGACGCGCTCGCAGCCGGTGTCGCCGAAGAGGAGCTGCTGCTTCTGCACGTCGAAGGTGAAGCGGCCGAGGTGGTAGGCCACGACGTCCTTGCCCTTCTTGCCCTTGACGCGGCGCATGATGGCTTCGATGCGGAACAGGAGCTCCTCCATCGAGAACGGCTTGGTGATGTAGTCGTCGCCACCGATCTTGAAGCCTTCGAGGATGTCCTCCTTCAAGCTCTTGGCTGTGAGGAAGATGATGGGAATATCGGCATTGAGTGCGCGGATCTCGGATGCCATGGTGAAGCCGTCCTTCTTGGGCATCATGACGTCGAGGATGCAGAAGTCGTAGCGGCCCTTGAGATAGGCCTTGTAGCCTGCGTCGCCGTCGCCATAGAGGTCGCAGAGGTAGCCTTTGGCCTGTACGTACTCGCGGAGGAGCATGCCGAGGTTCTCGTCGTCTTCGCACAGGAGGATGCGGAGCTTTTCAGTCTGTTGTGGGGTAATTGCCATAGTTGAATATGTATTAAGTGTTGTTTTAAGAGTTTTAAGGGTTTTAAGGGGAAGGGGTTTAAGGGGAAGGGTTTTAAGGGGAAGGGTTTTAAGGGTTTTAAGGGGAGTGAAAGGGGAGTGAAAGGGACGAATGTGATGCTTGTCACTTGGTTTTGCACTTGTTTTGCCCCTTGGTTAGCCTTTGTTTTTGCCCTTGGTTTTGCCCTTTGGTTGCCACTTGTTTTTGCCCTTGGTTGCCACTTGGTTTTGCCTTGGTTGCCTTTGGTTTTACCTTGGTTGCCTTTGGTTTACCTTGGATGCCCTTGGATTTGCCTTAGATTCAGTCTTTGATTGCCGCATTATTCTTGATTCCTTCGCCATAGGCATTCAAGAACCAACTTACGCCATTGGCCTTGTAATCCAGCATCTGGTAAGTTCTTTCACTGATATAGTGCAGGTCACGAGCCAGGATGATATAATACCGGCACTCGTCAAGACTGCCTTGCGAAATATTCAAAAACCTCAGTTTATCAGCTTTGCTGATTTTGCGTGACCCCTCGGCAATATTGGCTGGTACAGAAACCGCTGCCCGGGTAAATTGTGACCAAAGCCCATGCTGCTCACAGGGAGGAAAACCCTTGGCGGCCTCATACACAGAGAGCACAAAGTCATGGGCTTTCTGCCACGCAATTATTTTTGAAAAAGGATTATCTTCCATAAATGTCAAAGTTTTACGCCGTTTTTATGCCACCGAAAGGAACATCCCAATTTTTAGCCACCGACAGTATCGTCCCATTTTTAGCCACCGACAGTATCGTCCCTTTCACTCCCCTTACCGCCCTTACAACCCTTAGCTACCCTTTCATGAGCGGCATCGTGATGATGAAGGTGGTGCCTTGGCCGAAGACGGATTCGGCCTTGATCTGGCCGCCGTGGTCGTGGACGATCTTCCAGACGTAGGCGAGGCCGAGGCCGAAGCCCCTGACGTTGTGGAGGTTGCCGGTGGGCACGCGGTAGAACTTCTCGAAGATGCGCTTGAGGTCTTCGCGCTTGATGCCGATGCCGTTGTCCTTGACTCGGATCTCGAGCTGGCTGTCGCCGAGGTTGCGCGTGGTGAGGGTGAGGTGCAGGGGGGTGTCTTCGCGCGAGTACTTGTAGGCATTGTCCATGAGGTTGAAGACGACGTTGCCGAAGTGCATCTCATCGACCATGCAGATGTCGTCGTCGGCATCGAGGTGAGTCTCGATCTGTCCGCCGGCCTTCTCGACCTTGAGGCGGAAGGTCTGGCAGGCGCTGTCGATGATGGCGTTGACGGGAATGTCCTGCAGCTTGAGGTTGGTCTTCTGGCGCTCGAACATGGACATCTGGAGCACCTTCTCGACTTGGAAACGGAGGCGTTTGGTCTCGTCGGCAATGACCCCCGTGATGTGCCTGACCATGTCGGGCGACTTGGTGACGGCGGGGTCGTTGAGCATCTGCGAGGCGAGCGAGATGGAGCTGATGGGGGTCTTGAACTCGTGCGTCATGTTGTTGATGAAGTCGTTCTTGATTTCGGAGAGCTTCTTCTGGCGGAACACCACGACGACCACGAAGAGGAAGAGGAAGAGCATGACGCCGGTGAACATGAACGACGGGATCATGAAGTGGATGCCCGAGCTGACCAGGAAGTGGTGCCGGCCGGGGAAGTAGATGGTCATGTAGCTGACCTTGGTAGGCATCTGGCCGCCTGGGGTGACGGTGGTCTTGGGGAAGAGCAGCTGCTTGTAGTTGCCCACGCGCTCGGCCGTCTCCTGGCTGTAGCCCACGGTGCGATAGACGCAGACGCCGTCGGGGTCGGTGATGCAGAACTGATAGTCGAGCGTGTAGCCGGCATTGGACATCTCCTCGTCGAAGAAGGCGCGCAGATCGTTGACATTGAGGCGCTCCATGATGGGCTTGTCGTTGGTCTGGCTGATGATGCGGAAGATGACGTCGTCGAGCAGGTTGCGGCGGTAGATGTACTGCCACATGAGCAGCTCCTGATTGGCGCGCTGCACGCTGCGTATGGTGTTGTTGCCATGCTTGGGCGAGAGGCTGAACTGCCCGGTCTTCTGGTCGGGAATGCCTGGAATGCCGCTGAAGAGGGTGTCGGCGGCGTTGTGGCTGAGCTTCTCGATCATGGCGCGCTGGTCGTCGGTGTAGAACTCCTGCAGGTATTCGAGCGTCTCCTTCTGCTCGAGGGCGCGCTGTGTGCTGAAGAGGGCTCGCTTCACGGCCTCGTCGAACTGCTCCTCACGCGTGCCCACGATCTCGTTGAGATAGGAGAACTGCATGACCAGAAAGCCTGCAAAGGCAATGAAGAGCACGATGCTGATCATCCAAATGGCCTGTTTCTTCATAGCTGTAGTTTGTTAAATCACGCTGCAAATTTAACTTAATTGTTTAACACTGCCAAGAAATTTCTTAAAAAAATGCCTTTTGTTGGGGTAAATTAACATAAAAATAGCGGATTTGTTAACCAAACCCGCTATTTTTTAATAGTTGCTGTTCGCTTTGGTGGTGGAGCGCCTGTTGCGCCTGTCACCCTTGTCAGCAGTGAATTACTGGCACTGGATGGTGACGGTGACGCCCATCCAGCCACCGATGGTGTACGACTGGCCTGGGGTCATGCCTGCCTGCATGAAGAGGTCGCCCTTGGCAGGGAAGCCGCCCTTGTAGGCCGACATGGTGCGCTGGTAGGCAGCCTTCTTCTCCTCAGACGAAGCGTTGGCCACAGCGGCCTGCATCTCGTTGTAGGCAGCTACGTAAACGAGCTGGCGGAGTGATGGCTTGTCGGCGCCCGACTGGTTGGCTGACGAAGCGTACATCGAGGCGATCATGACGTGAGGAGTGTCCTGGTTAGGATCGATGCTGAGCGACTTGCGGAGCACCTCACGAGCCTTGGCCTTGTTGCCACGCTCCTGGTAGATGGCAGCCTCGTAGAGGAGGATTTCGGTCTTGTCGTCAGGCTGGATGGCGCGGCCAAGTGCCTCCTCGTAGTACTCGATGGCGCGGTCGTAGTCCTTCTTCTTCAGCGCGGCCTTGGCAAGACCCTTGGCGGCCTGCATTGAAGGCTCGATCTTGTATGAGTAGTCGGCAACGTCGGTGTAGAGGTCGGTCTCACGGCCCTCAGCGCTGCGGCCGAGGAGCTTGGCTACGTTGTTGAGGAATGCGAGGTCGCTCTTCTTCTCCTCGACCTGTGGAGCGAAGATCTCGACGAGGGTGTTGACATCGGCATAGCCCGAAGAGGCGAAGACCTGGGTGAGGACGCCCTTGCGGTCGCGTGCATCCTTGAGGAGGGTCTTCACGGTGGTGGTGTCCTTCACGATCTTGGCATCGGCCTGACCCTGAGCGATGAGGGTGGTGTCCTTCTCGTAGCGCACGTAGTAGCCGTCGAGGGCCTTGTCGAGGTACTCGGTAGCCTTCATGTAGTCGGCCACGTAGGTGTTCTTGAGGCTGGCGTCCTTCTTGGCGAGCTTGAGCGAGGTGTTGCACCACTGGGCGATGTAGTAAGGCTGGAACTTGCCCTCAGCGAGGAGGCCGTCGAGGTTCTGGCTCTGGAGCACAGTGGAGTACATCTGATACACTGCCTGGTCGTCTGACTCGCTATCGTACTTTGAGAAGTAGTCGACCTTCTTGGCCTGGATGGCCTCGGCCACGGTGGTGGCGGTGGTGAAGCCGTTGGCGATGCGGTCATCGAGCAGCTTCTGGAGCTCCTTGGCATACTTCTGCTGGTCGGCAGCATTCTTTGCCTTCACGGCCTCCTGCACCTTGGCCACGAGGATCTTCTCGCCGTTGAGGTAGAGGTTGAGGTTGAAGTTAGGAACGGCATCGTAGAGAGCCTTCCAGGTGTCGTAAGCCTCAAGTGGCTTGGCCTGGCCTCCCTTAGGGAAGTAGTCGTTGTACAGAGAGTTGTTGGTACCTGCGTTCATGCCGTTGGCGCACATGATCTCAAGCATCTCTGGAGTCTGAGCGAACATTGCAGTAGTGCCCATTGCGAAGAGGGCGCTAAGCATCATTTTTGCTGTTGTCTTCATTGTGGTTTATTTAAAGGTTTATATGATTACTTTTATGTTGATCTCACATTATTTATTCTTATTGCCCTTATGACAGCGTGGCGGCGGCAAGGTTTAATCCTCGCGCCAAAGTTTGCCTCGCTGCCTGCGAAGAGCGGCGGGCGGTTAGCGGAGCTTGCTGCGGAAGAACATCATCTCGTTGAAGGTGACGCCCAGCGACATGGTGAGGTAATTCTCCTTCACCAGGCCCTTGTCCGACGGATTGAGGCTTGTCCAGCCCAGGCCGAAGTCGATGGCACAGCGGCGGTTGACGGGCAGCGACATGCCGGCATTGAGCGAATACTCGCGCAGGGTGGCGTCCTGCACCTTCACATAGTTGTTACGCGTGCTGAATCCGAGGCGGTAACGGCAGGTTTGCAGATAGCTGCGCGACATTACCTTGGGCTGGTATTCGGCACCGATGGAGATGCGGTGCACGTCGTCGAAGAGGTTCTCCTCGGGCAGCATGTCGGCATTGAAGCCCTGCACGCCCGACCACTGCGTCATCTCGTATTCGGCGCTGACCATGAGCTGGCGAGCCACCTCGTAGGTGAGGCCGAAGCCCATCTTCATGGGCTGCTTGATGGAGCTGCGGTAACGGGCATCGACCTGCACGGTGTCGGTGCTGTACTTCATCTCGTGCGTATCGACACTGAGGTTCATCTTCGGCTGGAAGGTGGCGCCCACGGTCATGCTACGCAGGGCGTTGAAGCGATGGGTGTACTGCAGGCCGGTGCCGAGCATGAGTCCGCGCACGTCCATCTCGTGCGACACGTAAGTGCCGGTGGCCTGCGACGAGGTGACGAGCGTGGCATCGTGCTTGATGGTGCCGAACAGGAGACCGGCGTTGACGCCGATGCTTGCCTCGTTCATCTTGCTGCCCCAGATGCGCCAGCCGATGCCCATCATCAGGTCATTGATGCCGCCCACGCCATTGTAGGTGCTGGCTACGGAGAGCGAGTCGTGCTTGTTGGTGATGCTGCCGATGGGCTGCTTGTCGAGCGCGCCATACGAATAGCCGACCATCGAATAAGGACTCAGCGACAGCGACATGGCGAAGTTGCGCCACAGGGGGAAATGCATCGACATGTAGCTGAAGCCACCGTCCCACGAATGCTCGGTGACGTCGCCCTCGCTCATGGTGCCGTACTGGCCGTCGAGGCCCATGGAGAAGATCATCGTGAGCGTGTCGATGGCGGTGAGCGATGCCGGGTTGGCCAGATTGGTAAATGTATTGCTGCGGACAGCCACGCCCACGTCGCCCATGGAGCGGGTCACGGAATTGCTCAACGACCCCATGCGTCCATAGCCATAGCGGTTATAGGGCGAACGGGAGAGATTGCTGTTATTGAGATTTTGAGCTACAGATACACTGCACAGCATGAGCATGAAGCACATGAGGAGATAGGCAGCTGCGTTCTTGTATAATTTCATTTCAGAAAATCGATATATTACGAGGCGCAAATATAGTGCTTTTCTACGAAACTGCCAAATAATTTCTACTTTTTTAATAAAAATAGAAAGAAAAAATGATAAAATGCAGGAAACCGAGGAATGAAAAGAAAGAAAGAATGGCAGACAGGGACGAACCTGCATTGCCATTCTTTCGATAATCGTTCAATAAGTTTGCCTGGAATTACTCCCACTCGATGGTTGACGGCGGCTTTGAAGAGATGTCGTAGCAGACGCGGTTCACGCCCTTGACCTTGTTGATGATTTCGGTCGAAACCTTGGCCATGAAGTCGTATGGCAGGTGTGCCCAGTCGGCGGTCATGGCATCGGTGGAGGTGACGGCGCGGAGGGCTACGGGGTTCTCGTAGGTGCGCTCGTCGCCCATGACGCCTACCGAACGGACCTCGCTGAGCAGGATGGTGCCTGCCTGCCAGATCTGATCGTAGAGGCTGACTTCGATCTCGCCGTTCTCCATGTTGGCTGGTACGCCGGCGGCCAGTACGCGACGTGCCTCCTCGCCCGAGAGCTTGACCTTGTACTCGCGCAGGCCACGGATGTAGATGTCGTCGGCGTCCTGCAGGATGCGCACCTTCTCGCGTGTGATGGCGCCGAGGATGCGGACTGCCAGGCCTGGGCCAGGGAATGGATGGCGTGTGATGAGGTGCTCAGGCATGCCGAGCTCACGGCCTACGCGACGCACCTCGTCCTTGAAGAGCCACTTCAATGGCTCGCAGAGCGAGAGGTTCATCTCCTCGGGCAGGCCGCCCACGTTGTGGTGGCTCTTGATGACCTTGCCGGTGATGTTGAGCGACTCGATGCGGTCAGGATAGATGGTGCCCTGTGCCAGCCAGCGCACGGCGCCTTCGCCATTCGGACTCATGGGCGCAGAGGCGATGATCTTCTTGGCTTCGGCATCGAAGGTCTCCACGAAGTCGCGGCCGATGATCTTGCGCTTCTTCTCTGGCTCGGTGACGCCTTCGAGGGCGCCCAGGAACTTGTCGCTGGCATCGACGCCGATGACGTTGTGGCCGAGGCACTCGTAGTCCTTCATCACGTCGGTGAACTCGTTCTTGCGCAACATGCCGTGATCCACGAAGATGCAGGTGAGCTGCTTGCCGATGGCACGGTTGAGCAAAACGGCTGCTACTGAGCTATCTACGCCGCCCGAGAGGCCGAGGATGACGCGGTCGGTGCCGATCTGCTCGCGCAGCTCGCGCACGGTGGTCTCGATGTAGTTGGCTGCCGACCAGTCCTGACGGCCGCCGCACACATCGACCACAAAATTCTTGAGCAACAAAGTGCCCTGGATGCTGTGGAACACCTCAGGATGGAACTGCACGCCGAAGACGGGCTTGCCGCCCTGGAACGATGGGATGTAGTAGGCTGCGTTGAGCACCTGTGGGGTGCTGGCTGCCACCTGCGCGCCGGTCGGAATGGCGGTGATGGTGTCGCCGTGGCTCATCCACACCTGGCTGTTGTCGTCGAAGCCGCGGAAGAGCGGGCACTCCTTGTCGATGGTGGTGAGGTTCTGACGGCCATATTCGCGGCTGCCGGCTGGCTCCACGTTGCCACCATTGTTGTAGGCAATGAACTGAGCGCCATAGCAAATGCCGAGCACAGGAAGGCGACCGATGAACTGTGAGAGATCGACCTTGAAAGCCTCGGGGTCATAGACGCTGTAAGGCGAACCGGCCAGGATGACACCGATCACGTCGGGGTCGCCCTGTGGGAACTTGTTGTAAGGAAGAATCTCGCAGAAGGTATCGAGCTCGCGCAGACGACGGGCAATGAGCTGCGTGGTCTGAGAGCCGAAATCCAGAATAATGACTTTCTGCTGCATAGGGTTTATGTTGGGTTGTTTGTTGTTTGTTCTCTTTGAGGGGGTGGTTGAACGGGGAGGCGTTCAACACGGGGCGCTACTCTGCGGTGGCACGCTTGAGGACGCTGTAGGCCTGCACCATGCCGAGCTCACCGGCCTTCGAGAGGTCCTGAACGCCAGCCTTCACCTTGCCCTGGCGAAGCAGCACGAGGCCGCGGTTGTAGTAGGCTTCGGCAAAGTTCGGATAGAGCTCGATGGCCTTGCTGAGGTCGCTGATGGCGGCATCGAAGTTGTTGAGCTTGGCCGAGATGAAGGCGCGGTTGTAATAGGCGAAGACGAAGGTGGGCGAGAGTTCGATCACCTTGTCGAGGTCGCGCACGCACAACTCGCACTCCACACGACGCTGCTGCTGAAGGTGTTCCTGCTGGATGCGCACCTGCTCCTGCTGGCTGAGGGCCGAGTTCTGGTTGATGCGAATGGTGACTCCCGTATTGCGCAGGGCACTGTTGCGCAGCTCCTCATCTTCGTTCTGTTGCGGCTGATAGGCGGTCGTCTGCACGGCTCCGCTTCGCTCGTTGATCTCGAGCAGGCGGAAGCGCATCACGGCTCGGTTGAAATAAGCCAGGATGAAGTTGTCCTTGCGATAGAGCACCTGGTTGAGGTCTTCGATGGCCGACTGGTAATCCTGCACCAGCATGTAGTCGAGGCTTCGGCCAAAGAAGGTGATGGTGGCACCGCCGCCGAAGTTGAGCAGGCTGGAATAGTCGTTGATGGACTGGAAATGCGCCTGCACCTGATCCTCGGTGAGCATCGGCTCCTGGCAAACGACCTTGAGGCGGCGGCTCAGGAGGCCCGAGCGGTTGAAGTCGGAAAGGGTCTTCTCGAAGTAGATGTTCTGGCGCATCTCGTCGCTGCGCTCGTAGTAGCTCAGGATGAACATCGGCTGCATTTCGACGGTGAACTGACGGTCCTGGATGCGGCCACGCGACTTGTTGTCGTAACGGGTGGCGCTGTCGTCGAGGCCCGAAGCCATGATGCGGTTGAACTTGCGGATGTTGTTGTCGTTCTCGCGACGCGTCTTCTCATCGTCATTCACCTCAGCATCAGCCAGATCATCAGCCGCAGCATCATCGCCCACGGCAGGATCGTTCTCGCCGCGCGCTGCTCGCTCGGCAGTATGCTTGCGAACACGCTGCTCCACGGTGAAGGCCTTCTTGAAGTCGGCATCGGCCTCCTTGGTGCGTCCCAGCTTGCGCAAGTCCTCGGCTCGGGCATAGAGGGCCGGGAAGAAGTTGGGGTGCTGGTCGAATACGGCCTGGTAATCATCGACAGCGCCTCGCAACTCGCCCACCTCGTCGCGCAGCAAGGCTCGGTTGTAGCTGGCGAAGGTGTTCTCCGGCTCGAGCTCCAGCACGCGGCTGAAGTCGCTGATGGCGCGGTTGCGGTCGCCAATCTGGGCACGCAGAATGCCTCGGTTGTAGAGCGAGAGCACGCTGTTCGGGCTCAGTTCCAGGGCCTGGTCATAGTCGGCCATGGCACCGCGCAGGTCGTTGACATTGTAACGCACCATGGCGCGATTGTTGTAGAACGATGACTGCTCAGGGTCGAGATGGATGGCGTAATCCAAGTCCTTGAGCGACTCCTGATAGCGCTCGTTCTGCGCATAGATCATGCCACGGATGGCAAAGGCATACGAATTGCCCTTGTCCAGGCGAACCACCTGATCGAGGTCCTGAAGCGCGGCAATGCTGTCGCCCATCTCCATCTTCAGCTGGGCACGATTCAGATACGCCTGCGACTCAGAGGGGAACAATCGGATGAAGTGATTGAAGCAGCTGTCGGCCTTCTGGTAATCCTTCTTCAACGCATAGCTGATGGCCAGATTGCGCAGGAAGACCTTGTTCTCGGGCTGCACGGTGAGGCCTTGCTCGAAGTCGGCAATGGCGCCATCGTAGTCCTTGAGGTTCTGACGCGCAATGCCACGCACCTGCCAGGCAGTAATGAGGAAAGGATTCCTCTCGATACACTCCGTGGCATCTTGCGCAGCTCCGTGATAATCATCCAGATAGACCTTGGCAATGCTTCGGTAGAGGTAAGGATCGGCCAGATAAGGCTTCACGGCAATCACCTCGTTGAAGTACTGGATGGACAGCACATAATCCTCGAAATAGAGGGCATTACGGCCAATATTGAGCACGCGATCGGTGTTGATCTGCGCCATGAGGGCAGACCATCCGACCACAAAGATGGTGGTGAGTATGGAAAGAATCCTTCGCATCAAATAATATTATCTCTCAAATCCGAACTGCTTGCGCTGTGCAGCTGTGTAGAGCATCAGATTCCTTGAGAAACTATCGAAATTGGCCGGATAATCGCCGCACCATCGCACTACCTCCTCCACGTAATCGCGACTCTGGTCGCGTGTCGATTCGAACAGTCGGCAATAGGATTTGTTAATGTTCATGCGCAACGGGTTAGCCTTAATATCCGACGACACGATCACAGTGTCCTTCTCAATTCTGACTTCACATTCCATAGCTACAAATGTCGTTTTTAAGATACAGTATTATGTTATAAGTTTATTGTCGAATGAATGCTTTTAAGATTTTTTGGCAAGCAGGCTTGCTGTCTATTCCAGCTCGCCAATCAGCTCGTAGGGCTCGGCCTTGACGATGCGGACATCGTAGAACTGGCCGGGTTCAAGCGCAATGGGCACCATCACGCCGTCGTCATAGCCCGAGGGCTCGGTAGGCAGGCTGTCCACGGCGATGAGCACTTCCGGATCGACCTCGGGGCTGTCGAACTCGGTGCGACCTACATAGTATTCGCCATCGAGCCTGTCAATCATCACCTTCAGCGTCTTGCCCTCTTTCTGCTTCTGGCATTGCAGCGAAATCTCCTGCTGCAGGGTCATCAGCGTGTCGAGGCGCTGCTGCTTCACGTCGGCGGGCACATCATCTTCGTAATGCTCAGCGGCATACGTGCCATCTTCCTCGCAGAAGGCAAAGGCACCCATGCGCTCGAAACGCTGCTCCTTGACGAACTGCACCATCTCGTCGAAGTCCTGCTCCGTCTCGCCGGGGAAGCCCACCATCAAGGTGGTTCTGAGGTGAATGCCCGGCACACGGCGACGTATTTCGGCCAGCAGCGTCTCGGTCTCCTCCTTGGTGATGCGGCGCAACATGCGGTCGAGCACATGGTTCGAGGCATGCTGCAGGGCGATGTCGAGGTACTTGCAGACGTTGTCATGGCGCGCCATCACGTCGAGCAGGTCCATCGGGAAGTCGTTCGGGTAGGCATAATGCAGTCGCAGCCACTCCACGCCTGGCACATTGGCCAGCTGCTCCACGAGCTCGGCGATGTTGTACTTGCCGTAGCGATCCAGTCCGTAGCCCGTGAGGTCCTGCGCGATGAGCTGGAACTCGTGCACGCCCTCGCTCACCAGCTGCCGCACCTCCTCGACAATCTCCTCCATCGGGCGGCTCTTGTATTTGCCCGTGATGATCGGGATGGCGCAATAGGCACACATGCGGTTGCAGCCCTCTCCTATCTTAATATACGCGTAATGCGCAGGCGTGGTCTGGTAGCGCTTCGATCGCAGCTGCTCGTCCCACTTGTAGCCCAGGTCGGTGAGCACCTCTTTCCAGTCGAACTTGCCATACAGGCGGTCGATCTCGGGAATCTCGTCCATCAGCTCCTGACGGTAACGCTCTGAGAGGCAGCCCATCACGAAGATCTTGCCGATCTTACGGCGCTTCTTCAGCTCGGTCAGGCCCAGGATGGTGTTGATCGACTCCTCCTTGGCATCGCCGATGAATCCGCAGGTATTGACTATGACGATCTCGCCCTTCGGATCCTCAGGGTCATGATGCAGCTTATAGCCCACCGCGGCCAGCTGCGCCATCAAGCGCTCGCTGTCCACGAGGTTCTTGCTGCACCCAAGGGTGATGAGATCAATGCGATTCTTTATCATAATACAGACCCTACCCTGCCGTTAATACTTCTTATAGCTGACCTTCTTCCAGTCAATCTGATCCGTGCACTGAGCCACCGGTACCGTGCCGATGGTGGCACCCTTGCGGACGAGGATGACGATTGGGAGCTTGCCGCACTCGATGTGGTTCCAGCCGGCGTTGTAGGTCTTGCCTGTCTGATAGTCAACCCAACGGTCCTTGCCTGGCAGATAGACGTCACGACCGGTGCCAGCCTCGAGCATCGGGGCTACCATCATGCTCTCGCCGAAGAGGTACTGATCCTCGATGAGCCATGCGCCTGGGTCGTCAGGATAGTCGAGCAACAGGGCACGTTGCATAGGCAGACCCTCGGCAGCAGCCTTCTTGGCCTGCTCGTAGATGTATGGCATCAGCTTGTATTTCAACTCCGAACACTCGCGGAAGTAGGCGATGAAGTCCTCGTCGTAGAGCCAGGGCTCGGTCTCCACGCCATGCACACGGCTGTGCGAAGTGAGCATGCCGTAAGGCATCCAGCGACGATAGAGTTCCTCAGGACTCTTGGTCACGAATCCGCCGATGTCGTTGCTCCAGAACGAGAAGCCTGAGAGGCCAAACGAGAGTCCCTCGCGGATCGAACCGAGCAAGCCGGTGTTGGTCGTAGCAGCATCGCCGCCCCAATGGAGTGGGAAGCGCTGGCTGCCAGCCCAAGCCGAACGGGCCCAGATGATGCCTTCGCCGTTGTTGGTCTGCTTGATGATGTCGTAGGCAGCCTTGTTGTAGCGCAACGGATAGAGGTTGTGCTCGTAGAAACCGGTCTTGCCGCTGGCATACACACCATTATTATAAGGTGCAGCCTCGCCGAAATCGACCTTGATCACAGCCACGCCCTGCTTCAAGAGGCCTTCGAGTCGATCCTGATACCACTTCACAGTCTTTGGGTTCGAGAAGTCAAGCACAGCATCCTCGAAAGGCAGTCCGCCCTTGCCGTTCTTCACGGCCAGGCCCTCGTCCACCAGGTACTTGAAGTAGCGGTTCTTTGGCGTAAAGTATGGCAACTGCCACAGACAGGTGCGGAAGCCGTCGGCCTTGAGGTCGGCGAGCATCTTCTCGGCATCGTCAAAGTTGTGGCTGAACTCGTAGTCACACTGCCAGTCGGTCTCGAACCAGCCGGTATCGAAGTGAATCACGTCCGATGGAATCTTGTTGTCGCGCAACTGCTTGGCCACGCTGCGGCCTTCTGCCTCGGTGAAGTACGAGATGCGGCTCTGCCACAAGCCGAAGCTCCACAACGGAGGGCACTCAGGACGACCCACGAGCGAAGTGTATTCGCCCAGGATCTCCTTAGGCGAACCCAGCATGATGAAGAGGTCGGCCGTCTCGTCGCCCATGAAGAGGCGTGTCGAACCGATGTACGAATTGCCGAAATCGACCGTCACAGGTGCCGAGGTGTGCATGAACACGCCATAGCCACGGTTCGAGAAGTAGAAAGGATTCGGCTTATACATGTCAGGGGTCTCAGGGCCCTGCGGATCGGTCACATAGAGGTTGAGCTTCTGTCCTGCCTTGTTCAGGCTGGTTGCCGACTCGCCACAACCGAAGATCTTCTCCCCTGGCTTGAGGCTGAAGACCGGCTCGATGCTGCGCGAGTTGTCCGAACCGCGCTTTACGAACATGAATGGCTGCGTCTTGACCTGTGTCGAATCGTTGTCGCTGATGTGGCGGGTGCGGGTCAACTCCTTGCCCTCGCTGTCGCGCAGGATCATGCGCCAAGGTGCCGTCTGAATCTCCAGGCTACCCTCGCTCGAAGTGTAGGTCACACCAGCATCGGTCTTGCTTACCTTCCAGTTGGCAAAGTTCACCTTGGGCTGCTCCACCAGCATCACCTCGCCTGGGTCGTTCTCCTCCACGATAGGGCTCGTGAAGACACGCACACGCAGGGTGCGCTCGTTGACAGGCTCCACACGGAACTCCAGCTGCGGACTCTGGTCGTAGGCTGGACCTGGGAAGTCGAGGTTCTCCAACGGAGTGATCCACCAGCCATTGGCATTGAATGCCTGACGGGCATGCATCTCATGACGCGTCCATTCGATCACACCTTTGCCCGTAGTCTCATCGAACGAAACCAAGCGCGCAGGCGTGAAATAGGTATTGGTAGGATCATAGAACTGCTGACTCATATCCACTGACTGAGACAGCAGGTAGGGCAAACCATTGTTGGTGGTCAGCTGGGCATGCGCAAAGAGCGGAGCCAGTGCCAAGAGGGATAAAGCGAGTTTTTTCATTAGTATAAAAGTGTGTGTGATTATTTTCCGAACAGCGAATCTACAAAGGCACGATTGTTGAAGATCTGGAGATCCTCCAGCCCCTCGCCCAGACCGATGTAGCGCACAGGGGTCTTCATCTGGTCGCTGATGCCGATCACCACGCCGCCCTTGGCTGTGCCGTCGAGCTTGGTGATGGCCAAAGCGGTGACGTCGGTCACGGCTGCGAACTGCTTGGCCTGCTCGTAAGCGTTCTGACCGGTCGAGCCATCGAGCACCAGGAGCACTTCAGGCTGCGCATCCGGGCAAACCTTGGTGATCGACTTGCGCACCTTGCCGAGCTCGTTCATGAGGCCCACCTTGTTGTGCAGACGGCCGGCGGTGTCGATGATCACGACGTCGGCTCCCTCCTTTACGGCATGACTCACAGCGTCGTAGGCCACGGCGGCCGGATCCGAACCCATCTGCTGCTTCACCACAGGCACGCCCACACGGTCGCCCCAGATCTGCAGCTGGTCGATGGCCGCGGCACGGAAGGTGTCGGCAGCACCGAGCACCACCTTGTTGCCAGCCTTCTTGAACTGATAGGCCAGCTTACCGATGGTTGTGGTCTTGCCCACGCCATTGACGCCCACCACCAGAATGACGTAGGGACGCTTCACGCCCTCACGCACGGTGAAGCCATCCAGCTCCTCGCGCTCGTTCTGCATCAGCAGGCCGGTGATCTCCTGGCGCAGGATCTCGTTGAGTTCCGAGGTGCCGACATACTTGTCACGAGCCACGCGAGCCTGAATGCGCTCGATGATGCGAAGCGTAGTCTCCACACCCACATCGCTGGTCACCAGCACCTCCTCGAGGTTGTCGAGCACATCGTCATCCACCGTACTGCGGCCAGCCACAGCGCGTGCTATCTTGTCAAAGAGTCCCTGCTTGGTCTTCTGCATGCCTTGATCAAGCGTCTCTTTCTTTTCTTTCTTGAAGAATTTATCGAAAAATCCCATAATTTTAAAAATTTTCGCTGCAAAGATACTACTTTAAAATGAGACTTCCAAATTTTTCTTAATTTTTTGAAAGCATTTTCCTTTGTCGTCAAAGTTATCAACACACTCTTTGCGTTTTGCCCTCTTTCTATTCGGGTTGGGTGCTCAAAGATGCTGCAATGCTATCGCCATTCCACCTCCATGAAGTGGATCATCGAGGCACCCGAACCGAGCGTTCCCGTGTGCTGGATGCCGGCACCGCCCATGAAGTTGTCCTTCACATGGGCCGAGAGTGTCACTTCGGGCAGAATCTCGGCATCGCGCTCCACAGCACCAGCCGAGGTCGAGGCATGGGCTGTGAGCACGCCATTGCGATAGTCCAGCGTGATGGTGCAAGTGCTTCGATAGCAACTTGTAGGCACGCCTTCAGTGAGGACTGTCACTTTGCCCTGCTTATATTCCACCAGCTTCATTACCACGGCATTGCCATAGTCTGGCGTACGCTCTATGCGAAGCGCAAAGCCCGTCAAGGTCGAGGCATCAAACTTCATGCACACATCCATGTATTGACCCGTGGCGCTGCCGAATCCCTGTCCACCCTGCTTGGCTGGATCGACCTGCAACATCATCTTCATGGCCTTCACCGTGCCCTGCTGACGTGGCGTATAGTACATGCGTGCTCCACGTTCGGCCTGCACCAGTCCCTGCCCGATGCAACCATCCTCGCCCGTGCCATAGTACCAAGCCTGACGCTCCGGATTGGGCTGCCAGTTGTATTGTGCCAGCTCCTCGGGCTTGTATGTTCCCATCAGCCACTCCCCTGGCTTGGTGGAGTTGCGGTTGGTGAGGTCAAGGTTGTAGAAGTTGGTATGCAGGCGCACATCCTTCGGCTTGCCAAACGCCAGCGTGCCGGCATTCGTATCGATCCACAGATTGTCGAGCTTCTGGTTCGTCGGCTTGCCATGCTGCTTGGGCAAGCGCTCCCACACCTCGGGCACGGTGTCATTCTCCACGAGGGTGCCGTCGATGCGCGTGTTGCGCAAGATCACCATGCCGCCATCCTTCACCCAACGCATCTTGCTCACGTGGGTCTCCACGTCGCAATCCACCAGCTTCACGCCACTCGGGATGGTGCTGTAGAAGGGCATGTCGCCATACAGGTCGAAGTGGCAGCTCTGGAAGGTGGCCGTCCAGGGCAAGGCATCGTCGGTACATTCGAAGTGGCAACGCTCGAAATAGGCGCTCTTGGCACCCGTGAACGGACAGAGATTCAGTCGGCTCACAAAGCGACAGTTCCGCACCGTTACTTGGTCGGCATCAGGACAATGAACCAGTTGTGCCTGCACGATAGCCTTCTTGCGGCGAGGACGGTTCTGCGACGGATCACGCGGATAGACCAGATCCACATTGCAGTAGTTGCCAAAGGTGATGTTCTCAGCCTCCAGCCCGTTGCCAAGGAGCTTCATCATCGTATAGTTGCCCAATGCTCCCTGTGTCTGACCACGATTGCAAGCCAGCACCACATCCTGCGGATCATCAGCCAAGCCCTTCAGATGCAGATAGTCACACTTCACCACGATGCCGTATGGCGTGCCATCACCTCGCCCCTCACCTACCGGTTCCGCCTTGCGGATGGCAGGATCGTCGGGATCATCGATCCAGTACACACCTGGTTCAATATTCAGCACCGTCGGCTCCTCCATCGTGCCCGATGGCAAATCCAGCAAGGCCTCACGCACATCGGTATGAATGTACGGCGAAGAGGCTGCGGCCTCCGCATCGGTGGTCAGCAGCTGGTTGTGCGGTCCCCACAACTGCTGGATGAGCAGCATGAGCGCATTGAAAACAAAAAACTTCATACTCTACTATAATATAATAATGTGATGCGTCATCTTTGCCACCATGCCAGACGCTTCCGCTTCTCTTGCGAATTCTTGCCGCTGCGGATCTCATTGGCGGTAAGCTCGGTCTGGTCGGTAAGGAAGCGGTTCAGGGCATGGATGGTCGAATAGCCGTAGTAGGTGGCGATGGCGCTCACAGGCAACCGGGTCTTGGTCAGAAGCTCCAAGATGCCGCGCAGGCGGTACTGACGCATCAGTTCTTCATGCGTTACGCCCGTCAGGATGTGAATGGCGCCACTCAGCTCGCGCTTGTCAAGATGCAGCAGATGAGCCACCTCCTGCGGTGTCTTGAACGTCGGATGATGCAGATAGACACGCACCACCGCATCCATGATGCTACCGTCATTCAATGGATACGGAATCTCTTCCTCCTTACGTCCATAGACGAACCCCAGGTCGAGGTTCACCGTTACCACGTCAAGGATCGACACATACAGCTGTGACAAAGTATATTTCTTAATTGTAATTGACATAGTTATGTTGTTGTTTTTGGGTTATTATATTGTTTTGTTAGGGTTTGTCATACCCAATCGGGCTCTTATCGGCGGCCAACCTGCCTTGCGGAGCCTCATACTCATACGGACGGATGGCTGGTCCATCGGTGCCAGTGGCCTGAATCACACCATGCAGCTCGTCCACAAACTTGGCCACGTTGCCGAGCTGTGTGCCGAAGGTCTGCGTCCAGTTCAGGCGACGCAACGGATCCTCTCCGATGTTCTTCTTCTCGATGTCGCCATTGGTGCAGACATACTCCAGGATGTTCTTCAGATAGAGTTCCTGCTGCGAGGTCATTGCCGTGTTCCTGATCAGCTTGCGATACTTCTCCATCGCCACATCGCGGTCGATGTTGATGATCGAGCGGATAAAGGCGGCAATGCTGCCAAAGCGGCGCTGGGCGGCGAGGCGTTCGTACTCCTCCTTGGTGCCGAGTTCGTTGTAGAAGATGTTCTCCAACGCCACCACGTCGGCAGGAGTGAGCTGTTCGAGGTTGAAGATCTTGCTGATCACAGGCAGGTCCTTGTTGTCGCGCAGATATTCTATCACGCGTTTTCTGTACGATGCCTTGCTCTGGATGCCCTCGGTGGTTTCGCCCGTCTCGATGACGTCGGTCACGTTGATGACGAAGGTGCGCGTGCCCTCATTCTTGCGCAAGATGCTGATCAGGTCGCGCAGCTCCGTCCTCACGCGCTCCAACGAGCCCATCGAGGCATTCTCCCAAAATGCCTCCTGCTGCACCTCCTGTATCACAGCCAGTTTCTTCATCACGTCGGGGTGCGCGGCCACCTTCTCCAGGGCCTCGGCAATGCCCACGATCTTGTTCTTGCTCCTGCCCGCCTTATACTCCACATTCACCAGCGACAGCTGCACCTGCAGACACATCAGGTCGAAGAGTTTTGCCCCTTCATCGCCCTTCTCGCCCTCCAGCAGCGGAGCGATGCGCGTCTGCAGGTCGAGCTTGTCGATCTCCGACAGCACCACCCATGCCGCCTCCTGCTTGAACTTATACACCAGATCCCATGCCTTGCGCACACGGATCTTCGACTCGTTCAACTTCTCCACCTGACCGCGCAGCAACGTCTTCAGCTCGTCATGCAGCCCCTTGCAGAACGCATCCGTCTGATACTCTCCTGCCTGTAGCGCATGTGCCACATCCACGCGAATCTCGAAGAGCCTCTGCGTGAGCGATGCAGGCAGCGGAGTCTCTACCTGTTGTGCGTTCTTGCTGAAGTATTCGAACACGTTGCAGTAGTCGAAGATGTAGAACTCCTGCTTGTCCACACCCGCGCCGAACAGGTTAGCACACAGGCGCGTACCGCGGCCGATCATCTGGCTGAACTTCACCTTCGAATGCACAGGCTTGAAGAAGACGAGGTTCAGGATCTCAGGCACGTCGATGCCTGTGTCGAGCATATCCACCGACACGGCTATCTGCGGCATCCCGTCCCGCACCGAGAAGTCATCGATCAGCGACTGCGCATAGTTCACGTAGTTGTCTATCAACTGGCAGAAGCCCTGCCCTGCCAGCTCAGAGTAACGCTCCCTGAAGCAACGCACGATCTCCTCCGCATGCTTGTGGTTGTAGGCAAAGATGATGGTCTTGCCCAGCTTGTCGCCACTCTCCACCTTCAGGCCATTGTCCATCAGGTCATCGAGCACCTTGTTGATGGTGTCCTCGTTGAAGAGGTACTTGAAGATCTCCTGACTGTTGATGTCGCGGCTGTACTTTGCCTTCGGGTCAAGCATCTTCTTTACCTTCTCATACTCCCACACCTGTTCGAGCGTCTGCTTCTCGGCTTTGGTGAGCTGGTCGTACTTGATGCCCGACTCCAGCACCTTCGAGTGTCGTGGCAGCACCTTGTAGCCCACCAGATACTTGTCGTCGATGGCCTGCTCGAGCTCATAGCAGCTCGTCGGCTCGTCCTTCTCCAGATGGAAGAGGCTGTAGGTGTCGTGCTCCACCTCGTTGCGAGGCGTAGCCGTGAGACCTACGAGCAGTGCATCGAAGTAGTCGAAGATGGCGGTATAGGAACCATATACCGAGCGGTGCGCCTCATCGATGATGATCAGGTCAAAGCGTCCCACGCTGAATGGCTTGCGGTCCTCGCCCTTCTTGCTGTCGCGATCCACATAGTTGATCATCGTCTGGTAGGTCGAGAACATGATCCTCGCGTTCATGTCCGGGTTCTTGTCGTCCGACAGGATGCACGAGGTCTCTTCGGGCAGCAACGCCTTGAAGGCTCTTGCCGCCTGCAAAACCAAAGACGAACGGTCGGCCAGGAACAGCACGTTCTTCACCCAGTCGTTGCGCTTCAGTATCTCGATGAGCGATGCCGCCGTACGTGTCTTGCCCGTTCCCGTAGCCATGACGAGCAAGGCGTGGCGGTTCATCTTGTTCAGGTGCTCGCACACCGCCTTGACGGCTGTCTGCTGGTAGTCACGTCCTGCGATGTGGGACTTCGGCTTCATGTCCCTGATCAACGCGCGTCCACGCTTCTGCATCATCCACACCAGGTCGTCGAAGCTGTGGAAGCTATACACCGGTCGCGATGGGTAGCCGATGCCATCCAGCACCTCGGTATGGAAGCCGTTGCTCACGTAGATGATCGGCCGCACGCCATATTCCTTCTCCAGACAGTCGGCATACAGCTTGGCTTGCTGCTGCCCCTTGGCGATGCCCACGGTGGTGCGCTTTGCCTCGATGATGGCCAGTGGCTTGCCGTTCTTGCCGAACAGCACATAATCCACATAACCCTTGCCCGACTCGGTCGGCATACCATCCACCTCGATCTCCACGCAGGCCTTGCCAGCCGCCTTGAGTCCCTGCTGGTCGAGCACCTCCCAACCAGCCTCGCGCAGCATCATGTCGATGAAGATGCGTCGCGTCTCTGCCTCGCTCAGCACCTCTGGAGAGATTGGATCCACCTGCAGCGGCTCAGAAGTATGATGCACGGTGGCTGGGTCGATCGTAGGCTCAGGCTGGGCAGTTGCTCCCTGTGTTTGCTGGCTGGTTGCGTCTTGTGTCTGCTGGCCTGCCGGTCGAGGCGTATCTGCCCCTATTCCCATGGGCTCTGTCTTACCAGCTGGCACGGCATGCATCGGCGCAGCATCCTTCGGCACGAGGTGCGGATTGAACGGAGCCACCGTGTCGAACAGCCCCCAGCGCTTCATCAATGCGGCCGTGAGGTTATAAATATTGATGAGTGCCAGATACGACTCCTGCTTGCTCACCGGGTCACCATGATGGGCATGATTACCGATCTTGCGCACATAGTCAATGTGCGCCATCTCCTGCCCGTTGCCGATGAAGTGCTCGAAGTCCGAGCTCTTGATCATCTGGTTCAGCGTCATCGTGTCGCTCCACATCGGCAGCTTCTCCAGCTTATAGATCAGCTTCACGCTCCACTCCAAGGCGTTACGTGCATACATGGCCGAAGTCATCGGCTTCGTCCACTGGTTCACCTCCACCTCCTCGCACAGGGCGTGCAGGTGTTCGATGTCCGGCACCTTGATAGGCAGCAGTTTGAGATAATCAAAGTTCAGCATAGTGTATGGTTTGTTGTATGGTTTGTTGTATGGTTTGTTGTTGTTTGGGGGGTAGCTTGTCTTGTTGGGGCGGTCAGGGGCACAAGGGTAGTACTACCATGGCTGCTATGGGTACAGTGTCTGCCATCCTCGTTCGTTGTTTCTGCCACTTTTACGTGACGATTTACACATTATTTATTATTATAATGCCGCACGATGCATTTTTTCGAGCGTTTTGTGTACGCATTTCAAAAATTATCACCATCTTTGCGGTGGAAAATAAGCCGTGTCACGTTCGGTGCGTTTCGCGTTAGCGCAGAAGCCCCCGCCTCGAAGCATCACTCATCTGAGTAAGGAACGCCACGCCATCTGGGGCGCAGAGAGCACATCGTTATCGGTGTGCTTTTCTTTTTTTCTTCTGTGACTTATCGCTTTCCTTCAAGTTGTCGTAGATGTTTTGTCCCTCAGGCAATGCACTTACGCCATATTGAATACGTGCAGGCTTGTCCCGCTCATTTTTCTGTCTTACACCTACTGTCAGTTTTACTATGCCAAGGCTCTCGCACTCGTAAGTCAAGACCAACATATAGGCAAAAGGCTTTTGGTTTTGCGAGCCGACCTTCACGGGCATACGTCTCACGGGCTTTGCTTTCGCCAGCACCTCTTCCAGAAGCAAGACTGCTTTTGTTGAGCGATAACTCTTTGAGGAATGTTCCTTTGCCTCTGTGACCGATATGGAACGAATCAAGATGTCATCTTCCAATATTGCATTATAAACCTTACGATCTTCTGCTCCCTTTTGAAAATCCCGGAAGAAGGCCAAGATGATCTCCTGCCTCATCCTTATCTCCTCCATGCTCTGCCCCATCGGGATGCCGTCAGCATCGTATTGGATGGATGGTTTCGGCTCGTTACCGATGATGGTGGAGTCGTCGTGCAGGCACATCGACACAGGGCCTTCTCTTTCGAGGTCATACCCGAAAGAGAAGGAGATCTCTATGAGTTCGTATTCCAATGTTTCTGTCATATTGATGTGGCGATTTACACATTATTTGTTTCCGTCCTTCTCACCCGAAATACTCCTGCATCCTCGCGTCAAGCAATGTCTGCAGATCTGCTATCGATGCCTGTACCGCTGTCTTGTGCGCTTCGATGGCTTCTATCTTCGCGGCAAAGGAGCGCTGGAGGGAGAGAGGGGGAAGAGGCAATGATAACGTGTTTAATATTTTGAGATTAATATTCTTCTGTGCAACACCAGGAGCATTGTGCTCTAGTATCTTTTGAAGAGAACAAATTACAAAATATACATAGATATTATCTACCTTGCCATTTGAAGTAAAGCCGACTACACTATCAGGAAAACATGCATCAAAAGTAAGAATTGAACACTCTCCAATATTTGCTGCTATTGTCACACAAATAGTACCTTTACTCCAAACTTTACTCTGAGCGACACCAATATCCGAGTATGTATTATTATATTCTGTTATATACATTCCAGACCTTGTAACATCTCCAGTTTGAATCAAAGGCATCGATCCTCCTAATAATTCAGGAGCATTACGAGGACGATGTTTACTCACACCTCTAGCGAATTCTCCAACATCAATAAAGTTCACAATCTCCCACCCTTTCTTATTCTCCACCGGATCACCGAACATCTCATAGAAGAGTGATTGAGCAAGCTTGTCTAAATCTTTTATCTGCTCTTTCTTCTGGGAAATGATATGGTTAATCTTGTCGAGCTCTGCGACGATGGAGGCTTGGGTGGCGAGAGGAGGAAGATCTATATCTACATCCTCAACAATAGACTTAGAGATTTCCTTGAATGTAGCACCTCTTCCCAAACTATTTAGCAACTCGTTTTTTGCTTTCAAAAAATGAAACAAGAATCGATTATTGATTGCGTCAGAGCAGATGCAATTCTTAAAGCCTTGATTACAGTACATAGGCACACCACAAATAGCGACCTTGCCAATAGGTGCCCTTGAAGACAACAAAACTGTTCCTTCGGGAAGAAGTTGCAATTTTGTTGATTTTAAGGCTTCATCTGTAATCTGTCGCTCCGTTTTATAAATGAAGCAATCCGTTGCTTTTATTTCTGCAGGTGTAACCCAATAATGACCTTTTCCCCAAAAAGAAGGATTCTCAGTCTTTGGCGTTCCTCCAGAAACAACAGTACAGATATTTCCTAATTTATTTTTCTTCCACCCTGTCTTATCCATCATTATTTCAATCGTTTCGATTTCAAAATATGTAATATCAACCTTTCAATCTATGACATCAATCCCTCAATTCTTCCGCAATAAAAGATAAAAGTCTGTTATTATTTGCTTATTGAATAATAACACCTTATCTTTGCAGCGAAAACATTAAGTCGTGGCACCCACGCTATGATGACATCGCGGAAAAGGCCAAAGTCCCCGCTTCGATCCATCACTCGAAAAGAGTAAGATAGCGCACGCTGTTTTTGGGGCAAGATTGCATCTCACTTTCGGTGGGATGCTTTTTTCTTTCTACCCCTTACGCTATTCTTTTCCGGATCAATCAACTCCTGCCCAGACTGGAGTGCAGATATTCCATATTGAACCTTATCCTTGTTGCTGCGTCTAACACCGACCGTCAACTTGACTGTTCCAATCTCGTCCATCTCATGCGACAGGATCAGCATGCGCTCGAAACTTGCCTGATTGGCATTGCCAACCTTTGTCGGCATTTCTCCAGCCTTACGGGAACAGCGAAGCACCTCATCAAGCTTCAGCACAGCCAATGTTGACTGATATCTTTTTGCCGCATGCTGTTTTGCCTCAATGATAGAAATCACCCTTACGAGAATGTTCTCCTGCAGATTCTCATTATAGACGCATTTCTCAGGATGCGACTCTACCCATGAACGAAAGAAGTCATCAATGATCTTTTCACGACATCTGATATCATCCATGCTTTGCCCCATCGGAATTCCATCTGCATCAAACTGAGATTCCTGTGGTTGGTCAGTAGGTGCAATTACATCTATATGACTGTGATCAGCCACAAAAGACGGGAATGACTCTTCATTAAAACAATAAGGAAGACTCCAACTAAAATCTATAAGTTCGTATTCCATATTTATTCAATTGAAGACTCATTAAATCATCCCTTGCAACTCCTTCAATCCAGCAGCAATACCCTCTTCTCGCTCAGCGATACGCTTCATGATTACGCTCACCGGTTCGTACTCCACCTTCACGCGCTCCACCTCCTTGTACTTGTTGATAGAGAGGTCGTAGCCGTTGTCACGGATTTCCTGAGCAGGGACCATGAAGGACTGGTCTTTGCGCGAGCGCGAGGCCTCGGCATCGAGCGATGCGAAGCGATGGAGGATGTCGGGGATGTCGTTGTCGGTGACGGGGTTACGCTTGTCGTCGAGCGAGAAGCCATCGGCACGCATATCGTAGAACCAGACATTGTCGGTGCCGCCCGCATCGGTCTTGGTGAAGATCAGGATGGCTGTGGAAACGCCAGCGTAAGGCTTGAACACGCCACTCGGCATCGAAATCACGGCACGAAGGCACTGGCCATCGACCAGCTGGCGACGGATATCGACGTGCGCCTTCGAGCTGCCGAACAGCACGCCATCAGGCACGATCGAAGCACAGCGGCCACCCACGCGAAGGCTGCGGATGAACTGCGAGATGAAGAGCAGCTCGGTCTTTTTGGTCTTGGCCAGCTGCAGGATCGACTTGTGGATGTTCTCGCTATCGACACTACCGGCAAAGGGCGGATTGGCGAGGCAGAGGGTGTAGAGGTTCTCGTCGTTGTTGTCCGACGAGAGCGAGTCGCGACGCAGGAAGTTCGGATTATCCACGCCCTGCAGCATCATGTGCATGGCGGCGATGCGCATCATCGTGGGGTCGGTGTCGAAGCCGTTGAACATCGACGACTTGAAGCGCTCCTGCACCTCAGGATCCATGAGGCGCGAGCTGCATCGGTCGTTCAGATAGCGTGCCGACTCCACGAGGAAGCCTGCCGTACCCATGGCAGGGTCGCAGATGACGTCATCGACCGTGGGGCGCATCAGCTCCACCATCATGCGGATGATGTGCGGCGGCGTGCGGAACTGCCCCGAGTTGCCATTGGCCGCCATCTTGTCGAGGATGTACTCGTAGATGTCGCCCATGGCGTGCAGGTCCTCCACTTCGAGCGTCTGCATCAGATCGACCACCTTCTGCAGGATGCGCGGATAGGAAATATCCAGACGGGCGTCCTGAATGGCACGCGCATAGGCAGAGTCGCTGTCGCCACTGAGGTACTTAATGAAAGTGAACACGTTGTCGCGCACCATGCGGAACATATTCTCCGACCCGGTGTTGACAAACACATGCCAGCGCAGGCTCTCGTACGGGATGGGGTCGTCGTTCTCGCGCTCAGGGTTCTGCCATAGGCCCGAGGGGAAAGTGGGATCGGTGAGCGGGAAGCCGAACATCGCCGCGGTCTCTTCGGCCTTCAGCTGCCGGTCGTCGAGCATCTTGATGAAGAGTAAGTACGAGAACTGCTCCACCACGAGCAGCGGATTATTGATGCCGTTCGACCAGAATGTGTCCCATATCTGATCGACCTTGTTTCTGTTGTCGCCTGTTATCATGAGAATATTGTGTTTTTTGACGCTGCAAATATACGGAATTTTCGCCACACTTCCAAATATTTCATTCTTTTTTTACATTTTCGCCGCGAAATATGGTTTTGTCCTACCCAGGTACCTCCCTAGCACGCCACCAACCGGTTTTGTCCTACCCGCGTACCTGGGTAGCACAAACCAGAGCGAGTTTGTCCTACCCAGGTACCTCCCTAGCACATCCACGGTCAGTTTTGTCCTACCCGCGTACCTGCCTAGCACAAAACAGAACGAGCTTGTCCTACCCAGGTACCTCCCTAGGACAAACGAGCGCTCGGATGTGCTAGGCAGGTACGCGGGTAGGACAAAACTGACTGGAGACGGGGAATTCTAAGTTTACATGAAGTCGCGACGATGGATGACGGTGGGATCCATGCTCTGCAGACCGGCCACCCCGGTGCGCGACATGACGCCGGCCAGCTCCTGCGTCATCTGCTGCATGCGTGCGGCCACAGCGTCGGTTGCCAGCTTGAGCAAAGGCATCAGATGGCGGCCAACG
>JAZQPJ010000046.1:0-51830 GCA_045628525.1 Bacteroidales bacterium
CCCCTCAAACCCTTCAAACCCCTCAAACCCCTCAAATACTCCCACCATAATGAAATTTCTAATTAGCGGAGGCGGCACAGGCGGACACATCTTCCCCGCCGTTTCCATTGCCAATGCCATCAGGAAGGCGCAGCCCGATGCCGAGATTCTCTTCATCGGTGCCCTGGGCCGCATGGAGATGGAAAAGGTACCTGCCGAGGGCTACAAGATCATCGGTCTGCCAGTGCGCGGCTTCATCCGCCCGCTGTTCCATCCAGGCAACGTGAGCGTGTTGCTCGACCTGTGGCGCAGCATCCGTCAGGCCAAGAAGATCATCCGCGAGTTCCAACCCGATGCTGCAGTGGGCGTGGGTGGCTATGCCAGCGCTGCCGCACTCAAGGCAGCAGCAGCCCTGGGCGTTCCCTACGTGCTGCAGGAGCAGAACGGCTTTGCTGGCGTCACCAACCAGAAGCTGGCCAAGGGCGCAGAGAAGATCTGCGTGGCCTACCCGGGCATGGAGCGTTTCTTCCCAGCCGACCGCATCGTGATGACAGGCAACCCCGTGCGCCAGAAGCTGCTCGAATGCACAGCCACCCCACAGGAGGCACGCAAAGCATTCGGCCTCGATCCCGAGCGCAAGACCATCTTCATCACCGGTGGCAGCCTGGGCGCTCGCAGCGTGAACAATGCCATCGCTGCCGGACTCCGTCAGCTTGAGGAGGCAGGCATCCAGGTGCTGTGGCAGACAGGCAAGGCCGATGGCACCAAGTGGGAGGAGGCAGTCAAGGCTGCCGGCTGCCAGCTGGTGCATCCTACCGTCTTCGTCGCGGACATGGCCATGGCCTATCGTGCCGCCGATGTCGTAATCAGCCGTGCCGGTGCAGGTGGTGTCAATGAGGTCTGCTTGTTGGGCAAAGCCTCGATCCTCGTTCCGCTGCCAACAGCTGCCGAGAATCATCAGACTGCCAATGCCCGCGTGCTGTCGAATAGCGATGCAGCCATCCTCTGCCCCGACAAGGAGGCTCCTGCCCGTCTGGTCAGCGACGCCATCGCCTTGGTCAACGATCCCGAGCGCATCGCCCGCTTTGAGCAGAATGCCAAGGCACTGGGTCGCTTCGGCGCCGCCGACACCATCGCAGAGATCGTATTAGGTATTGCGAAAGACCGCAAAAACGCCTGATAGCTCCCCAAGACATCGGAAACCTTGCCTCGACTCTGCGGCAAGGAATCCGGAAGCTAATTCGACAATTTACACATTATATATAATATATAAAGAAACTGATTCTGATGAAATCAATATATTTCGTAGGTGCCGGCGGCATCGGCATGTCAGCCCTCGAACGCTACTTCAAGGCCAATGGCTACAAGGTGGGCGGCTATGACAAGACCCCATCGCCACTGACGGAGGCATTGATCAGCGAGGGCATCGACATTCACTTCGAGGACAACATCGAGGCTGTAGATCCCGCCTTCAAGGACCCGGCACAGTGCATCGTGTGCTACACGCCAGCCATCCCGAAGGATCATGGCGAGTTGTGCTACTTCCAGCAAAACGGATTTCAGGTGATGAAGCGCTCGAAGATCCTGGGCATCGTCACCGAGCAGAAGCGCGGCCTCTGCGTGGCTGGCACGCATGGCAAGACCACCACTTCGTCGATGATTGCACACATCCTGAAGCAGAGCCACGTGGATTGCAACGCCTTCCTGGGCGGCATCCTCAAGCCCTACGAGAGCAACCTGATGCTGAGTGGCGTGAACGGTCAGAATGCCGACAGCGACCTCACGGTGATCGAGGCTGATGAGTTCGACCGCTCATTCCACACGCTGCGACCCTATATGTCGGTGATTACCAGCTGCGACCCTGACCATCTGGACATCTACGGCACCGAGGAGGCTTACCGCGAGAGCTTTGCGCACTATGTCTCGCTCATCGACCCTGCCAAGGGAGCTCAAGTCACGGTCAGCGGCACGAAGACGGCCCCTGCCCTGCTGCTCAAGCATAAGGGCATCAAGGTGGATTGCAGCCGTCTGCAGGAGGGCGTGCGCTATGCCGAATATTCTTCGACCGAGGAGGCCGACTACTATGCCACCAACATCCGCATCGGCAACGGCACCATCAAGTTCGACTTCGTGGCTCGCGCCGAGGGCATCGTGATGAAGGACATGGAGCCTGGCGTCCCTGCCCCGATCAATGTGGATAATGCCGTGGCTGCCTTGGCCATCTGCTGGCTCAATGGCTGCACCGAGGAGGAACTGCGCCAGGGCCTGAAGAGCTTCGGTGGAGCCAGGCGCCGCTTCGACTTCTACGTGAAGCGCGACGACCTGGTGGTGATGGACGACTATGCGCATCATCCCGACGAGATCAAGGCATCGCTCACCTCGGTGATGCAGCTGTTTGCCGGCCGTCATGTCACCGTCTGCTTCCAGCCTCACCTCTACAGCCGTACGCACGATCTGGTGGAGGGCTTTGCCGAGGCATTGGCCATCCCTGACCGCACCATCCTGCTGCCTATCTATCCGGCTCGCGAGCAGCCAATCCCCGGCGTCACCAGCGAGTGGCTGCTCGGCAAGATCGACGCTGCGGACAAGACGCTGGTCGAGAAGGAGCAGCTCGTGGCCCATCTGCAGCAGCTGCACGACGAAGGCAAGCTCGACGTTGTGGTGATGATGGGTGCCGGTGTCGATATCGAGCGACTGGTGCAGCCAGCAGCTGAGGCTCTGGCACGCTAATAGAATCTCGAAAGGACAAATTATCGAGGCCTCGATTTTTCGATAATTTGATCTTTCGAAACCCTCAAACTCCATTTTCAATGGTAAAGACCATCTTCAAGATCATAGGCATTCTCTGTCTGGTAGGTTACCTGCTGGTAGCCGGAATCATGTATGGATTCTGGCGCGAGGAGCCGCGCTATCGTGCGATTGACATTCACATCGACTATCCAAACGACGAAGCGCACTTCGTGACCGAATCGGACATCCGCCAACGCATCATCAATGCCAAGATTGACCCGATCGGCAAGACATACAAGGAGGTGAACACCATCGAACTGTGTCAGCTGATCGAAGGCAACAAACTGGTTCGCCACGCAGCGTGCTACCACACGCCCGACAGCCTGCTGCGTATCGACATCGAGCAGCGCAACCCCATCGTCAGAGTGAAGAGCAGCGTGGAACTGCGTCTGCCCAACAGCAACACCATATTGCAGGACTACTACATCGACCATGACGGCGAGGCCATGCCTGCACAGCTGGGTTCCGCCATCCGCCTGCCGCTGGTTACGGGCTACGTCCGGCTGGCACACCTGCAGCCATTGCACGACTTTGCCCTCTATCTGAAGGATCATGACTTCTGGAGCAATGAGATCACACAGATCTATGTGCGCGAGAATGGTGACGTGGAACTCGTTCCTCGCATCGGAAACCATACCATTCTGGTGGGCACATTGGACGACATTGACACCAAGCTGAAGCATGTGCGCACCTTCTACAAGGAGGTTCTGCCCCGCAAGGGCTGGAATGCATACAAGGTCATCAACGTTAAATTCAACGGACAAGTAGTGGGTGAAAAATAATAAAAGAACAGATATGAAAGTACTAACCTGTGCCATACAATTCGGTTCGTCGCGCATCATGGCCATTGCGGCCTGGAAGAACATGCAGACGGGCTCGCTCGAGAACATCGAGATAGAAAGTGAACCAACCAAGGGGTGCATCAGCCACGGATGCATCGTCAACATCGAACAGACTGCCATGCACATCAAGAGCGTGATGCAGAAGCTTGGCAACCGCATGCGTGCCAACATCGGATCGGCATACGTCGGCATCGGTGGTATTTCATTGCACTCGCTCATACAGCAGCCTTCAGTCCAAATTCCCGGCTACGACGTGCTGCATGCCGAGCCCATCAGCGGTGGCCAGCATCAGCTTATAGTGGGCGAGAAGCGCCTGCGTCAGGGTGTGGTGGCTGCCATGGAGCGCGCCGGCATTCAGATGCGTGAAGTAGTAGTGCTGCCACAGGCCACAGCCTGCATCCTGAGCGAAGACGAGCGTCAGCGCGGATGTGTGCTGGTGGACATCGGAGCCGGCACCACCACCGTGTCCATCTACAAACAGGGCGACTTGCAGCACCTGGCCGTCATTCCGCTGGGTGGCGATTCGGTGACCTACGACATTGAGGCCGCAGGCTGTTCACGCGAGGAGGCAGAACGCATCAAGCTGGAATGGAGCGATGCCGCTCAAGATGGCAAGGAGGCTGCAAGCAATCATCAGCAATCGACATCCAACATACTGTTTGCCGACAAGACCCTGCCCATGCCACAAAGCACGTTGAACACCATCGTGACCTGCCGCTATGAGGAGATTGCCGCCAACGTGCTGCATCAGATCGAGAACTCCGGACTGAAGGATCATCTGGACGCTGGCTGCATCATCACAGGTGGCGTGGCCGTGCAGCGTGGCTTGACCACATTGATCAGCCGACGCCTGGGCATCAGCCGTATCGAGACCCGTGCCTATGCCGAACGCGCCTTCATAGGCAGCGAACGCAAACCTCACCTCACCAATCTGCTGGCATTGCTCAACTTCTGCGCCGAAGACTGCATGGCACAAACCAAGCCTGCTGCCACCTCTCCTGCCACAGCCAAACCTGCTCCCATTGCCGCTGTAACCAATGCACCAAGCACATCGGGACAACTCAGCATCGAGATGCCTGAGCCGGAACCCGAACCGGAGCCAGAACCCAAGCCTGTAGCCGAGAAAGAGAATAAGTCAGGCAACCTGCGCAAGAGCGTTTCACGCTTCCTGGGCGACCTTTTCTCTGGACAGAACTAAGTGCACAGAAAGCGGAAATGACAAAATGAAAAAATGATTTAACTAATTTTAGACGACAAGTTCTATGGAAAATCAGAACGAAATCAACGAATCGGCACTCAACTTCGACTTCGAGACCGTCAACGAAGGCCGCTCTATCATCAAGGTGGTAGGTGTAGGCGGCGGCGGTTCCAACGCCGTACAGCATATGTTTGAGGCAGGCATCCAGGATGTCTCCTTCCTGATTGTCAACACCGACAAACAGGCACTCAAGGGATCATTGATTCCGAACAAGCTGCTCATCAGCGACAAGGGCCTGGGTGCCGGAGCCAAACCCGAGGTGGCACGCGAGTGTGCCGTGCAATATGCCGATGCCATCAAGCAGGCATTGAGCGACGGCACCGAAATGGTATTCATCACCGCAGGCATGGGTGGCGGAACGGGCACCGGTGCAGCTCCTGTCGTAGCACAGATCGCACATGAGATGGGCATCCTCACCGTGGGCATCGTCACCATACCTTTCCGCTTCGAAGGCCGCAAGAAGATCATGATGGCCCTGGAGGGCGTACGTGCCATCGAGCGCTGGTGCGATGCCTTGCTGGTGGTCAACAACAACCGCCTCATCGACGTCTATCCCGACCTCACCTTCGGCAATGCATTCGGCAAGGCCGACGACACGCTGACCACTGCTGCCAAGTCCATCTCCGACATCATCAACATTCAGGGTTACATCAACCTGGACTTTGCCGATGTCAGCACCACACTGCGCAATGGTGGCGTGGCCCTGATCTCAACCGGTGTGGCTTCAGGCGAGAACCGCCTCTCAAAGGCTATCGATGCAGCCATCACCTCGCCACTGCTGCAGGACAACAAGATCACCGATGCCAAGCACCTGCTCTTTGAACTCTGCTTCAGCCACCAGAATCCTATCTCCATGTCCGAGATCAGCGAGATGAACCAGTTCGTCGATAATCTGAACAGCGACATCGAGGTCATCTGGGGTGCCATGTACGACGACTCTCTGGGCGACAAGGTCCGCATCATCCTGCTGGCCAGCGGCTTTGCCATGGACCACTCTACGGGCGGCGTCATTGCCAACAACACGATGGGCGACAAGCTCAAGGAGATGGAACGTGAACTGCGACTGTCCATCACCGAGAAGCAATCGCATCTCAACGAGTTCGATGGCTTCCCTGAGGCTTACAACACCTTGCTCAACACCATCCGTCTGGCCATCAACAAGGCTGACAACATTACGCTGGATGTGGATCTGGAAGAGGAATCGAACAAGCTCGATCAGGCACTCGAAGCTGCCCGTGAGCTCAAGGCCCAGAAGATTGCTGCCGATGAGGCTGCTGCCGAGGCTGCACGCCGAAAGGCAGAGGAGGAACAGTCCATCCGTGACCAGATTGCCAAGTTGCAGGAGCAGCTGGCCAAGACGCAGCAAGCCCCAGTCGAAGCCCCTGCCGCCAAGGCCGAGTCTGAGGTCACCGTCGAGCCGGTTGCCGAGGCCAAGCCAGCGGTTGAACCCAAAACCGTCGTAGCCGAAAAAGACATCTTCGAAGATGCCCAGGCTCGCTTTGAGGCACGGAAGGCCCAGCAGGCAGCTGCCCAGCCGGCACCGGTGGCACCCGTGCATACCGCACCCGCCAGCCAGCCTCAGCCTGCTGCTGAGCCCAAGCGTCCTACTCCGCAGACCGACCCGCTGAAGGGCCTGGACGAGGTTCGTCGTTTCTATGGCGAGGAGGCTGCCAACAAGATGATGCTCGATGACGTGCGCAAGGCATATTACATCCTCGATGATCAGGAATTGACCAACGAGCAGCTCATCGAGCGTCTGGAGAAACTCCCTGCCTACAACCGCACGGTCGAGGACCTGGGACAGCTCCGAGCCGTGAGCCGCACGCCTGCCACCCCCAAGGTGATTGGCAACCACGACAACTATCCCGACGGCACCATCAAGTTCTAAGTCTGTCCCCGTAATTTGTAATCAGTAATTTGTAATTGATAATAATGAGTAGTCGCAAGCTCTCCATCAGGCAGATTATCGTCCGTACCCTCTTCATGATCATTGCGATCCTCCTTGTGAGCTGGTTCTTCCCTCACAACGAGGCTTTCCGCTATGAGTATGAGGTGGGCAAACCCTGGCGCTATGGCCGATTGACTGCGCCATACGACTTTGCCATCTACCGCAGCGACTCCGCTTTGCAGCAGATGGAGGACAGTCTGCGCCGCCAGGTCGTGCCACGCTACATCCTGGACCCCACCATCGGAGCCGAGGCCAGGCGCAATGCGCATATCGCCATCTCTTCCATGTCGGCCGAGGCATATCGTCACTTGCTCCAGCGGCTGGAGTCCATCTACAGCCAAGGCATACTCACCGGCGAGGACAAGCAGACGCTGGAGGCCGGGCACGCGACGAGTGTGCTGCTGAGAAGCCCCAACAGCAATACTGCCACATCGGTCCCTGCCGGGCAGCTGATGAGCGAGAAGGAGGCTTACGAATCGCTCCGCAACGATTCACTCTACAGTCACAGCTACAGTTTCTCCGGACTGCGCGACTACATCCGCAGCAATGTCATGGCCGACACCGCTGCCATGCGCATCGAATATGCCAACATGCGGCAGCAGGTCAGTGCCACAAGCGGTATGGTGATGGCCGAGACACGCATCATCGACCAGGGCGAGATCGTGACGCCACACACCTATCTGGTTCTGGAGTCGTATCGCCGCGAACAGCAGCACCGCATGCTGCTCTCCAGTTCTGAGCTCACGATGTTCCTGGGGCGTGTGGGCATTGTGGCGCTGGTGCTTTGCAGCATCCTGCTCTTCATGGCGCTCTACAGGCCGTGGCTCTACGTGCAGCAGGCCGAAGTGTTTGTCGCCATCGCCTCAGTGGTCATCATGGTGCTGCTCACCTCACAGGCCGGTCGCATTGCCGTGGGTGCCGTCTATATGGTGCCCATCGGCATCGTCACGATCATTCTCAGCACCTTCCATGGCTCACGCACGGCGTACTATTGCCATGTGGTCATGGTGCTGCTTTGCTCGTTCATCGCGCCCTCGCACTTCGAGTATCTGGTCATCCAGAGCATTGTGGGCATGATCATCGTGTTCAGCCTCAAGGATGGCCTGACCGATCGCAGCCAGCTCATGCACGTCTCCATCAGTGCTGCCATTGGCTACACGGGCCTCTATGCTCTCTACACCTTGGCTACCGAGGGCTCGCTCACCAACATCTCCATGCCTATCGTGTGGATGATGCTGATCAATGCCGTACTGCTCCTGATGTCATACCTCATCATCTATGCCATGGAACAGCTGTTCGGCTTCATGTCGGGTGTCACCATGCTCGAGCTCTGCAATCTGGGCCGTGGCCTCCTGCTTGAGCTCAACCAGAAGGCACCGGGCACCTTCCAGCACTCGCTGCAGGTGGCCAACATCACCTCGTCGGCAGCCAAGGCCATCGGTGCCAATGCCGCGCTGGTTCGCACAGGTGCCATGTACCACGACATCGGCAAGCTGTGGAATCCTGGCATGTACACCGAGAATCAGATCGGCCCCAGCCCGCACGACAAGCTCACCACCGAGGAGAGCGTCGAGATCATCAAGCGTCATGTGTCCGAGGGTGTCAAGATGGCTCAAAAGGAGAAGCTGCCGCGCGAGATCATCGACTTCATCCAGACGCATCACGGCTGCAGCCTCATCAAGTATTTCTACGTCACATGGTGCAACAGCCATCCTGACGAGCAGCCCGACGAACAGCTCTTCACCTACGCCGGTCCCGATCCCATGACCAAGGAGCAGGCCATCCTGATGATGGGCGATGGCATCGAAGCCGCCTCGCGTTCGCTCAAGGAATACAGCAACGAGAGCATCACACGTCTGGTCAACAACATTGTCGATGGCCAGGTTTCATCGGGTCGCTTCAACCAATCGAAAATCACACTTCTCGAGATTCAGACATGCAAGCAGACGTTCATCCATGAACTCGAATCCATCTATCACGGTCGCATTGCCTATCCCGAGCTCAACAAATAAAATTCTATCACCATGGACAAGATCATCACCGAAATCACACCGCTCACCGAGCAGGACAGTTTCTACCTGATGGACCACAAGAAGGAGCGTTACGACTACCCTTTGCACAAACATCCCGAACTGGAACTCACCTTCATGGAAAACTGTACCGGCGTGCAGCGCGTAGTGGGCGATTCCATCGAAGTGTGTGGCCAGTATGACCTGGCGCTGATTGGCAGCAATCTGGAGCACGCCTGGGAGCAGCGTCCCGACGAGGTTTTGGTCGATGTGGCTGCCGGTAAGAAGGTGCGCGAATACATCATCCAGTTCTCGCCCGACCTCTTAGGCGAAAACTTCCTGTCCAAGAGCCAGATGGCAACGCTCGCCAAGCTGTTTGAGAACGCCAAGCGCGGCATTGCCTTCGGCCTGCCCGTCATCATGCGCATATTCAGCAAGTTGGACCAGCTCTCGAACGAGCAGCCCGGCTTCCCGCGTGTGCTTAAGCTGCTCGACATCCTCTATCAGCTCTCGCTCGAGGAGGACTATCACCTGCTGTCCACCACCACATTCGCCTCGGTCAAGACCACGGCCGACAGCCGTCGCGTGCGCAAGGTCGAGGAGTACATCGACGAGCACTTCAAGGAGGAGATCCGCCTGCAGACCGTCTCGGACATTGCCGGCATGACCCCCACCGCCTTCAGCCGTTTCTTCAAGCTGCGCACGGGCCGCACCTTGAGCGACTACATCATCGACATCCGCCTGGGCTATGCTGCCCGCCAGCTGGTCGATACCACCACCTCCGTGGTCGAAATCTGCTACGACTCGGGCTTCAACAACGTATCCAACTTCAACCGCATCTTCAAGAAGCGCAAGGGCTGTTCGCCCACCACCTTCCGTGAGAACTATAACAAGCATAAGATTTTTGTATAATGAGACACACACTTCTTACCCTCGGTACCCTTCTGTTCGGCTGCCTCTCCGCCTCGGCACTCGAGTTGCCCGAGATCATCGGTTCAAACATGATGCTCCAGCAGCAGACGCAAGCACGTCTGTGGGGCTGGGCCAAGGGCGGCTCCACCGTCACCATCACCACCTCATGGGACAACCAGACATACAGCGCCAAGGCCGACAAGAAGAGCGGCCGCTGGGAGCTGCAGGTCCAGACGCCTGCCGCCTCCTACGATGCCCAGCAGCTCACCATTCAGGGTGATGGCCAGACCATCAGCGTTGACAACATCCTGATCGGCGAGGTTTGGTTCTGCTCGGGCCAGTCGAACATGGAGATGCCTATCAACGGCTTCTGGAACTGCCCAGTGGAGGGCTCGAACCAGACCGTGGCACAGGCCAACCGCTACCGCCGTTCCATCCGTTGCGCTACCATCGCCAAGGAGGACCCGCTCACACCACAAGACCGCGTGCATGGCAAGTGGCAGGAGTGCAACACCGCCACCGTGGGCTACTTCAGCGCCTGCGGCTACTACTTTGCCCAGACCCTCACCGACCTGCTCGACGTGCCCGTGGGCATCATCAACTGCTCGTGGGGCGGCTCGTGCGTCGAGGGCTGGCTGCCCAAGGAGATTCTCGAGACCTATCCTGACGGCCTCACCCCCATGGACGATCAGGACTACCACCGCAAGATGGTGATGTACAACGGCATGCTCTATCCGCTGGCCGGCTACACCATCAAGGGCTTCCTCTGGAACCAGGGCGAGAGCAACGTGGGCCATGCCGAGGAGTACATCGACCGCTTCCAGACCATGACCCGCCTGTGGCGCCAGATGTGGCGTCAGCCGGGCGATCCGTTGCCCATGTACACCGTCGAGATTCCCGGCTACAGCTATGGCGACGTGAACGGCACCAGCTGCGCCGAGTTCCGCGTGGCTCAGCACAAGATTGCCCACCTGCTCGAAAACAGCGGCTGCGTCTCGACCGCCGACTTGATGTACCCCTACGAGGCCGAGCAGATCCACGGCACCAGGAAGCTCGAAATCGGTCAGCGTCTGGCCTACATGGCTGCCACTCGCGACTACGGCATGCCTGGCATCGCTGCCGAGGCTCCCGAGCTGGAGCGCATGGTGGCTGCCGAGGCTAATCCTGACGACATCCGCGTCATCGCAGGCACCGCCGTGGCACAGAATGCCAACGAGAAGGGTCGCGTCATGAAGCTCTACTTCAGTAACAGCCGCGATGGTTTCGACCGCCTGTCGGACATCGAGGGCTTCGAGGCTGCCGGTGCCGACGGCCAATGGCACAAGGCCATCGTGTGGGCTGATAGTGAATGGTCTGACCCTGCCTACCAAGGCTGCTACCTCAAACTGGTTTGTCCTGAAGTGCCAGAGGTCGTCAATGTGCGCTATCACTTCAACAACTTCAGCGTTGGCGGCCTCCACAATTCCAAGGGCTTGCCTGTCGTTCCTTTCAATACCGCATTATAATATTTTACACACACATGAAAAAGTTATTTTGGCTTCTCCCCCTTGCCCTCCTTTCTGCCTGTGGCAACAACTCTGAGCCATCACCATATATCACCGTCCGCGACGGCAAGTTCTATCAGGGCGATCAGGAATATCGCTACGTGGGTACCAACTTCTGGTACGGTGCCATCCTCGGCAGCGAGGGTCGTGGAGGCAACCGCGAACGCCTCATCCAGGAGCTCAACGACATGCAGGCCGTGGGCATCGACAACGTCCGCGTGCTCGTGGGTGGCGACGGCCGTGAGGGCATCCCATCGCACATCTCGCCCAAGCTCCAGTTGGAACCGGGCGTCTATAACGACACCATCCTGCAGGGCCTCGACTTTATGATGGCCGAGCTCGAGAAGCGCAACATGAAGGCCGTGCTTTACTTCAACAACGCATGGGAGTGGTCGGGCGGTTATGGTGCCTACCTCGACTGGGTGGGCTTCACGGGCGAGGTCTATTCGAGCGACAGCAAGGGCACCCCGGGCCCTGACGGCCGCCTGATGAAGCACTTCAACCAGACCCCTGTGCCCAGCTACGATGGCTGGTACGAATACATGCAGTATGTGGGCAACTTCGTGCTCAACGACGAGGCCAAGGCCATTGCTGCCAACCATGTGCGCTACATCGTGAGCCGCACCAACACCATCACGGGCGAGCCTTACGCCAAATCGAAGGCCCTCATGTCGTGGGAGATTGCCAACGAGCCCCGCTGCTTCGTCAACGACTCCCTGCACAAGGCCAAGTTCGTGGAGTGGATCGACGAGCAATCGACCCTCATCAAGCAGCTCGACCCCAACCACCTGGTCACCACGGGCAGCGAGGGCCGCAACGGCTGCGAGGAGGACATGGAGCTGTTCAATGCCATCCACACCCTGCCCAATATCGACTATGCCTGCATCCACATCTGGCCCAACAACTGGGGCTGGCTCGGCCAGTTCAACCAGAACTATGATGCCGACAAGACCATCGCTGCCGATGCGCCCGACCCCATCGTCGATCGCGTGCCTGTAGCCTGTGAGAAGACCCTTGCCTACATTGACGAGGCCTACAGCTACACCAGCAAGGCCGGCCGTCCGTTGGTGCTCGAGGAGTTCGGCTACCCACGCGACCGCTTCCTCTTCACCCCCGGCTCGCCAACCAAGGGCCGTGATGCCTACTACGAGTACGTCTTCTCCGTGATTCGCAATTCGGGCAAGATCAATGGTTGCAACATCTGGGGCTGGGGCGGCCGTGCACAGGTCAAGAACGTCATCTGGCAGCCTTACGACGACTACGTTTGCGACCCCGCCCAGGAGGAGCAGGGCCTCAACTCCGTCTTCGCCTGCGACACCACCACGCTCCAGCTCATCCGCCGTTTCGCGCTCGAACCCTACGCCACCGTCAGTACGCCCGACGACCAGTGGGTGTGGCAGACCGATGAGTTCCTGCAGCTCGACATCGACGTCAACAACCTCATCGGCACCCCGGCTCATGCCGACTCGGTAGTCATCACCATCACCACCGATCTGGGCGAGCGTCGCCTGTCGTGCAAGGCCACCGACGTCACCCTGCCCTACCATCAGACCATCAGCAGCGATCCCACCAAGAATGTGGCACCCTTCCATGCCCCCGGCTTCTACCACGTCACCGTCACCGTCGATGGCCGCAACGTCACCAACAACGTCACCGAGGTCTATGGCAAGCAGATGACCATCGATCACTTCGTCTTCGGCGTAGCCCCTGAGCAGGTGGTGTCCGAGCCCGATGCACAGCCCGACCTGCAGCAGTTCTGGGACAAGGCCCGCAAGGAGCTCGCCGCCACCCCCATGCGTCCCGTCGTACGTGAGCTCACCGAGCGACAGGGCGAGAAGCGTGCCTTCGTGGCTCAGGTGCGTGGCCTCGATGGCGACCTCGTGCAGATCGACTACACCATGCCCCGCCGTCCGGGCAAGTATCCCGTGCACATCATCAACATGGGCTACAGCAGCAAGCCCTGGGACCTCGACCTCTCGGACAATGGCTGGATCGACGTCATCGTCAGCAGCCGTGGCCAGGGCCGCAACGATGCCACCAACCGCTTTGGCGACTGGATCCGCTTCGGCCTCCAGAGCCCCGACACCTACTACTACCGTGGTGCCTACCTCGACTGCCCGCGTGCCATCGACTATCTGGTCACCCTACCTGAAGTCGATGCCGACAACATCTTCCTTGAGGGTGGCAGCCAGGGCGGTGCCTACTCCATGGCAGCCGCAGCACTCGACCACCGCATCCGCGCCATCGCCTGCTACATCACCTTCATGAGCGACTTCCCCGACTACTTCCAGATCGTCGATTGGCCCTACAGCTCCGTCCGTGCCAAGCAGCAGGAACTCGGCCTCACCGACGACGAGGTGTACCGCACCCTCTCCTATTTCGACATCAAGAACCTCGCTCCCTGGATCGAGTGCCCCGTCTATCTCGGCATGGGCCTGCAGGACGTCACCTGCCCTGCCCACACCGTCATGTCCGGCTTCAACCTCGTCACCTCGCCCAAGGAGCTCCACATCTACCCTCACCACGGACACCACGTCGATTACGACCACTGGACGCCAGCCATGATGGAGTGGTACGCAAAGTGGATAAAATGAAAAATCATAATTGCTATTTGCTTAACTTTATAAATGACCTTCCAACGCATTGATTTCCCCCACGCCTGGGCCGAGCTCTCCACCTTCGCCCCCGAAGGCGGCATCATCGAGCACCACGCCCTGCTCCACGTCGAGCCCGGTCAGGGCCGCTTCGAACAGCAACTCGACCTCCTGCATCAAGCCTACCGGCAGCTGCTCGCCACCCTGCCCAAGGCTCAGGTGGTGATGCGCCGATACCTCTTGAGCGACATTGCCAACCAGGCTCCCATCATGAATGGGTTTGAAAAGTTTGAAGGTTCGAAAGGTACTCCCCACCAACCCTTTCAAACCCCTCAAACCCCACAAACCTGCACCATCGGTGCCACTTCCCTCATCGGCCAGCCCCCGCTCGATGGCAGCAAGGTAGCCCTCTGGGTCTATCTCACCGAGGGACTGGAGGTAATTGCTACCACAGACCGTACCGTGACGCGCCACAACGGCTACCGCCACATCTGGACCACCAACATGCAGTCCACCACCGGCGGATCGAACACCCAGACGCGCGAGATCCTTGAGGACTACGAGGCACAGCTCCGCCACGAGGGCCTCAACCTGGCCGACCACTGTCTCAGGACCTGGTTCTTCATCCGCGACGTCGATACCAACTACAAGGGCATGGTCGAGGCACGCTGCAACAACTTCACCATGCAGCGCCTTACCCCCGACACCCACTACATCGCCAGCACCGGCATCGGCGGCCAGCCCATCATCCGCGAGGCTCGCGTGCAGATGGATTGCTACACCGCCGAGGGCCTCGAACCCGCACAGCAGCAGTACCTCTACGCCCCCACGCACCTCAACCCCACCTATCAGTATGGCGTCACCTTCGAGCGCGGCACAGCCATCCAGTATGGCGACCGCCGTCACCTCCTGATCAGCGGCACCGCCAGCATCAACAACCGCGGCGAGGTGGTGCATGTGGGCGACGTCGAGGCACAGACCTACCGCATGCTCGAGAACATTGAGACCCTGCTCCGCGAGGGCGGCGCCACCCTGCAGGACATCGCCCAGGCCATCATCTACCTGCGCGACGTGGCCGACTATCCGCTGGTGCGTCGCATCTTCGACGAGCGCCTTCCCCTGATGCCCCGCATCATTACCCTCGCCCCCGTCTGCCGTCCCGCATGGCTCATCGAGATGGAGTGCATCGCCATCACCCCTCAATCCAACTCCACCTTCCGCCCCTTCTGATGTCGGCAAGGCTCCCGGCATTGTTTCTGCGGCGGCACAGACATGCAAAAGACTATCCAAAACCCGCGAACGCTTTACCTCAGCAGAGGTAAGGCGTTCGCAGTTTTACAAAAGCTTGTCCCAAACCATTGGCAAGCAATTGCAAACTCGCAAAAGCTTGTCCCGAACCCAGTTTGTCCTATCCAGGTACCTATGTAGGACAAACCGAACTCGCGGCAACGAATTGTGGACGTGCAGGGATGAAGGAAGACTATGGAGTAATCATAGCATAACCAAACTCATCAAAGAGTAAGGCATCAGTCCCTTTTACAAGTCCGAAACTTAAATCAATAATAAAAGGCTGTATTACATTTTTTGACTGATATTTTGGCACGTGCTAATTGTTCAGCAAGCATTGGAACCAGTCATAAACTATAAGAGAGCCTAATCAAAGGAAGGTTTTGAATATACATTTTCTGAGGGTGGTATGGCTTTCCCTGATCATCTTGACAAACCATCTCGTACAATGATTACCGGTGAAGGAGGTTCTGCACCATCTCGTTTCAAACATGTGGTACAGACTCCATCAGGTCGTTATCGTCGTCTGATTCCTGTAGAATTGGAACGTCTGAATATGTTCCCAGACAATCACACTCTCCATGCTGAGGTTTCCGATGGACGCCGTGCATTCCTTATGGGTAATGCACTCGTCTGCGGTATCGTGCAGGAAATCGGCAAGAGTCTCTATCGCTTCATCTTCGAAAATGAGCCTGTATCACATAGTCCAATCTCTACTAAGCGAGATGCACAACCAATGCTTGATTTGGGATTATTTGCAGATGAAGAACCAATTGTTTTTAACGCTCCAAAGAAGACATACACTCTTGATATGACCAAGCATCTTCTGGTCGGTTTTGTCAAGGAGGACAATGAGAAATATTTCCTCACAGATTCTCCTACAAAAATATATTATACAGGCAAGACGAAGTCATTCCCTTCAACAATCGCTCTCAATAAATTATATTACTTCATGCCTTACATCAAGGGCAAGGGAGTAAGAGACCTTTATCTTATCCGCATTGCTCGTATTGGCAACAAGGCAGAGATTCATCCAGAATCAGAGGATAAGGAACCTAGACTTATCTTTGAGTTGGAGTATCTTGAGAGTCTAGCAATGTACAAACATATACAATTGAATTATTTCCGTACTTATACGGACACGATGTTGGGTAAGGTAATGGAAGAATAATTGTTTTGAATAATACAAGCAGATTCGTTGTTTCATTGTTTCAAAAGCGCTGTTTGGATATGCAGATAATTCCAAACAGCACTTTTTATTTTTCATTTTTTGCTTTTGACAGAAATATTCCTTATCTTTGCCGCAGAAACGAATATCATTATGAAACTCTACATCGCCTCTTCATGGCGCAACCCCTATTATCCCAGCGTAGTCACTGCCCTCAGGAAGGCAGGACATGATGTGTACGACTTCCGCAATCCACCCTCAGGTGGCCATGGCTTCAAGTGGTCGATGATTGATGAGAACTATATGGAGTGGACGCCGGAGCAGTATCGTGAGCAGCTGATGACGAATCCCCTGGCTCAACAGCAGCTCAAGAACGACGTGGAAGCCCTAAAGAGTTGCAATGCCTGCGTCCTGGTCCTTCCCTGTGGCCGTTCAGCGCACACCGAGGCTGGATGGATGGCAGGAGCCAGCAAGAAGGTCCTGGTCTATATCCCAGAGACTCAAGAGCCTGAACTCATGTACGGACTATTTGATGGAATATGCACTACGATGGAGGAACTTGTGAATTGCCTACAGAATCCATAAGAACATCCTCAAGAAATGCTCAAAATAAGACATTATGGAACAGAAGAAGAACGAATATGGCAAGGGGCTACTGATTGGCACTCTGATGGCCGCAGCTATTGCCGGTGTGATGAAGTGGCTGGACAAGCACTTCGAGAAGAAAGAAGCACCAACCACAGACAGTCATTAATCCATGCCAGACCCACTGACTCCGGAACAACGCCACAGATGCATGAGCCATATACGTGGCAAGGATACGAAACCCGAACTGTTGGTCCGGAAGTATCTGTATGCCCATGGGTACAGGTACCGACTGCATGAGAAGAGGCTCCCGGGCAAGCCGGACATTGTGCTGAAGAGGCTTCACACGGTGATTCTGGTGAACGGGTGCTTCTGGCATGGGCACGTACTGGACGATGGCACGAACTGCAGATACTTCGTGATGCCACGGAGCCGAACGGAGTTCTGGCAAAGCAAAATAGCAAGAAACCGGCAGCGCGACAAGGACGTGCGTCGGGAACTGACTTCGCTGGGATGGAATGTGATACAGATATGGGAATGTCAATTAAGGCCAAGTGCCAAGGAGGCGACTTTGCAGAGCCTCTTGTTGACACTTAGCCAGATTGAACTTTCGATATTAGGATGTAGGAGGCCTAAACCATACGATTATGAGGAAATGATGCCTCAGCGCATGGCGGCAGATGATTCAGAGATCGGATATGAGGTATCTGAGAGGCCCGAAGGCCTCGATCAGAATACGAAGATCAGCAGCAAGTAGCCGAGCACACCGCCCATGATGCCGATGGTCAGGCCTGCCTTGGCCATGTCGGCCGTAGAGATAAGGCCAGTTGACGAAGCAATGGCGTTAGGAGGCGTTGAGATTGGCAGAGTCATGGCCAGCGAAGCTGCCATAGCGGTACCCAACAAGAGCGACTGCATGCCGCCCACTTCGAGAAGGGTTGGACCCATGCCGATACCCACAGCACAGAGGATTGGAATGAGCAGGGCTGCGGTGGCCGAGTTGGAGATGAAGTTAGAGAGCAGCCAGCAGATAAGGCCTGCCGAGATGAGCACTACGATTGGCGACCAGGTTGCGAACGGAATTGCAGTAACGAGATCCTTGGCCAGACCAGACTTGTCGAAGCCGAGGCCGAGGGCGAAACCACCGGCTACCATCCAGAGGACGGACCAGTTAATCTTCTCGAGGTCCTTCTTGCTCAGCAAACCTGTGAGGCAAAGACAGCAGATAGGAACGAGGGCAACAACGTAGGCATTGAGACCGTTATAGTCGCCAGTGAACCACAGCAGAACGGTGAGGGCAAAGGTTGCGGCTACAACCCATGTCTTATAGCCCTTCTTCATGCTTCCACTGATCTTGAGCTCGATGCGCTCGCCTTTGTTGAAGGGGAAGAACCACAGCAGAACCAGCCAACCGATGGCTAGGGTGAGCAGGGTGACAGGAGTCATGGCCAAACACCACTGGCCAAAAGTAATCTCGCTCGACTCAAGACCCTGGGCCTGCAGAGCTGCGATGGTAGAGGGCTCGTTCAGATACTTCAGCGCAATACCGTTAGGAGGTGTACCGATAGGAGTAGCAATACCACCGATGTTGGCGCCCAGCGGAATAGCCATAGCTAAAGCGATCTTGCCCTTCGAGTCACCCGGCAGCGAGCGGAGTACAGGAGTAAGGAATGCCAGCATCATCGCTGCAGTAGCAGTATTGGAGATGAAGGCCGAGAACAAAGCTGTAATCAGGATAAAGCCCGCCAGCACAGCTCCGGGACGAGTACCGAACGGACGGAGCAGTGTCCTTGCCATAGCCACGTCGAGACCGACTTTCTCTACACCGATGGCAAGCACGAAACCGCCCATGAAGAGCATGACGGTAGGCTCGGCAAAGGTTGCCATGATAGACTTGTAGCTGATGCCGAGACCCAGAGCCTTCTGCACATCCTCAGGATCGGTAGCCTTGGCCACCTCGAACAGCCAGAGTGATGAATCGGAACAGGTGAGCAGCATTACCACGATGATGAGTACAGAGGTACACCAGGTGGGGATAGCCTCGGAAATCCACAGGATGGCTGCGGCAAGGAAGATGGCAATGACACGAACCTCCACAGCGGTGAGTCCTGGCAAGCCGTAGCTTGCGGGATCGATGAAAAGGGTGCCGAAATAGGCAAGCAGTGCGATGAGGCCGCCGATCACCGTCTTGACATTGGACGGATTGCGGAAGTCACGGTAGCGACGCACAAGGATGTTGTTAGAAAGACCCATGAGTTTTAGAATATTTGGTATTTTGTTATTGTTTTTATCAATAGTATGCTGAAAAACGATGCCAAAGTTACGAGATTTTTCGATACATTGTAACAAAAAAGTGAAAAAAAGTTTATCTTTTGTCGATTTTTGGCAAAAAGTGTATTAAAATAGCGCGAAAATGCGTATATTTGCGCCATGAATATCAAGAAAAAGTGGAACGACTTGATGCAAAATCAAGCATTGAAGGACAAGCTCTACGATGTGATCTTTGAGAGCGATTCGCCCACGGGCAAGAAGTTTGACATCCTGCTGATGGTGGCCATTGTGGTCAGCATCTTCATCACCATGTTCGATTCGCTGTTCACCAATAAATATGCGACGCTGGCATTGATGATCCTGGAATACACGCTGACGTTCTTCTTCACGTTCGAGTACTTGGCTCGCCTCTACTGCTCGCCCAAGCCCAAGGCATACGCGCTGAGTTTCTTCGGCCTGATTGACCTCATCTCGATCCTGCCGATGTATCTGGGCTTCTTCATGCAAGGCGCAAGGTTCATGATCGTACTGCGATCGTTCCGCCTGATCCGCATCTTCCGCATCTTCAAGCTCTTCTCATTCCTGCAGGAGGGCTACCTGCTGCTGGAGAGCATCAAGCAGTCGCTCAGGAAGATCTCGGTGTTCTTCATGTTCGTGGTGATCATCGTCACCTGCCTGGGCACGGTAATCTACATGGTGGAGGGCGATGAGCCAGACACGCAGTTCACCGACATTCCCACCTCGATCTATTGGGCCATTGTGACCATGACCACCGTGGGCTATGGCGACATCACGCCCGTCACGCCCTTGGGCAAGTTCTTCAGCGCCATTGTCATGCTGCTGGGCTACACCATCATGGCTGTGCCTACCGGCATCGTAAGTGCCACGATGATACGCAACAGTCAGAATGCCGCACGCCGCGTATGTCCAAACTGTGGCAAATCGGGTCACGACGAGACGGCCACCCACTGCAAATACTGTGGCAGCGAACTGGAAGACGCCATCAGTGAGGCAGATGACATGGATTTGCTGTAATTTCAAATCATCAATTTTAATCACTAAAGGTTAAATGGTACACATTGGCGACACACTGGTGAGCGAGGACATTCTGGCAGAGGCCTTCTGCTGCGACCTGAAGGCGTGCAAAGGTGCCTGCTGCAACAGCGAAGGTGAGAGTGGCGCTCCGCTGGACGAGGAGGAACTGAAGGCGCTGGACGAGGTGCTGCCCATCGTGTGGGATGACCTCACGCCACGCGGACAGCAGACCATACGCGAGGAGGGCGCCTACTTCAAGGACAAGGCTGGTGACTGGGTGACCACGGTGGTGGAGGGCAGGGACTGCGTGTTCTGCACCTACGACACATTGACCCTGCCCGACGGCGAACGGGTGGAGGGTGCCTGCCTATGCGCCATCGAGAAGGCATTCCGCGAAGGACGGTTCCAGACGCTGCAGAGCTACCGCGAAGGCAAGGTGCCATTCATGAAGCCCATCTCGTGCCACCTGTACCCTGTGCGTCTGAAGCAGATAGGCGACTACACAGCATTGAACTACGACGAGCAGCCCAAGATGTGCGGATGCGCCAAGAAACTGGGACGACGCCTCGACATCAGAATATATCAATGCCTGAAGGATGCCCTGGTGCGCAAATTCGGCCAGGCGTGGTACGAAGAGCTTGAAACGTGCGCCAAAGAGATGAAAAAACTGGGCATGATTTGAAAAAATCGGACAAAAAAGAGAGAAAAAAGCCTTGGTTTGGAAAAAATCAGGGCTTTTTCTTTGTCATTTGACAAAAAAAGACTATCTTCGCACTGAATTTTTGTGTTTAATTCGTTACAAGGACGATTGTAACCAGTCAAAAGTGATATGAGCACAGATCTCCGATCATTAACCACAGAGTTACGATTACTCATCGACCAGCTCAAGAACCGATGCACCGAGGCAGAAAAACGCGAAGCCGAGCTGAGGCAGCAGGTGCAGGAGCAGCAGATGACCATCGGACAACTCGAACAGCAATTGACAGAACTGAACACAAGATACAACAACCTGCGCACCGGACTATGTGCCACGGGCAGCCGCCCGGAACAAGTGGCCGAACTCCGCGAGCAGTATCTCGCAATGGTAAGCGAGATTGATGCCTGCATCGCTAAACTCCAAAAATAGCAGAACAAGAGAACAGACGCAAGAGACGAGAACAAGGATGTTTTAGGGTTGCAATATGGATAAGAAAATCAGAATCAATATACAGGTTGGCGAGGCTCGATACCCGCTGTGGGTGGACATGGACGACGAACCTCTGTTCCGCGAAGCCGCCCGCATGGTCAATCGCCGACTCATTGCCTACAATACGAAGTATAGGGGCGCAAACCTGCCACCAGAGGCAATCATGGCCATGGCTGCTGTCGATTTGGCGGTGGGCTATCAGCAGAAGGCACTGGATGCCTCGAGCATGGCTGCCGAGACCGAACTCACCGAGATTGTGAAGGACTTGCAGCAGTTCGCACAGGACGATGTGGATTGAGCACAGCAACATGGTCAGCAACGACATCTGATTTATTTTTCCAGGCATTCGATCAACGTTTACCAGCAAGGGGCCGATAAGGGTCTTTTGCGGGTATTTTTATATGTCCTCAAACACAATAATAATATAATTCTAACTTTATTTTTTCAATGGACGCAATAACCATCATAGCAGCAATCGTGGGCCTTCTCGTAGGAGGTGGCATCGTGTTTGTTGTGTGGAACATGTTTTTAGGCAAAACCTACAAGAACACCCTGGCCGAAGCCGAAAAAGCAGGCGAAGTACTCAAGGAGCAGAAACTGCTGGACGCCAAGGAGAAGATCAGCCGCATGCAGTCGGATCTGGATCGTCAGGCCAACCAGCGCAACCAGAAGATTCAGCAGAACGAGCAGCGAATCAAGCAGATTCAGCAGCAGCTGCAACAGAAGCAGTCGGAGCTGGACCGCCGCATCAATGACAATGACAACACCCGCCAGAACCTGCAGAAGCAGCTCGATGTGGTGGAGCAGAAGAACCAGGAGGCCGAGGCTCGCATCGCCGAGGGCCGCCAGATGCTGGAGCAGATTGCCGGACTGAGCGCAGAAGAGGCCAAGAAGACCCTGATCGAAAACCTCAAGGACGAGGCTCGCACCGAGGCTGCCTCATACATCAACGAAATCATGGACGACGCTCGCATGACCGCCAACAAGGAGGCCAAGAGCATCGTGATCAAGACCATCCAGCGTGTGGCCAGCGAGACGGCTGTGGAGAATGCGGTGACCGTATTCCACATCGACTCGGACGAGGTAAAGGGCCGCATCATCGGTCGTGAAGGCCGCAACATCCGTGCACTGGAGGCTGCCACAGGCGTAGAGGTCGTGGTGGATGACACCCCCGAGGCCATCGTGCTCTCGTGCTTCGACCCTGTGCGCCGCGAGATTGCCCGATTGGCCCTGCATCAGCTGGTGCTCGACGGCCGCATCCACCCTGCCCGCATCGAGGAGGTGGTGGCCAAGGTCAAGAAGCAGCTCGAGGAGGAGATTATCGAGACCGGCAAGCGCACCTGCATCGACATGGGCGTACACGGCTTGCATCCTGAGCTGATCCGCATGATCGGCAAGATGAAGTACCGCTCTTCATACGGACAGAACCTGCTGCAGCACGCTCGCGAAACTGCTAACCTGTGTGCCATCATGGCCGCAGAGCTGGGTCTCAACGTGAAGAAAGCACGTCGCGCCGGTCTGTTGCACGACATCGGCAAGGTGCCTGATGACGAGCCAGAATTGCCACACGCACTGCTCGGTGCCAAGATTGCCGAGGAGTACAAGGAGAAGCCGGATATCTGCAACGCCATTGCCGCTCACCACGAGGAGTGCGAGATGACCTCGATCATCGCTCCTATCGTGCAGATCTGCGATGCTATCTCAGGTGCTCGTCCGGGCGCACGTCGTGAGATTGTTGAGGCCTACATCAAGCGACTGAACGATCTGGAGAACCTGGCTCAGGCATATCCTGGCGTCGTGAAGTCGTATGCCATCCAGGCTGGCCGCGAGCTCCGCGTCATCGTGGGTGCCGACAAGGTGACTGATGCCGAATCGGAGAAGCTGTCGGCAGACATCGCTACCAAGATTCAGAAGGAAATGACCTACCCAGGTCAGGTTAAGATCACCGTAATCCGCGAAACACGCTCCGTAGCTTATGCCAAGTGATGTATTCCAAACAGAACCCTGCCTAAAGGACTCTGACTGCTGCCGAAGCCTCACCAACACGTGCAGGCAAGACAAGCCTCAGATGGTCTTCGACTATATGAGCGATGCTCCGGAGCTGGTCGAAGAGTGCCCTTATGTGGAAGTTCAGTTCAAAAACACACGCAAGGGCTATTATCTCAACGACCAGAATCTGGATCTGCACAAGGGTGACACCGTAGCAGTGGAGGGCAACCCCGGTCATGACATCGGTGAGGTGACCCTCACAGGCTATCTGGTGAACCTGCAGATGAAAAAATGCAACTTCCATTTCGACTCGCCTGATGCGCAGAAGAAGGTGTTCCGTATTGCCAAGGAGAGCGATCTGGAGCGATACCAGGAGGCCAAGGCTCGCGAACATGAGACGATGCTCCGCAGCCGTGAGATTGCTGAGGGGCTGGGCCTTGAGATGAAGATCGGTGACGTGGAGTTCCAGGGTGACGGGCAGAAAGCCATTTTCTATTATATAGCTGACGGACGCGTGGACTTCCGCCAGCTCATCAAGGATCTGGCAGCTGCATTCAAGGTTCGTATCGAGATGAAGCAGATCGGTGCCCGCCAGGAGGCTGGCCGCATCGGTGGCATCGGGCCCTGCGGACGCGAACTCTGCTGTGCCAAGTGGCAGACGAAGTTCCAATCGGTCGGCACGGCGGCTGCACGCTTCCAGGACCTTTCGCTCAATCCGCAGAAGCTGGCAGGACAATGTGCCAAGCTCAAATGCTGTCTCAACTACGAGGTGGACTGCTACATGGAGGCCTCGAAGGAGATGCCAGGCAGAGACATCGTGCTATATACTATGGATGGCGAGTACCATCTGTTCAAGACCGATATTCTGGCCCGCCTCTGCACCTATTCTACCGGGCGCGAAGGCGGATTCAACACCGTGACGATCTCAGCACAGCGAGCCTTTGACGTCTATCACATGAATAAACGTGGCGAGAAACCCGAGAAGCTGGCACTCGACGAAGGCGAGGATGACAACATCCCGGAGTTTACCGATGGCGTTGGCGATGAAGAGATCAACCGCTTCGACCGCCGCAAGAAGAACAAGAGCCGCAACAAAAAGAACAATCATGACAAGAAACCAAGAGAGCCGCGAGAGCAGAACGAGCCGCGAGAGCAGCACTACAGCGACCATGGCAATCATGGCCGCCATGGTTCTAACCCTAACAGGCCTAAGCGGGTGCAACCAGAATAAGGCACTGACCGCATACAATAACTCGGTCGATGTCCCCCTCATGGGTTGGACATCGACCGATACCTTATTCTATCATATTACAGTGACCGATCCGGCAACCATCAAGACGCCAATAGCCATCAGCCGCGATTATCAGCTCAACATTGGTTTTCGGTATTCTTCGGCCTATCCACTCTCTTGCGTCGCATATCATCTGCTCCTGCAGAAAACTGACACGACTGGCGGTTATGAACACCCCACAGTCAATCTGTTACGACAGGATATGACAACAATGGTGCGCGATTCGATAGGAACGCCCTTGGGCGATACCTGGGGATCATTGATTTCGCTTGAGACAAGACAGCCAGACCTGACCATCCGCTTTGACTCGGCCGGAACCTACCGTTTCCTGCTCATTCCAGATTTGGGAGAACTCTCTACATTGCCTGGCGTCGCATCAGCCAGTATTCGTTTGGACTTGAAGGACAATTAGGCTTCGTCTGTTGGGGGAGGAAGGGCAACAGCAAGGAGGTTAGTTTTCTTGAACAATCATTGCGCCATAGAGGTTTTCGAAGCGCTCACGCATGTGAGGCATTTGCCCCCGGCGCAAGCTGAGCCGCAAACGGCATGAAAGCTGAAAATCCTGTTCCAGCACAGTGGCACCTTCCTCCTTCACGACGCGCATGACCTCACCCATCAACGGGTATTCGAAGGCCACAAGCAATTCCTCTTCAATCAGTTTCTCCTCGGTCTGAGCCACATTGAGTGCCTCCTGCGCAGCAATACGATATGCTTCGATGAGCCCACTGGTACCCAACTTGATGCCTCCGAAGTATCGCACCACAATGACCACCAGATTGGTCAATCCGAACGAATTGATTTGCCCCAAGATGGGCTTTCCTGCCGTGCCCGATGGTTCTCCGTCATCGTTGGCACGGTAATCTTTTCTTTCAGGTCCCAGCATATAGGCCCAGCAGCAATGACGGGCATCACAGTACTCGTTGCGATAGAGCTTGACAATATCCAAAGCCTCCTCCACAGTACGGCACGGCACGGCGAAGCTGAGAAACTTACTCATCTTCTCCTTATACAATCCCTCGCTGGTTCCTGTTATCGTTTTATAGGTATCGTCCATCCTTGCCCCACATGAGTTTATTGCGCAATGTATCAAAAAAGGTGTGATCCGGGCGTCGCACTACGCCAATCTGGTGCTCTGCACGCGACAGGCGCAGACGTGATTGTGTGGTGAGATGCACTGTCTGGCCATCGGTCGAAACCAGATAGATATTATTACGCGACTCGACTTCAATGTCAAGAACAGCATTGTCACGAATCACAAGCGGACGTGTGGTCAGCGAATGTGGCGCAATCGGCACAATGCACCAGCAGCGCGATCCCGGCTCAAGAATGGGGCCACCGGCACTCATGGAGTATGCCGTCGAACCCGTTGGAGTGGCTATGACCAAGCCATCGCCATCGTATTGATTGAGCAGGTTGCCATCGACATAGACCGACACACTGACCATCGACGACTGATCGCGCTTCAGCACGGCCACCTCATTGAGGGCAAAAGGCTGATAGCGCTGCTGGCAATCGAGAATCTCTAGCTGAAGCAAATGACGATGATCCACCACATATTTTCCGTCCTCAAGGATAGAGGGCAAGGCAGATTCTATCTCATCCAAAGGAACATCAGCAAGGAAACCCAAATGTCCTGCATTGATACCAAGAATCGGTATGCCGGAATTGCCAATCTTAGCGGCAGTGCGCAGAAACGTTCCATCGCCACCGATGCTCAAAGCCATATCACAAGCAGTGCCACCATCGACGATGGTGACACCAGATAACTGCTGAACGCACTCCCGCACTCGGTCTGATACCTCAGGACGGGAATTACCATAGAGCGCAATATTCATCGGCACAATGCTATCAGATTAGAGGATTCGACGAGTGACGCGAAGTTCAAGCACGGGAAAGACAGGGAAAGCCTTGATGGCCTTAACATAGCTGCCCACTTTGCCTTGGATTCGCTCTACGTCATATACAAGATCGGTTCCGTCATGTGTATATACGTGCGGCTTGCCACCCCAGAACAACACACCGGCATCAACTACGAACTCCGTACGGCCATCCTTCGACAAAGCACCACTGTAGCCAAATCCGACATACGGACGGAAGGTGTTACGAGCCTTGGCCTTGACACGCACCATACCACTCTCGGCATCAGGCACCAGCATATAGGGATCGCCCTTGCGATAGGCAGGAACCGATACGTAAGTCTTCTCGCCATTCTCATCATAACCGCCATCAGGCACAGAGATCATCGGTCCGTCCTTGACATAGTAGCCCAAAGGCACAGCCATCTTTCCGTATTCATCGAACTTCTCTAAAAGAGGTTCTTCGACATACGGAGGCAGATCAAAGGAAAATGGATCGCCCAGATTGAACAGCGGTTCACCTTCGCGCAGACGGCGGTACATCTCATTGTACATATTGACAGCCATCAACGTCGGCATATCCTCCGTAGAATTATAGGCACGGCCAATCGTCTTATTGCCGACATAGAAACCAGCCGTAAAACGCCAGCTCTTGTTCTGGAAAGGGGTGACATCGACCAGAAAGCGCGCATTATAATAGGTGGGCTTGATCTTCATCTCGACCTCGTCATCCACCTTATAGCCATACATCTTGTAGAGCATGCCCGACAGCTTGTCGAACTTGGTTTCAACACGATTGCCGTTCTTGTCGAATTTATGCTCAAGAGAATCACCGACCTGAACACGAAACAGGCTATTCAACTCGATGCGCGGCATATAACTGAATCCGACTCTCAGTTTGGCATATTCTCCGACCGGAGCAGCCACATCGATACCAATGCCCGTCGAGCCCATGCTTGCTGACACATCGAGATGATTAAAATATCCGTTGTCAGAATGCAATGCCTTGGAGGCATTAACCCCTTGTGCTGCGGCAAAAGCCACAACACAAGAGAAGATCATAAACGTTGCTATCAGTTTTCTGAGCATAAATCAAGACAGATTTTTTAATAAATCATGATTTTCTTGCCATCCATGACGTAGATGCCAGACTTCAATCCGACAAGCGAATCGCCAGATTTACGCACCTTCACGCCCGAAAGCGAATACACGTCGGAAGGAATTGCATCAGCCTGAACCGTCAGGATTCCTTCAGTCTGTTCTATCGTCAGGGCGCAACTGGCTGAAACACCACTGGCATCATTGGCCTTGGCAGTAATCACCACATTGCCAGGGGCAACGGCTGTCACAACGCCATTGGCATCGACAGCAGCAATCTCAGGAGCATCACTCGTCCATGACACGGTCATGTCCGTAGCGTACTGAGGCATAACCGAAGCTGTCAGCTGCAAGGTCTCGCCGACCTTAAGCGTGGCCTCCGAAGTATTGAGGGCGATGCCCGTCACCAGAACAATGCGCTGATTGTACTCCGCCTCGGTCATGATCGTAACGTCATCGGGTGTACCCTCAGGCACGACAAGGTAAGACTGGTTGGCCGGCAAATAGGCTCCTGCGTATTTGGTGAACACCAGTTTGCCAGAGGCATCAGTTGACAACACACGCATGGTCTGTGGATCATACGCAGTCTTGGCATCATGCGACTTCTTACGCTTCTCATTGTAGAAATAGACACCAGACAACTGGTTATCCTGCAATGGAGCATCGTTGTTGCGCAGCAGATTCAATCGGTTGTTGATTGGCTGGTTCGATGAGCACTCAATGATGACAGGCATAGCACCAGGCACATTGCCATTCACCTCTGCAAGGACAGCAATATTCTCAGCGGCATTATACTCCTTGATGTAATAGGCCTTCATGCCCTGCGAATAGAAACTGAAGGGGAACGAAGCATAGAAAGGCTGGTAGTACTTTCCGGATGCCGAAATGGTGGGAGCCACTCCGAAATAATTGCTCTCATCAGCGGCATCAACAGGATAAACATCCCACAACCTGAAATCACCGTCACGGTCGAAGCCAACAGCACCTTGCTCACGATTCAGATTCGTCTCCTCGTCGTCCAGATACTTGGTAATACTACCCATAGAGGCATACAAGTTCAGATGTCCATTATTACGGCGATAGATGCTCAGGTAATGCTCAATGATTTCATAGATGCTTGTACCCTGTGACTCTACGTCATATTGATAATTGCCAGAAGCAGGGCTACCCTTGTAATTGGCATAGAGTATTGATGCAGGATCAGAGATGGTACGCTCATAATTCTTCCATAACTGCAGTGCACCCACATCAGCAGAACCAGCGGAAATCTCGATGGAGCCAGTGTTGTCATACACATAGATGTAACGCTGGGTAGCATAGTTCTTGACGCGATAGTATCCGCTTTCCAAAGGCTCGGCAGCAGAAGCAGACAACAACGAAGCAATAGCGATAACGGAAGTAGCTAATATCTTTCTCATAATAGAAAAAGCCTGTCCTGCACTTAGAAGGAGCAGGGCAGGCTATTATTTAGTTATTTGAATGACTATTTATTCTGCGATACAGATAGTCACACGGTTGAGGTTGTTCTGCTCGTATGGCTGAACAGTGTCACCCTTAGAATCCACGATCATGCGGCTGCGATCAATACCGAACTGGTTAGCCAGGATGTCGGCAACCTTGTTGGCACGCTTCTCAGCATAGCCTACGTTGATCTTTGGATTACCGGTGCCTCTATCTGCATAACCGGTGATGCTAACCTTAGCATCTGGGTACTTCTTGAGGTAAGCAACGATATCCTCAACCTTTGGCATCTCAGCCTTTGAAACCTGAGAACCGCGGATTACGAAGAAGATGTCACGGCGAATTGGCTCGCGGGTAGCAACCTCAACAGGAACCTTAACCTCAACGTAGATAGTATCGTGTACATACTCTACACGGCTGTCGCATGGCTCAAGCACAGTGGTACGTACATCATGGGTCTTACCGAATGCATACTTGGCACCAACGAGGGTGTTGAAGTACCAGTCGCAGTTAGGAGCATGCTTGCTGTTGTACTGGTCGTTAATGATGTTGCTATTGAACTCAACACCGACCTGGAGGTTCTCAGTGCAGCGGAAGTCGAGGTTAGCACCAAACTGACCAACGAGGAAAGCACGCGAATCTGACCAATAGTGAGAAACATAGTCTGATGCAGCAATATCAGAAGCTGTCAAATTGGTAAAACCTGCTACGTCAGCACTAGCCAAAGCCTTAGCAGCATCCCATGCAGCATCGTTACTCCATGCGAAGTTAATACCGACACCTGCGAAAACGCCAAATGACACGAGGCGCTGTGGATTATAACCCCAGATAGCGTTAGTTACATCGAAGGTGGCATCGAGAGTTGGAGCAAGGTAGTTCCAGCTCCAGGTCTCCTTAGTATATGGGGTTTCGGTGCCAGCCTTGCTGGTCAAACCACCTACGGTCAAGCGTGCACCCCATACTGGAGTGAGCTGACGGCCTACTGCTGCCTGGACATTGAATGAGTTCAGATCACCGAAGTTAACTTCACCCAGGGTATGCTGCATACCCAGCTGAAGCTGGCCATACCAGTGGGGATTGAAGACATATTCAGTCTTCACCTCCTGCTGTGCGGATGCAACGAAGCATCCGGCAGCAAGAAGGGTAGAAAATATAACTTTCTTAAAGTTCATAGTCGAAATTTTTTAAGGATTATTTTTCTATCGCAGATTACTTGGTTACATAGTAACGACGAGTAGAAACATAACCAGCGTAGTCAACTACAGAGTAAGCAATCTCGTAAACATAGCCAGCCTCGAAGTCAGAAGCGGTAACGAAGCTTGCAGGCTTAGACTCGCTGAGTGAACCCTCACCTACACCATCGATAACGGTGTTCATCTTGCCAGAAGCGTTAACAGCTGCAGCGAGATCCTGAGCATTAGCAACCTGATTGCCAGCAGCATCATAAACGTTAACAACAGCAACATGCTTCTTAACGAATGGAACGATGAGCTCAGCAGACATTGAGGTAGCAACGAAGTCAACCTCATCAGCACCGAGCTGAGTTGGGAGGCTCTTGCTCTGGCTCAACATCTTTGAACCGTTAGCACCATTGCAGAGGAGAGCTGGCTTCACATAGTAACCGAGGTTGTTAACGAAGCTGACAACCTTGTTGTTGAGCTTGTTGATAACATCCTTGAGCGAGTCAACGGTGTCGTTGATGGTATTCTGGATGCCATTGAGCTGATCGAATACGCTGTTAACGTCATCGAGGAATGACTGGATGTCGGCAATCATCTGGTTAACGTCATCCAGAGGAGCGGTGGCGTCACCATACACATCCTCAATCAGACCCTCGATAGCCTCAGAGAGATCATATACAACGAATACCTCTACATAAGGATCAGCAGTGCTATAGTCGTTAGCCTCATAGCAAGCGAGAATCACAGCAGCAACAGCATCATCCAACTCAATGTTGTTTACACGCTTGTGCTCTGGAGTATTCTCATATACAGCCCAAGTGTTCTTGCCATCAGCATCAAGCACATAAGCGCCATTATTAGTAATAGGCTCAATGCGATAGAGCTCGTTTTCAGGAGCCATCAAGGTAGAGATACGGATTACGAAGTCCTCGAGCTTAGCAGGATCAACGGTGATTGGATCAAGAGTGATTCCGGTGATGGTCATGCTTGGAACCGTGAGGCCATTGAAGGTGCTATTCAGCTTGTTACCGATCTTGTCGATGAAGTTGATTACACGCTGGTAGCCAGGTACGTTGCCCATGGTTGGAATGGCATCAATCATACCCATGGTTGGAGCCTCAACGGCTGCAACAGCAATGTTGTACTCAGAAATGATGCTGGTAGTACCATCAAGACCCTCGTAAGAAGCCTTCAAGCCGTAAGCCTTCAAACCTGGGTTAATCATCTTGTAGATATTCTCAGCAAGCTCAGTCATCTTGCCCTCACGAACTGCACCGAGGATAGCATCCTTAGTCTCCTTGAGCTTATCCTTGTTAAACTCAATCTTGTTCAGATTACCGCTCTCAATGTCATCAGCCGAGATGTTAGCGCTTACCTCATAGAAGCCAGGATTAGCACGGGTGATGCCAATCTCAAGCTCCTTCTCAGAGAGCTTCAGAGGGCTCAGGGTCAAAGCAGGAGCATTACCCTGTGAGGTTACGATCTCAAGAGTCTTACCAGTGAAGTCAACGTTGGTTGGGTTGATGTTGAGGTAAAGGGTACCTGCATTGGTTGAAGACTCAGCAACAACGGTCTCACCAGAAGCGAGCTCGTAAGAAGCAGACTTCAAAGCAGCGCCGAAGAATGCATACTCAGCCTCAGTAAGAGCCTCAGCCTCGTCGATGTAACCAACAGTAGAGCCATCGCCAGGGAAAGTAATGTTCTTAACGCTGGTACCATAGTAAGCCATAAGAGCCTTGGTGCTGACACCGATTGGAGTCAGGATAGAGCCCATAACAGGATTGTCAGATACGGTGAGCGAGATACTGGTGATCATCGCACGAAGAGCCTTCTGAAGGTTCTCAATATCAAGGAAGGCAGCATTAATCTTATCGATATATGCCTTGATGGTAGCATCATCAAGATCCTCCTGGTTCTCGTCAAGGTACTTTGTGATCTCAAGCAAGAGGTCATAAGCAGCCTGATACTGTGCGTGGTTGCAGATGTCATCGCAACCTGCAGTGCTAGAACCCGGTTCACCTGGAGCACCTGGTTCACCTGGAGCACCCGGTTCACCTTGAGCACCTGGTTCACCCTTCAAATATGCAAACATATCCCATACGGTAATATCACCATCCTGATCATAGTCACCGAGTATGCCATTAGGGAATTTTTCGGGATCCAAAGATGGCACTACAATCTGTTCCCAGATTTCGAAAGCAGACAGACCAGTGTCACCGGCAGAACCGACACCAGGGTCGCCTTTCTGGCCCTTCATCCAAAGAAGCATGTCCTCAACGGTAATATCGCTATCACCATTCATATCGCACGCATAAGAAGACTCTTTCCAGATATCGAAAGCAGACAGACCAGCGTCACCGGCAGAACCGACACCAGGGTCGCCTTTCTGGCCCTTCATCCAAAGAAGCATATCCTCTTCGGTAATATCGCCATCACCATTCATATCACATGCATAGGAAGACTCCTTCCAAATCTCGAATGCAGACTTACCATTATCACCTGGGGCACCTGGGGTACCTGGGGTACCTTCAATTATCGTGATAAGATATTTCTCGAGGGAGTCAACCTTTTGCTCCAACTCTTCCTGCAATTCATTCAGTTTATTCTGCTCCTCATGACGGAGGTTGTTGTAAAGATCCTCATTGGTATCCTTACAAGACGAGAAAACACCCAAGCCGAGGACAGCTCCGAACAGCGCGAGTGTAAAGTAAGATCTTTTTCTCATAATTGTTAATATTTTAATTTTGATTAATAATTTGATACAACATTAGCATAAAATCAGACGCCCACATTTGCCTAATTTGGGTGCAAATATACATCTTAAATTTAAGAATAAACCAAGAGTTACCAACAAATTGATATTTTTTAACATTTTTATATGTACGTCATGCCATTTTGCTACCCAAAACTGACACAATCATCCATTTAGCACACAATAATGAGGCAAAGCCAGGCAATTTCACATCCGGTTCGTTTACACATTTTAAATATATATAATGCTAAATGCGCTCCAGTACCTTTCGGATCAGTTCTGGCATGCCCTGCTTATAGTTCGGATTGCTATCGAGCGCCACACGGTTGGCCACTACCTGACAGACGGTCACAGCCTTGTGGCCCATCAGTCGGGCAAAGCCGGCCAGGGCTGCCGACTCCATCTCATAGTTGGTGATGCGGTGTCCCAGATACACAAACTGTTCGATGCGCTGATTGAGCAATGGCGCTGCTGTAGGCAGACGCAACACACGTCCCTGCGGGCCATAGAAACCCACGGCTGAGATGGTGACACCGTCCACCATGTCATCGCCGCCGATGCGATCGGCCAGTTCCTCGTCAGCATACACCACGTATGGATCGGCAGCACGGCGCGGATAGCCGATGAAGGAGGTCAGTTCCCGCTCGAACTCCAGGTCACACACACTGTCACGTCCTGCATACCAGTCGAGCACACCATCGAAACCGATGCTGATGCGGCTCAGCACATTCGTGCCACAAGGCACATAGGGCTGCAAACCGCCACAGGTGCCAATGCGCACCAGTTCGAGCGTGCGATGCTCGGCACGGATCTCGCGCGTCTGGAAGTCGATGTTGGCCAATGCATCCAACTCATTGGCCACAATGTCAATGTTATCCGGGCCGATGCCGTGGCTGACAGCCGTGATCCGCTTGCCCTGGAAGCGGCCTGTAATGGTATGGAACTCACGGCTCGACACATTGCACTCCACGCTGTCGAAGAACGAGGCAATCATATCGACACGCGCCGGATCGCCACACATGACGACCTTGTCAGCCAGTTGTTCCGGCTTCAGGTGCAGATGGAAGCAACTGCCATCTGCATTGATGATCAATTCACTGGTTTCAATCATAGCTAATAGAATTAGAAAGTTCACGGGACATTGCCTGTCATTGTTCCAGGCTTCGGTACAGTTTCACTTGCTTCCGGTACTGATCGACCAATATCAGGTGACGGTATTCCAGTTTCTGCAGCTGCGATGTCAGCTGTCCCCTTCTGCCTTTGCCAGCCTTCTGATACTCGTCTCTCAGCGCAGCAAGTTCCGTCGCAATCTCAGCCAGCTCTCCCTCCAGCTTCACACTTTCACGATAAGCCGACAGTCCCTGCTGCGTAGTGAACTGTTCCTCATGTGTATAGATCTTATAATCATTGATGATGATCTTGAGCGACGATTCCTCTTCGACCTGCTGGTCGGCAGTCATGATCGAAGCCATCAGCTCCGAATACCCCGAAGGATCACGCCACGTCTCCGAGATATTGTCCAATCGGGCCAGGCTTGCGGATGCCTCGTCAAGGTATTCGGGTTCGTCGTCAATCATGAACAGATAGATGATGACACTGTCAGCATATTGCCTGCGTTCGGTTGCCCACCAGCCCACCTGATGCGTCTCGTCGATAGCCAGCATATAGTCATCGAAGGGCGAATTGAACGGCATGCCCAGACGCTCGGGGCGATAGAACACCCCATCCTCTGCGCTGAATTTTGTCTTGTAGATGTCAAGACCGCCCATTCCCGGGAGGCTGTCACAGGCAAAATACATTGTTTCGCCATCGCTGCGCAAGAAGGGGTCGATGACGCGGAACGACGTACTGCCCAGTCCCGGCAGCAGATCCCTCTCCTGCCATTCTCCCTGAATGCGGTGGCTCTGGTACAGGTGGTTGTCGATGGCATAGATGCGGTAGTCCTCCGACTGGCTCTCGAAATAGAGTCCCTCCTGCCCGTGGCACACACGGCCGGACTCCGGCCCCAGCTTGTAGTAAGTGAAGAAGGTGGAGCGTGGCACCAGCAGGCTGTCGATCACCACCACATCCTGCACATGCTCCATGGCCCTGAGTCCCTGCCTGATCATGGCTTCGAGGCTGTCGGCCCTCGACAACCAGTAGTCAGAACTCAGCACAGGACGATAGGCATCAAGGGCCTCCAAGGCGCCGTCGAAGTCATATAAGTGCTGCAGCGAGATAGACATATACCACAGGGCACCGCTGCGACGGTTCTGATTCACTGCATATTCCAGATAAGGCATCGACTCCTCATAGCGGCCAGTCAGGCACAACGACTGTCCCATCCATTTGTTGCAATCGGCATCGCGGGCATAGGCCGACTGCTGCATCAGCGACTGCAGCACGCCAATGGCCTCGCCATAGCGCTGCCGCTCCACCAGCGACTGCGCATCTTTCTTGGAGATGGCGAATGCAGCAGCCACTGAGAGCTGCATCAACAACACAACGAGCAGGAAGAAGTTTCTTTTCATTCGATTTTGCAATTTTTAGAGTGCAAAAATACAAATATTTTCCCGAAAAGCATCAAGAAAGGGGAAGAAAATCACAAAAAAAGTTTTTTTTATATATAAAATGTGCAATTTATTGCAAAACTGACTATCTTTGCACCAAATTATCGCACTAAAATGGACACAAAGCAACCCGATCGCTGCCTGGTCATCATCCCGACCTACAACGAAAAGGAAAACATAGAGCAGATCATCCGCTACGTCTTCCGACTTAGCGAACCCTTTCATATCCTCGTCATCGACGACGGCTCGCCCGACGGCACCGCTGCCATCGTGAAGCGTCTGCAGGAGGAGTTCACCGAGCAGCTGCACCTCATCGAGCGCAGCGGCAAACTGGGCCTCGGCACCGCCTACATCGCAGGCTTCAAGTGGAGCCTGGAGCATGGCTACGACTACACGTTCGAGATGGATGCCGACTTCAGCCACAACCCCGACGACCTGCTGCGTCTGCTGGCAGCCTGCCGCGATGAGGGTGCCGACCTCTCGATCGGCAGCCGCTACGTCACGGGCGTCAATGTGGTCAACTGGCCCATCGGCCGTGTGCTGATGTCGTATTATGCTTCGGTCTATGTACGTGTCGTTACAGGCATGCAGGTGCACGACTCCACCGCAGGTTTCGTATGCTACACCCGTCGCCTGCTCGAACGGATGGAGCTCGACCAGGTGCGCTTCAAGGGCTATGCCTTCCAGATCGAGATGAAATTCACAGCCATGATGATGGGCGCCAAGATCAAGGAGGTGCCGATCATCTTCACCAACCGTGTACTGGGCACCTCCAAGATGTCGGGAGGCATCTTCAGCGAGGCCGTATTCGGTGTAATCAAACTCAAGACAAGCTCATGGACGCGCGAATATCCGAAACTCTGATACCCCGAGTCAACGTCTTCACCGACGGCCGGCTGCAGCCCGCATCGGTGCTCATTGCCGATGGCAAGATACAGCAGATCACCCCTGAGGCCGCGGCCGATGACCCATCGCTCATCCTGTTGCCCGGAGCCATCGATGCCCACGTCCATTTCCGTGAACCCGGACTTACCCACAAGGCCGACATTGCCAGCGAGAGTCGCGCCGCCGCTGCCGGTGGCATCACCTACGTGCTCGACATGCCCAATGTCACCCCCACTACCACCACCCCCGAGGCTTTGGCACAGAAGCACGCACTTTTCCAGGAGAAGTGTGTGGTGAACTATGGCCTCTGGTATGGCATCACGGCCGACAACATCGAGCAGGCACTTGCCGACTACGGCCAGCCCGACTCGCCGCAGCGCGACCAGATCTGCGGCTTCAAGGTGTTCCTCGGCTCCAGCACCGGCGGCATGCTCATGAACGACCGTGCCCGTCTGCATCAGCTCTTCGAAGGTACCCAGCGCGTCATTGGCATCCACTCCGAGAGCGAGGACATCATCCGCCGCAATGCCGATCAGTTCCGCCAGCTCTTTGCCGGACAGGAGGTTCCCATCGAGTACCACCCCAAGATCCGCAACGCCCAGGCCTGCCTCGAAACCACCCGCATGGCCGTAGAGCTTGCGCTCGAAACCAAGGCGCAGCTCCACGTCTGCCACCTGACTACCCAGGACGAACTTGATTACATCAAAAAGGCTCTTTCAAACCCTTCGAACCTTTCGAACCCTTCGAACCTTTCAAACCCTTCGAACTCTTCGAACCCATCAAACCCTTCGAACCTTTCAAACCCCACCCCCTCCATCACCCTCGAAGCCTGCGTGGCACACCTCTGGTTCAGCCAGGAAGACTACAAGGCCAAAGGTACCCTGATCAAGTGCAATCCTGCCATCAAGCGCATCCAGGACCGCGAGGCGTTGCGCCGGGCCTTGACCGACGGCAGCATCTACAGCATAGCCACCGACCATGCACCTCACCTGCTCAGCGACAAGCAGGGCGGTGCCCTCCGTGCCGCCAGCGGCATGCCCAGCATCCAGTACAGCCTCTTGGCCATGCTCGAACTGTGCCACCAGGGCATCCTGCCACTCAGCAAGGTCGTAGAACTCATGTCCACCCATCCTGCCACACGCTTCGGCCTCGCCGGTCGTGGCGAGATCCGTGAGGGCAACTATGCCGACCTCGTACTCGTATCGACAGGACAGACGACCACCGTCGATAAGGCCAACATCCTCTCCAAGTGCGGGTGGAGTCCCTTCGAGGGCCAGACCTTCAGCCACCGCATCATGGCCACATGGGTCAATGGGCGAAAGGTCTTCGACCCCAGCGCTATTTGATATTTGACATTTGTTATTTGACACTCGCATGTACGAAGCAAAACTCATCAACGTCGAGGAGGCCGTTCGCCAGAAAGCCCCCAAGCAATATCCCAAGATTCCGAAGTGGCTGTTCAAGTTCGCGGCCTGGCTCATCTGCCAGAAGGAGATGAACGAGACCATCACCGCTCTCAAGGACGTGGAGGGCAAGGACTTTGCCCAGGGCATGTGCCAGCGCCTCAACGTCAAGTACGTGCTGCACGGCATGGAGAATATCCCCGACGAGGGCCGCTTCATCTTCGTCTCGAACCATCCGCTCGGAGCCTTCGACGGCATCTCGTACATCAACGTCTTCGGCAACCGATATCCTAAGTTCAAGGTCATCGTCAACGACCTGCTCATGTACATCGTCGCCCTGCAGCCCGTCTTCCTGCCTGTCAACACCTTAGGCAAGCAGAAGCGCGAGGACATGGAGGCCATCAACGATGCCTACAACGACCCCGACACCCAGATCATGTCCTTCCCCGCCGGCTTCTGCAGCCGCTACATCGACGGACGCATTCAGGACGTGGAGTGGAAGAAGTCGGTGATCACCCAGGCCATCGAGAGCCAGCGCGACATCATCCCCATGCATTTCGAAGGCCGCAACTCCGTGACCTTCTATGCCCTGGAATGGATTCGTCGCAAACTCGGCATGAAATTCAACATCGGCCTCATCCTGCTGCCCTGGCAGATGATGAAGACCGCCCGCAATAAGACATTCACCATCACCGTGGGCCAGCCCATCCCGTGGCAGACGTTCACCGACAAGTCCAGGACTCCCGCCCAGTGGGCACAGTGGCTGCGCGAACAGAGCTACGCGCTGGTGAAGTGAAATAGTGAAAGAGTAAAATAGAGAAAGAGTGTATGGAAATCATCTCCCCCATCGCCAAGAGCGACCTCCTATCCGAGCTGGCTGGCAAGGCACAGCTGTTGCGTCACAGTCGCAAAGGCGGTACCGAGCTATATATATTCAATGGCCGCGAGTGCCCCATGCTGATGCGTGAGGTGGGTCGTCTGCGCGAAATCGCCTTCCGCGATGCCGGCGGCGGCACAGGCCTCGACTGCGACATCGACGAGTTCGACCTCATGGAGCACCCCTACATGCAGCTCATCGTGTGGGACCCCAAGGATCAGGAGATCCTCGGTGGCTACCGCTACATCAACGGCCCCGACATCGTGCTCAACCAGGAGGGACAGCCGCACCTCGCCACCAGCCACATGTTCGGCTACAGCGAGCAGTTCATGCGCGACTATATGCCCTACATGCTCGAACTGGGTCGCTCCTTCGTCGTCGTCGATCGCCAGTCCAGCCGCAGCGGTGCACGCAGCCTCTTCACGCTCGACAACCTGTGGGACGGCCTCGGCGCCCTGGCGGTCACCCTGCCCAACGTCAAGTATTTCTACGGCAAGTTCACCATGTACCCGACGTATCCGGCACAGGGTCGCAACATGATCCTCTATTTCCTCAAGAAGCATTTCCCCGATCCCGACCATCTCGTCTGGCCTTTCACTCCACTCGACACGCACACCGACATCGAGGCCATGCGCCAGCTCTTCTGCCACGACACCTTCCAGGAGGATTATCGTGTGCTCAACACCGAGGTGCGCAAACTCGGCTACAACATCCCGCCGCTCGTCAATGCCTACATGCTGCTCAGCCCCACCATGAAGACCTTCGGCACCGCCATCAACGATGAGTTTGGCGATGTGGAGGAGAGCGGCATCCTCATCACCATCGACGACATCTTCGAGGAGAAGCACCAGCGCTACATCGACTCCTTCGAGTCCCTGTAACCACACTGTTAACTGTTAATTGTTACCTGTTAACTCAAATCATCCCCTGCTCCACCTGGATGCAGATATCCTCCAGTTCCCGGTCCTTGCCATTCGGATCCCATTCCATCTTCAGGCTCACGCCGAACATCTTGCCGAACATATTCCAGAAGAAGGCACGCCTTAGGCCCAGGAACTCACGGATCAGCGAGTACGACTGACGCTCACACTCGCGGTCTATCAGTCGCACCAGCAGCTTGCCCTGTCGGTAGTTCAGCTTCTTCAGTCGGGGCTTGTACTGCGCCAGCAGGTCCTTCTCCAGATCCTTATAATACTGTTTCTGCTCCTTTTCGCCCATATCCTTTGTGTCCAGATAGCATTGGGCCAATAGCCTGCGGGCATCCTTGGCAATGGGCAGCGTCTTCTTCACATCGTTCACCATGCGCCAGTAGTTCTTCTCATGGCTCACGCTCGTGAAGTGCTTGTGCGTGAAGCAGTAGATCACCGGCAACTGTATGATGGCCAGCGTATCGCCGGTCATATAGTCGATGGAGGCATAATAGGTATGCGGATCGTACTCCTGGTTCTCGCGATGTATTCGCTGTCCCCAGGCAGTCGATGCTCCCAGCCATCCCACCAGCACAAGCAGCACCATAGCCTTATGTCGTATATACCACTTCATGATGCTGCAAAGATACGCCAAAAATCCCAAACTATGCCAAAAATCTCACATCTTTTAAGCTTTTTATCACTTTGCTGCCTGTTTCTGCCTGTTTTTGGACAGGAGACTTTACTTTTCGACAGCATTACCGGCCTTCAGTTCGACTGGCAGGAGCAGATTATGCAGCAAGTGGACATCGACGACCTGAGCGAAGAAGCCTACCGTGAGTTGTTGGAAGAACTCAGCGACCTGGTGCTCTGGTCCGACACCGCCACCCAGTCGCACTCACTCCATCGGGTGCGCCAACAGGTCATACTCAGCACCAACCGCACGCTCAACCAGCGCGAAGGCTACCGCCACCCCACGGCCGATCGCCAGCAGGCCAACAAAGCCTATCTGGGCGATCCCTGGCATCACAGCGTCCGCTACCGTGTCATGGCTGGACGCAGCTGGCAGGGCGGCCTCAGCCTCGAAAAGGATGCGGGCGAACCTTGGCGCCAGCAGTTCCCGGTTTTTGATTCCTGGCATGGTTACCTCTCATATCGCGGCACCACGCGCCAGATGCCCTGGCTCCGGCAGGCAGTCGTAGGGCATTACCGCCTCCGCATGGGTTGCGGCCTATTGGTCAATCAAGGCTTCTCGCTGGGCAAGCTCTACATGTCGCAACAGCTCAGACAGCGCAGCAACACCTTCACGCCCTACGCCTCGAATGCCGAAGAGGGCTACATGCAGGGAGCCGCGCTCAACATCGCTGTGGGTCAGCACTTCACACTCCTCCCCTACATCTCTGTCCTGCAGGTCGATGGCACCCTGACCGACAGACACATACTCACCTCCATCAAGACCGACGGCATGCATCGCACCCAGGGCGAGGCCGACAAGCGCAACGCTGCCTGGCAGACCGTCTTCGGCGCACGCGCAGGCTGGAGGGGCGAATGGTACGATGTGGGCCTGCACCTGATGTCCACCCAGCTGCAATACGACTACCAGCGCTCCCCGCTCTACTACAACCAGAACTACTTCCGCGGCCATCAGCTCACACAGTTCTCGGCCGACTACCGCCTGCGCGCCCTCGGTGGCTCCATGCGGGGTGAACTGGCGCTCGACGACCAGGGCGGCCTGGCTTCGGTCCACATGCTCAGCCATCCGCTGTCGCGCTACTGGAGCGCCACCCTCATGCATCGCTACTATAGCCCACACTACCGACAACTGCACGCCTCCAGCCTCAGCGAGAGCTCGGCCATGCAGGGCGAGCAGGGCGTCACACTCGATCTGGACGGCAGCCTCTCCTCCCATTGGGACCTGCAGCTCATGGCCGACTGGTTCCGCTTCAGCCAGCCGCAATTCGGCATCCGCGATGACGCGTCACAAGGCTTCGAAGGCCTGACCCGCGCCACCTACAAGCGCCATGACAACACGCTGACACTCGGTTACCGCATCAAGCACAAGGGCGACTACATCCGTCATGCGTTCGACTCCCAGCTCACCCTCACGCCCACCAGCCAGATCTCCCTGCGCACACAGTTGCGAGGTCGCATCTATAGCGAGAAGGCGCAGCCGCCCTCATCGGCCAGCAGCACCTCACAACCCTCATCGGCTGCCAGCAGCACCACACAACCATCCTACGGCTATGCCCTCAGCCAATCCATCACCTGGAACGGCAACCTATCGCCGCACTCACCCTTCACGCTCAACGCCCAGGCCGCCTACTTCGACACCGACGACTATGACAGCCGCCTCTACCTCAACGAGAAAACCATCCTCTACGGCTTCGGCCTCCCCATGCTCTACGGCCAGGGCCTCCGCTACAGCCTCACCAGCGCCATCCACCTCGGATCCTCCCTCGTCCTCGAACTGAAATGGGCCCTGACCAACTACGCCAACCGCGCCACCATCAGCAGCGGCCTGCAACAGATTGCCGGCAACACCCAGCAGGACCTCTGGCTCCAGCTCCGCATGAAACTGTAACATTTCAATACAGCACAACCTCCGCTACCAGCACACCGGCGACCTCGAGACCATGCTCACCGCCTGCTTCCGCCGCCCTGAGGCAAACGAAGCTTCAGCCGCATAAATACGCAATTATTTGCCATATTGCCACACATCCTTGTAATGTATTATAGATTAGTGAGTTAAAGCAGTGGCAATATAGTAAGAAATTGCCATGAATATGCCACAGATGGATTGATGGCGTAAAAAAAACGTGGCAAATATGTGGCAATATCACACTATAATGCCACAGAGTAAAGAAGTTGACAATCAAAAAGTTGAAAAGATCTGTGGCAATATGGCAAATAATTGCGTGATGTATGTAAAAACGTGCCCTCATCCGCTCAAGCCCCTGGCCCAAGGCAGCGAAAAACCTTCCTAAAAGTATTGAAACCTTCACGCAAGCATGCGGGAAGCCTCCCTAAGATATAGGATAGCTTGCCGCAGCGTTGAGCGATGCATCCTCAAGGTATGGAAAGCTTGCCGCAAGCCTGAGCGATGCTTCCCCAAAGTGTGGAAACCTTGCCGCAGACCTGCGACGAGCCATTGTAAATGTGCAGGGATGCCAACGCGGACGCGTTGGCATCCCTGCGTTCGCAAGATTCCTTGCCGCGGGTGTGTTTGGTCCTATCCTGGTACCTGGGTAGCACAAAACAGGGTTGGGGCGAGCTTTCGCAGATCTGCAGGGATGCGAACGCGTACGCGTTGGCATCCCTGCGCGTCCGCAATTCCTTGCCAACGCTCGGGGACGAGCTTTTGCGCATCCGCAATCGGACGCCAACGAGTGTGGGCAGGCTTTTGCGTTTCCTTGTTTTAGAACGGACTTGTAAATGCCTTCTTTCCCTCAAAGATGGTGATGCCCTGGGTGCTGGTGGTGGGCTGTCCCATCAGATTGTAGCGGAGGTGCAGGATGGTGGGGTCGGCAGCGATGTGCTCGATGGCCTCCAGCTCGTGGGCAGGGCGCACCTTGCAGGCATTGGCAATGGCATGGGTCTGCCTGTCGATGAGCAGGACGATGACATTGAGGCGGCCGCGATCCTGCACGAGGTTGTTGCCCTCGGTGCTGATGGCCCGACGCAGGTCGAAGTCATACTGATGCCTATAGGTCTGGTTCACGGCAATGCTTGCTGGCAGCGAACCGTCGATGCCATTCACATCGGGAGCCAGGATGGCAACGTCATCGAACTTCAGTCCCAGCACAAACTTGTCGCCATTGACGAAGGGGGCCATGGCAGGGTCGTCGTCATAGTCACGGCTTCCGCTATAGTAATTGCTCTGGTACCACATCTTGTCGGTCAGCTGGTCGGCCGTCAGCACGTAGCCGATGACGTAGTTGGCCTGGTCTATGTCGCGTATGAATGCGATGGATGCCTCGACGTGAATCAGGCTGTCGTCGGCAGCATCGAAAGCGGCCTCGGCACTCACATCGGCAATGGCCAGCTCCTCGGCATGACGCAGCCATACCTTGTCGATGCCGAAGGGTGCATCGCCATTGTCGCCACCGTAGGCATCGGTGCTCTCCGTGCGATCCATGAAGGCTGCAGGGAAGCTCATAATCGAAGATGGGAATTCGGCAGTACTCATGATCTCCATCGGATCGTTGTTGTGGTAGGATATGCCGATGAACTGATCGGGATAAGCCTCGTTCATGCGCTGCAGACCCACGAAGCCTCGCGGACACCATCCGCACCAGGTGCCGGTGTATTCCTCCAGGACGGCACGGTGCACAGGACGGGCACCCAGCACGATGATGTCGGCGGTGCGGCTGGGCATCACGTCCTCGTTGGGCTGGCCGTTGACATGCGTCACGGTGAGGTTCAGCTGCTGCAATCCATTGTTCGCGATGGCCGGCATGGTCAGCGGCAGCGCGATGGCTTCGCCGTAATACTCGGCGGCAATGGGCGCGTCAGCAAGGTCGATGTGCAGGGTGCCTGTCTGTCCGTCGATTTCGTAACGGATGTCCACATCGCGGACGGCAGATGCGCCATGGTTGCGCAAGGTGGCAGTCACCTCGAAGGGGGTGTCCATCATCGTGGGCTCGGCCTCGATGCCGGTGATGGTGGCGGCATGCTGTCGCAGATCGCCCTCAAGCACCAGCACCACGGGTGAGGCGCACGAGCGGCTGTAGCGATGGGTGAAGTCCTCGAATCGGCGATAGGTGCGCGATGAGCGGATCCACACGCCATTATCGTCCACGCCCTCCATGACGACAAGCGGCTTCTGTGCGTAGCTGCTGCCAGCCTCGGGAATCGTGAACGAGAAGCCGGCAAAGAATGGTGCCGTGATCACCCATGGCTCGGCCAGCCGCACTTCGGTCCAGAGTTCCTGCGGATCGAAGAGCACGCAGGCGATGTCGGGCATCATCTGGTTGTCGGTCACGGCCAGGTCGTGCGAGAGCCAGGCCCTGTAGTTCTGGCCGTTGGCAGGCAGCTGCACGGGGATGCGCAGAGCCGTCACGGTGCAACCCAGCAGATTGGGGTCGTTGATGCGCATGGCCATGTCATAGTCCTGGCTGACGGTGAAGCCGATGGTGCCCAGAGTGCCGGCCTTGCCACGGTAGTTGCCATAGAGCACCTGGCTGTCGCCTCGGCCATCGGTACTCGGCGGATAGTTGCCGAAGTCGGGGTCGCCATAATCGGGTGTGGGGTATTCGAACTCGTACCATGCCACCTCGGAGTAGCTGACGGCATCGCCAATGCGGCAGATGCTCTGAAGGCCCACGCGCTCGAATCCGCGTTCATAGAGGATGATGGTCGTGCCATAGAAGTCCCAGTAATCGGTGTAGCCGTATGGAATCTCAGTGATGGGCGAGGTGAGGTACTTGTATTCGTCGGGCTCGAAGACGAAAGGCTCGGGCTCATTATCGACAAAGATTCGGTAGGACAGGTTGGCTGGGTCGATGTACTCGCCATTGACGTCACGCTCGGGTATGTAGAACGACAGTCGGGCACCGAAGCGCTCGAAGCTCTCGTCGTCATAATACTCCCACGATGGGGTGGCTGGCGTCACGGCCTGCTCCTGATAGGGCTTGATGACGGGCTTGTCCAGGTGCTCGATGTAGGCGGTGGTATTGGTGGTGTCGGTAGTGAACAGCAACGTCATGTCCGAGGTGATGTGATGCGTCACCGGATCGTAGTCGAACACCATTTCGGGCGCAGGCAGGTAACGGGTCACATAGCCCCAGTCCGGGTCGTTGTACTTCTCGCTGTTGACGCCCTGCCAGTAGAGCGAATGTCCACGCCATATGCCAAGATACTGGCCCGAGGGGATCGTAATCTGATTGGTAGTAGGGTTGAGCGAACCGCGTGCCCAGCGGGTGCCGTAGTCCTTGCCCACCAGGCCGTTCATCCACACGGAGTTGCCCTCGAAGGCGATTTCGCACAATCGGGTGTGACGGTGGTTCTCCAATCCGGATTCGAAGGAATAGGTCGAGGTCACCAGGTTGTCAGGAGCCACGAGGGGCACGCTGTTCGACGGGATGAGCGAGAGGCCATACGTCATGTAGCCATAGAAGGCCTGGTTGCTCTGCTGCACAACGGCAATGCCCTGCACATCGTGCATCTCGGCATCGCCACTCGTGCCCTGGAGCGTGAGTGTGCCGTCATCGCCCACGGTGAAGGTGATGTCGGCCACCTCAGGATGCAGGGCGATGTCCAGGATGTCGTTCTCCACATTGCCTTCGATCCAGGTCGTGACCAGGAAGTCGGTTCCGTAATTCGCCACAGCCAATGCCTGGCCCAGCGCAAAGGTCAGCTGCCTGCCATCGGCCGAACGCTGGCCCTCCATCCATGCCTGCGAATAGATGGGGGGCAGGATGTTGCGCATATACACGGTGTTTCCATCAGGCGCATACACAATGTCGGTGATGGCCTTGCCGCCGCTCAGCCAGAGAGCCTGCACATCGCTCTGCTCGACGGTTGTGGCATAGCCGGTGAAGTTGTATGACACAACATCGCCCTCCGGCTGGTCGTTGATGATGGTGGTTGCCCACGTCATAGGCGTTGACAGCAAGGCAAGGATCAGGGCGCAAAACTTCTGCTTTATCATACCTCGGAATCGTACTATCGTTATATTCAATAATTAAAATTAAGGGATGCAAAGATATGGATTTTTCGCGTTATTGCCAAATAAGTAGAGTAAATTTCATTTTTTTGACATCAAAAGTTGTGCGTTTGTGTTTTATTCTGTATCTTTGTGCCCAAAAATTTACAAAAAACATTATTCACAACAACCCCCTAAACAATTAAGCGTATGCGCAAATTTACTCTTTCAGTAGCAGCCGTGTTGCTCTCAATGTCAGCCTATGCTGCCAACATCACCGTAGATCACCAGCCAGAGCAGCAGAAGGTATTCATGACCTTCGAGGATTACGCTGTCGTATTGCCAACCGTCTTCATGGGAGTCTATGACTGCCCTGCCACCCTCAACGGCGATGATGTAACCTTCTACATCTATCCACAGCTGACCGAGGATGAGGACTTCACCAATACCATCTACTTCGACTACATGGTCTACCTCCCTGCCCTGATGAATGGCGGTGCATTGGCCGATGGTGACTATACCCTTACCTTCAGCGCAGGCAACCTCTGCTTTGACTATGCTGCCTTCAACGAGGAGCCAGTCTCTGTCACCTTCACCGTAGGCGGCACCACCGGTATCTCTGCCATCGAGAATGCTGCTGCTTCTGAGGCATACAACCTGCAGGGCCAGAAGGTCAATGGCCAGCATGGCTTCTCGATCATCAACGGCAAGAAGGTATTCGTAAAGTAAATCCGTGAGTCTGTGTCCGTAAGGCACACGTGGCAAAAGCCCACGAAATAGAGGTTGTGGCAAAAGCCCCATCAAAAAACAAATATTAAATAATTCCCACCCCTGCAACAATGCACTGTAACGGGGGTGGGAATTATTTATTATTTAATATTTGTTATTTGCCGTGACTCCTGCCACAGCTTACTTCGACAGCTCGGCATCGACCCAACCGGCCAGGGCTACGAGGTAGGCGTTCCAGTTGATGGCGATCTCGTTGCTGGCGTAGCTGTTCTCGTTGTCGAGATACGACTCGTCAGGATGGTTGGATGGATATTCGGCATTGACGGTGGCAATGTCCTGCTGGCCAGGGTTAGGACCGCCCGAGATGAAGCCTGGCAATGGGTCCTCGATGCCGTCGCACGATGAGATGCGCTGGTGTGGGTGCATCACAGGCTTGGTGCCGAAACCGGTGACGAAGCAGTAGCCTACGGCATTGCGGCCCAGCATGTAATCGACGTTCTGGAGGGCACCCTGCAGGTACTTCTGGTCGCCGGTGAGCTTGTAGGCATACATCATGCAGATGCCCATGCCGGCACAGCCCTCTGGGATTGAGGCCCAGTGGAAGTCCTCAGGCACATTGCCGAAAGGAGCGTTGAAGGCCGAAGCGGCTGCAGAGGCCAGCTGCTGGTCGCAGTAAGCGAGGAGGGCGGGCTTGAGGAGCTCCGTCATCTCGGCGTTGCCAGAGTTGAACCACTCGAAGGTGGCAAGACCGCCGAGGTCGCCCCATACGGGCAGGACGAAACTCTGAGGCATGTACTTCCTGGCATCGCGCAGGTAGGCATCCTTGCCGGTGGTGAGGTAGAGCTCGGTAGCGGCCCAGAAGAACTCGTCGAGGGCGCTGCCGTCGCCATAGGTGCCGGTGGTGATGTCCGGATCGAACAGGTCGTTGATCTTGTCCTGCTCGTACATCACGTCGGGGTTGAGCACGGCCCAGCGGTAGGCCTTCTCGGCAGCGTCAATGGCGGCTGGGGCGAAGTCAGCATAGTCGGCATAATCCTTGTAGATGCGTGCTGACTGGGCGAGGGTGGCTGCGAAGTCGAGGGTGGCACAAGTGCCCTTCTGCACCACGTAGCGTGGCTTCTTGGCCTCGGCTGGCATGATGAATGCCTCGAACGATGGATTGGTGAGCTTGTGATATACGCCGCCGTCGAGGTCCTGCATGGTGATCATCCACTTGAGGTTGTACATGATCTCGTCCAGGAAGTCAGGCGTCTGGTTCTGGCTCTCGGGGATGTTGAGCTGCATGGCATTGAAATAGTCAGGTGCCTGGGCGTAGGCATCGAGCATCATGCCGATGGTGAAGCCGGAGTTGACGATGTACTTGTTGAAGTCGCCGGCACCGTACCAACCGTAGGGCGAGGAGATGACGGTGCCCTCAGGACGTGCCTTGGTGGCGGCACTGGCGTGCACCAGTACCTCGGTGTCGGGGTGAGCGGCCGGACGTGCATAGACGCCGGCGTACTGCTCCTCGATAGGCATGCCGGTGCGCTGCAGGTAGAAGGCCTTCATGCCGGCCTTGGCCACCTCGGCCACAGCGTGCTCGGCAATGATGACCTGCTGCTGGTAAGGGCCGGCGTGCAGGGTGTAGGTGCCGGGAGTGGTGACGGTGCTGAAATCGACGATGTCGCGCTGCTTGCCCGACCATGGGCTGGTGCTCTGGCGTACGGCCTTGCCCTCCCAGACGGTCTTGCCGCTCTGGTCGGTGAGCTTGTAGCTGTCGGTGATGCCGTCACTCTCGATGACGGCTACCTTCTCGCACTGTGGGTAGTAGCCCACCTGGTTCACGGCGATGGGCTGGCCCTCTGGAGCCGGTGCATCGGGGGTGCAGGCAGCGAGGGTGGCCATGGTGGCCAGGAGTGATAATGATGTCTTGTTCATTTTTCTTCTAGTATGCCAGATGCTCTAGATTTTCTAGTGGGCCTAGATAATCCAGAGCATCGATAAATTACATGATTACCTCAACCTCGTGCTTGCCCGGGGTTGCCTTCACGATGTTGCCCTCGATAGGCTGGCCATCGACGATCACCTGCTTGACGCCCTTCTGGGCACCGCTCTGGTTCTTGACGTTGATGTTGTACTCCACGCCGCGAAGCACGCGCTTTACGCTATACTCCTTGATATCGGCTGGCAGACATGGATCGACCATAATGCCATCGTAGGTAGGCTTGATGCCGAGCAGATACTGGCTGACGGTGAGCCACATCCAGGCGGCGGTGCCGGTGAGCCATGAGTTCTTGCCCTCGCCTGGCTTGGCGGCATCCTTGCCGGCTACCATCTGGCAGTTTACGTATGGCTCTACCTTGTGGAGCTGCTGGTCCTTGATGTACATTGGGCTGATCTTGCGGAAGAGCTCCCAGGCATCGTTGCCTCGGCCTGCGACGGTCTCGCCGATGATCATCCATGGGTTGTTGTGGCAGAAGATGCCTGCATTCTCCTTGTAGCCGGCTGGGTAAGACGAGATCTCGCCCATCTCGACGTGGTAGGTGGTGTAGGCAGGGTTGTTGAGCACCATGCCGTGCTCGCTGTCGAGGTACTTCTTGCACGAGTCGATGGCCTTATCGACCATGCCCTCCTCGAGGCCGATGCCTGCCATGGTGCAGAAGCCCTGGCTCTCGATGAAGATCTTGCCCTCCTCACACTCGTTCGAACCGATCTTGTTGCCAAAGAAGTCGTAGGCACGCAGGTACCACTCGCCGTCCCAGCCATGCTTCTTGACGGCCTCGACCATCGAGTCGATGCACTTCTGGGCACGGGCTGCCTCCTCGGCAAATGATGGCTGACCCTTGACGTTTGCCATTTGCTGACAGAGCTCCACATAGTCCTTGCCGGTTACTACGAAGAGGCCAGCGATCATGACAGACTCTGCCTTTGAGCCCTCGGTCTTGTTCTCGGTGGTCTGGAAGCTCTCGTTTGGATCCCATGAGAAGCAGTTGAGGTTCAGGCAGTCGTTCCAGTCGGCACGGCCGATGAGTGGCAGCATGTGTGGGCCGAGGTTCTCGACCACGTGGTTGAATGAGATGCGCAGGTGCTCGAAGAGGGAAACCTCGGTGCCTGGCTTGTTGTCGAATGGTACTGGCTCGTCGAGGATCGAGAAGTCGCCAGTCTCCTTGATGTAAGCCACGGTGCCGAAGATGAGCCAGCATGGGTCGTCGTTGAAGCCGCCGCCGATGTCGTTGTTGCCGTGTTTGGTAAGAGGCTGGTACTGGTGGTAGCAGCCGCCGTCTGGGAACTGGGTCGAAGCGATGTCGATGATGCGCTCGCGTGCACGGCTTGGCACCTGATGCACGAAGCCCACGAGGTCCTGGTTCGAGTCGCGGAAGCCCATGCCACGGCCCACACCGCTCTCGAAGAACGAAGCCGAGCGTGAGAAGTTGAAGGTGATCATGCACTGATACTGGCTCCAGATGTTCACGGCGCGGTTCAGCTTCTCGTCCGAGCTCTTGACAAAGTACTTGTCAAGCAGGGCATCCCACATCTTGGCCAGCTCATTGTAGGCAGCATCTACGGCCTCGACGGTCGAGAAGCGCTCGATCACGGCCTGAGCCTTGGTCTTGTTGACGAAGGTAACGTCGCTGTCCTGTGAAGAGATCAGGGTGCCGTTCTTCTTGCGCTCGATGTCCTCGGCACAGAACTTCTCCTCCTGCTCGTTCTCAACGTAGCCAAGCACGAAGATGAGGTCGCGGCTCTCGCCTGGCTGCAGGGTTACCTCGATGTAATGTGAGGCGATAGGGCTCCAGCCATGAGCCAGCGAGTTCGATGGCTTGCCTGCCATGACGCACTGAGGATCGGCAAACTCGTTATAGAGGCCGATGAACGACTCGCGGTCGGTGTCATAGCCATCGATCTTGGCATTCGAGACAGCGTAGTATGCGTAGTGGTTGCGACGCTCCTTGTACTCGGTCTTGTGATAGATGACCGAGCCGTCGATCTCAACCTCGCCGGTGCTCCAGTTGCGCTGGAAATTCTCCATATCGGTAGCAGCATTCCAGAGGCACCACTCGGCAAATGAGAAGAACTTGAGGTTCTTGACCTCGTTGCTCTCGTTGGTGAGGGTAACCTTCTGAACCTCGGCCCAGGTCTTGAGCGGAACGAAGAAGAGCACAGAGGCCTTCACACCGTTCTTGGCACCGGTGATACGGGTATAGTTCATGCCGTGGCGGCACTCGTAGAAATCAAGTGGGGTCTTGCATGGCTTCCAGCCTGGATTCCATACCGTACCGTTATCGTTGATGTAGAAATAGCGGCCACCATTGTCCATAGGCACGCCATTGTAGCGATAACGGGTGATGCGGCGGAACTTGGCATCCTTGTAGAAGTCGTAGCCGCCGGCAGTGTTCGAAATAAGTCCAAAGAAATCCTCATTGCCCAGGTAGTTGATCCAAGGGAATGGGGTCGCAGGATTGGTGATGACGTACTCACGAGCAGCGTCATCATAATGACCGAATTCTTTTGCTTCCATTATAATTTAGTGTATTTGGTTGCGTGTTTATTAAGTTTTTCGGGGGCAAAGGTAATGATTTTTTCAACAAATCGTTTATTAGATTATGCTTATTGTTTATACTATTTTATCAAAGCACTATTTTTTACTCAATTTTTAAATCTAAGGTACACAAAAACAACAAAAAAAGAGACCCGAACTATAGCTGTTCGAGTCTCCAGTGTAAGGTGGCGGCTTTCTACTCTCCCGCTTTCGCAGTACCATCGACGTTACAAGGTTTAACTTCTCTGTTCGGAATGGTAAGAGGTGGAGCCCTTGTGCTA
>JAZQPJ010000047.1:0-17388 GCA_045628525.1 Bacteroidales bacterium
CCTTCGCCCACCCTCGCCCCACTCTGCGCCAAACCTTCCCAACCCTTGGGAAAGCCTCGCTGCAACGTGCGGCAACCTTTCCTAACCCTTAACTACTCATTCCTCACTCCTAAATCCTCATTTATGCACCCTTATGCCCCCTCACCGCATCCACGCGCCAAACCCTCCCAACCCTTGGGAAACCTCGCCGCATCCACGCGCCAAACCTTCCCAACCCTCGGGGAAACCTTGCCGCACTTCGCGCCAACGCTTCCTAACCCTTAGCCCAGCCTTTCGCCCTCAGGCTCGGTGCCAAGTGCCTGTGTCTCAGGCTTGATACGGAACAGCACGGTGTTCTGATAGGTGATGGACTTGTTGCGCGCAAAGAACACCATGCCATCGCACGGGCTCACCACCTCGGTCACGAGCGTGCCCTCATAAGGGTGCATGATGCGGGCAATGACCTGACCGCGGGCGACCCTATGCGAGGCATCGACCACATCGACCAGGATGCCGGCATGCGAGGCCTGCAGGGTGACGCACTGGTCCTCATCGACGATCTCGGACGCCAGCCCCTCGGGCACCTCGATGCCGTGGACCATGCCCAGCGAGGTGATGAAGCGCAGGATGCCCTCGATGCTCTGGCGCGCGGTCACGGGGTCGATGGTCTCGGTGGTGCCGGCATAGAGCGAGAAGGCCTGCGTGTCCCAGATCTGCCAGTTGTAGTTGAGCAGCACGGTATCGAACGGCGCAGGCTTGCGCGTGGTGACGTAGGGGAAGCCGAAGCGGAGGCCGAGCGTGACGTCCTCGAAACCCGTACCCGTCTCGATGACACGCACATGCGGCACGAAATTGCCTGGCAGATAGTACGATGCGAGCTGGATGCCGTACTTGAAGTCCTGGATGAACTCGAACAGTCCGGCAGCGATGCGCTGGGTGGTCTCGCCGCGGTCGTAGCCTGGGAACATGCGGTTGATGTCGGTGTTGTCGAGCGCCCAGAACCGCTTCTCGATGTTCATGGAGAAGGGGTTGGCCGATGGGATGACGCTGATCGAGATGCCCTCGGCAATCTGGCCCCTGGCCTCGGCTTCGGCCAGCGTGCGCACCAGCTGTGCGGCCACATACTGCTGCTGCATCTCGTCGCCACGCATGGCGCCCACGATGGCCAAGGTCTTCTCGCCGTGGCCGAAGGTATATGCCTTGATTCGGAAGTCGTCACGATAGGGCGACGACATGGTGAAGATGGTTTGGATTTTCATAGATTCATGCACAATTAAGTTTAGCAATTAATAACTTGCTCACTTTTGAGAAGTTAAAGGAGTTAGGGGAAGTTAAAGGAGTTAAAGGACGATACTATCCTTGCCCCTTACCATCCGCACATTCGTCCTTTAACTTCTTTAACTCCTTTAACTCCTTTAACTTCTTAGAGTTTCCTGCTGCTAAAGCTTGTGGATGCGTGCCAGCAGACTTCCCTCGTAGATGATCGGATAGGCACGGATGGTGAACAGGATGCCGCGATGCGGAGCGCGGACCTCCTGCAGCACTTCGCCCGTGAGAGGCGAGATGATCTGGCCGATGACCTGCCCGGCCTCGACGATGACGGAGCGGTCGTTGTGCGCCTCGGTGACAAACACGCCCGAGGTGGCGGCATTGAGGAAATCCACCGAATCGCCCTCAGACACAATGGGTTCGTGCAGCAAGGCAGGATCGACGCCCTCGCTCCAGATGCCCATGTGGTGCATCAGGTTGACGATGCCCAGGAAGAGCTGCTGGCAGAGCGAATGGTTGATGCGCATGCCCACGCCCATCTCGGCCACCAGCACCGGCGTGCCCACGACGTTGAGCGAATGGGCCAGCGTGGATTCGAGCACGGTGGCTGCCTGATGCACCCAGATCAGATCGACGTTGAGCAGCTTGGCATAGGGCACCAGCACCTGGGCCGTCTGCTCGCTGATGCGCACCTGGGGCAGCTCGCGCAGGAACATGTTGCTCGAATGGATGTCGATGACCATGTCCGAGCCGCGCAGGTCGGTGTAGATGTCGTGCGCCACCTTCTCGACCATCGAGCCGCGCGGATTGCCGGGGAAGATGCGGTTCATGTCGAGGTCGAAGGCAGGCACGCCGCGCTGTATGGAGTCGATGCCCAACGGATTGAGTGCCGGATAGATATCGACGATTCCATTGAGGCATTCGGGACGGCGGCGTATCATCTCGGCGATCTTGAAGATGACGTATTGTCCCTCCAGTTCGTCGCCATGCGTGCCGCTCACGATGCAGAAGCGCTTCGTGCCGCGGCCGCCGCGGAAGTGGTTCTTCTGGATGCGGAACTGCTCATCGATGGGCATTTCCAGGGTTGTAACGTTTTGAAGCATCGGGGTATTTACGATTTATGATTTGGCGATTTACGAGTGGTCGAGGATTCGAGACTTCGAGGATTCGAGGGGTCGAGACTTCGAGGCTTCGAGGATTCGAGTGGTCGAGGATTCGAGTGGGCTGAGCATGGCGGTGACCGTCATCGTCTCGCGCGTGCAGCCATAGAAGCGGCCGCGGTTGACAGGGCAGTCGTCGGCATCGCGGCCATGGGCGAGCTTCACGTAGCCCCACTCGATGGTGCGGTCGTGCGTGGGGTCGAAGCCTCGCCACTGCCGGCCATCGGACACCTCCACCCAGGCATGCGTCTGCCCTTCGCCCTCGATGAAGCCGCAGGCATAGCGGGCAGGGAGGCCGAAGTGGCGGCACAGGGCGAGCATGACGTGCGCAAAGTCCTGACACACACCGCGTCCATCGTCCCACACCTCGGCAGCCGTAGTGCGCGTGGTGGTGTGGCCAGGGGTATAGGCAATGCGGCTGTGGACAAGGTGCATCAGCCCGGTGGCGAGGGCAAAGGGTGGCAGCGGCTCGGGGTCTTTCACCTTTTCACGGCTTATCGTGGTCAGACGCGTCTGAACGCGATAATAGCCCGCAGGCACCTCGTGCAGCACATACGGCTGCGTCTGCTCCACTTCGCCCTCAGTGACCACCTGGAACGCCTCGTGCCCCTCGCCTATCGCCCCCCACTGCACCGCATTGCCCTGCCCGTCGCAACTATGGCAAAGGTGACAGGCTGGGGCAATGCAGAGCGAGGACGACACGACGTGCTGGAACTCATTGTCGCAGGGGATGGCCCTGAGCTTGAAGAAGTGCCACTCCACGGCAGGCACGAAGGTCGAATGGGTGACGTATCGATAGCGGTATCTCATGGCGTCAGATCACCACCAGACGGTTCAGATAATTGAGCATACGGTTCTTATTCTCAGCCTCGAAGCGCTCGTATGCCTCGCGATCGGCCACCAGGGCGCGCAGCTTGCCGAGCATCTCGCGATCGGCCAGCTCGGACTCCAGTTCGACATATTTCTCCAGCTCGGACATGGCCTCCTGGATGCGGTAGTGCTTGTAGTCGAAGCGGATGTTCATGTCGAGGTGCTCCACGAGCCTGCCCAGCATCAGGAAGGTGCGCGAGCGGCCATAGACGCGCTCCTGCACCGAGCCCCAGAAGGAGAGCAGGGCATCGGTGATGGGCTGCAAGTTGGTGATGTTGGTGTCCTGCGCAATGGACTTGGCGCGAATCAGGTCGCGACAGATCTCGATGTATGAGAACGACTCGGTCATGATCTCCGTGCGCAGCACGATGGCATTGTCCATCATGAACTCGATGATGGAGCGCAGCGAAGTGACGGTGTCGGGGTTATACAGCTGATCCATAATCTGATACGAGGTATCGAGCGAACCCTCGGTATAGACGTCGAGCTTCTTGAGGAAGTCGCTATAGACAGGCGTCTCGCCCACAGGCACATCGAGCACTTCGTCGTATGCCTTGCGCATCAGATGCAGGAACAGATAGCCACGCTCGGCATAGCGGCCGAGCCAGAACAGGCGGTTGGCGGTTGTAGCGTTGATCATAACACTTTACTCTTTACACTATACTCTTTACACTTTACACTTTACACTATCCTCTTTACACTTTACTCTTTACACTTCACACAAAACCCAAGTATCCTTGAATCCGCCGCCCTGCGACGAATTGACCACAAACGAGTTGGGATTGCGCGAGAAACGCGTGAGGCCTGACTTCCACACCTTGGTCTCCTCGCCCGAGATGACGAAGGCACGGAGGTCGCACTTGCGTGGCGAGGGCTGGCCGGTCTCGTCGATGATGTCGAGGTCGATGAAATCCACCACCTCCTGCGCAATCCAGCGACGTGGCTCCTGGATGATCAGCTGCTTCACCTCTTCGAGGCGTTCAGGCGTCATGTCGCGGCCGAACATCACACCATAGCCACCTGCTTCGGCCACATCCTTGATGACGAGCTTCGACACGTTGTTGATGATGTAGTCGAAGTCCTCTTTGAAGAAGGGCAGGTAGGTTGGCGCATTCTGCAGGATCGGCTCCTCATGGAGGTAATATTTCACCATCTTGGGCACGAAGTAATAGATGCCCTTGTCGTCGGCCACGCCATTGCCCAAGGCATTGATCACGCCCACGTTGCCGGCACGATAGGCCTCCATCAGATTGGGCACGCCCAAAAGCGAGGTGGGCTCGAAGGCCAGCGGGTCGAGGTACTCATCGCTCACGCGGCGATAGATGGCACCCACGCGCACCTTCTGCTTGTAGAGGCCCACGTAATAGACGTTGCCGTCCTCCACCACCATGTCGCCAGGGAAGGCCAGCGTGGCGCCTGTCTGCTCGGCCAGATACGAGTGCTCGAAGAAGGCCGAGTTGTAGCGCCCGGGGGTCAGAATCACGTTGATGCCGCGCCCGTCGTTGATGTAGTCCATCATCTCGCGCAGCAGCTCGCCATAGTTGCGGTTGTCGGCCACGAGGTTGTCGCGGAAGGTCTGGGGCGCTGCCTTGCGTGTCACCTTGCGCGCAATCATCGGATAGGATGCACCCGAGGGGATGCGCAGGTTGTCTTCCAGGATCAGCCAGCGGCCATCCTTGGCCTGCACCAGGTCGATGCCGGCAATGTGCGCATAGATGCCGTGTGTGGGTGTGATGCCTTCGCATTCAGGCATGTAGCCTTTCGATTCGTATGTAAATTCCTTGGGCACGATGCCGTCGGCCACGATGTGCTTGTCGTGGTAGATGTCGTAGAGGAACATGTTCAACGCCTGCACCCTCTGCTTCAATCCGCGCTCCAGCATCTCCCACTCGTCGGCAGGAATCTGGCGCGGAATGGCATCGAAGGGGAACAGCTGTTCGTTGAAGACGCCATTCTTATACACGCCGAAGCGCACGCCGTACCGTTCCATCCACTGATTGACCGCATCACGGCTTTTCAAGAGCTCTTTCATTGTCTTTTCTTGATACCTTTTTATATATTATAATGTTCTTTGTTTTGCTATAACCTTAACAGATTCCCATTTCGGGCATATCGTTCCTGTTTTCTCGTTTTAGCGACGCAAAGATATACATTTGTCCACAAATAACAAAACTTTTAAAGAATATTTCTACATTTCTCCAATTATTTTAAATATTTTGCCACGCAGTGAGCCATTTTTGCAATTCAATGATAGCAAAACGTATCAATAAAAAGAAAAGTGAAAGCAGAATTGCAGATTTCGCAGCAGAAATGTTCCGATGTGTAGAAAAGTGCGTATCTTTGCAGCACAAAACAAACAGCAATCTGTCATTATTCTACTATTTGTTTGCGCAATCAAGCAAAATGAAAGCGAAAAGAATGTGTAAAAATAGATTATAAACCTCTAAAAACATTTCAGGTATGGAAACTCTTGAAATCAAGGAACTCGTAGCCGGCGAGGAGATCTCACTGCTCTACAACATCTGTGTCATCTGGTAACCAGCCGGCACATTCCGCCCGCAGAGGGGAAGATACTCGCCCCCCTCTGCTTATCTTAGCTTCAAATGCGTCGATTTTAATATATTTTTTTCTGACTTTTGTCAGTCATCCTTATTATTTGTGTTATTTTTAAGGTATTGTAGAAGTTTGGGGTGACCGTGAGGCCATCCCAAATTTTTTTCAACAGTACGTATTTTTCAACCGGAGCTTCCACCTTCCGTTTACCTGGCTTCATCACAGAGGTCATCGCCTGATCGCAAAAAGACGTCCACCTTCATCACAGAGGTCATCGTCTGATCGCAAAAAGACGTCCACCTTCATCACGAAGGCAGACGTCTTTCTTCTAATTAACACACTCTTTTGGGGTGAGGGATTGCTCCCTCTATAAACTTTGATTATAACATGAGAATCAATAACCAGGGTTCTGATAAGCCTTCTTCTCCTCTGGGGTCATCTGGAGAGCGTCGAGCTGACCCTGTGGGATTGGACGCAGATAGTAGTGCTTCTGGATGTCACGTACCTTCTCCTGTGGGGCACGGCCGCAGGCATCACTGATGTGATAAACCTTGGCACGCTCATGCCAGGTCTGGGTACGTACGAGGTCGAACCAGCGGTAGCCCTCGCCCCAGAACTCGCGCAGACGCTCGTCGAGGATGTAGTCGATGGTGATGGTGGCAGGAGTAGCAGCGGTGAGCTCATCGCTGAAGTCCTTCACGACGGTAAGGGCAGAATAGCCGGTGTTGCCATTGAGCACTGAATAGTCGTTGAAGTTGGTCTTCCACTTACCAGCACGGGCACGGAGCACGTTCACGAGGTTGCGAGCCTCAGTGTTCTTGTTCAGCTTCACAGCAGCCTCAGCAGCGGTGAGATAGAACTCAGAGAACTTGGCAATAACGAATGGACGTGGTGACGAACCGTTAGGGTTGCCGAGCTCAGTAGCCTCAGAGCGGTCGGTACGGTGGCCGATGTGCTTCCATACGCCTGGATAGGTCTGACGGCTCACCTGGCTCACGTTGATCACGAACTCTGGGTGACCAGCGAGGGTGCCGGCATTGATGTTACCGTTAGCCTGGGCATAGACGACATTGCTGTCCTCGTAACCTACAGGGAGGAACTGGAGGAAGGTCTCGCCATTCTTGATCTCTGCACCGTTGGCACCCTTTACGTATGGGTTGCCATTGCCACCCTTGGCAAAGTTGCAGCGATACTGATAGGTGAAGGTGCCGTCCCAGCGTGAGTCCTTGTCAACGTCGGTAAACTTCTTGAGTGCGTCAGGGATAGGAGCCATACGGGTCCAAGGACGGCCGAGTGGCTGGCAAGCCTCACGAAGCACTGGGTTGGCATTGCTGCCGTCAGGGAAGTCGCCACGCATGTCACCGCAGTAGTTCCACTGGGTGAACCAGCCGGCAAAGTTCTCAGGAGCACCACCGTTGCCCCAGCCGAGGCCACCACCGTTGTAGAGGTCATCGTCCTGGTTGTGGTCAGCCCAAAGGAGCCACTCGGCGTTGCGGTCGTTCTGCCAGAAGTTTACATCCATATAGGTCTCCTGCAGCTTGTATGGGCCAGGGTTGTTGATGGCCTGCATAGCGGTGTCGTAAGCCTTCTGATAGTAGCTGTTGGCCTGTGAGGCATCACGGCTGCACTCAGGATAGGTAGCGATGCCCTGTGGGTTCTCGAGCCACCAGCCATAGGTGAGGTATGCGTTGGCGAGGAACAAACGGGCTACGTTCTTGGTGAGAGCGCCAACGAGACGTGGGTTCTCAGGCAGATCGGCAACAGCCTTCTCAAGGTCAGGGAATACTGACTTGGCATAGACCTCAGCCACGGTGTTGCGCTCAGAGGTACGCTTAGGAGCAGTGTTCGAGTGAAGCTCGCCACCACCCAGATCCAGAGGTACACCACCGAAGGTCTGAGCCAGCTTGAAGTAGTAGAAGCCACGGAAGAAGTATGCCTCAGCTACGAGCTCAGGAGCGATGCCTACCTCGCTGGCATTCTCGATAACTGCCGAAGCGGTGTTGATGTCGCTGAATGCCTGACCCCACAGAGCGTCAGAACGTACAGAGGTAGATGAAACCTGACCTACGCCGGTCATATCGATATCCTTCTGGTTGCCGTCGGCTGAGTGACCATAGGTGTACTCGTCGGTACCAGCCTCACATGAAGTGAAGTAGTAAGCCTGGCCGTAGAGGTTACGAAGGTGTGCATAGAGAGCAGTCAGACCACCCTTTACGCCTTCCTCAGTCTTGAAGAAGGTGGGGTCATAGCTGCTGCGTGGCTGCTCGTCGAGGACATCCTGACAAGACGACAGTGCTACTGCGGCAAACACTGCCAAGCCAAATGCGCGGAAAATATTGTTAGTTTTCATTGTATGAACTTTTTTTTCAGATTACAGATTTCAGATTACAGATTACTATCTGATGCCGTAATTTGTAATTTGTAATTTGTAATTATTTTTTTTAGAATGTCACGTTAAGACCAAAGAGGTAGTTGCGGGTGCAAGGTGCGTTGGTACCAACCACTGGGATTGAGTGACCGCCGAGCTGGGTAGCGTGGAACTGACCATCTCTTGACATTGAGTTTGGCTCTGGATCGAGACCGCTCTCATCATAGTAAGAAGAGCTGATGATGAATGGGTTCTGAACAGTAGCATAGAGACGGAGAGCAGTCAAACCGGTCTTCTTGAGGATATCGCCCTTGAAGTTGTAGCCGAGGGTGATGTTGCGGATCTTGCAGTAACCACCATCGAACAGGCCGAGGGTCGAACCATACTTCTGGTTGTCGCCGCTCTGGATGCCGCCTGGCTTTGGATACTTGGCATTCTTGTTCTCTGGGGTCCAGTAGTCAACCTTTACGTTGCCACGACGCCCAGTGTGCATGTTGAGGTAGCCGCTTGCGCCATAGAGGGTCGAAACGAGCTTGCCGCCTACCTGGTAAGCGCCGATGATGTTGAGGTCGAAGCCCTTGTAAGCTACGCGGGTGTTGAAGCCACCTACGAAGTCTGGCTCAAGCGAGATGATCTGACGATCGTCTGGACCGATGGCGCGGGTTGGCTTGCCGTCAGCGCCGTAGATGTCGTCGCTGTACTTAACCTTGATCATACCCTCGTTACCACCTGGCTCGAGGATGTCGAGGTACTCGTAGTCCTTGTCGCCCTGGTTCCAGAGGCCGTCGTACTCGTAGTCATAGATAACGTCGATTGGGTAGCCCTCGAACCAACCGTTGCCCTCGTCGCGGCCTGGCTTGCGCTTGCCGGTCACAGGATCGATCTCGTTGCTGCCGGTCAGCTTCACGAGCTTATTGCGGTTAGCCGATACGTTGAAGCCAGCCTCCCAGGTCCAACCGTTGTAGTTGTCGAGGATGGTGCCGTTGAGGGTGAGCTCGAAGCCCTTGTTCTGGGTCTCACCGATGTTGGCAGTGTAGCTGCTCACACCTGCTGAACCAGGAAGAGATACGTTGAGGAGGATGTCCTTGGTGTTCATTACATAGTACTCAGCAGTACCGCTCAAACGGCCACCGAAGAGGCTGAAGTCAAGACCGTAGTTGTAGGTCTCAGAATACTCCCAACCGAGCTCATCGTTAGCGAGCTTGCTGGTGTAGTAGCCGGTCATGTAACCTGATGGATCGGTACCGAAGTTGTATGGAGTGGTGCCGAGAGCGCCGAGGGTGGTGTATGGGCTGATAGACTGGTTGGCAGTCTGGCCATAACCTACGCGGAGCTTGAGGTTGTCAACCCACTCTACGCTCTCCATGAAGTTCTCCTTGCCGATGTTCCAGCCGAGAGAGACGGCAGGATAGGTGTGCCACTGATGGCCCTTGGCCAGACGTGAAGAGGCGTCAGAGCGAACGGCAACCGAAGCCATATACTTGCTGTCGTATGAGTACATTACACGGCCCATGTACGAAACGAGGCCTGCCTGCCAGTAGTTCTGGTAGTTAGGGTTCACGATGGTACCCTCGGTGGCCTGACCGATGTTGTAGTACTGGAAGTAGTCAGCTGGGATGTTCTTGCCACTCATGTGTGACTGGGTGTAGGTGGTCTGCTCAGCTGAGTACATAGCCACAGCATTAACCTCATGCTTCTCAGCGAAGGTGTGGTCGTACGAGAGCACATTCTCGACAGCCCAGTTCATGTACTCGCTGTGCTGGATCGAAGCGTTCGAAGGCTCATTGGCATTGACGGTGTTGACGCCCTTGCCGGTGAAGCCACCGTTCTTGGTAGCACGATAGTTCAAACCTACGTTGATGCGATACTTGAGACCCTTTACCCATGGGCACTCAATCTCACCGAAGAGGGTGTTATAGGTACCGAGGGTCTTAGCCTCGTTCACCCAGTTCTCGCCTACCTCCTCGAGGCGGTCCTTGGTGAGGAACCATACATCGTCCGAGCCCATGTGAGCCACGCGACCGGTTGGGTCCTGCAGGTTGTTAGGATCTACGAGTGGAGACATCTGGAGGATGCCGTACATACCAAGGTGAGTACCATCGGTAGTGTTGTAGGTATTGGTGGTTGAGAGGCCGAAGCGCAGATAGTCACCTACCTTCTGGTCGAGGTTGGCACGAACAGAGAGACGGTCGAATGCCTGAGTAGGAACTACGCCCTCATCGTGCATATAGCCAGCGCCGAAGCTGTAGCTGCCGCCGTTGGTACCGCCGCTCACAGTCACGTCATGGCTCTGTGAGATACCGGTCTGATAGAAGAGGTCCTGCCAGTTGGTATTGTTGCCGCGATGCTCGTCCACACCGTCGCCATACTTGCCAGCCAGGTCACGCATCTTGCCGAGCTCCTCGCCGTTCATCATTGGGAACTCGTTGAAGAGGGTCTTGATGCCTACATAGCCGTTGTAAGTAACCTTGGCAGGAGCACCCATGGCACCCTTGTTGGTAGTGATCATGATGACACCGTTGGCACCACGTGAACCATAGATAGCGGTCGAAGAGGCATCCTTCAGGATGTCCATTGACTTGATGTCTGATGGGTTGATATCAGAGAGCTTACCAAGGAATGGAATACCGTCCAATACGATCAATGGGTCGTTCGAAGCCGAGAGTGAACGCTGGCCACGGATGCGGATACGCATCTCAGCACCTGGCTGAGTATTGGTCTGCTGCATATCTACACCAGCCACGCGGTTCTGCAGGGCCTGGGTGATGTTCGATGAAGGGTTCTCCATGAGCTTGCCACCGCTAACAGAAGCTACCGAACCGGTAACTGCCTCCTTGCGCTGGGTACCGTAACCGATCACTACTACGTCGTCGAGGAGCTTGCGATCCTCCTGCAGTACGACCTTCAACTTAGGTGCGGCCTTGACAGTTTCGGTCGTGTAGCCGATGAACGATACTTCCAGGGTTGCGCCCTGATTACACTTCAGCTGGAAGTTGCCGTCGATGTCGGTCATGGCGCCATTGGTGGTGCCCTTCACAACGACTGATGCACCTGGGATCGACTCTCCCGAGGCGTCAACGACGGTACCTGACACTGAAATACTCTGTGCTTGTGCTCCGATAGTGAAGAAGCACAGCGCGAAAAGAATCCACATGGATTTCATTTTCGAGATGGTACTTTGCATGTTGTTTGAGTATTAGTTAATAATAGGATTGTGCGTTATCCGGATGCTATGCGTCTGTACCGACGCCCTTGCCACATATAATAATATAATATGAGTAATTTCCGTCACATCAGGCGGAATTTGGGCACAAAGATAGGCACTTTATCGCATAGCGGCAAATTATCCCGTTCCAAAAAAATATCCCTGCATTCCACATTTTTATAGTATGGCGACGTTACATTTTACTATATTTCCTATTCCAAAAAGTATCAAAATCATATTTTTTTGGCTCAAATCTGTATTATTCCCGCATTATTCCTTATCTTTGCATCTGTTAAGGCACCAACAGTCTCATCTTTCTCCGCATCAATGAAAAGACTTCTCATTCTGCTCGCACTCACGATTTCACTAGCTTCGCACCTGCTGGCGCGTCCCTACAACTTCATGCTCTCGGACAAGAATCTGTCAAGCAGCCTCATCAACAGCATCTATCAGGATCGGGACGGCATGATCTGGATTTCGACCGAAAACGGACTGAACCGTTACGATGGCACGAAGGTGAGCATCTACAAGCACGACGACCATGATCCGGGCTCTGTGGCGCACAACTACGTGCGCTACTGCTACGAGGATCAGGAGGGCCACTTCCTGGTGGGCAGCTATATCGGTCTGCAGCTCTACAATCGCGACACCGACGACTTCTCGCCCCTCATCACCTTTGCCGACGGCCAGCAGCTGCTCTCCTCCCCTGCCTATATTGCCGAGACTCCCGATGGCCGCATCTTCACTTCGGGCAATCAGGTGTGCGAGGTGCGCTTCGACGACGGCACGCCCCACTACTACAATGTGCAATGGGAGGGTTTTGACCCCCTAATGACCGGACAGATGCACTGCGGACTGCAGGGTAGCCTGTGGTGCCACAAGATGAACGAAGCTGTGATCCGCATCAGTGCCGACGGACGAGTGACCCGCTACGAGGACGTCGTGCCCTCACATGAGATCAGCGACCTGCTGCGCGATGACACCGGCAACATCTACCTGCAGACCACCCGCCATGACCTCTATCGCTTCGACTTCGGGCAGGACTGCTGGCACAAGGTCAACACTTCGCCCGTCTCCAGCTCAATGCTCAAGTGCATCTACCGTCTCGATGCCGACCGCATCCTGGTAGGCACCGACGGCAACGGCCTCAAACTGGTGAACGAACTGACGGGCGAGGTGCGCGACTATACGATCGACCTCCCTACCCTGGCCAGCAAATACCTGAAAGTACACCAGATCATCCGCGACCGCGACGGTGACCTCTGGATGGCACTCTTCCTCAAGGGCATTGCCCGCATCCCGATGCAGCAGAGCAGCTTCCGCTACCTTGGCTCGCAGTCGGTGGCCACCAACCTGGTGGGCAGCAGCAGCATCAGCGCCCTGCATGCCGACCACAGCGGACAGATCTGGGTGGGCACCGATGGCGAAGGCCTCTATCGCCTCAACCCCACGCTGCACACCTCCCACCACTATGCCACCACCACCGACGGCGGCACCATGCCCGCCATCGTGCAGGCCATCTACGAAGACTCCGAAGGGACCATCTGGGTGGGTTCGTACGACGAGGGCTGCGGACGCATCGACCACCGTTCGGGCCGCTTCACCTCATGCAAGGAGCTCTTCCACCGCCAGGATGCCATCGCCACACGCATCTATGCCTTCACCGAGGACAACCGGCATCGCCTCTGGGTGGCCACGCTCGGACACGGTCTGTTCTGTTACGACCTGCATGCCCGACGCGTCATCGATGAGCTGTCGTTCCATCGCGGACAAGTCAACCTGTGGGAGACCTGCCTGCTCATCACCAGCCGTAACCAACTGCTCGTCGGCACCTACGATGGTGTCTATGCCATCGACCTCAACGACCCTACGCCCCAGCCCCGGCACGTCTTCGATCGCAACATCATCTTCTCGCTCTATGAGGATCCTGAGCACCAGCTCTGGGCAGGCAGTGCCGACGGACTGATGCGCTTCAGCCTCGACTCGCCCCAGCTGGAGGTGATCAGCGAGGCCGAAGGTCTGGCTGGCAATTCGGCATTCTCCATCATGGGCGATTCGGCACAGACGCTCTGGATCGGCACCAACCACGGCCTGTCGCATTACATGCCCGCCTCGCGTACATTTATAAATTACTCCGATGCTGACGGTCTGCAGGGCAACGAGTTCTCCAAGAACGTTTGCTGCCAGGACCGCAATGGCCAGCTGTGGTTCGGCGGTGCCTATGGCATCAGCTTTTTCCATCCGGCCAAGGTGCATCAGAACGGCACCCAGCTGCATGTGCGCATCACCGGCCTGTACGTCAACAACGAACCCATACACGGCAACTCCCTTTCGGGTGGCAGGCGCATCGTCGAGGGTGCTCTGCACAAGGCCAGGGAGTTCTCACTGTCTCACACCGACAATCATTTCTCCATCGAGCTCTCGACCGTTGAGTTCTCCGACCCGGACATCGTGCGCTATGAATACTCCTTGGACGATGGCCCCTGGGCCTCCCTGCCGCAGGGTAGCCATCTGGTGTCGTTCAGCGACCTTCGCCTCGGGCACCACATCTTCCGCTATCGCGTGACCGACGGGCAGACCGAATCGGCCGTCTCCGAGGTCAGCATCTTCGTTCGTCCGGCGTGGTGGGAGTCACCATGGGCCATACTGTCGTACATACTGATTGTGCTCTTGATCATCGCAACCTTCATCTATCAGGCGCGCGTCAAGTACACGACCGAGCGCAAGATGCTCCTGCAGCAGCACGAGCATGAGATCGACGAGGCCAAGCTGCACTTCTTCACCAACATCACGCACGAGATCCGCACGCCCATGACCCTCATCATGAGTCCGTTGCAGAAGCTCATCAGCACCGATGCCGATGCCGAACGCCAGCATTCCTACCAGATCATGCTGCGCAATGCCCGCATGCTGCTGCAGCTGGCCAACCAGCTGCTCGACATCCGCAAGATCGACAACAAGCAGATGAAGCTGCTCTTCTCCGAGACCGACGCCATCGCCTCGCTCCAGGACCTCTACAACTACTTCGAGCCGTTTGCAGCTGCCAAGCACATTCGCTTTGCGTTCCTTCACGACGGTCTCGAGCATCTGCCCCTGTGGGTCGATCCCGGCTATTTCACCAAGATCATCACCAACCTCCTGACCAACGCCTTCAAGTACACTCCTGATGGCGGAGCTGTCTCGCTCTGCATCCGTAAGTCATTGGACAATAGTGTTTCATCACTACAATCTGGACATGTCCAGATTGTAGTGACCGACACCGGTGTCGGCATCCCGGCCGAAGATCTGGAACGCATCTTCGAGCGTTTCTATCGCACCAAGGCCACCCATGCCACCGACGGCAACGGCATCGGCCTCCACCTCACCCGTTCGTTGGTCACCCTGCATCACGGCACCATCCAGGCCATGAACAACGCCGATGGCCCTGGCTCCACCTTCATCGTCACGCTGCCGCTGGGCAATGCACATCTGTCGGCCGACGAAGTCAAGAAGGACTCAGAACCGAGGCCCTCGGTTGGCGACAACACCTCGCTCCTCGCCACGCATCCGGCACTAAGCGAGCCGTCAGGCACTCCATTCCCTACGCCCAATCCAGCATCGGCAAGCACGCCACGCACACGCACCAAGTACCGCCTGCTCCTGGTTGATGACGACGACGAGATCCGCACCTATCTGGCCTCGGAACTCGCCAGCGACTTCCACATCACCGAGTGTACCGATGGTCAGCAGGCCCTGCAGAGCATCTTCCGCCAGAAGCCCGACCTCATCATTTCGGACATCATGATGCCCGAGGTGGATGGCATCTCATTGTGCCAGCGTGTCAAGAGCAATACCGAACTCAACCACATCCCTGTCATTCTGCTCACCGCCAAGGCCGATCAGGAGTCGAACCTCGCCGGCATCGAGAGCGGAGCCGATGCCTACATCACCAAGCCGTTCTACATCGAGATTCTGCGCAGCACAGCACTGAACCTTGTCAAGACGCGCACGCAACTGCGCAACTCGTATGCCGGACAGCAGACGCAGGACGACAAACTGCAGGAGATCGAGATGCCCACCGCCAACGACAAGCTCATGGAGCGCATCATGCGCGTCGTCAACCAGAACCTCAGCAACCAGGAGTTCTCGATCGACGACATCTGCCAGGAGGTCGGCATCAGTCGCGTACACCTCTATCGCAAGCTCAAGGAACTGACCAACCAAAGCCCACGAGACTTCATCCGCAACGTCCGCCTCAAGCAGGCCGAACGCCTCCTGCTCAAGGGTTCCTATTCGATCAACGAGATTGCCGAGGCCGTCGGTTTCTCCCGCCCCAACAACTTCTCGGCAGCCTTCAAGGAGCAATACGGCTACCCGCCATTGCAATGGAAGGCCATGCAGACGCAATCCAATGCAGAACCAACGGGAGGAGAACAAGACCCTGCCGAAGGAGATCAAGAGTCTGCTGAAGGGAAACAATAAGCAATAAACAGATAATCCCGCCCTCGCTACACACTTCTGTAACAAGGGCGGGATTATTTGCTATTTGATACTTGACAAGTTACTTGTTGTTGATGTAATCCACGATCCACTGGCCTACCTCCTTGGTGCCGTACTTGGCGCCACCCTCGACCTGGATCTCTGGCGTGCGGACGTTCTGGTCGAGCGATGCGTCAACAGCCTCGCGGATCAGGGCACCCTCGGCCTTGAGGTCGAAGTACTCGAACAGCATGGCAGCCGACAGGATCTGTGCCAATGGGTTGGCGATGTTCAGACCCTTGCCCTGTGGCCATGAGCCGTGGATTGGCTCGAACACTGGAGTGTGCTCGCCGGTCGAAGCCGATGGCAGCAGGCCCATCGAACCGGTGATGACTGAGCCCTCGTCGGTGAGGATGTCGCCAAAGGTGTTCTCGGTCACCATCACGTCGAAGAAGCGTGGATCCTGGATCATGCGCATGGCAGCGTTATCCACGTACATGAAGTCGGTCACAACGTCAGGATACTGTGGAGCCATCTCCTGGGCCACCTTGCGCCACAGACGGCTCGAAGCCAGCACGTTGGCCTTATCCACCACGGTGAGGTGCTTGCGACGCTGGCGTGCATACTGATAGGCCACCTTGAGGATGCGCTCCACCTCCGGACGGGTGTAGTAGTTGGTGTCCAATGCCTCCTCTACGCCATCAGCGTTGAGGGTTGGCTCCTCCTTCTTGCCGAAGTACATGCCGCCGGTGAGCTCACGGATGCAGATGAAGTCAGCACCCTGCACGATCTCGTCCTTCAATGGTGACTTGTGCACGAGGCAGTCGAAGGTGGTCACAGGGCGCACATTGGCAAAGAGGCCCAGCTTCTTGCGCATGGCCAGCAGACCCTGCTCAGGGCGCACCTTGGCGTTAGGATTGTTGTCGAACTTAGGATCGCCCACCGAGGCAAACAGCACGGCATCGGCCTCCATACAGGTCTGGAAGGTCTCCTCTGGGAATGGGTCGCCCACCTTGTCGATGGCATCAGCGCCACAGATGGCATACTTGTAACTCAGCTCGTGGCCGAACTTCTTGCAGATGGCCTCGGTCACGGCCAAGCCCTGCTCCATGATCTCAGGTCCGATACCGTCACCTGGGAGAACTGCTAATTTCAGCTTCATAGTCTTATTCTGTTGTTAATATGTTGTTTTGTTGATTTGTTGTCTTGTCCTGCGAGGCTAACATATTAACAGATTAACAAATTAACACATTAACAAGAAACAAGACAGCAACCGAAGGGAGTGCAAAGATAACGAATAATCCGCAACAATGGTCAAAAAACCGCCGGAATATATCAAAAATGTTGCAATCCCTTCAATTTTTGCAGCAAATTGTCGGCAAGAGCGAGCAATTGCATGCCAAGAATCGCAGAAATGTAATTGTAAATCTGCAAAACCTCGCCCACACTCGTTTTTGTCCTACCGAGGTACCTCAGTAGCACATCCCAAGTCGTGGACAAGGAATTGCGGACACGCAGAGATGCCA
>JAZQPJ010000048.1:0-36832 GCA_045628525.1 Bacteroidales bacterium
GTTAAAGAAGTTAGGGGAAGTAAAAGAAGTTAAAGACGAATGTTCCCCACGTCCAATGTTTCGGAAACAGGAAGGTATTGTCCTTTAACTTCCTCTAACTCCCTTAACTTCTTTAACTTCCTCAAGTGGGAAACTTGAATAACAAATTAACAAAGTAACAAATTAACAAAACAACAATAGAATGGCACGACAGAAAGAGGAAGTAATCACAATGGTTGAGACCTTCCAGGAATTCAAGGAGCTGAAGAACATTGACCGCTCCACAATGATCAGCGTACTCGAGGACTCATTCCGCTCGGTACTGGCTAAGATGTTCGAGACTGACGAGAACTTCAACATCATCATCAACCCCGACAAGGGCGACTTCGAGATCTGGAAGGAGCGCACCGTAGTGGCTGACGACGAGTTGCAGAACGAGAACCTCGAGATTGCCCTCACCGATGCCCGCAAGGTAGTGGAGGACATCGAGGTAGGTGAGGACTTCACCGAGGAGGTTCACTTCGAGAAGTTTGGCCGTCGTGCCATCCTGAACCTGCGCCAGACCCTGGCTGCCAAGATCCTCGAGCTCCAGAAGGATGTGCTCTACAACAAGTACAAGGACCTGATTGGCCGCATCGCCAGCGCAGAGGTTTACCAGATCTGGAAGCGTGAGATGCTGATGGTCGATGAGGAGAACAACGAGCTCTCGCTGCCACGCAACGAGCAGATCTCGGGCGACAACTTCCGCAAGGGCGACCAGGTGCGTGCCGTAGTGCTTCGCGTGGACAACACCAACAACAATCCAAAGATCGTGCTGAGCCGTACTGCACCAATCTTCCTGCAGCGCCTGATGGAGCAGGAGATTCCTGAGGTGGCCGATGGCACCATCCGCATCGTCAAGATCGTGCGTCTGCCAGGTGAACGCGCCAAGATTGCCGTTGAGACCAACGACGACCGCATCGACCCGGTAGGTGCATGCGTGGGCGTGAAGGGTGGCCGTATCCATGGCATTGTGCGCGAGCTTCGTGGCGAGAACCTCGACGTGATCCCATACACCACCAACCCATCGCTCTTCATCCAGCGCGCCTTGTCGCCTGCTTCGATCTCGCAGATCCATGTCAACGAGGAGGAAAAGACCGCTGAGGTATTCATGCGTCCTGAGGAGGTAAGCCTTGCTATCGGCAAGAACGGTGCCAACATCAAGCTGGCATGCCTCCTGACCGGTTACCAGATCGACGTATATCGTGAGGGCGACGGCGACGACATCTTCCTCGACGACTTCAGCGATGCCATCGAGCCATGGATCATCCAGGCACTCAAGGGCATTGGCCTTGCTACTGCCAAGGCAGTACTCGATGCCGACCCACAGCTCATCGCCGACAAGGCCGACCTCGAGGAGGAGACCGTTGCTGAGGTGCGCGAGGTATTGGCACGCGAGTTCGACGAGCCAGCCGACGAGGCAACTGAAGAGCCTGCTGAGGAGGCAGCCGAGAACAATGAGGAATAATTAATAACCACTAAATCCTATATAAGTTAATGCGTCTAAGTAAAATTGCAAAAGACTTCAATGTCGGAATCCAGACTCTCGTGGAGTTCCTCGAAAAGAAGGGTGGAGCCGCTACGGAATGGGGACCGATGACCAATGTCCCGGACGATATGTTCGAGATGTTGAGCCATGAGTTCAATAAAGACAAGTCGGTGAAGCAGGCCTCTGAGCGTGAGCGCCAGGAGCGTCAGCAGACACGCGATAAGATCAAGGAGGAGACACGCCAGATCAATGCTGTGAACAACGGCGTGGCTCAGACCTCCAAGGCACAGACCCCAGGCGACGAGCAGGTGAAGCAGCAGAATGGTCCCAAGATCCTGGGTCACATCGACCTCAACTCGCTCAACAAGCCAGCTGCCCCCAAGCAGCAGCCTAAGCAGCAACACAAGCAGGAGGCTAAGCCAGCCGCTCCCAAACAGGGCGCACCGAAGCCAGCGGCTCCCAAGCAGGAGCCTAAGGTGGCTCATGTGAACGCTGAGCAGCCCGCCAAGAAGCCTAACCAGAGCATCTGGGGCGAGCGCAGCAAGGACCGTATCAACGACGAGCCATTGCCAGCCGAGGCTAAGAATGGCGAGGTGTTCCGCCTGAACCAGACGGCCGGTCCACAGCTCAATGTGGTGGGCACCATCGACCTCAACGCCCTGAACCAGTCAACCCGTCCGAAGAAGAAGTCGAAGGAGGAGCGCAAGAAAGAGCGTGAGCAGCGTTCGCAGAATGGCCGCGGTGGTGGCGATGAGGCTCGTGGCAGCCGTCGTCAGCATGGCGCCCAGAAGGTGGATATCAATGAGGAGATCAGCCGCAATAAGGGCCGTGATGCCAAGGGCGAAGAGCGTCGTAACCGCAAGGACAAGATGGAGGACGGCCGTGGCAAGCATGCTGGCAAGGACAAGAAGAAAGGCCAGCAGGCCTACAAGCAGGAGGTCAGCGAGGTTGACGTTCAGCAGCAGGTAAAGGACACGTTGGCCCGTCTGACCAACAAGCCTGACAAGAAGGCTGTGAAGTATCGTAAGGACAAGCGTAATGCCGCAGCCCTGGCAGCCGCCGAGGCTGAGGAGGCAGAAGCAGCACAGAGCAAGGTGCTCAAGCTCACCGAGTTCGTGACCGCCAACGACTTGGCTACGATGATGAACATCTCAGTGGTTCAGGTTATCTCGACCTGTATGTCATTGGGCATGATGGTTTCGATCAACCAGCGCCTCGATGCCGACACCATCAACCTCGTGGCCGAGAACTTCGGCTTCGAGACCGAGTATGTCAGCGAAGAGGTTGAGGCCGTACTCGAGGAGGAGGCCGATAGCGAGGATCAGCTCCAGTCACGTCCACCTATCATCACAGTGATGGGCCACGTCGACCATGGTAAGACCAAGCTGCTCGACTACATCCGCAACACCAACGTCATCGCTGGTGAGGCCGGTGGCATTACCCAGCACATCGGTGCCTACAACGTACAGCTGCAGGATGGCCGTCACGTAACCTTCCTGGATACCCCAGGCCACGAGGCATTTACCGCCATGCGTGCCCGTGGTGCCAAGATGACCGACATCGCCATCATCATCGTGGCTGCCGACGACGGCATCATGCCACAGACCAAGGAGGCCATCAACCATGCTGCCGCTGCCGGTGTGCCTATCGTCTTCGCCATCAATAAGATCGACAAGCCTACTGCCAATCCTAACCGCGTGAAGGAGCAGCTTGCTGCCATGAACTACCTCGTGGAGGAGTGGGGCGGTAAGTACCAGAGCCAGGACATCTCGGCTCGCGACGGTCTGAACGTGGAGGAACTCTTGGAGAAGGTATTGCTTGAGGCCGAGATGCTCGACCTGAAGGCTAATCCAGACAAGGCTGCCAGCGGTTCGGTGATCGAGGCAACCCTCGACAAGGGCCGTGGCTATGTGGCTTCGATCCTGGTGCAGAACGGTACGCTCCATGTGGGCGACGTCGTGCTGGCTGGTAAGCACTATGGCCGTGTGCGTGCGCTCTTCAACGAACGTGGTCAGAAGGTCGAGGAGGCAGGCCCAGCTTGCCCAGTTCAGGTGCTCGGTCTTGATGGCGCTCCATCGGCCGGTGACCAGATCCGTGTACTCGAGACCGAGCAGGAGGCTCGTGAGATTGCACAGAAGCGTGACCGTCTGCAGCGTGAGCAGGCTCTTCGTACCCAGAAGACCCTTACCCTCGACGAGATCGGCCGCCGCCTGAAGCTCGGCGACTTCCAGGAGCTCAACCTCATCGTCAAGGGCGACGTGGACGGCTCAGTAGAGGCATTGACCGACTCGCTCATCAAGCTCTCGACCGAGAACATCCAGATCAACGTCATCCACAAGGCTGTGGGCCAGATCTCAGAGTCGGATGTGGTACTGGCTGCCGCTTCGAAGGCCATCATCATCGGCTTCCGGGTACGTCCTTCATCAGGTGCCCGTCGCCTGGCCGACCAGGACGGCGTGGACATCCGCACCTATTCGATCATCTACGATGCCATCGAGGAGGTCAAGGAGGCCATGGAGGGTATGCTCAAGCCTATCGTCAAGGAGGAGTACTGCGGCGAGGCCGAGGTCAAGTCTGTCTTCAAGATTTCGAAGGTGGGCGCTGTGGCTGGCTGTCTCGTGAAGAACGGCAAGATCCATCGCACCGACAAGTGCCGCGTCATCCGCGACGGTATCGTGGTCTTCACTGGCGAGCTGGCTGGCCTGAAGCGCTTCAAGGACGACGTCAAGGAGGTGGGCACCAACTTCGAGTGCGGTCTTTCGATCACCAACTATGACGATATCCGCGAGGGCGATATCATCGAGGCATTCACCGAGGTACAGGTTAAGGCCAAGCTGTAATGACATTGAACGATTTTGACATCGTAATACTTGTATTTGTGGGCATTGGCGCCTGCATCGGCCTGTTCCGCGGCTTCTTCAAGGAGGTGGTCGGAACCATCGGGCTGGTGCTGGCGGCCATTGCCGCTAATTACATATCGCCATACGCGCAACCCTATCTGGGTGTGACTATGGACAATGCCACGCTGGCTGCCATCATCGTGTGGGTGGTGATCTTCCTGCTGAGCATCTTCCTGCTGCACCGGATTGCCTATCTGCTGCAGCGTGTGATGAAATCGGTGGAGCTTGGCTGGCTCAACCGTCTGGCGGGCGGACTGTTTGCCGCCGTCAAATATTGTCTCATTGCCGCGTTGGCCATTTCGGTCATTGAGGTGGCTTGTGCCAACGTCGAGGGGCTGAAGATCCAGCCGTATCTGCAAGGCTCTCAGCTGGTGCCCTGGGTGCATCGGCTGGTCGATACGGTGATGCCTTGGGCCTACGAGCACATCCTGAGCCCTGCGCTCGAGATGTTGAAGGAAAGTTAATAGTTATTGATGCCTACAAGCAATAACTCCTAACTATTATATATAATGAGTAAGGAAAACAATTCGGAAGACGTACTGCAGGAGATCACCTCAGGCGAATACAAGTACGGCTTTACGACCGATATAGAGACGGAGGTGATCCCCACGGGCCTCAATGAGGACGTGGTGCGATTGATCTCGGCCAAGAAGGGCGAGCCAGAGTGGATGCTTCAGTTCCGACTGGAGGCTTACCGCTACTGGAAGGAGCAGCCCGTGCCCGAATGGGGACACGTGAAGGTGGATCCTGTGGATTATGACAAGATCTCGTTCTACGCTGCGCCAAAGAAGAAGACCCAGAAGGCCGATGAGGTCGATCCGGAGATCCTCAAGACTTTTGACAAGCTCGGCATCCCGTTGCACGAGCGCAATACGTTATTGGGTATTGGTGACGAGACGGTATCGTCGTCGAGCAACATGGCCGTCGATGCCATCGTCGATTCAGAGTCGCAGAAGACCACTTACCGCGACAAACTGGCCGAGCTGGGCATCATCTTCTGCTCGTTTGGCGAGGCTGTGCGCGAGTACCCCGACCTGGTGCGCAAGTATCTGGGCAAGGTGGTGCCTGTGCGCGACAACTACTATTCGGCACTCAACTCGGCCGTCTTCAGCGATGGCTCGTTTGTCTATATCCCCAAGGGCGTGCGTTGCCCGATGGAGCTGGCATCGTACTTCCGCATCAATTCGAGCGGTACGGGTCAGTTCGAGCGCACATTGATCATTGCCGACGAGGAGGCATACGTCTCGTACCTCGAAGGCTGTACCGCGCCGATGCGCGATGAGAACCAGCTGCATGCCGCCGTGGTGGAGATTTACGTGCACGAGCGTGCCGAGGTGAAATACAGCACCGTGCAGAACTGGTACCCGGGCGACAAGAACGGCAAGGGTGGCGTCTATAACCTTGTGACCAAGCGTGCGCTCTGTGCCGGCGATTTCTCGAAGATCTCGTGGACGCAGGTCGAGACCGGTTCGGCCATCACCTGGAAGTACCCATCGTGCGTACTGAAGGGCGAGGGCTCTCAGGGCGAGTTCTACAGCGTGGCCGTGACCAACAACTATCAGGAGGCCGACACTGGCACCAAGATGATCCACCTGGGCAAGAACTCGCGTTCGCGCATCGTGTCGAAGGGCATCTCGGCGGGACATTCGCAGAACTCCTACCGCGGCCTCGTGAAGGTGATGCCGGGTGCCGATGGCGTGCGCAACTTCACACAATGTGACTCGCTCCTGCTGAGCGACACCTGCGGCGCCCACACCTTCCCGATCATGGACATACAGAACCCCACGGCCATCGTCGAGCACGAAGCCACCACCTCCAAGATCAACGAGGACCAGCTCTTCTATTGCCAGCAGCGTGGCATCAAGGAGGAGGATGCCGTGTCGCTCATCGTGGGCGGCTATGCCAAGGAGGTTGTCTCAAAGCTGCCGATGGAGTTCGCCGTTGAGGCACAGAAATTATTATCATTGTCAATCGAAAATTCAGTAGGATAATGAGTTTGCTTGAAATCAAGAACCTGCACGCAAGCGTAGCAGGCAAAGAGATATTACGAGGCATCGACCTCACGATCAACCCCGGTGAGGTGCATGCCGTGATGGGTCCGAATGGTGCGGGCAAGAGTACGCTCAGCGCCATCCTCACCGGCAATCCGCAATATGAGGTCACCGAGGGCCAGATCCTCTACAAGGGCAAGGACCTGCTGGCCATGAAGCCGGAGCAGCGTGCGTGGGAGGGCCTGTTCCTCTCGTTCCAGTACCCCGTGGAGATCCCGGGTGTGTCGATGGTCAACTTCATGCGCACAGCTGTCAATGCCCAGCGCGAATACCGCGGCTTGCCAGCCCTGACCGCTACCGAGTTTCTCAAGCTGATGCGCGAGAAGCGTGCCGTCGTTCAGCTCGACAACAAGCTAGCCAACCGTTCGGTCAACGAGGGCTTCTCGGGCGGCGAGAAGAAGCGCAACGAGATCTTCCAGATGGCCATGCTCGAGCCCACGCTCTCGATTCTCGATGAGACCGACTCTGGCCTTGACGTCGATGCACTCCGTATCGTCAGCGATGGTGTGAACCGCCTCAAGTCGGCCGAGCGTTCCAGCATCGTGATCACCCACTATCAGAAGTTGCTCGAATATGTGCAGCCACAGTTCGTACACATCGTCTATAAAGGCCGCATCGTGAAGCATGGCGGTCCTGAGCTGGGCGACAAGATCTTCGCCGAGGGCTTCGACTGGATCAAGCAGGAGCTGGGTGAGTGAGGAGAGAGGAAAGTGTAATGTGTAATGTGTAAAGTTAAAGAGTTAATGTCTGCAGAAACTCAATATATAGAACTTTATCGATCTCAACAGGCTCTGATCGACGCTAACAGCGCCCCCGCCCTCAACGCCCATCGCGCTGAGGCAGCCGAGGTGTTGGCGCGTGCAGGCCTGCAGCGTCCTAAGGACTTCACACATGTCGATCCGGAAGAGGCTCTTTCATACGACTATGCGCTTAATCTGGCTCGCCATGAGGTGCCGACAGACAAGACCGACCTCTTTACCTGTGCAGTGCCGGAACTCTCCACCGACGTGCATTTCCTCGTCAACGAGCAGTATGTGAAGCTTTCGAATCCCTCGAACTCCTCGAACCCCCGTCCTTATTTCGCCGGTTCGCTTCGTCAGTTTGCAGCCGGGCATCCTGAGCTCATTGAACAATACTATAGCAAGCTGGCTTTAAGCCAGGAGCCACATTACGACCAGCGAGCTGATGGCACTTCGGTTACAGCCCATCGTCCATTGGGCGAAGCTGCATTGAACACGCTGTTTGCCCAGGATGGCTTCGTGCTTTATGTGCCTGATGGCGTGCAGGTCGAGAAGCCACTGCAGCTTATTTCGCTGATGCGTAGCGTGGACGACCTCATGGCCTGCCAGCGTTTGCTTATCATCATAGGCAAGGGAGCCAAGGCCAGCTTGTTAGTCTGTGATCATGCTTCGTTGCTGAAGACCGAGGGGCAGGCTGACTATCCCCGCCAGCTCAGCCTGCAGGTTACCGAGGTGTTTGTGGACGAGCATGCCACATTCGACCTGTATGCACTCGAGGAACATAACGACCATGTCACCCGCCTGTCGAGCCTCTATGTGGAGCAGCAGGCGTCGTCCAGCGTCGCCATCGGCCAATATGCCCTCACTGCCGGCCAGACCCGCAATCGTGTCTATATCGACCTGAAGGGTGAGCATGCCGACACCCACCTGTATGGAATGTGCATTGCCGATCAGGAGCAGCATGTCGATAACATCACCTACATCCGCCATCGTGTGCCCGATTGCACCAGCAACGAGCTCTACAAATATGTGCTCGACCAGCAGGCACGTGGTTCGTTCATCGGCCGCATCCTTGTGCAGAAGGGTGCTGTCAAGACCGATGCCCACCAGACCGACCGCAACCTCTGCCTCACCGATCAGACCCGCATGGTGGCTCGTCCCGAGCTCGAAATCTATGCCGACGACGTGAAGTGCAGCCATGGTGCCACCGTGGGCCAGCTCGACCAGCAGGCTCTCTTCTACATGCGCACCCGTGGCATCCCCGAGGCTGAGGCCCGCATGCTGCTGATGTTCGCCTTTATGGGCGACGTCATCGACGGCATCCGCATCGAGCCACTCAAGGATCGACTGAAGCACCTGGTCGAGAAGCGCTTCCGTGGCGAACTCACCCAGTGCAAGACTTGTGCTATCAAGAAATAATGAAACGACTAACTCACATACTCCTCACCCTGACATGGCTGTCGGCTCTGGTGGTCATGGTGCTTGTGTCGTGCAGCAAGTACGACACCGACTCTATGGGATCTCAGTTCACACCGGTCAATTCGCAGGTGCGTGCCTATACGCATCTGGTCTATGTGGAGTACACCCCGTCCGAAGCCCGCGTGTGGGGACCTTGCAAAGAAGAGGTGGATGCCACGGTGGATGGCCTTCATGTGCGTCTGAACAATCATTCGGACAGCCTGGTGGTGGTGGCTTACGGCTATGCTGCCAATCATAACCCGATCCCCAGCGGCAGCCTTACCATCGACAGCGAGCACAGCTATGCCCTTTACCTCTCGGGACTCACGCTGAGCTGTGAAGAGGGTCCGGTGATCAATAGTACAGGTGTGGGAGCATGTTATATGGTGTTGCCCGAAAAGAGCAAGAATAGCCTCAAGTCGCTCCACATGAACAATGCCCGGCCTGACGATGCCACCATTACGTCGCAGGGCATTATTGTGCTGGGAGGCACGGGCACGCTCTCCATTTGCAACTCAACGCCACCGAAGGAGAGTGCTGTCTGCACCCATGGCATCGCAGCTACGGGGCTTCAATGCCAGTATGGTATCAAGGTCGATATCGAGAGTCAGCCGGGCGATGGCATCCATCTGCGCCACTCCATGCTCTCCAGCCTGGGCACATGGCAGATCCGTGCCTGGCGGCACGGTATCTATGCGCCCGACAGCCTGGTGCTCTTTGGCGGCACTTATACCGGGTCGGCCTTCGATGGTGCCTATCTCTTTGCTCCGAAGGGTGCGGCACTGCGCATGCCCAAGGTCACGGCCACATCGGGCTGGGGCTCGGACATCATGGATTCGCTGGCTGTGGTCGAAATGTTCGATTCTGTTCAGGCTGTCTGGCAGGAGCAGTTCGAGGCCATCACCTTCAAGGCTGACACCACCTATCAGCTGTACGACACTGCGGGCGTCAAGGTAGCCGACGTCAAGACTTACTATGCAATCCCCGATCCATTTGTACTGATCTCGGATGGCAAGTTATTCTCGGACAGCGAGTTGTCGCTCCAGAAGAAATAAGATAGCTAACAGGAAAGGTGCTCGAGTGGTTGAAGAGGCACGCCTGGAAAGCGTGTAGGCCCCAAAAGGGTCTCACGGGTTCGAATCCCGTTCTTTCCGCAACGAAAAAAGCGCTTGCAAACTGACTTGCAGGCGCTTTTTTATCGTTATGAATTATGAATTAGAACCCCTCGATCCCTCGGTCAGCCGGTGGGTAGTCGATGCTGAAGTGGAGGCCTCGGCTCTCCTTGCGGTCCATAGCTTGGCGCATGATGATGTAGCCGGTGTTGATCATGTTGCGGAGTTCGCAGATGTCCATATTGACCTTGGAGCGAAGGAAGAGCTTCTCGGTCTCCTCGTAGATGACGTCCAGACGGGTCCAAGCACGTTTCAGTCGCAGGTTAGAGCGGACGATGCCCACGTAGGTCTGCATGATCTGTTGCACCTCGGTCTTCGAGTCGCTGATCAGGTAGAGCTCCTCGTGAGGTACGGTGCCGGTGTCGATCCAGTCGGGGATGTCCTCACGATAGGTCAGGTTGGCGATGCGGGGCACTGAGTGCTTGGCAGCGAGGTCGGCATAGACCACGGCCTCGATCAGCGAGTTCGATGCCAGACGGTTGCCGCCGTGCAGGCCGGTGCATGAGCACTCGCCGGCAGCGTAGAGGCGGTTGATCGATGACTGTCCGTCATAGTCCACCAGGATGCCGCCGCACATGTAGTGATGGCAGGGCACCACGGGGATGGGCTCCTTGGTGATGTCGATGCCGATGGAGAGGCACTTCTTGTAGATGTTCGGGAAGTGGTGCTTGGTCTCCTCCGGGTCCTTGTGGGTCACGTCGAGCAGCACATGGTCGGTGCCGTTGAGCTTCATCTCGTTGAAGATGGCGCGTGCCGTGATGTCGCGTGGCGCCAGTGACAGACGTGGGTCGTACTTCTGCATGAACTCCGAGCCATCCAGGTTGCGCAGGATGCCGCCATAACCGCGCATCGCCTCCGTGATCAGGAAGTTCTGGTGGTCGCCCTGATGATAGAGGGCGGTGGGGTGGAACTGCACGAACTCCATGTCCTTCACCGTGCCCTTGGCACGATAGACCATGGCCACGCCGTCGCCCGTAGCGATCGGAGGGTTGGTGGTGGTGCTATACACCTGTCCGATGCCGCCCGTGGCCATCATAGTCACCTTGGCCAGATATGTGTCGATCTCGCCGGTCTTTTCGTCCAGCACGTAGGCACCATAGCACTCGATGTCAGGGGTACGGCGTGTCACCTCCTGCCCGAGGTGGTGCTGGGTGAGGATTTCGATGGCGAAGTGATGCTCCAGCACCTCGATGTTGGGGTGCTTCTTCACCGCCTCGATCAGGGCGCTCTGGATGGCGTGGCCCGTGTTGTCGGCATGGTGCAGGATGCGGAATTCCGAGTGTCCGCCCTCGCGGTGCAGGTCGAACTCGCCGTCAGCATTGCGGTCGAAATCGACGCCCCACTTCACCAGTTCGGCAATCTGGCTGGGGGCATTGCGCACCACCAGCTCCACGGCCTTGGGGTCGGAGAGCCAGTCGCCCGCCACCATGGTGTCGTGGATGTGTTTGTCAAAATTGTCAAGCTTGAGATTGGTGACCGATGAAACGCCACCCTGTGCCAGGTCGGTGTTCGACTCCTGCAGTTCGCTCTTGCAGATCAGCGCCACCCGGCCAGCCTCGGCCACTTTCAGCGCATAGCTCATACCGGCGATGCCTGAACCGATGACCAGAAAATCATATTTCTTTTGCATGGTAAATAGTCTTTATTTGTCCGCAAATTTATACATTTTTTCAATATGTTGGTACTTCGAGCCGCCTTTTTTATTCTAAATATTCAATAAAAGCGCGTTTTCTCCCATTTTGGCCCGTTTTTTTTGGCATTGTCACACCTTTTTCGTATCTTTGTGCGCTCTTTTGAGCATGTAATTTGTAATCTGTAATTAGTTTGTAAAACACTATGGCTTTACAATGTGGTATAGTCGGACTCCCTAACGTGGGCAAGTCCACCCTCTTCAACTGTCTGTCCAGCGCCAAGGCACAGGCAGCCAATTTCCCATTCTGCACCATCGACCCTCAGGTGGGCATCATCTCGGTGCCTGATGAGCGACTGACCAAGCTGGCCGAGATCGTTCATCCAGGGCGCATCGTCCCGGCCACCGTCGAGATCGTCGATATCGCCGGCCTCGTCAAGGGTGCCTCGAAGGGCGAGGGCCTCGGCAACAAGTTCCTGGCCAACATCCGCGAGACCGATGCCATCATCCACGTGCTCCGTTGCTTCGACGACGGCAACGTGGTGCATGTCGATGGCAGCGTCGATCCTGTGCGCGACAAGGAGATCATCGACACCGAACTCCAGCTCAAGGACCTCGAGACCATCGAGACCCGTCTGCCCAAGGTGGCCAAGCTCGCCCAGGTGGGCCTCGACAAGGACGCCAAGGTGCAGTACAACCTCATGAGCCGCATCAAGGAGGCACTCGTGCAGGGCCGCTCGGCACGCACCGTGAAGCCCGAGACACCCGATGAGGAGCGCGCCTATCACGACCTCTTCCTCTTGACTTCCAAGCCAATCCTCTATGTCTGCAACGTCGATGAGGCCTCGGCCAAGAATGGCAATGTCTACGTGGAGCAGGTGCGCGAAGCGGTGAAGGGCGAGGATGCCGAGGTGCTCGTGATCTCAGCCAAGATCGAGTCGGAGATTGCCGAACTCGAGACCTACGACGAGCGCCAGATGTTCCTCGAGGAGCTCGGCCTCACCGAGAGCGGCGTCAACCGCCTCATCCATTCTGCCTACGACCTGCTCGGCCTGCAGACCTACATCACCGCCGGCCCAATGGAGGTGAAGGCCTGGACCTTCCGCCGCGGCATGAAGGCGCCACAGTGTGCCGGCATCATCCACGGCGACTTCGAGAAGGGCTTTATCCGCGCCCAGGTCATCAAGTACGAGGACTACCTGCAGTATGGCTCCGAGGCTGCCGTCAAGGAGGCTGGCAAGCTCGGCATCGAGGGCAAGGACTATGTGGTGCAGGATGGCGACATCATGCACTTCCTCTTCAATGTCTGATTCTCAGCGTGTCATCGTTCAATAAAGAGGCTGTGGCAAAGGCTTTTGCCACGGCCTCTTTTCTATGCACCACCATCATGCAGATTGATTGCTGCAGATTTGTGCAACTGATATCTATTCTTTGTTTGCCGACAGTTCTTTCAGTAATGCAGTACATCCCTCCACGCAATCGCGCCAGGTGGCATCGAAGTTGTCGGTGTACCAAGGATCGGCCACTTCGCCAGGACGTGAGGTGAAGTCGAGCAGGCGGTGGATCTTGCCCTCTGGATCGCCGCCACACATGCGCTGCATATTGCGTATGTTCCAGTCGTCCATACCGATGAGCAGATCGTAATACTGATAGTCGCGACGTGTAAGCTGACGCGCTGCATGGCCATCGCAACGGATGCCATGTTCGGCCAGTTTGCGACGAGCTGGTGGATAGACTGGATTGCCGATTTCTTCGGTGCTGGTGGCTGCTGAGGCTATCTCGAACTCGTGAGAGCGGCCGGCCTGCGAGACCAGCCACTTCATCACGAATTCTGCCATTGGACTACGGCAGATATTGCCGTGGCAAACAAAGAGTATGCGATGCATATTGAAGTTTGAATAGTTTGAAGGGTTTGAAAGGTTTGAGGGGTACTTTCAAACTCTCAAACCTTTCAAACTTTTGAGCTTACTTTACAGCTTCCAGCTGGTCGATGACCTCCTGGCACTTATCGACCACCTTGCAGTGCATACGATATCCGATAAGGAAGCCGACGGTAGCACCACCGAGCACCATCACATAGACTACCCACTGATGATTGCCGAAGTAGAAATGGTCATTGTAGTCATAGCATACCCAGGCGAGCCAGGGCAGGATCATGGCTGGAGCAATGCGAGTGATCCAGATGTGGTACATGTGCTTGACGCTGGCAAATGCCTGTGCTACGGTAGCGATGTCATCGGTGTACAGGTTGGCCTGGTTTACAGGACGATGGCAGTACCAGGTGGCTACGATGCAGAAGATCATCATCAGGGCTGTGGCCATAGCCAGATACACGGATGAGTGACCTGTGTAGGCAATCAGGAACCACGTTGCTGCACCTGTGATGCCGAGGATGGTCTCACTCTTTCCGTGTCGGTTCAGAATCTGCTTGCCGTCGCGCATCGAGGCACGCAGCAGGCGGTCGCTGACGATATCTTGCTTGTTGAGTTTCTCCTTGAGGAGAGCAATCTGGTTACGCATTTCCAGGATGTCTTTTTCTTCCATAGTTGTAGTTAGTTTAGAGTTTAGAGATTAGAGTTAATAATGCATTAATCGTGCATGGACTTGAGCTGCTCCTTGATGCGGAAGAGCTTCACACCGACGTTCTGTGCCGAGATGCCTACGATGGCGCCGATCTCGTCATAGCTCATGTCTTCGAGCCAGAGCAGGATGATGGCGCGATCGACGAGGCCGAGCTTACCGATGCGCTTGTGCAAGAGCTGGACTTGGAGCGAGGCGGCATCCTGGTCGGAGTAGAGGTCGATGTCGAGGGTCAATGGTACCTTTTCGCCCTCTTTCTTCTTGCGTTCGGCCGAGATGCAAGTGTTGAGGGCTACGCGCCACACCCAGGTCTCTGTCTTGCTGTCGCCACGGAACGATTCGAAGCCGTTCCAGAGGTTGACCAGTGTGTCTTGGAAGAGGTCTTGCACCTCTTCCTTATCCTGCGAGAACATATAACAGACCGTGTAGATGGTCGATTTGTTCTCTTTTACGATTTGTGTAAATCTGCTTTCGTCTCTCATTTTGTTTTTGCGTTTAGTGCAGGTGTCCTGCTCTTTCGAATCAAGTTACACCCATTAGACGCAAGGGGTGGGAAGAAAATTACAGGGAAATGCGAAAATTTTTCAATTTTTTTTATTTTTCTTTTTTTACCTCTTTCTTTTCGGTGTCAGCAGGCTTCACCTCCTCTACCTTGCGGCCGATTTTGGCAAAGGCAGCCACGTAGTCCTCGGGCTTGGCCTTGTCGGCATCGTAGGTGATGGTGACGGTCTGGTCCTTGAGCGAAGTCTCGATGCGCTTGGTGCCCTTCACGAAGCGCACGTTGGTCTTGATCTTCTTCTCGCAGTTCTGACAGGTCATCACTGGGGTTGGGGTAAAGACGATGGTCTGGATGTTCTCGGCCCATGCCGAGAGTGCGATGAGGGCCGTAGTGGCCAGGGTAATGAACTTTTTCATATTGCAAAATTATTGATTTCCTATGGGTCTTTCTCGCGAAGGCATATCAAGCCTTCTTATTTGCTGCGAGGATCTTTGATGGCGCAAGTCTTGCTACCTTATTTATTTATGAGCACCTTTTTGTGGTCGATGATGTAGAAGCCTGGCTGGAGGCTGCTGGCGCGATTTCCATACAGGTCAAAGATGCCTGCGTTTTCAGCAGGCCCGTCGGCAGTTACTTGTTCGATGCTTTCGAGCTCATAGACATCGGCCTTGCCAAACAGGTAGTCGGCACGGGTGCGCAACCATGACTTGGCCGTCTCCTTCTGCGAGGCATAGTTGGTGTTGTCGCCCCACTTCGACTTGTTGTGGTCCAATGCCTTCGACACGTAGTCGTAGTAGCAGTCGATGTAGTCGCACAGCTCCTCGATACCCTCCTTCTCGCGCCATTGCACGAAGAGTCGGTAATACTCGCGCTTCACCGAGTCGAAGCCGCGGAACAGCTTGCTGAAGTAGGGATAGCCGGCATTCCACGATCCCATGCCCTGGAAGAGGTCAGCCTGGCCGTTGCGCTTGTAGTATTCTCCCGTACCTTCATAGCCGAATGACCAGTCGAAGTCCCACACCGGGCCGAACACATACAGGCTGTCGGGTTGCGTGATGTCGGCATTATACAGCTTCCAGCTCTTGGGGTGCATCACCTCGGTGTTACGCGTCAGTTCGGTCACGAAGCGTGCCTTGGCCACGGCCACTACGTCAAGTTTCTCGGTCAACTGCGCATCGGTGCCGTTCTTGAGCACCTGGCAGAAGGCGTTGTAGTGGCTCTTCACCTCGGGGAACGTCAACGCGGTACTCTCCGGATCGCCAAAGTCGGGCTCTTTCACGTTGGTGCACACGCTGAAGTAGCTGTCCTTGAACTTGTATGTCTCGTCGTAGTACGAGTCGAGCTCCAGCAGCACAGCCTTCGATTCATCAGCCAGGTCGATGCTGTTGTTTCCGAAGCCAGGATTCTCGGTGAAGTTGTAGAGCCCGCGGTACTCGCCGTTGATGTACAGCTCGCAGGGCACGATGTGATTGTAGGCCACCGTCTCCACTTCGCCCGCTATCTCCATGGCGATGGCGTTGCAGAAGGCGCTCTTCGACTGATTGTTGGCCAGCAGTACCCAGCTCTTGCCTTTCTTCAGGCCAAAGGGTTTGCCCTTCTCGGCGAACTTCATGCGGTAGGGTTTCTTGTTGCCGTTGTTCCAGCTGGAGTTGCCTCGGCCGCGGATCTGCATGGCAGCCTCTTCGTAGTCGGGGAACACGCCTCCGCCGTCAATGCGTATGGTGGCATCCTTATAGGTCGTCTTGCTCAAGGGCAGTTTGCCGTCGGCTGTCTCGATGTAGATGGTGGGCACGCGATACTCGCCCTCGGCGTGGTCGGTGAGGAAGTCCACCACCACGGTGTAGTCGTGCTCAAAGCCTGTCTGTGCATTCACCACACGATAGGTCACAGGCTCCTTGAACGAGCGTCGGCTCACCTTGCTTTCCTGTGCCACGCCGTCGATGTAGGCCACATCGCCCTCGCCCAACTTGAAACTGGGGGTGAGCCATTTGCCGATGCAGGCAGCCGTCACGCGGATGGTGTCGCCATCGAACGTCCCCTCAGCATCGGTATAGAGCTGATGGTTAAACTTGTTATTGAACTTGAAACTCGTCATCTGCGCCATGGCCGTCATTGGCAGGAGACAGAGCAGCACAAGAATACTATTTCTCATTATTATAATAGATTGTTATACTCGAACCGTTATTTTGTCCCTCCCCCCAGGGGGGAGTTGGAGGGGGCCTTACATCCTTTCTATCTTGAACCTGATGCCTGCATACACCATCGCTCCATCAATCGGACCCCAGATCTGCGTAGCATCGAACCGTGGAAACCAGGGATTCTCGGCATGGAGGATAGGGTGCTTCATCTTGTAGCCCGTGAGGTTCTCGCCGCCCAGGTAGATCGAGAAATACTGGAACTCGCGCGTCACCTGTGCCGAAAGCTGGGTATAGGATGGCGACTTGCTGCGGTCGTAGAGCATCTGAGGGCCGATGAACTGTGCCGTCACGTCGAACTGCCACAGCTCCAGCGGCGTCTTGTACGAGAGCGACACCATGCCCTTGTAACGAGGTGTGAGCGGTCGCCAGAGCATACGTCCCTTATTACTCTCAAACCCTTCAACCCCCTCATCCTCTCCCACAAAGTATCGTGCCTGTGCATCGTTGAAGCGGAAGCCGGCAATGAGGTCAAGGCCCTCGTAGAGCGGATAGCTGGCATCGATCTGCAGGGTGTGGCTGTAGCTCTTGGTGTCCTCTCTGTCCTCGAAGAAGATGTGCCCATCCACATACGGATTGACGTTGACTTGGTGTACGAAGTCCGTATAGTAATACTCGGCGTTGAGCTCCAGATCTTTGCCAGCCACAGGCAGGGTGAAGGCGGCGCTGAGGCCATAGTTCCATGCCTCCTCTTGCTGATAGTTCCATTCTGAAGGCACGTGCAGGTGGCGGCCGGTAGCCATCAGGCTGACGTTCTCGGCATGAGGCTGTGGCGATCGGTAACCCTTGCCCGCTGAGACTCGGAGCGAGAACAATTCGGTGGGCGAATACTTCACATGCATTCGGGGTGTCCAGAACGTTCCGTAGCGGCTGGAGTGGTCGCCACGCACACCGGCAATGAGGCTCAGTTCGTCGCTCGGCTTGTAGGTGTATTGCGCATAGAGGCCATGTGTCACCTCGGTCATGGGCTTTCCGTCAATCCAGGAGTATTCGTGCTCCCTCTCTGTAGGGTAGTGCTGGCGGTATTCATCTACATTCATCGAATAGCCCACCGAGAGGTTGTGCACGTCGCAGATGTCCGTCTCGTACATCAGCTGAGCGTAGCCATTACGTTGGCATACACTATAGTATTGCTCGCCAAACAGATGCTCGGCATCGTGCCACGAGCCATGCAGCATCAGGGCCAGACTCTCGCCTCGGCTCGAGTCCATGATCAGGGCATTCTTCCATTGCACTTCGGCACGCTTGGTACCCATCTGTATCTGGTAGAGCTCGGTGTCCGAATTATAGTGCAAAGGCTCTGCTCCTTCCTGGCAAGCCGATGTCTGTCCGCTCCTGCGTTCGTCCTTGAGGCCACGCACAAAGAACTGGCTGATCCACCGTGGCGAGACGTATGCCCAACGATACATGCCATTCCATTGGCGCAACCGGGGCATGTCCATGAACGTGTCGTGATTCTCGTCATGTTCCTTCTGCCTGTCCTCCACATGCAACAGCACTCCGTGGCTGAAGCGCTCGGTCACATGTGTGCTTGCCATCAGGTTGGCCTCGAGCTTCTGCTGGTAGTCGTAGTAGAGATTGCCGCTCACCTGATCCACCAGCTGCGGCTTGAGGTATTCGATGTTGATCTGTCCCGTAGTGCTCTCGTAGCCATTGCGCACCGAAGCTGCACCCTTCGACACCTGTATCGACTGCATCCAAGGCCCCGGGATGAAGCCTAAGCTCAGCGGGATGGCGGCACCACGCAGGTTCGGCACATTCTCGGTGAGCATCTGCACGTATGTGCCGCTCAAGCCCAGCAGCTTGATTTGGCGGGCACCCGTGGCCGCATCCGAATAGTTCACATCCACCGATGGATTGGCCGTGAACGACTCGCCCAGGTTGCAGCAGGCCGCACGCACCAGCTGCTGCTCGCCGATGATCTCGGTGTTCGACGTCAGGTGCTGCATCTTCAGTCGGTTGCGTCGCTCCATGCTCACCTCTACCTGGTCGAGCTGCAGGGTGTCATTCTCAAAATCGGTATATTCTGTCTTCACCGGCTGGCCGTCAGGACGCTGAGCCCAGGAGAGGGCAGGCAGGAGGGCGAGCAGGAAAAAGGTTGATTTATGCATTATATAGTTAAAAGTTAAGTGTGTGGACGTTAACGGAAATACAGCTTGTAAATGTCATAATAGGCATCCATGCGCTTCTCATCTACGATTTCGGACATCTTGTCGTACAGCGATGGCACATCATGGATCAGCTTGACAAGATCTGGATTATATCGTACTCCGGCATCCGCGTCAAACTCTGAAAGAACCTGACGGAATTTCTTGGTATTGCGGTAGTTGCGTCCGAAGTAGTCGGTGGCTGCATCGGTACAGTCGCAGATGGTGAGGATATCAATCAGAATGCGATAGGGCGATGAGACGTTGTCAAACGATGCTGGATAGCCTCCCTTGCCGTTGTACCACTTGTGGTGTCCGAGTGCCAGATCGAGGTACTTCTGGAACTCGGGGTTGATGTCGAGGAACTTGGCTGACAGTTCGGGGTGCATTCGTATCAGGGCGAACTCACTATCGGTGAGCTTGCGGAAGTTGTTGCTGATGATGATGGGGATGACGTTCTTGCCGAGGTCATGGTACATGCCTGCGTCGTACATGAACGAGCGCAACTCCTTCTCGTTCTTCCAGGTGTCGATGATGCTGCCGCAGCCGGGAACGTCGTGCAGGAGCTCGGGATGGTGATTGATGACGGCTTCGAGCATGGCATCGCACAGGCGGCTCACCATGGTCACATGCGCATAGGTCTGTGGCTGTTCGTAGACAATGAACTCATTGATATAGAAGATCTGCTCCTCGGTGGTGAGATACTTCTTGACTGCGGGCAGGGTCAGGATGCGGAGCTCGATGTCGCTGCGCTCGGTGATCAGCTTGTCCTTGGGGTGGAGTGACAGGAATTTGTCGATGATCCGGAAATAGTCAATCACATAGTCATGCTTCTGCTGGTCGGAGAAGTTGGTCATCTCCAGGAGTGCCAGGCTCGTGACTATGGTGTTGTAGAGGTTCTGGACATTGCGGTCACGACGGGAGAAGTCTATGACTTCCAGATCCTGCAGATTCTCGGCAATACGGTTGTAGGATTTGAGGAAGCCCTTGGTGGCGTTGATCTCGCCTAATGTGGCCTGTATGAACCACTGATCGATGAGACGGTCGGAATAGTTGATGTTCATGAACGCCTCAAACTCCTGCCGCGGGATTGATCGTCGGCAGCGATTGTAGTTCTTGTAGAGTGTCTTGAACAGCTCGGTGTCGCTCTCTCCGTTGAAGATGCTGATGACGGGAGCTTTCAGGTCGAAGAGATTACAGATCCACTCGTAATATTCTGGCATATTGACGAGGCTGTCTAATACTTTTCTGTTCTTCTTATAGAAGACCTCCATGCGCTGGCGAATGCTGTAGGCCTCTTCCATCGAGATGTCACCGCGCACGCTGAAACTCATCATGGCATTACAGTATGCACACATCACGAAGAATGGGACCACCTGGCTATGGAAATCCGTCTCATGCTCAAACATGTCGATCACCTTCATATAGTAGTCATACGATCGGCGAGAGGTGAGTGGGTTATGGTCGATACGCGACACCTCAAAGTCAAGATAGCCCGAGATGAGATAACAGAGCATCAGTCGTCCTGGGCTGCTGCCGCTATTCTCATAGTATGGCGTCAGAATATTGATAAACTCTTTGATCATAAAGAGGTCCTCATTCTCAATACGATAGTACCTGTGAGTGTAGTGGAAGAGCGAATCGTAGGTCGATGCCGAACGTTGAGTGCCAGGCTTGAAATAGTCGAGGATGAACTTGATGTGCTGCTGGTTGTCATCGTAGATTTCAGATTGTACTTCGGCACGGCGCCGTATCATCTCGGCCCAGTCGTGGCGGAAGGTAGGCACATAGATGCTGTCGTTATACTGATGATAGCGCTCATAGTTGCGGAACAAAGCACGGAAGTGATTGCCGATGGTGTAGCCAGCCGTGTCTGTGATGGCCGTTGTCTGCGGTTCCCCTGCCAGCGCATTCTGCTGATCGATGAGATCGTACTGGGGCTGCGACCAGAACAGACCCTTGCCGATAGGGGGCTGAATCTGTGCCGTGAGTTGTGTCTGGCATGCCAGAAGTATGCAGAACAAGGTGAGGAATATGCGCAATTTCATCACTTACTTGAGGTTTCGTTAAAATACTCCTTATACACATCGTAGCGCACCCGCTGCTTCTCGACGGTGCAGAGCTCGCGGATGCGGGTCAGCAGACCTTCATGATTGAGGAACATCCTTACCAGCTCGGGATTGAAGCGTGTGCCGGCCTGCTCGTTGAGCATCTTCAGACGCTCTTCGAAATCGCCAGGCACACCTTCGGCGGGCAGGTCTGCACTTCCCTCCAGGAAGTCGGTAATGGTCAGCAGGTCGTTGATGATGCTATAGGGGGAATTGATATTGTCAAACGACTCAGGGAATCCTCTGCCGTTATACCACTTGTGATGTCCGATGGCCTGGTCGGCGAATCGGGCGTGGTAAGTGTCGATGCGGATGATCGATGCACCATGGATCAGGTGGTTGCGCAGCAGCTGGCACTCATGGCCAGAGAGCGAACGGTAATGACGATTGGTGGTGGGCGACATGCGGTTCAGGCCCAGATCGTGCGTGAGGCAGGCATTCCAGAAGAACTCGAGGAACTGATCCCTATTGGCCTGCACCTGCTCCTGGGTATTGCAACCGAGCTGACCCACAAGGGCTGCCGGACGTTGTGCTATCAGCACATCCATCATGTTCCAGCCAATCCAGGTCACAAACATCGAGTGGGTATAGATCTCGGCATCTGACTTTATGATCAGGTTCAGGATCAAGTCATTACGGTTATCGCCGCTTAGCTGGCTATAGAAGTGCGGATCGACCACGATAGCCTCCAACTGATCGTAGAACTGGCTCTGACGACGCATGGCGCGTGCCCTCTTGGCATAGGCCGTCAGGTCGTTCAGATACGACAGGGCGTATTGCTCTTTCTGCTGGCTGGTGAGCTCGTCGGTTATGTCCAGGAAGTATGCTGCCTCTTTGATGAAGCCTATCAGGTCTATCATGATCGGCTCAATGTCATCAGCTCCCTTCAGGCTCTGATAGATGCTGTCGATGGCATGGAACGACTGCAGGGCCGAACAGAGGCCTGTATAGTGGCGAGCCTTGTGATACTGCACTTCGACCTTCTTCGAAATGGAATAATTGTCTGTATGATAGATGTCATGCAGATCCCTCTCCAGGTCGATGTGCCTCTTATAGAATTTGGTCATCAATTTGATGACAGGATTATTCTGGTTTTGGCTCCTTTCAGACATCAGGTACTCCACAATGTTGTATTCGAAGTCGAAATAGGTGTCGTTAGTCCTTTGCCGGATCTTCTTGCTGACTGCCATGTCCGGATTGTCATTCAGCCAGACATCCAGGTCCTTCAACTCGCAGTATCTTGCGTAGGCATCGTTAATGGTCTGCTTGCGAAGCTCTAGCCAACGCGGATGCAGCAGCTCCTGATAAAGACGGGTGATATAGTCGAACGAATCTTCATGACGGAACCCCTTAAAGTGCGCATAGCCATAGTCTGTAGCCCTGTTCATATATTCCAGCGCACTGAAGTATGCTTCCGTATCGCCTTCCCTGGCTATCTGAGTCAATGCCAGCCCCATCACAGCCTCACACTGGAACAGATGCTCCAGATCACCGGCCTTCTTATAGAAAGGCAGCGCATAAGACACCAGATGCTCTATGAGGAATGCATCCTGAGTCAGACGATAGAACTGCGTCGCCTTTGACAGCAATGAGTCATACTGATAAGCCTGGATGTTGCTGCCACTCTTGTAGTAGCTGACTATCTCATCAAGGATTCTGTCATCTTCTCGCTTCATTCTGTCCAGCATTTTCTCTCTCCGGACATTCACCGCAATCCACTCTTCCTGAGGCAAGGCCATATAGAGACTATCCTCCATCAGGAGGTCGAGGTCATAATTCTTCTGAAGCTGCTCGAACTTGCTATCCAATGCCAGCTTTTTCCAGGCAGCGTTCTGCGCAAGGCATATTGCTGAAAAACCGCCGAACAGAAATAGTAAGGTCAAGAAAATAGTACGTAAAACGTGGTTCATATCATAAATATTATGCGTGCAAATTTATATACTATTGTGTATATTTCCAAATATTTAATGCAAAACTCCCCGAAAATAAAGCCAAGTTCGGGTAAAAGTCTGCTTATGGAAAGTGTTTTTATCATTTTCTTACCTATTTTTCTGCCAATGTGACGATTTTTTTCCGACCTGCCGGTTAAATTTAGCTTAGGCAGCAGAAAATCTGATTGCCCAATCATCAGTGTCAAAAAATTGGACATTTTTAGCCTCAAAAAGTCGATTTATGACTTTTTTGAGGTTATTCTTTTAAAAATATTGTCGAACTTTGCAGCACAAAAACTGATTGAACGATGAAAAGAATTATAGTTACGGCAAGCGTTTTTGCCTTGGCAGTTGTTGGGCTTGCGCAACAGACGGTGCAGACGACTGACAGAGTTATGCAGACAGAAAGTAAGTCGATGCGGATAGAAAGCAAATCGATGCAGATTACGCTCGATCAGACAATCATGATGGCGCAGCAACAGTCGCCCAGTGCTATTGCTGCCCAGCATTCTTTGCGCAGTGCCTATTGGACATATCGCTATTACGTGGCAAGCTACATGCCATCGGTGACGCTCACTTCTTCGCCAGAGTTTAACCGTGGCATCGAGCGCATAGTGCAGCCCGATGGTACCAGTAACTTTGTGCACGTGAGCCAAGTGAGCAGCGACGTGGCTTTGCAGATTACGCAGAACATCCCGCTCACGGGCGGCAGCCTCTTCATCAATAGCTCACTGATGCGCGACGATCAGATCGAAGGCGACGGACGCACCTCCTATCGCTCGCAGCCCATCACCATCGGCTATCAGCAGAGCCTGCTGGGCTACAACGAGATGAAGTGGAATCGTCGCATCGAGCCACTGCGCTGGCAGGAGGCACAGAAGCAGTACAACGAGACGATGGAACTGGTGGCCAGCCAGGCAAGCAGTTATTTCTTTGCCCTGGCAGCGGCTCAGACCAACGTGGATATTGCGCGAAGCAATCTGGCATCGGTCGACACGCTGTGCCACATGGCTGAGGGGCGATATAACATCGGCACCATCACCGAGAATGAGATGCTGCAACTGAAACTCAACAAGCTGCGCGAAGAGAACAACCTGCTCGATGCCGATGTGGAACTACAGGCTGCCGCCGAGGCGCTCCGCAACTTCCTCGACTTGCCCACCACCACCCAGCTCATCGTTCAGACCGACGACAACGTGCCACAGTTGGACGTTCCTTTGGCCGAAGCGCTTGAGCTGGCATTGAAGAACAATCCTGACCCGGATTACTACAAGCGTTCGCAACTGGAAAGCCGGCAGAACCTGGCTTACACCAAGGCGAGCACGGGGCTGAAGGCCGACCTCTACGTGCAGTTCGGCCTTTCGCAGACAGGACAGGAGCTGCGTGATGCCTACCACTCCCCCACCGACATGCAGTATGCCTCGGTTTCTGTCTCCATCCCGATTCTCGACTGGGGACGAGGCAAAGGACGCAGGCGGGTGGCTCAGTCAAATGTAGATCTGGCTGACATCCATGCCGAGCAAGGGATGAAGAGCTTCGAGCAGAACGTCACGAAGATGGTGCAGCAGTTCAACCTGCAGTCCAGGCGAGTAGCCGTTGCCAAACAAGCGGATCAAACAGCCGAACGACGCTACGAGGTGGCACGAAGGCTTTATGTGATGGGCAAAAGCACCATACTCGACCTCAACAGCGCCATCAGCGAAAAGGATGCTGCACGTCGAAGCTACATCCAGAGCCTCTCGACATACTGGTCTTTGTATTACGGACTTCGCTCCATGACTGGATATGACTTCGCAATGCAAATCCCAATCACCTGGCAATTGCCTGCAAATCTGTAACAAATCAAATCGTGCAATCGAAATATCGAAAATTCGAAAATTCGAAAATCCAAAAAAACAAAAAACAAAACAATGGATAAGTTCCTATCCCCCAAACCCTGGTACCTCCGCTATAAATATTATATAATGTGTGGACTTGCTGTCCTTGCACTCATCATCTACGCCGTGTCGCTCTCCTTAGGCCCTTCACGTCTGCGAATCGATACAGAAGACGTGAAGATCGGCGAAGCCAAGACAGCGCCTTTCCTCGAGTACGTTGATGTGGAGGGACTTGTGCAGCCGATCCGTACGCTGAGGGTCAATACCCGTGAGTCGGGCAGCGTGCTACGCATCCTGGCTGAAGATGGACAGACCATCCATCAGGGCGATACGATCCTGGTGTTGAGCAATCCCGAACTGGAGCGTGCCATCGAGGATCAGCGTGACGACCTGGCGCGTCAACATACGGCCTACGAGGAGCAAAAGATCGAACAGGAGAAGCTTCGCCTTCAGCTTCAAAAACAGGCATTGCAGACACGCTACGAAAAGCAGCGACTCGACAAGAACATCGTCCTCGACCGCGAGGAGCACAGCATGGGCATCAAGAGCAAGGCCCAGCTCGAAGTGGCTGAAGATGAGTATCGCTATCAGCAGCAGCGCACCGAGTTGGATATGCTCTCGCTTCGCAATGACTCGGCTTCAGCCGTGCTCCGTGGCCAGATCATGGCACGCGATATGGAGCGCGAACAGAAGAAGTATCGTCGCTCGTGTGACCGACTGGACGACCTCGTCGTATTGGCTCCCTGCGATGGTCAGCTCAGCTATATTTCGGCCACCCTCGGTCAGCGTGTGGGTGCTGGTGAACAGATTGCCGAGATCAAGGTGCTCACCGACTACAAGGTGCATGCTTCGCTCAACGAATACTACATTGACCGCATCGCTTCCGGCCTCCCTGCCAACATCAAGTACCAGAACGAGCAGTTCCCGCTGCACATCACCAAGGTCGTGCCTGAGGTACGCAACCGCTCGTTCGACATTGACTTGGTCTTCGAGCAAGATCGCCCCTCGAACATCCGCGTCGGCAAGTCATACCGTGTGCAGATCGAGCTTGGCAAGGCCGAAGAGGCGCTGGTCATCCCTCGTGGTGACTTCTATCAAAACACCGGTGGCCAGTGGATCTATCGCCTCGATGCCTCTGGCACTAAAGCCATCAAGACCCCTATCAGCATCGGCCGTCAGAACCCATCGCAGTACGAGATCATCGAAGGCCTTAAGGCTGGAGATCGTGTGATTACGACGGGATATGAGAAGCTAGGGGATACGGAAGTGGTGATATTGAAATAGTGTCAAAAAATTGGACACTTTGAGCCTGAAAAAGCGTTTTTCTCACTTTTCTCGCCTTATAATAATAAATAATGTGCTATCTTTGCAGCACGAAAAACAAAAAGAATACAACCACTCATGTTCAAGCATTACCTCACCCTCGCATGGCGCAACATCTGCCGCCCTACGATACAGAGCCTACTCTCCATCGTAGGGCTGGCCGTCGCCTTGTTCTGCTTTAGCATCTTCGCCTATTTGGTGTATAGCTTAGTGTTTGTCGATACTTGGTACGAGAATCATGACCGCGTAGTGCAGATCAGCCGAGTGGACAATGATTTCCCGCTTAAATATGGCAACTTTGTGCGCGAAAGTGTGATTGAAGGCAAGCTCGACAGCATCCCCGGCATCGAATGCTACTGCAAGCTATCGGGCATGTCATCATACTGGACGCTGGAAGACAGCCGTTCCATCAACCTGACCACCAGCGAGGCCGACACCACGTTTCGTCACATCTTCAACCCGACGTTACTCGCTGGCTCGTGGGAGGATGCCCTCCGCTCTGGTTCGAGTTTCATGATGACCCGAAGCTTTGCCCAGCAGCTGTTTGGCTCACCCGAAGCTGCCATTGGTCAGAAGATGGCACACTACGGAGCTGCCCATACTATACGCGCAGTGGTCGAGGATCTGCCTTCTAACAACTCGATGCAGCAACTCTCAAACATCGGAGGCTGGACATTCAACACCCCGCCTCGAGACTATGAACCCAACGTCGATGTGTATATCCTGGTCAAGGATGGCTTCACACGCGAGGCGGTGAAGCAGAGCATTGACCAACTTGACATCTTTGATCAAGAGCTTCAGAAACATTACACCGTCTGTTGGCCCAACCCTTGGCAGTGGGATTTCATCGCAACTTTCGGAGTAATCTTCCTCCTCATCACCCTGCCAGCCATGTTGCTACTCCTTGCTGCACTCTCCAACTTCTTCCATCTGCTGGTGAGCGACATCATGATGCGTCAGCGCGAATACACCCTGCGTCGCTGTCATGGTGCCCATACCCGCGACCTCTGGCTCATGGTGAGTTGCTACGTGACGCTGATGCTTGTGCTGACGAGTGGCCTGAGTATGCTGCTGATTGAGCTCTGCTCGCCCTTCTTTACGCTTCGTCTGTATAACAGATATACGTTCATCATAGATATTGACCAGATGCTGCATCAGAACAGTTGGCACATTGCTGTGCTGCTGCTCGTCGGCCTCGTGGTGGCATGGCTTGCAGTGATACGGGTACGCCGTCGCTCGCTACAGGAGTCGATCAAGAGCACATCGGGCCGTCGTCCAGGTCGTCACATCGGACGCAACATCCTGCTGGGCTATCAGCTCACATTGGCAGTCTTCTTCTTCTCGCTCATGTCGGCCCTGGTCTTGCAGTTGCGGTGCAACAGGCAGGTGTTCCTTCCTCAGATGACCGAGCAACAGCAAGCGGATTGTCTGGTGGCATCGTTGTATGGTGTAGCAGTAACGGATGAGTTGACAGATGAGCTCAAGGAAATTCCAGATGTTCTGGAGGTGGTACGCTACAATGAAGGCTCTCCGTTTGGGCACAATTGGACCACTAACTTCCTCAATGAGCAGGGAGACACGCTTCAGGCTAATCATATACCGTTTACAACAGAATGCCTCCAGTTCTTAGGCGAAGCTGTCACACAAGGTCGCTATGCCGAGACACCACAGGAGGTGGTCGTTGATGAAGGACTGCTCACCCAGTTCGACCTGCAACTGGGCGATGTCATCCAACTCTCTGTGATTTTGAGAGATGAAAACGGAGTCCCAATGGTCGATGAGCGACGTTTTGCACAGAGAGACTGGCGACCACACACCATTGTCGGCACCGTGGCTCAGCTACCAGAACGCTTGAACAATAACATTGTCCGCCGAATATTCAACAGCATCTATATCAATGATACCAAAGCATATAGCAACAAATTATGGATCAAGTGCCACCCAGGCAAAGGTGCAAAGGTGAAGGCTCTGCTCAATGAGCGATGGAAAGACAATACGGATGAGTGGTGGTATACTGACCACGAAGACCAGAAGTTCACTCTTCATAGTTCGTTCAAGAGTTTCGCCCAGCTTATCGAAGAGGAGGAAGGTCCATTCCGCGAGTTCCTGCCGTTCTTCCTGCTGCTGTCGGCACTGGCTCTTACGCTCACGCTCATTGGCATCTATTCTGCCGTCTCGGTCGATACACGTTTCCGTCGCAAGGAGATGGCCATCCGTAAGATTAACGGTGCCAAGGCATGGCAGATAGCAGTGTGCTTCATCCGCCTCTACGTCATCGAGCTCGTCGTAGCTTCGGCCATCTCCATCCCTTGCGCCTACATGCTCATCGACACAATCATTTCCGAGATATTCCGCGTTCCTTTTGCACATGGTGTGCTCTTCTATGGTGGCGTGCTGCTCATCGTCATCGCGCTTATCGCCCTGACCGTAGGCTTTCAGATATGGAGGATATCGAGGATTGAGCCGGCGAGCGTGGTGAAGAGCGAATAAGAAGACCCTCCCCCGGCCCCTCCACAAGGGAGGGGAGTGATTGCCTTAGTTTTGCGACAATGCGCTCCTCGCTTACCCGCACGCCACGAAGGATGCAAGCAAAATTGTTAATTGTTAATTATTAATTGTTAATTGAATAAGATATGAATATCATTGAAATCAAGAACCTCCAGAAGGTTTTCCGCACTGAGCTCGTTGAGACAGTGGCATTGAACGGTGTTAATCTGAACGTCGAAGAAGGCGAGTTTGTAGCTATCATGGGCCCTTCAGGTTGTGGTAAATCCACCTTGCTCAACATCCTCGGTTTGCTCGACAATCCTACCGAGGGCGAATACCTGCTCAAAGGCATGGACGTAAGCAAGAAGTCTGAGTCAGAGCGCACCGACATCCGCAAGGGCACCTTAGGCTTCGTCTTCCAGGCATTCAACCTCATCGAGGATCTCAACGTGGAGGAGAACATCGAGCTACCATTGCTCTACATGGGCTTGCCAAAGAGCGAGCGCAAGAAGCGCATCCAGGAAGCCATGGAGCGTATGGCCATCGGTCATCGTGCCAAGCATTTCCCGGCGCAACTCTCTGGTGGCCAGCAGCAGCGTGTAGCCATCGCTCGCGCCGTTGTGTCAAAGCCTACGCTTATCCTTGCCGATGAGCCAACAGGTAACCTCGACTCAAAGAATGGTCATGAGGTGATGGAACTCCTCTCCGAACTCCACAAGGATGGCACCACCATCGTCATGGTAACTCACTCGCAGAAGGATGCCATGTATGCTGACCGCATCGTCAATCTGTTCGACGGACAGGTGGTGGAGAAAGTTGAGATGTAAACAAACCCTCCCCCTACCCCTCCCGTCAAGGGAGGGGAGTGATTACCTTAATTGTCGAAACAATGTTTGCGCTTCATATCAAACAAGCCTTCCGCACACTCTCACGCCAGAAAGTCTTCACCTGCATCAACATCGTTGGGTTGGCCTTGAGCCTTGCCTGTTGCATTGTGCTCACCCGCTATCTGCATCGAGAGATGACCATCGACGATAATCAGATAGACGAATCGACCATCGTCGAACTGGTACACCTCGACTCCAATGAACGAGCTAACAGGTTTGAAGATGATTGGTTCAAGAAGATAGCAAGCGATGGCATTACCGAGGTGTGTCGCTATATGCCGATGGAGGATGCCACGGTGAGCAGCACAGCTGGCTACTTCATCGCCGACGTGATGAAGGTGGACAGCACCTTCCTTCATTTCTTCGATCTGAATGTAGTGGGAGATAGGAGTGTGCTGAGTCGTCCTGATGGTGTACTCATCTCACGTCAGCTGGCCAATAAACTCTTCCCTGGCGAAGATCCGTTGGGCAAAGAGATGAAGGTGATGGAGTTTGACATGACGGTTGGTGCCGTTTTTGATGCCCCAGAGTGTAAACAGAGTGTTTCGGCCGATGTCTATATGCTCGACAATCCGGAGGCCTTTCATGGCTTCTTCTCCATCTACAACTATTATTTTGCATGGCTGAGAGTCAGTTCGACAGCAGAGAACGAGCGTATCAACCAGGCCATCAGCCAGCTCCCCGCACCCGAAGAGCCTGAAGGAGATACAGAGTTCCGCATCGTATCTCCAGAATATCGATTCCGTCTGCTGGGGTTGCGTGAAGCCTATCTGCAGCATAGCGAACGTCTGGAATATCATATCATGCAGATGACCAATGCCAGCACAAAGCTGCTTGTATGCAAGAAGAGCACCTTCCGTATCTTAGTAGGTATGGACATCCTTATCCTGCTCGTCGGCCTCTTCAATTTTGTGAACCTCTACATGGTGCTTATGCAGAGACGTAAGCGTGAGTGGGCCGTACGCAAGGTGTTCGGTCAGAAACCGCTGAACCTCTTTGTGCAGGTATGGACAGAGAATCTAGTACAGACACTCTTGGCCATCTTCCTTGCCTGGTTACTGGTCGAGGTGTTCAATCCTGTTGTTTCGGAGATGCTCGGCGAACCATTCGGTTATAGCATTTTTGACATCCAGCTCACGCTTGACATCCTGATAGCCGTACCCCTCATTGCCGCTATCTATCCTTTTGTGCAATACCTGTTGCAACCACCGATCACCTCACTCAAGGAGACGGCATCTGGCAGGCAGAGCCTCAAGGTACGTCTTGGCTTCCTTGCCTTCCAGTACCTACTTACCTTCAGTATCCTGGTATGTGCCATCTGGTTCAACAGCCATCTGCACCATTTACAGGAGCGTACAGGTGCCATTCATCCCGAACGCGTCCTGGTGACTGACTTCTGCCATACCGGCAACTCTATCGGGCAAAATACTAACGACTTCGACCGTATCCAGGGTGCCTACGACGAGGTAAAGAATTGCCCGCTTATTGAATATTACGATCTGCAATCCAAAGCCAATCCATTGACACGCAATGTGACAATGTTGTCGATGTATAAAAATGGAGAAGGACTTGACACCGAGTATCCGATGATCTACACCATGAGTTCAAAGTCGATGTTCAGGATCTTCGACATCCCAGTAGTGATGGGTGATCTGGCTTTCGAACGGGATGATTTTTCGGATCCGGTTATCTTTGCTGTCAACGAAACCGCCTGGAAACAGTTAGGGTTTGACAATCTCGATGAAGCATACATCAATCGTGGTATCTATGAATATAATGGAGAGACGACAGAAGGCGTCTTGATGAACACCTCTACGCTCGATGCTCAGGGGAATCGGAAGGAACTGCGATATGGCTCCGTATCACAACCAGCCAAGATCTGTGCCGTTGTCAAAGACTACTATTGTTCGCATGCCACCTATGGTGTTCAGCCGATGTTGTATGCTATCCACGTATTCAGAGGCATGGTTACTAATGCCATCTTCACGCTCAAGGCTTATCCTGGCAAGGAGCAGGAACTCATCGACTATCTCGGCAAGGTGCACCTCAAGTACTTTGGCACTGAGGACTTCAACTACCATTGGTATCAGGAGGAGATCGACGAGATGTACCGTGACGACAAGCGACTCTCGGATGTCTGCACACTCTTCTCGACTATTGCTATCCTGATCTGTAGTCTTGGCTTGTTAGGTCTCTCACTCTTCGATATCCGTCAGCGGTACAAGGAGATTGCTATACGCAAAGCCAATGGTGCTCATCGCAAAGACCTCTACCTGCTCCTCGGCAAGAAGTATGTCTATGTACTCCTCTCCACTTTCGCATTGAGCATCCCTGTCACCTATCTCCTCATCCACCGATACACAGAGTCTTTCATCGAGAGTGCTCCACTTACACCTGTTATATATATTGAGGCCCTCGGCATCGTTGTCCTCATCACGTTGCTGACGCTTATCTATCAGTTAGAGAAAGCAGCGAGGGTGAATGTGGCGAGTGTGGTGAAGACAGAGTGATAAATACAGATCAAATATAGCCCGCAAATTCTCGTTTTTATGCAATAAATACACTGTACTGCACAAAATAGCGTTATTTTTGTGCAGTACTATCCTTTTATTGAGCATACTACACAATTATTCATTATATTTGCACTCAGAAAACAATATTTGCGCAACTATTGTTTGCTTCCTGAAGCCAGAGTTGCTGCTGGTAGTCACTTCCACAGGAATCACGGCCATTCTAACCGTATATTTGGCCGGAGAATGACATTATCAGCGAAAGCCTGGCTTTTAATAGCTACTCAAATAAAGCAACGTAAATGGAATCCTCCTATCGTCCCCACACTCCCGGTTATGACTACTACGATGCCGGCATCTACCACATCACCCTCGTGACGCGCAATCGTGAGCCGCTATTTGGCGCGCTCAACATGAGTGCGCATCAGCCTGCCGTCATTCTCAATGAGGTGGGCCATGCCGTGATGGAATGCTGGCATAAGATCCCAGAACACCATGCTGCCAAAGGCCGTCAGATTGGCCTCCTCGCCGCCTGCTGTATGCCAGATCATTTCCATGGGGTGATAGAGGTGAAGGAAAGAATGGTTGTGAGCGTGGGGGAGGTAATCTGTGGCTTTAAGATAGGATGTACGCAGGCTTGGCGACAGCTGACCGGGCAGCAGCCATGTACGGCTGCGAATCTTGCTGGCAACAGTGGGGATGGCAGCGTTAAGGAGACGTATATGGCTCCAGTGGTCAAAGCGCCACACAACATGTCCCGCAAGCAGCGCGCCGCCTACTATGCCACACGACCACGTGAAGAGCAGCCCCTCTTCGAGGATAACTACGACGATACCATCTGCATGAGCCACGGCCAGCGAGAGGCGATGATCAACTATGTGAATGACAACCCACGCCGCGCCATCATCCGCAAGCTGCACCCTGACTTCATGGCGCGACGCCTGCACGTAATAATCAATGGACACGACTACGCTGCCTTCGGCAACCTCTTCCTGCTTCGCTGGGCCAATAAGGAGCAGGTCTTCTGCCATCGTATGGCACGATTGTCGATGCTCAATGACGAGGAGCGAAAGATGGAGTCTAACCTGTGGTATGACCACATTATTGATGAGAAAAACTCTACCACCTTCGATGAGTCACGATGCATCACCAGGGTGCCTTTCGTCAACACCGAGGCCTTCCGCAGGCAACATGACCAATGGATAGCACATGTCATGGAGGGAGCGACGGTGCTGGTCACTCCTGGCATCTCGGCAGGCGAACGACAAATGAAGGAGGAGTGCCTGCAGCATGGCTACCCGCTCATCCTCCTACAAAAGGAGCCAATCACCCGTTATTGGAAACCTGAGAAGGTACGCTTCGATGCCTGCAGTCAGGGGTCGTTGCTTATCCTGGCTCCTTGGAACATCGATGAGATGGGCGATGTGAACCACGTGCCGTCCAATACCGACTACTCTCGCTTCCATAATCTCAACACCCTGGCATCGGAGATCTGCGCTTTCTATGGCGAAGCCAAAGTCTTGAAGGATTCTTTCCAATAGCACAATAAGCAGACATCAGCCTTGATACATTATCCTTTAGCGGGCATTGACCTTAATTCACTTTCCCCATGAAGGCATTAACCACAGCACAGAGAGTATATGTGTCAAAAAATTGGACACTTTCAGCCTCAAAAAGCCGATTTTGGGATTTTTTGAGGCTTTATTATTCTAATAAGGTGTATCTTTGCATCGTCAAAACTGATATGGTTCAACGATAGCAAATACCTTTCATAGCAATGATCAAGCATTATATAACCCTAGCCTTCCGCAACCTGCAGCGCAACAAGTTCCAGTCGCTGTTCTCCATTGTCGGCCTTGCCGTGGCATTCTTCTGCTTCGGCATCTGCATGTATTTCGTGCATGGATTGTCGAACATGGACACCTACTACGATAATCATGATCGCGTGTTGGATCTTTGTATGGACCACAATATCCATAGCGTACCACTGACTGCATTCGAGGGCCTGGAGGAGAAACTCCCGGAGATGGAGGCCTACTTCCGTCACGTCCGCGAATCGGCCACCTATCACAACGAGACGCTCGACCAGAACTTCGAACTCACTACCATCGAGTGCGATACCACCCTGCGCCACATCTACAATCCTCGTCTCCTGGCGGGTAGCTGGCATGCAGCCGAGCATTCGACCAACAGCTTTGTGATGACCGAATCTTGGGCGCGCAAGCTCTTCGGAAGTGCAGAGAAGGCCATCGGCGAGCAGTTTACCTCGATGGGCGGCAAGCAGTATTCTGCCGATGTCTTTGCCACACCTACCTATACCGTACAAGCTGTGGTGGAGGACATGCCTTACAACAATACCATCAATCCCTTCGGTTCGCACACCGCTTGGGTGATGAACGATACCGATGGTACACTCCGCTTGACAGGACCCGAAATGTCGCACATCTACTGCTTCGAGCCACGCATCCTGCTGCGCCAAGGAACTGACCTCGACAAGTTCATGGCCAAGGTCGAGGCCATGCATATAGAAGCTTCACAATATCAGGACTATGACAGGACAGAAACACTAAACCTCACAGCCGACAAAGTATTCGATGTCGAGCGAGTATACGATAGCTACGGTGTTTTCTTCCTCATCCTCCTCATCATCTTGCTGCCAGGTTTGCTCATCCTGCTTTCGGCGTTAAGCAACTTCTTCCACCTGCTCATCAGCAGCATCATGATGCGCCGCCGCGAATACACCCTGCGTCGTGCACATGGCGCTCACACTTGGGACCTTTGGGCGATGGTCAGCACGCAGGTCATTGTCACGCTGCTCATCGTTGGCATCGTCACGCTGGTTGTTGTCGAACTCTGCGCTCCGCTTTTCGACCTTCGCATTGATGGTGAGCACTTTGTGTTCGATACGGCTGAGATGCTCCGACAGACAGCGATGCATCTGGGAGTGCTACTCCTTATCGGTTTCTTGGTGGCTTGGTTGGCGGTTGCCCGCATCCGCAAGGACTCGCTACAGGAGTCGATGAAGACCTCCACAGGTCGCCGTCCTGGTCGTCACATCGGCCGCAATATACTGATGGGATGGCAGATGCTCATCGGCTTCATCTTCATCACCTTGTTGGGAGCTTTGATTATGCAGATCCGCACCAACGAGAAGGCGCAGCTCCCTTGGCTCACCCAGCAGGAAAAAGAGGAGATCCTGATGTTGCCATTGAGTTTCGACGGTCAGGAAATGCGCGACGAATTTGAATCAGAATTACGGTCTCTTCCTTCGGTCAAAGATTTGGCTCCCGTTGACCCTTATTCACATGGTTTTGAGTTTCCTGCTTGGAATGGCATGAGGGTGCTCAATGCACAGGGCGATACGCTCGAGGTTAGTCAGGCATCGTGCGAGAAGGATGTCCTCACGTTCCTCAATGTGCCATTACTGCGAGGCCGCTTTGCTGAGCAAGCCGATGAGATTCTTGTCGATCAGATCTTTGTAGATCGTTGGCATCTTGACGTAGGTGATCAGCTCGATCTGTTACCTTTCGATAATCCTTCTCGTTTCTATGATCCGAGCAAAGAATTCGATCCAGAAAGTCCTTTGCGCTACGTTACCATCGTAGGTGTGATAGACGATCTGCTACAGAAGTCGTGCATCAACATGAGTAGCAGCTCCAAAATGTATGATCGTGGTGGCATCTATCTTGCTTATCCGATAGCCTTTGGCCAGTTCTATGTCAAAAGCTATCCTGGCAAGGCCGAAGAACTGAACCGTGAACTCTGTGAAGTTTTACGCAAGCATGGAGGTGCGATATTCAATGGTGAGCCCGTCATAGAACTTGAGTCGCTGCAGCAATATATTCGTAATCGAGACAAGGATATGCGCCAGTTCCTTAGCCTCTTCTGGCTCTTCGCCGGCATCGCACTCATCATCACACTGTTGGGCATTTATTCTGCCATCACCATGGATACTGCCATGCGACGCAAAGAGATGGCCATCCGCAAGATCAATGGTGCCAAGGCTCGCCACATTGCTGCCAGCTTTGCACGGCTCTATATTGTATTGTTGCTCATCACAGCGACCATAGCTTTCTCATTGACGTTTATCCTCTTCAATACCGGAGAAGAAGCTGGTATCCGCGAGGTCTTCGACTGCGGCTTCCTCTTCTACAGCAGCATCTTCCTCCTCATGTGCCTCTTCGTGGCCGTGACCATCGGTGCGAAGGTATGGCGCATCTCGCGCATCAATCCTTCGCAGATTGTGAAGAGCGAATAACCAAATAACAAATATCAAATAACAGCATCATGCGACATTCCCTCCGCCACCTCTTCCGTCAGCGCGCATACACCCTCATCAACATCCTCGGCTTGGCGCTGAGTCTTGCCTGTTGTATCGTCCTCACACGCTACCTGCATCGTGAGTTCACCATCGATGCCAATGCCATCGAGCCAGAAACGCTCTGTGAGCTCGTCGCACAGGAGAATAACTATCGTCCTTCCGATGCATACGCACCTTTCGACGATGTATTGGGTGCCTCGGTGGTCGATAAGTGTCGCTACTGTCTGTTTCAGAATAAGTGCGACATCACGTGCGACTCTGTCTCCACCTTTGCCAACCTCCTGCTGGTCGATGCCAACTACCTCAATTTCTTCAACCTCAAGGTGACAGGCGACCGCGATGCCCTGTCGCATGACGATGCCGTCCTTATATCGAGCGACTATGCCAAGCGCATGATTGACGGTGATCCTTTGGGCAAGACCCTCACGATCTCGAACCACACCTTCTCCGTGACAGGCGTGTTCGAAGTACCGGCGTGCAAGCGTAGGTTTGATGCCGACATCATCGCG
>JAZQPJ010000049.1:0-17921 GCA_045628525.1 Bacteroidales bacterium
GTTTGAGGAGTTTGAAGTGTTTGAGGAGTTTGAAGAGTTTGAAGGGTTTGAGAAGTTTGAGGGGGGGTGGGAGAAGGGGAAAGGACTTTCAAACCATTCGAACCTTTCAAACCATTCGAACCATTCGAACCTTTCAAACCATTCGAACCTTCTCTAACTTCTCACTCAGCATCAGCATGTAGTCACGCAGATTGGCGGCCTCCATGAAGTCGAGTGCCTTGGCAGCAGCCAGCATCTTCTCCTTGGTGCGGGCGATCTCGGCTTCGAGTTCGGCAGGGGAGAAGCCCGGCTTCTTGCCATAGTGGGCGAGGGTCGGGTCGGCGTCGGCTGCCATCTGTGGCTTGAGGCGGTTGAGCGTCTCGTCGGCGATGCGGCCGTAGGGGTTCTTCTGGGCTTCGAACGATGCACGCGTCTCGTTCAGCTGTTCGTTGTCGAGCAGCGACTTGCGTGGCTTCACGATCTGGCGTGGTTCGATTCCGTTCTCTTCGTTGTAGCGCATCTGCTTCAGGCGTCGGCGTTCCGTCTCGTCAATGCAGCGTTGCATCGATCCGGTGATAGTGTCGGCATACATGATGGCGCGGCCATGCACGTTACGGGCAGCACGTCCCACAGTCTGGGTCAACGAGCGTTCGTTGCGCAGGAAGCCCTCCTTGTCGGCATCGAGGATGGCCACGAGCGACACTTCCGGCAGGTCCAGGCCCTCGCGCAGCAGGTTCACGCCCACCAGCACGTCGTAGGTTCCCTCGCGCAGTTCGTCCATGATGCGCACACGGTCCAGCGTGTCCACGTCCGAGTGGATGTAGGCACAACGCACTCCATGCTCGCGCAGATATTCGTCCAGCTCCTCGGCCATGCGCTTGGTCAGGGTGGTCACCAGGGTGCGTTCTCCGGCTTCGATGGTCTGCTGAATCTCCTCCATCAGGTCGTCGATCTGATTCTCCGACGGACGCACCTCGATGGTCGGGTCGAGCAATCCGGTAGGGCGAATCACCTGTTCGGCCACCACACCCTCGCAGCGTTCCAGCTCGTAGTCGGCCGGCGTGGCGCTCACGTAGATGGTCTGTGGGGTCAACGATTCGAACTCCTCGAACTTCAAGGGTCGGTTGTCGATGGCGGCGGGCAGACGGAATCCGTACTCCACCAGCGTGGTCTTGCGCTTGAAGTCGCCGCCGGACATGGCACGGATCTGCGGAATAGTAACGTGGCTCTCATCTACAATGAGCAGGAAGTCCTTCGGGAAGTAGTCGAGCAGACAGAAGGGGCGCGACCCGGCAGGACGGCCGTCGAAGTAGCGCGAATAGTTCTCCACGCCCGAGCAGTAGCCCACCTCCTTTATCATCTCCAGGTCGTAGGTGACGCGCTCCTTGATGCGGGCGGCCTTCACGGGGTCACCCACGCTCTCGAAGAACTCCACCTGCTTGCCCAGGTCCACGGCAATCTCGTCCACGGCACGATCCACGCGCTCCTTGGTTGTGGTGAAGATGTTGGCGGGCGAAATCACGTACTTGTCGAAGTGTTGCAGCGAGTGTCCGGTCATCACGTCCAGGGTCTCGATCTCCTCAATCTCGTCGAAGCAGAAGTGTATGCGCACTATCAGGTCGGTCGATGCCAGGAACACGTCCACCGTTTCGCCCTTGCATTGGAAGTTGGCACGTTGCAGGGCCACGTCGTTACGCGTGTATTGTGCGTTGACCAGCGCACGCAGCAAGTCGTCGCGGCTCATCTGGTCGCCCACGCGAACCTCTATCATATTCTGGTGGAAGTCCTCGGGGTTGCCGATGCCGTACAGACAGCTCACCGACGAGATCACCACCACATCTCTGCGCCCCGACAGCAGCGCATTCGTAGCCGACAGTCGCAACTGGTCCAGCTCCATGTTCACGGCCAGATCCTTCTCGATGTAGGTGTCGCTGGCAGGCAGATAGGCCTCCGGCTGGTAGTAGTCGTAGTAGCTCACAAAGTACTCCACCTGGTTGTTGGGGAAGAAGGCCCTCATCTCGCTGTAGAGCTGGGCTGCCAGCGTCTTGTTGTGGCTCAGGATGAGGGTGGGCCTTCCGGTCTGAGCGATGACGTTGGCCATGGTGAACGTCTTGCCCGAGCCGGTCACGCCCAGCAGGGTCTGCGCAGGCATGCCCTCCATCACTCCCTCTGAGAGTTGACGGATGGCTTCGGGCTGGTCGCCCATGGGCTTGTAATCGGCTTGCAGGTCGAAGATCATGTTCGCAATAGTTGGCTAATTTCGACGCAAAGATAGTATATTATACGCACATTTCAAAATCTATGGGTCAAAAATCTCTATTTATGTATGTTTTTCGATGGTTTTCGCTCAAATAATTGGATAGTTGGGATAAATGCTGTATCTTTGTGCCCAGAATCAATGCACATATAACAATGCGTACACCAAAATTATTTATGAATGCCAGGTGGCTATCGATGCTGCTGATAGCTCTCAGCTTCTGCATCAGGTCGATGGCCGAGGTCAACGTTGCCCGCGCTGTGAAGTCCGACAGCCTGGCCAATGTCTTTATCCGGGATGCCAAGTACGACGAGGCGCTCAAGATGCTCAACCGTGCCGTCTCGACCCTCGATGAGAATCATCCTGACTCGCTCTACATCCAGGCCTTTGTCAAGATGGGCTATTGCTACGACCGACTGGACAACCCTATGAAGTCCATCGAGATGACCAAGCTCGCCATTTTCCTGCGCGAATCGGCCGGAATGCCTGAGAATGTTGCGTTAGCCAATCTCTACGATAACATCGCACTTGCCTACCATAAGATTGACCAGAACCGTGAGGCGCGTCCATGGAGCCAGAAGGCCATGGCCATTACACGCCAGTTTCCCAAGGCTGCCGACGCTCAGATACGCCATCGCAGTCATGCCGTGCTCATTGCCAAGGGGCTCGATCTGCTGCCTGAGGCCATCAGCGAGCAGCGTGAACTCATTGACATCGTGGCGAAGGCCCATGGCAAATACTCGGAGCTGCACATCGAGAGCCTCTCCACTCTACGTGGCCTCTACAGCGCTCAGGGCGACAGCACACTTTACAATCAGACGTCACAGCTGATCAGGCAGTTGCGTGACGAGATTGCCGACGGCGTGTTGCCCGCAGCCACCGATCTGAGCACCCCCAAGCTCTGCCGACAGCACAATCAGGATGCCCTGCTCTGCTGCCGCTGGATCCTGGGCAATTATGTCAACACCGAGGGCATGAAGCAGGCGGTCGATTTCCTCTCGCAGTTCTATCGTCACACGCCCGACGTGGCCATCTACATCGGCAAGGCCGAGAACGAATGGAGCAAGAAGCTCAATTCCGTCTATCTGATGGCCTACATCGCTGCCTCATGCGACTATGCCCTGCGTCATCCCGACGACCTGCGCTACTCCGTGCTCCAGTACAAGTACGCCATCAACAAGGTGCTCGACTATTACGAGGAGAACACCAAGATCACAGGCACCATCCCCACCTTCGACAGCTACCTTCGACAGCGTGAGCATACGCCCGAAAAGTTCGATAAGCTCCTGAGCAAGAACTTTGCCGACTTCTGCGACTCCATGCGCAGCAAGCGTCCGCACGATTTCGATGTCGAAGCTCCGACGATCATGTCGTTCTCGTACTAAGGGCATTAAGAGTCTTTCACTCCACTTTCACTCCCCTTAAAACCCTTCAAACCCTTCAAACCCTTATACAAGCTTTATCTCCCATCCTAACTGCAGCGCCTCGTCCAGGTGTTGCAGTATTTTTATGCGCTCGTCAGGCTTGATGTTGCGCAGCACAAAGCATCCCTCATGCAGCATCTTGTGGCCGTTCAGCTGCTTGCGGGGCTTGGCAAAGCCTACGAACAGGGGAGTGCCACGTCGGTTCAAGCCCTGTGCCAGCACGTCCTGGAAGTCCATCTCCTTCAGGGCCAGGAGGAACGTTGCCTCGTTGGTCTTCTCCTGTATGATGCGGCCGTCGGGCAGGTCGATGCGGAGGCGACGCTTAGGCACGGCCTGGTAGCGGATCAGATCCTCCTCGGTCATGCGTGCCAGCTTTCTATAATCACGTGATTTCTCTTCGGCCTTGATCTTCTCGGCAAGGGCTACCAGCAGCTTCTGCGGAACCGGTTCATCCAGTTTCGACAGCACACGGTACGTAGTGCGCAGATCCTTGAGTGTGGGTTTGGGCATAGATTTAGTTTGAGGGGTTTGAAGAGTTTGAGGGGTTTGAAGAGTTTGAGGGGTTTGAAGAGTTTGAGGTGTTTGAAGGGTTTGAAGAGTTTGAGGTGTTTGAAGGGTTTGAGGAGTCCTATTTCCCCTGATTTATAACATAAATTCCTCCCGCCGCCAGCACGCCGGCCAGCACATAGTTCCATTGGAAGGCCTCATGCAGGCACAGGCACGATGTGATGGCACCCACCACGGGGATGAGCGAGTTGTAGATGGCCACTTTGCCCACGGGATTGCAGCTCAACAGCTTGTTGTACAGTCCGAAGCCTATGGTGGAGATGGCGATGAGCAACGCCAGGATCACACAGCCCCACAGGGTGACCATGGGCAGCGTGCCACCCATCAGCAGGGCCGGAACCAGCAGCAGGGCGCCACCCAGGGCCAGGCTGTAGCCCGTACCCACAAACACGTCGATTCTGTGACTCAATCCACGCGTCATGAGCGAGGCACCGGCACCACACAGGGCGTTGAGTATGATCATGCCGTCGCCCAGCCACGTGAAGCCGCCACCCGAGCCGCCGTCCAGGTTGAGCAGCAGGATGCCGCCGAAGCCCAGCACGCAGCCAATGACCTTGCGCACGTTCATCTTGTCGCTCTTGAATAGGAGAGGGGCAAAGATCACCACCGAGAACACACTCAGCGAATTCAGGATGGCCGCCCTCGAGCCCTCGCTGTGCGACAGACCCAGGTAGAAGCAGGCATAGTGCAACGTAGTGTTCACCAGCGAGAAGGCCAATATGTACCACCACGCCCCGCCGCTCCTGACCCTGAACGGACGACGCATCTGCCGCGCCATACCCAGTATGATCAGACCCGACAGGCCGAACCGTATGCCCGCGAAGAGCATCTTGCTCGCCGTCATCTCCGTGCTGATGCCAAACTCTGCAAAGCCCTGCTTGATCAGCGGATAGGCCCAGCCCCATGCCACAGCAGCGGTCAGGGCGAAGAGGGTCACATATAGGGGGTGTTGGAAGATATTTTTCGACATTTTAAGGGTTTTAAGTGTTTTAAGGGGAGTGATAGGGAAGTGAAAGGGACGGATGTATTGGTTGAGGAAAGGGGGTAATTAGGAAGTTCGGACAATCTGAAGGTATCGTCCCTTTCACTCTCCTTTCACTCCTTTTAATACCCTTAACACCCTTAATACCCTTAACACCTTTACTTATCAATATCCTTCACATACAGATACAGACTCAGACATCCCTCCCCGAAGTCATCAGCCGGCAGCATCTCCATCTTGGTGAGGCGGTAGCCGTCGGCCGACTTGCGGCGGTAGAAGATGTTCAGGCAGGTGTGCTGTTCCTCGCCGAAGTACTGTATGAGGTGCCGGCGGTCGGTCAGCTCCAGGTATTGCCCGAGGTCGTCGGGGTGCACCTGGCCCGAAGTGCCGAAGTCGTGGAGCCAGCGGCTGATGCTGTCGGAGAATCCCATCGAGTCCAGACGTTCGTTGTTGTCCATGAAGATCACCTTGTGCGTATCGTCCGTAACGTTGATTTTCAGTATCTTGGTGTACGAACTGCACAGAGCCGAGTAGGCACGCATCATGCCACGGCGGTCCATGCCGCGCTGGCTGTAGTAGCGCTCCTTGGCGGCATACATGCGCTCGTCGGCCATGCGCACCATCTCCTTCAGGGTCACTGCACGGAACTCTGCACGGCTCACCACGCCAAGCGAGATGGAGAGGCTCTCCACCAGCTTGCCCTGCCAGGTGGTCGCATGTTCCTCCAGGTCACGCTCGATGCGCTTCAACTCGTCCCCGCTGGCATATATGGCAGCCGCAAACTCGTCGCCACCGATGCGGAACAGCTGGCCGTACGGGCCCAGACACTTCTTCATGCAGGCGGCCGCTCCACAGATCAGCTCGTCGCCCGCCTCGTGTCCCTTGTTGTCGTTCACCTGCTTCAGTCCGTTGATGTCGATCGAGAGGAAGGCGAAGTGGTCGTTGTCGTTCTGTGCCGCAGGGCTCATCATGTACAGTTCGAAGGCGCGGCGGTTCTGCATGCCGGTCAGCGCGTCGGTGTTCGAGATCACCTCCTGACGGTGCAGCTCGCGGCGAGCCTCGTTCTTGATCAACGCATGACGGTCGGCACTCACGATGTAGATGTAGATGATGAAGCAGCCCAGGAAGTAGCCCATAGAGTAGTAGGGATCGTTGGGGTAGAGCAGCTGCACCACGCCCGTCAGCACCGGAGCGATCGAGAAGAAGAACACCACCCTGTACTTCTCCCTGCGCGGACCACCCACCGAAAGGGTGCTCACGCCCGTCATCAGTCCGATGGCCAGGTAGGCAATGTATTGGTTGAAGAAGGCCAGTGGACGCATGCTCTCGGTCAGGTACACGCCATCCTCAATGCGGTAGATCACCGGGTGGAAGAAGTTGGTCACCACCAGTCCCAGCTGCACCAGCATCAGGCAGCCGTCAACCAGCAGCAGCAGCTTGGGGTGGCGCACACGCTCGCCCAGGTACGACAGCACATAGTACAGCCAGAAGAACGTGGCCAGCACCGTACTCAGATGGAACACTGCCGAAGCCACAAACAGCGGCCAGTTCGTGCCCTTCACCTCGGTGGCGATGATGCCCCACACGGCGTCCTGTGCGCAGAAGAAGATCACCCACCGTATCAGCAGGCGGAACGGCTTCGACACCCTGCCCTCCCGCTTGCCCAGCTTCTTCTCGTGGTGCAGGATGGTCAGCAGCACAATGACAAATACTATGTCGATGACGTAATATAGTTGATTGACCATGAATTAGCTTCCCTTATGTATGAATTTCGAGGGGGCAAAGATACGACATTTTCCGCAATTATCCAAATCTTTAGGCAAAAAAATATCCTTGCCGCAAAAATATTGCTCGCCAGGTTTATCGAATCAGCTATGCTGTATGCATAATTTTGACACATCGTACGATGTGTCAAAATTCGAGAACTCCAAAACAGGATTTTGTGCAGAAAATCATGTTTTAGAGACGTGCAGAGATGCGAACGAGTACGCGTTGGCATCTCTGCACGTCTCCAAAAGTTTGTTTTGAACTTCTGTCAAACATTTCTGCATCTTCAGAGATGCCATCGCGTACGCGTTCGCATCTCTGCGCCTCCACAATATCTTATTCCTGACACCTGGCAACCATTTGAGTGTCCACAATCACCTGATTCGATCATGAACCGTTATTTTGTGAGTGCAGCATTACATTTGGTTCTTTTACCTTACCTGGCATTTTTTTATTTACTCGATTTATAATCAGTGGAATAAAATGATTACATCTCGGGCTTGATGTTGAGCAGCACGCCGAGTGACTGTTCGGTATCCATGATGGTCCAGCTGCCTGAGGGATAGATGTGCTCCACGCGCTTCTGGTAGCCACGGTCCATGAGTTCGCCCACCACGGCATCGCGGCGGTCGCCCACGGCAAAGCCCAGGTGATGCACGCCATAACCATGCTCACGGATGAACTCGTTGTAGGTGCTTGGGTTGTCGTCAAGGATCTGGTGCAGCTCGATGATAAAGCCCTGGGGCGCCATGATCGAGGCCAGCTTGAGGCCGTACTTGTAGTTCTTGCCGTAGTACATCAGGTTGGGGTCGGTGGTATCGACGGTCTGGTGCACACGGATCTCGGGCACAGGCACGTTGAGCAACTCGGCCCACTCGCGGGCTGCCACCTCGATATCTTCCACGATGATGGCGATCTGGATGAAGCGCTCCAGCTCCAGCGGGTTCTGCATCACGCCGCGGTCGGGCTTGAGTTCCAGTTTCTTATGCTGAGCGGCCCACAGCTCGGGGTCGGTGATCTGGAGGGAGTCGGTCACGGTGGCTTGTGGTGCCTCCGCAGGATTGTTATTGCATGATGCCATGGTCATGAGGGCGAATAGGGGGGTGAGTAATGAAAGTTTTCTCATAGTTGTTCACAAATTTACACAGTTTTTTTCAACACGAATTATCATGAATTAACATGAATTTCTCAGTATTTAATTTTTGAATAATTCGTGGCAATGTAGTTCCCTGAAATAACTTGACTGGATTTATACTTAACCCTACCTTAGGTTGACTACTTGGATGTCTTAACCCTGGTAGGACTTTACTTGACGAGTTAGCCCTGGCTTTTCTTGACTGAGAGACGGGGAGGAGAAAGTCTGGAGGATAATTCATGTAAGAATCCCTGTTATTACGTGCTTTATGCCTTTGCCTGTGGCGACTCCGGGTCGATCATCATGAGTTCCACCTTGTTGCCGTCCGGATCGTGTATCCATGCCTGCCAGTTGCGGTCGGACGAGGTCTTGGGCTCCTGGTCGATCTCCACACCGATGGCGCGCAGACGCTCCACGTCGGCATGCAGGTCGTCGGTTTCGAGGCAGAGGTGCTGGAATCCGCGTGAGTTCCAACCCTTGTTGGGGTTCTCGCCCTCGCCGTTGGGGATGAGCTCCAGGAAGACGCCGTCGGCCATGCGCACATAGTGCAGCCAAGGCTCGCCCTGCTCGTTGTTCTGAATGGCTACAAGCTTCATGCCCAGCTTGTTGCAGTAGAAGTCGAGCGATGCCTCCAGGTCCTTGCACACAAAGCAGGCGTGGCCGATGCCCAGGTAGCCTTCGCGGGTGAAGTCGTATGGAGCCTCGTTGCTCTGCATCTGGGTCGATGCCGGGGTGTACTGCTGCAGCTCGATGCCGTTGCCGTCGGGGTCGTGCAGCCAGCGGTTCAGGCAGTTGCTGGGTTCGAGGTCGGGCTCGGGGCTATCCACGTAGCCGCGCTCGTAGAGGTCGCGGAGCACCTTGCGGATGTCGCCCACGGTGACGCACAGGTGGTTGTAGCCGGTCTTGTGGAAGTCGTAGGCGTAGTCCTTGTCGTTCAGGCCGCCGTAGAAGAGTTCGAGGAAGTGGCCCTTGCAGATCTTGAGATAGACGATCCATGGGTCGCCGTTCTCCTTGTGCAGTTCGAATACCTTCTTCCAGCCGAACACCTGGTCGAACCAGGCTACGGTCTTGTCCATGTCCATAGGGTTCATGGCAATGTGAGCAATGTCTTTGATCATGATTTACAGAATTTATTTTGTTTAGTATCGCAAGTGCTTAACTTTGTTTTCTTACTTCCCCGTCACCACGCACTCGCCACTCTCGGTGCAGCCCGAGATGGTGGCATCGTACATTACTTCGGCCTGGGCGGCAGGCAGATAGTAGTGGCCGGCGTAGGTGGCTGAGAGGGTCATGCGGATGTTGACGCTCTCGCCGTTGCGCAGCTGGTCGATGTATGAGAGCATGCGGTCGTCGCGCTGGTCCTGATAGCTGACGTTGCCCGAAGGCAGCTTGCCGAGGATCTCCCAGCCGGCAGGCAGGATGTGGGTCACGGCTATGTGCTCCAGGTCGCGGCCCGAGGTGTTGCGCACCATGAGGCTCACCTTGAACGTGGTGCTCTGGGCGATCTCGTAGGGCGTGATGGGTCGGTCGGTGTCTGAGGTGTAGCTGAGCGAGACATCCAGGCCGTTGCCCAGCTTCTGGACCTTGCTCTGGGTGGCCACGCCCTGCTGGGTGACACTCAGGCAGATAGGCGCATCGCCCGTGTTGTGCACGTTGAGTCGGGTCTGCTGCTGGGCCGATGGCTGCCGGGTGCTCCAGGCGAACTTGTCGGTCTTGACGTTGGCCAGCTTCCTGCCGTCCATCTGCACGTCGAACCTGAGGCCCTTGCCCGGGGCATAGTTCCTGTAGAAGGCGGCCAGGGTGATCAGGCGGAATGAGCAGTCGCTGGTGGAGAGCCACTTGTCCGACACCACCTCCTTGCGCAGGCGCTCGGCTGTCTGTTCGGCATGGGCGTCGTTGAGGGCGAGTTCGGCCATGAGCAGGGCGGCATCGGGTGCGAACCATGTGTTGTAGCTGCCGGCGGCCTCCTGGCTGGTCTGCTGGGCGAGCAGCTGGCGGGCCACGTCGTCGCGTCCGTTCAGGGCATAGGCAGCAGAGAGCAGGCGGTTGGCCTGGAGGGAGAGCTGTGCTGCCTGTTCGCGCATACGGTTCATGGCGCCCAGTTCGGCTGCCTGCATGAGTGACAGCACGTAGAGCTGGTAGGCGGCGGTGCCGGCGTCGGCGGTGAGCGTCCAGGCGTTGGCCTGGCTGGCCACATAGGTCTTCAGCTTGCGGGTCATCTCGTCCGACACGTAGTAGCCACGGGCGGCAGCTTCGTTCAGGAAGTGGAGCACGTAGGCCGATACCCATGGATGGCTCTGGCGCTGGCCTGGCCAGTAGCTCATGCCACCGTCGGCGGTCTGGAACGAGGCAAGGCGTGCGATGGTGTACTTGATGTTCTCCTCCACCTCATGCTGCTGTTCGGTCGTCAGGTCGGAGAGTTCGCCCAGCAACAGCTGCGGGAAGGCTCGCGACGTGGTCTGCTCGGCACAGCCGTGCGGGTAGGCGATGAGCTGGCCGATGCGGCTGGTGAGGTTAAGCGGCTGGTTGGCAGTCACATCCATCTGCAGCTGGAACTGGTCGTCGCCCGGCAGGGTGTAGCTCTGCTCGAGGGTGGCACCCGGCTCGATGCGATGCTCGGTGGTGCGGCTCAGCGTCTGGCTCACGGTGCGTACGTCGATCTGCGTGGTGTAGTCGGCCTTCTGACCGGATGCGCTGGCTGTGAGCGAAACGGTGCCCGTGCCGCCCTGGCCCGAGGCCTTGATGCGGAACTGCACGGTCTGGTCGCCCGCCTGGTCGAAGCGTATGGTGCGGGTGCTTTCGCCCACCACCTCCAGGCCATCTTTCGGAGCCAGGGTCACCTTCACGTCGCCCAGTTTCTGGGTGGCAAAGACGGTGGCCGATACGGTCATCTCGTCGCCACGGCCTATCTGTCGGGGCATGGTGCCGATGAGCATGAGCGGACGGCGCACGAGTACGGACTTGTCGGTGCTGCCGTATGCCTCACCGTCGCCCGACACTACCATCACGCGTACACGGCCGTTGTAGTTGGGCACGGGCACCTGATGGGTGCGCTTCTCGCCCTTCTTCAGGGTGAACGGACCGGCGAAGTAAACCATCGGGGTGAAGCGGTTGACGATGGCCTTGGGTCCGTTGTTCAGCGCCTCGTCGCCACCGATGCTGAACATCTGGTCGATGCGTCCGCCGTAGGCTCCGTTCACGTGGCTGTAGATGTCCCAGAAGCGTACGCCCAGGGCTTCGCGTGCGTTGAACTGATCCCAGGCATTCGGGGTCTTGAAGTGGGTCAGGTCGAGCAGGCCCTCATCGACAATGGCCAGGGTGTAGGCCATGGGGCGGCCCGACTGTTCGCTCACGGTGACCTGGCACTTCTTCTCGGGCTGGTACTCGTCGGCCGTGTGGATCACGGGCGTCAGGTGGCTCTTGGGCGAAGTGATGGTGACGGGGGTGAAGCCGTACAGGCGGATCGGCATGTCGTTGAGCGTCTGTTCGTAGGGCTGTACGAGCGATACACCTATATATATGTTAGGCGTCATCTCCTCGGTGGCTTCGATCACGATCTCGGTGCGCTCCTTCTGGCAGGGGTAGGTGTTGAGACGGAGTATGTGCGAGCCGTTGCTGATGCTCACGATGGCGCGGCTGCCTTCGTCGGAGGGCAGGGTGATGCGCATCTTCTCGCCCGGGGTGTATTCCTTCTTGTCGGTGGTGATGTTGAGCGTGGTGGCACTCTCGCTGGCGTTGCTGCTGCGGCGCGAGGTCATCCATGGCCAGTCGAAGTAGCTGAGCATGCCGGTGCTGTGTCCGCCCGTAACGTCGTTGGCCACAATGAGGTAGGTGCCCCAGTTGGCCTCGCTCATCTTGAGGTTGAAGCTGCCGCGGCCCTGGGCGTCGGTGGTCACATCGAGGTGCTTCACAGGCTGATGCACACCCGACGAGGTGTAGCCTGCCATCTCCTGGCGGGTGGAGCTCCACCACCAGTACCAATCCACCTTATAGACATCGACCTTCACCTTGACGTTGCCCACGGCGGCGCCGTTCTTATCGACGCTCACCAGGCTGAAGGTGTGGTCCTTGTCGGTGTCGAGGTGCGACTGGTCGGGCTGCGACGGAGCCTTGAGGCCCACAAAGCGGCTGTAGGGGGCGATGAGGGTCTGCACCACGTCGAGGCTGAATTCGCCCGATGGCTCGTACATGCGTGTGGTGAGGTTGCCCATGAGCATGCCCGGGGCGGTCTTGCCGGTGTTGATGTCCAGGGTGGCCGTGGCCTTGCCCTGTTCGTCCACCATGCCCTTGGTCAGGTTCTGCTCGGTGGTCTCGAACTTCTTGGTGGGGTCGTCAAACACATAGCCGGGCCAGGCCTTCCAGCCGGTCTTGGCCTCCACGATGGTGGCGGTGATGTCGTACTTCAGGTTCTTGGCCACATTGCCGTTCAGCCATTCGGTCTGCAGCTGCACGGTGTTCCTGCCGTTGGCCAGGGTCTGCTCGGGCAGCTTCATGTCGATCTTGAGGCGGTTGGGCTTGATGGCCTCGATGCGTATGTTCTTGCTGAAGGTGACGCCGCCCACGTTGATCTGTGCCGACCAGATGCCGGTCAGGGCGTCGGCCGTGGTTGGAATGGTGAAGGCGTAGAGGCCCAGCTGGCCCGACGTCTTGGTGGCACGGTGGGCTACCTGGCCGAGCGGATTGCTGAGCGTCAGCGTGACAGGGTGGTCGGCAGGCAGGGTGTGATGGCGGTCGTTGAGCATGAAGGCGATGTGCAGGGTGTCGCCCGGACGCCACACGCCGCGTTCGCCGTAGATGAAGCCCTTGAGGCCGCGCTCTATCACGTGGCCCGAGACGTCGAAGGTGCTGGTGGAGAGCGACAGGTCGTTGTTCACGCGCATGTATGAGGTGTCGTCGCCCTTGCGTGCCATCACATAGAGGGGCTGGCCCAGGCGGCCGTCGTAGGCTACGGCAGCTATGCCCTCGCCATTGGTCTGGGCCGTGCCGATCAGCTGCTGCTGCATGCTGTAAACCTCAACGATCACGCTACTCAGCGGCTTGGCATCGGGCAGGTTGATGGCTGTGACGTTCAGCATGTTGTCCGAACCCTTCAGGGCCGAAAGTCCGATGTTGGTGGCCAGCACGTTCTTGCCCACGGCGCGGTTCAGGTAGTAGTTCGGGGAGGATGGGTTCTCGTGCTCGTCCCAGTAGGCTTCGCTCCACCAGTCGTCGCCGTTAAAGGCTGCACCTGTATAGTAGTAGTAGCCGTTGTCGAAGCGGTTGCAGTACTCCTCCATGATGCGGGCATCGTCGGCCATCATCTCCTGGCGTGTGGCCTGTGGCAGCGAGTCGCCGGGCCAGGCCGAGAGGCGTGCGTCGAGAGCCAGCTCGATGCGGTACATGGCGCCGGGCTCCAGCTTCACCTGGTCGGTCAGGTCGATGGCGAAGGTGTTCCATTCGCTCAGGTCGATGCTGTTGTCCTCCACGTAGAAGGTGGTGGCTGCTATCGGACGGGCGGCATAGCTCAGGTTGCTGGTGTAGTTCAGGTCGCCGTTCTGCATCACGGTGCCCATCATGTTGCTGAACATCTTGAACACAGCTACGCGTACGCCGCGCATGTGGATCATTCGGAAGGGGACGATGATCTGGTCAGTCTGCGGCACGATGGTGCCATCGCCCACAAACTCCACGGCAGGCTTGTCCATCGAGATCAGAAGCGGTGGGAGAGGGCGCGACGAGAGCTTCAGGCCGCTGCGGCTGCGCAGGGTCTTCTCGATCATGACGCTCACTTCCTCGCCTTCGCTCAGGTTGCCGGTGAGTATCACCTTGTTGCCTTCGGCCACAGCCTGTGTCTCCTTGCCGGTGATGAAGATCAGGCCCTGGATGTCCTGCTTGGGGTCGAGGTTCTTGTTGAAGGTGATCTCAATGGCCTGACGGTCGCCGGGCTTGCAGCGCTGGCTGACCACGGAGAAGGTCTCGGTCGAGGGCAGATCCACCTGGGCCAGGGTCTGTTCGGCCATGCCCACGGCGTTGTCGGCAATGGTCATGAGCCGGAGCTGGCTGTCCTGGGTGGGCTTGACGCGTACCACCAGCTGGTGCGACATGCCGTCGGCTGCGTGGGTCCACGTCTGTTCGCCCTTCAGCGACATGGTCACATGCTCCTCCACGAACTTGGGCTTCTCGCTGTCGGCCGTCAGTATGTTGAATGTCAGCTCGTACTGGTCGTCGTCGGTCACCTCAAAGCGCTTTAGGTTGCCGCCCATGGCGAAGGGTCGGGTGGCAAAGCCGAAACGGAACTGACCGGTCTGTCCGAACAGCTTGTTCACGTCCACGGTCACGTTGTACTGCGTGTTGCGCTGCATCTCGCCCTTGGGTGTAAACACCACGGTGCGTGCGTCGGCATAGGCAAAGGAGCCCTCGGTCTTGGGGCTGATCTGCATCACCTCGGCGGCCTGCAGGCTGTCCATGCGGCCCAGGGGGATGTCCTGTGCGAACATGACGCGTACCTGCGAACCTCGGGGTACCGAACCGCTGGTGTAGGCCGAAATGAATTCGTTGTACTGGGGATCGATGATCTCGTTATTGCTGCTCGAACAATGGCAGAACAATAAGGTTGCCAAAGCCAGCATCAGGCTATAGACAGTCGTTTTCATACACGGTATAGTTTTAATTTATATTATTTACTCGATTTATTTGTACGTATTATCGCACGGTGAAGCGGATGGTCTTCCGGACGCCGTTGCCGTCCACAATGGTCAGCCAATGGTCGCCGGGGCTGGGCTCAGCCGCCATCTCGTGCAGGCCGTGGGTTTGTCCCAGGTAGTTGTCGTCCAGGTGCCAGAACAGCGTGGCATCGGCATCGCGACAGGCCGCCTTCAGCACCAGCTTCTCGTTGCGCCCGCCAAAGTTGCGCGGCAGCACCACGGTCGATCCGTGTTCCGGGCTGATCAGTTGCAGGTGGTCCTTCGTCTCGGTCTGGCAGTCGGGGCGGAGCGGAGGCAACGGCTGGTACGTGGTGGTGTGGTGGGCGTAGTAATACTCCTGGGTGGGAGGCAGCACGAAGCGCGACTCAGTCCGGATCTGGCTCACCGGTTCGCCCGTGCTGTTCACCTGCCACGCGCCGTCGGCCGAGAGGTGCACCCTGCGGCAGTAGGGGCAGGGGGTGGTGCCCACGCATGACCGTGGCATCCATTCGCTCACCACGTCGGCACAGATGCCCGAAGCCAGGTGTCCGCTGTGGCGGCAAAGGTTGGCCACCTGCATGTCGGCTGTAGGCTCTTCGAACCAAGGCGAGCTTTCCAGCAGCGTGAAGACGTCGAACATCACCGGCGAAGCATAGCCCACACCCGTCAGTCCGGCACGGCCCTCGCCCGTGGAGTTGCCCACCCATACGCCCACGGCATAGCGTTGCGTTGTGCCAATGGACCATGCGTCGCGCGATCCCCAGCTGGTGCCCGTCTTCCAGGCCACGCGCTTCATCGAGCTGAAGTTCTGCCAGTCGGCCTCCTCCTCGGGTCGGTTCAGGGCGCTCATGGCCTCGTAGGCGTACCAGATGGAGGCGGCGTTGAGACGCTGAGTATCGGTGATCCTGGGTTCTCTGGCAGGGCGTCGGGGGGCATCGTTCTCAGATTGTCCGGACGACGTGGCCACCAGCCGCAGCGGATGGATGTCGTTCTGGTCGTAGCGTTGGCCCAGCCCGGCGTAGTGGCTCAGGGTGCGCGACAGCGAGGCGTACATGCCGGTCATGTCCCAAAGCGTGCCCTCTGCGCCACCCAGGATGATCGATGCGCCGTAGTGATCCTCGTCATAGTGCAGCGTGGTCATGCCCAGCCACCGCAGTATCGACATGAAGCGCCCGATGCCGTACATGGACAGCATACGCACCAGCGGCACGTTGAGCGATCGGGTCACAGCCTCGTCGGCAGGCACGATGCCTCGGTACGTCTTGCTGAAGTTGGTGGGCGTGAAGCCGTTGAGGTTCAGCGGCGTGTCGGCAAAAATCATGCGTGGCGTGGCCACTCCGTCGCTCATCATGGCGGCGTAAAGCAGGGGCTTGAGCAGGCTGCCGGTGCTGCGTTGGCTCATCACGTTATCCACCTGGCTGGTGGCGGTAGGCTGGCTGCTGTTGCCCACGTAGGCCAGCACTTCGCCGGTCTCCACGTCGGCCACCACGATGCCTATGTCGCTGATGTAGTTGGCCTTGTACGAAGTCGAGTAACGGTCGGCAATATCCTGCACCTGTTGCTGCAATTGCAAGTCGATGGTGCATTGCGTGCGTTGACCCGCGTGTTGCCGGGCCAGGCGATCCAGCAGGTGAGGGGCCTGGTTGGGTATCGGCAGCGGGGCTTCGGGCAAAGGCTCGCTCGTAGCCAGCTGATACTCCTGCGGGGTCAGCGTGCCATCGTCCATCAGTCGGCGCAGCAAGCCGTCGCGTTTCTGGCGCAATGCATCTCGGTTGCGTCCCAGGTGGATCAAAGATGGAGCATTGGGGAGGACAGCCAGCGTAGCGTTCTCAGCCCATGACAGGTTGTGCGCATCGCGCCCGAAGTAGCGCCAGGCGGCTGCGTCGATGCCTACCGTATTGCCACCAAAAGGGGCGTTCGAGGCATACAACCTCAGGATTTCGTCCTTGCTGTAGGTCAACTCAATGTCGATGGCCCACAACGCCTCAATGGCCTTCTGCAGCAGGGTTCGGCTTCGGTTGCCGCGCGCCATACGTGCCACCTGCATCGTCAGTGTGCTGCCACCTTCTGCCACATGACCTCGGCGCAGGTTGTGCAGCAGGGCACGGCCAGTGGCGATGGGGTCGATGCCCAGGTGATAGCGGAAACGTCGGTCCTCAAAGGTCGTGATGCATTGTGCAAACTTATCCGACACGCTTTCTGACTCCGGGAACCTCCATTGCTGGTCGGCTGAGATTCGTGCACCGATCAGCTCTCCGTTGCAGTCTGTCAACACTGTCGAAGTCGGAGTCTTGAACAGCGGACGCGGCACCCACAGATGGATTGCAAGCAGTGCCATCAGCACCACTGTTGTGGTTATCCACACTATGCGTTTCCAACGTCCCATAGTTTTTGATTCTTATAGCTGTTCAAGCAGGAAATCTATTATCCGCTTTCACAATATTGAAAGTAAAGCCAAAAAAAAAATCGGTGTTGACTTTTAACAAAGTGATATTAGTTGCGCAAATATAGGACTTATTTTCGAAGCAACCAAATATTCTATGCTTTTTATTCATAAAAAACATCAAGGTCGTGATTTCAATTGTAAAAACATTAACAAGATTGGCAAAAACGCTCTGTTTAGTTCCTTTTGATTGTTGGCATAATAGTAAAAATAAATAAATAAAAAAATAAATAAATAAATTTATAAATTCTCAAACCGTGGGCAGGGCAGGTGAGCCTCGCGCTGTGGTGGTAGGATTTATAAATTTATTTATTTATTTATTTTTTCGTTAGTTCTCGTATATGTGTGTGTGGTTCCTATTCAAAGATTAATATAATATATATATTTATTATTTTATATTTATATATATATAGGGCGGCGCACAGTTTGGCAAAATAAATAAAAAAATAAATAAATAAATAAATTTTCGGGGTGAAAGGTGTGAGAAGGTTTGAAGGGTGTGAGAAGTTGAAAGGTTTGAAAGGTTTGAAGGGTTTGAAAGGTGTGAGAAGTTTGAAAGGTTTGAAAGGTGTGAGAAGTTTGAAAGGTTTGAAAGTTCCTCCCCTCAACCCCTTCAAACCCTTCAACCCCTCAAACTCTTCAAACCCATAAAAAAACCTCAAACCCTTCAAACTCCTCAAACCCTTCAAACTCCTCAAACCCCAC
>JAZQPJ010000050.1:0-30048 GCA_045628525.1 Bacteroidales bacterium
TACCCAGACCGTGAAGGCTGCCAATGGCCTGAAGGTTACCCTCAAGGAGGACTCACAGTCACTCGAGGACGTAGTAGTAGTAGGTTACGGTACACAGAAGAAGAAGCTCGTGACCGGTGCTACCGTTCAGGTGAAGGGCGATGACATCGCCAAGCTCAACACCACCAATGCACTGGAGGCTATGCAGTCAAGCTCGCCTGGTGTACAGATTACCCAGTCATCTTCACAGCCAGGTAAGGGCTTCGCAGTTACTATCCGTGGTAAGGGTACTATCGGCAACTCTGCTCCTCTCTACGTTATCGATGGTGTGGCTGGTGGCAACCTCGATGGTATCAACCCTAACGATATCGAGTCAATCGACGTACTGAAGGATGCCGCTTCGGCTGCCATCTACGGTTCGCGTGCTGCCAACGGCGTTATCCTCGTTACCACCAAGCAGGGTAAGGCTGGCAAGATTGAGCTCAGCTACAATGGTGCTATGGGCTGGTCTAACGTTTACAAGCGTCCACAGCTCCTCAATGCTCAGCAGTACATGATGATCATGGACGAGTACAGCTTCAACACCTCTGGTCAGAAGGTTGATTTCTCTGCTTATGTTCCACAGGATATCCTCAATAAGGTTGCCAACGGTTGGGAAGGTACCGACTGGTGGGACGTATTCGAGAACAAGAACGCTGCTCAGCAGAACCACTCTCTCACTTTGACTGGTGGCTCAGAGCGCTCTAAGTTCGCTATGTCATACACCAACACCAGCAACGAAGGTGTTATGGGCGCTGATCAGGCTTCTTTCTATAACCGTCACACCATCCGTATCAACAGTGACCACGTTCTCTTGAAGGTTAAGGATTTCGATGCCATCACCATCGGTGAGAACATCTCGATCGGCTACAACAAGAGCCATGACCTCGCTGAGGACGGTATGTACTGGAGCTACATCCACTCTTTGATGCAGAACAATCCACTCGTTCCTCAGTATGCAGACAATGGCGAGATCTACAACCACGTAAACTATGGCCAGGGCTGGAATGACTTCTGGTTCTCTAACCCATACGAAGGTCTCACTAAGGGTGGTTGGAACTCTTTGGCTGAGAGCCGCAATATCAATGCCAGCGCTACTGCCTTCATCACCATTCAGCCTATCAAGGGCTTGAAGTGGCGTACTCAGTTCAACTATAACTGGGGTGCAGGTGCTTACCGCAACTATGGCGAGCCACGTTCTCCTTCATCAGGTTCTGGTACTGTAAATTCTTATTCTGTCAGCCAGAGCGCTTGGTTGAGCTCTAACTGGTCTTTGGAAAATACCCTTTCTTACGACTTCACCATTGGTGCCAACAAGTTCGGTGCTTTGGTTGGTCAGTCATTCCAGAGCTCAGCATGGGGCTTCAACGTAGGTGGCTCAAACAAGGTAACTCAGGGCGAGCAGCTCGCAACCCTCAAGGGCTGGAACTCTGCTTGGTTGAACAACATCAAGCTTAATTCTGTTTCAGACGCTTCAATCTCAGGTAATCCAAACGATGAGGAGTATCTCGCTTCTTGGTTCGGCCGTTTGAACTGGGACTACAAGGAGACCTACATGGCTACCTTGACCATGCGTTATGATGGTTCTTCTATCTTCAACAAGGGCCATCGTTGGGGTATGTTCCCATCTGTATCTGCAGGTTGGGTACTCTCAAACGAGGGCTTCATGGAGAGCACTCAGTCTTGGATGGACTTCTTGAAGATCCGTGCATCTTGGGGTCAGAATGGTAATAACTCTATCGCTAAGTATCAGTACCTTGCTTCAATCGCATTGTCTGGTGGTGCAAACGACAATGGTTACAAGTTCTCTGACGACATGACTACCACTGTTGCTGGTACTCCTAACACCGGTGCTTACGCTGACATCGTTCCTAACCCTGACGTAACATGGGAGACTTCAGAGCAGATCGACCTTGGTATCGACGCTCGCTTCCTTGACAGCCGTCTTGGTTTGGCATTCGACTGGTATAAGAAGACCACTAAGGACTGGTTGATCGTACGTCCTTCACTCTCTATTGAAGGTACAGGTGCTCCTTACTTCAATGGTGGTGACGTTGAGAACACCGGTGTCGAGCTCGGTCTTACCTGGAATGACAATATCGGTAAGGACTTCCGTTACAACATTGGTGTAAACTTCGCTACCAACAAGAACGAGGTAACCCGTATTGCCAATGCCAACGGTCATATCAATGGTACCGGCAGCCTTCTCTCACAGGGTGTTGAGTATAACAGCCGTGCTGAGGTTGGTAAGCCAATCGGCTACTTCTACGGTATGTCTTACAGCGGCATCTGGCAGAACCAGGCCGAGATTGATGCTGCACGTGCAGCTGGCAAGGCAGTTCTCGATGGCGCTCAGCCTGGTGACTGCATCTGGGACGACTGGAATGGTGATGGTATGATTACCTACGCTGAGAGTGTTGACGCAGAGGGCAATGACATCTGCGACCGTCATGAGATTGGTAACCCTAACCCAGACGTGACCCTTGGTATCAACCTTGGTTTCCAGTATAAGGGTCTCGACTTCGCTGTCAGCGGTGCTGGTGCATTCGGCATGCAGATCATGCGTTCTTACCGTTCTTATGCTGACTCTTGGCAGCACAACTACGATACTACTATCCTGAATCGTTGGCATGGTGAGGGTACTTCTAACACCCAGCCAAAGATTTCTGGTACCGGTCACTCTAACACTACTTACATCTCTACCCGCTACATGGAGGATGCTGACTACTTCAAGATCAAGACCGTTACTCTCGGTTACGACTTCAAGAAGATCTGGAAGTCTTGTCCTCTCCAGCAGCTCCGCCTCTATGTTCAGGCACAGAACCTCTACACATTCACTGGCTACACTGGCCTCGATCCTGAGGTTGGCAACGCAGGTGGTGGCCAGGGTTGGGAATCTGGTATCGACCTCGGTCTTTACCCACCATCACGTACCTATCTCGTAGGTGCAAGTGTTAAGTTCTAATTAAATTAAGGAATATACAAATATGAAAAAATATATTTTATCAGCATTGGTTGTTGGTGCAGCAACTATGTTTACAGCTTGCGACGACATGTTGGACACCGATCCACGTCCTACAGCAGCGACCCAAGCTACATTCCCTGGTAAGATTGGAGACGTTGAGGCATTGAATGCTGCTACCTACAGTATCATGAATTCTATGGGTGGTGGTGATGCCGACAACCAGAACATCTTCTTCTGGTGGGAGGTTATGTCTGATAACTGCTACGGAAGCGGCGGTCTTCAGGATAACAAGGTTAAGTCACTCCATCACCTCGTAATGATGAATGTTGACCAGTATGCAGAACCATTCAAGCTCCTCTATGGTGGTATGTCTCGTGCAACCAACATGATCGAGACCATCGACAACGTAGATTGGGCTGGCAATGAGGCTAAGCGTAACCAGCTCCTTGGTGAGGCTTATTTCATGCGCGGTCTCTATACTCTCTGGCTCACTCAGCTCTATGGCGATGTACCTCTCATCACTGCTACTGTCATCACTGAAGAGATGAAGGAAGAGGTTAGCGCCGAGGAGGTTATCTATCCACAGATTCTCTCTGACTTTGTTTCTGGCAAGACCCTCATGGGCACAGAAAAGAGCTCAGGTCACGCTAACAAGTATGTTGCTGAGGCATTCATTGCCCGTGCATACATGTTCTGGGCAGGTTTCTATAAGGGTGTAGGCGAGCTCGCTACTGGTTCTGCTCCAGCAATCAACCTCGTTGAGCAGGAGGGTTGCGCAGGTGGCTCACTCTCAAAGGATGATGTCGTTGCTGGCGTGAAGGAAATCATCAACAGTGGTGCTTACAAGTTGCTCGAGGACTATCGTTCACTCTGGCAGTACTCTAACTCATTGGTATATGATGAGACTCAGAAGGCTATTGAGACTGGTGAGGGTCATGCCTATAAGTTCATTGCTGACATGAAGCGTGAGAACTGCTTCGACCAGCCAGGCATGGGTAACGGCAATCCAGAGGAGCTCTTCCAGATCCAGTTCATGAACGCTTCTAGCTGGAGCATCGGTGGCGGCTATTCAACTGCTCGTATGTACTGCAACTACCTCTCTGTATTCTGGGCACTTCGTGTAAACGGTCACAACGGCGATCGTAACTTCACTTATCCATTCACCCAGGGCTGGGGTCAGGGTACTCCTTCAACCAATATCTGGGACGACTGGACAATTGCTGAGAACAATCAGGCTAATCCTTACAAGGATATCCGTAAGCTCGGTTCTTTGATTGACGGTGTTTCTGGCGACAAGGAAATTGATTACGAGTTCGTTAAGGACTGCTGCGAGGCTTCTGGCTATGGTGTTAAGAAGTACAATGGTGTTACTGTTGACGCTCTTACTGGTGACTCACCTTGGTGGGATGCTGTTGAGGGCTGGACTTCAAGCTCACTCGACAACCCAATGCAGGGTGACCACTTCGAGGACTTCTACCTCATGCGCTATGCTGACGTCCTCCTCATGGCTACCGAGCTCACTGGTGATGCTTCTTACATGAATCAGGTTCAGGCTCGTGCTGGCGTTCCTCAGACCGGCTACTCTTTGAAGGCAGTTCAGGACGAGCGTCGTTGGGAGTTCGCTTTCGAGGGTCTCCGCTTCAACGATATGCGTCGTTGGACTGGTAAGGGCACTAAGGGCGGCTACGCTTCTAAGGCTCTCGACGCTCAGGGTGGCAAGCAGATGAACGTAGGTACTGAAAAGCGCACCATGGAGCACATGACCTGCTCATGGTCTGAGCGTTATGAGGCTACTGATGGCTTCGTGGCTAAGCCAAAGACTCAGATTACCCTTATGAACGGCAAGCTCACCCAGAATGCAGGTTGGGATGCTGCTGATCCTAAGACTCAGTATAAGACACTTTATTAAATTTTTAAGTAAGAATATAATATGAAAAAGATATTTTCGCTTCTTGCTGCAGTAAGTGCGTTCGTAGCATGTGATCCTGTTTCTGAGGACATCACAAATGACGGCCACATCTCAGCAGATGAGCTCAAGGCTATGTCAACCGTAACCGTTGACAAGGCTGCAAGTGGAAAGAACGGCAATGTCGTTACTTGTTCTACTTCTGCTCCTGTCAATGCAAAGTGGTCTATCGATGGCAAGGAACTCCTCGGCAACTATGCTTGGAAGAAGTTGAAGCTCGGTAGCTACACAATCACCCTTACTGGTCTCTGTGCTGATGGTACTGAGGTTAAGGCAGATTATCCTATTACTTGCGAGGAGATCACCAACGAACTCCAGAAGTACTGGATCTATGGTGAGGATCCTTCTGCTCAGGCTCCATTCAAGCCAGGTGCATGGGATGCTGCTGCAATGCGTTTCTCTGACAACGAGGGTAAGTTCACCGATATCAACGGTAACCCAGGCTTCCTCCCATACCTCTCTGATGATGTATATTGGGGCTTCAAGACTCTTATCTTCGACATCACTGAGGCTACTCCTGACTGCGCTGGCCGTATCATGAACGGTTGGTGGTCAGCTCGCTACGATGGCGATAAGGATGTACAGTTCACTAACGGTAAGTGGGAACTCCAGCTTACTGAGGCCATTGCTAAGGACTGCGCCCGTGGTGGTGGTGGTGACGGCAAGGACCTCGACCTCATGGTTACCTCTGGTAGCTGCCAGATTAACTCTATTTACTACGAGGAGTAATCCCGCATGATTGCTAAACAATCAATAATCAGGCTGGCTCAATCCAATGAGCCAGCCTTCTTTTTTTTTGTATGGAAACTCGCTCCAGATTCACTCCAAGGTGTCCTGCGACTTTGGAAATGCACATGCTTACGGCAGTTTTCAGCTGCTATCTACTCTGCTTTGAGCAAAAAAAAGAGGAAATATTTGGAATGTAGAAATAAATTGCCTATCTTTGCACCATAAATACCATCATAATAGCCGCTATGGATGCTGTCCGGTTAAAACATTACAATAAGGGATGAGTACACAAAACAAAGTATCGAAGACTGCGCTCGGTGCAAGCCTGCTGGCTTTCACAGCCTTTGTCATATACATATTATATATAAATAAGGAGGTGCTCTACACGGCACATGACCGCTCTGAGTTCATGGTGGGAACCCCCTTCTTCGACACAATGATGTCGAAGCCGTTCGGCCTGATGCAGTATGTAGGTGCATGGCTCACGCAGTTCATGTACAAGCCGTTGGTAGGTGCCTGTGTGCTGTGTGCCATCTGGGCGCTATCGTTCGTGGTGGGCATCAAGGCCTTCCGCCTGCGGGGGAGTGCCGTGGCGCTGATGCTGCTGCCCGTTGCCTTCCTGCTCACCTCGATGGTCGATATGGGCTACTGGATCTACTTCCTCACGATCAGGGGCTACTGGTTCTCGCAGTCGGTGGGCTATCTGGCTATGCTGCTGCTCCTGTGGGTGGCACGCTGCACGCCCCGCAGGTGGCACGTGGTGTGGTATCTGGCGGGCATCTGCCTGTATCCGGTGCTGGGATGGTTCGCCCTGCTCTTCGTTGTTTGCCTGGCCCTTTCGGACAGGATGGGCTGGTCGGAACTGCTTGGCCTTATCCTGCTGCTGTTTACCGCCAATATGTGGAGGGCGCTGCTCTATTCGGACGTGAAGCTTGACACCGTGATGATGGCAGGCCTGCCACGCTTTGAGAACCCATCGGATGCCACGCCCTACCTCTCTGCGCCATTCTGGCTGCTGGGTGCATGCTCGATCCTTGCCGTGCTGTGCAGCCGCCATTGCACCAAATGGCTTGACCACAATGTGGCCAGGTGGCTTGTGCCGGTGACGTGTGCTGTGGCGGGCATGGTGTTTACGTGCTCAATGATGTATCAGGACAGCAACTACATCGATGAGATGCGCATGGTGCGCAGTGCCGAGGATGATGACTGGGAGGAGATACTGGACATCTATGCCGATGTGCCCGAGCCTACCGCCTCGATGGTGATGCTCAAGAACGTGGCCCTGATGAACGAGGGCGGCCTGCTGGACCATTCGTTCGAACTGGGCAATAGCGTAAGCAATATCTACAATCCCGATTCGCTGCACATCAGCTTCCTGGAGATCGCCTCGCCGCTGGCCTACTACAACTACGGCCTGCTCAACGAGGGCTTCCGTCTGGCATTCGAGTGCGGCGAGCAGGCAGGCTTCTCGCCCTTCTACCTGAAGCTGCTGTGCCGTTGTGCATACGCCAATGGCGAGACACCGCTGGTGGATCGCTACCTGGCCATGCTGCACGGCATGCCTTATTACAGGGAGTGGCAGCCGGCACCGGTCAACGACAAGATCCGCGAACTGCAGGAGTGCTACCCCGATGAGCTGACAGGTGTGGAGAACAGCTACAGCTACATAGTCAACAGCATCAGCCTGTGGTACACGGCGGATAGCAAGGTGGCATCGGAACAGGCGTTGTTCTTCTCGATGCTGCGCAGTGACTCGCGCCGCTTCTGGAAATCGCTGCGCAAATATGTCAAGATGCACCAGGGCGAGGATTTCCCGAAGCATGCGCAGGAGGCCTACATCATGTATATGGACAAGGCCCCGGAAGAGAAGAGGATGATGATGCCGGTGAGTGAGGATATCTACGAGCGCTACCAGGAGTTCTGGACAGCCATCGAGGCGATGCTACGCAGCGGTGTGAACCAGCAGGACATCCCTGAGAAGATGCGCGAAGTGTTTGGCGATACGTATTGGTACTACAACGTCTTCGGAAGGAAGATCTATTGACCTCAGGTCAAAGTTAATAGTTAATAGTTAAAAAGTAAAAGTTCGCTGCTAATCGATTCCAGTTATGAGCAAATATATTGCAACTCGAGTACTCCTCTTTATCGCATCAACCCTCCTGCTGCTGACAGCGTGTGTGTCGCACCCCGATGTGCCGGCTTCGAGCAAGGAGGTGCAGAGCCTGCCTGACATATTCCCCGACTACTGCAATGTCACCGTGCCTTGCAATATCGCACCACTCAACTTCATGCTCCCTGCGGCGGAGTACGATGCGTGTGTGGCGCGGCTCACTACGCCCGATGGCAAGCAGCAGACCTACGGCAAGGGCGTGAAGGTGCAGATGCCAGAATCGGAATGGCATGCGATGCTCGATGCCACCCGGGGCAAGAGCCTCAAGGTAGAGGTGTGGGGACAGAAGGCGGGGGAGTGGCTCGCGTTCAGCCCATTCGAGATCCATGTGGCCGAGGAGACGATCGACCCGTATGTGTCGTACCGACTGGTTGACCCTACCTATGTGGCATGGAGCTACATGTCGATTGCCCAGCGCAATGTCACCACGTTCGAGGAGTCGGAGATCTTCAACAACGAACTGACCAGCAACGACCGCGCTAAGGGTCAGTGCATCAACTGCCACAGCTACCAGAACTACAAGACCGACAACATGCTCTTCCATGTGCGACTGTCGAACGCCCGAACCGTGATTGTGAACGACGGCAAGGTGTCGAGCACCAACCTGAAGCGCGACTACACCATATCGTCGGGCGTATATCCGTCATGGCATCCTACCGAGAAGCTCATCGCCTTCTCGACCAACCTGACGCGCCAGGCATTCTTTACACAGCATTCGGACAAGATCGAGGTGTATGACCTCGCCAGCGACCTGATCCTCTACGATGTGGCCACCGACTCGGTGCACGTAGTATGCAACGATCCCGAACTGCTGGAGGTGTACCCCAGCTGGTCGCCCGATGGCCAGTGGCTGTACTACTGCAAGAGCGTCCCGCTGCCCGAGGAGCTGCGCGACAAGGACATCCGCTCGACCTACGAGAAGGTGCAGTACAACCTGTATCGCCGTCCGTTCGAGGTGGCAATGCGCAGCTTCGGCGAAGAGGAGCTGGTGTATGATGCCGCATCGAAGGACCGAAGCGCCACCCTGCCACGCATCAGCCCCGATGGCCACTACATGCTGTTCCCCGAGGGACAGTATGGCTGCTTCCACACCCGTCATGGCGATGCCGACGTAATGTGCGTGTCGCTCGATGGCGGCTTCCCGCTGGTCAACGATCCCGAGGCCGAGGACTCTCCGTTCCTTGACCTTAGCAAGCTCAACAGCGAAGGCTATGCCGACACCTATCCCACATGGTCGAGCAACGGACACTGGATCATGTGCTCTACCCGTCGATATGATGGCACCTACAGCCGCCTCTACTTCTCGTACTTCCACGACGGTAAGGTGGAGAAGGCTTTCCTGCTGCCACAGGAGGACCCTGAGCAGAACACCTATCGCCTGAAGTGCTACAACCGTCCGGAGTTCATGGTGGAGCCTGTGACCATCAGCGCGGATGAGTTCCGCAAGGTGTTTGATAGATGAGGTTAATTCATAATTGAGAATTCATAATTCGTAATTTAGAATGAGAACTGTCAAGTGGGCATTTTCCCTTACAACCCTGCTGTTCGGTGTTGCCGTCACGCTCTTCTTTGCGCTGGCCTATCCACACCATCTGCATTTTCAGGAGCAGTACCAGCTGTTCCTGTTTGAGCAGAGCTATGTGCGTGAGGTGCTGTCGATGCCGGGGGGGCTGGCCGATCTGGGGGGCAGGTTCATCACGCAGTTCTTCCTCTATGCCTGGGTGGGAGCCACGCTCATTGCGCTGGTGCTGATGGGTGTGCAGCTGATGGCGTATCGCCTGCTGCGGACCACAGGGGGTGAGATACTGACGTATGTGCTCAGCTTTGTGCCGGCGCTGCTGTGCTGCTGCTTCCTGTGCGACGAGAATGCCTTGATGTCCGTGCCCATGGCCTTGCTGATCGTGATGGCGATGGCGTGGCTGGTCAGGAGCATCGGTCATGACACGACGAGATGGGTGCTTGCCCTGGTCTCTGTCCCCATCGCTTACCAGCTGGCAGGAGCCTTTGCGCTGCCATACGCCCTGCTGCTCATCATTGACGAAGTGCGCAGGAAGCGTTCGCTGCGCGTCCTGGCCATTGCGGTGGTCCTGCTGATTGTGGCGCTGTCCGCACCGGCGGCGTGGCATCAGTTCGCCCATTGCTCGATGGTGCGCCTCTATGCCGGGCCACATTACTATCGCATCCCCGATGAATTCCCGCTCTGGGCATGGTCGGCAGTGTGCGTTGTGCCCTTGCTGGCGCTGTTGCCGGGCAAGTTGAGGCTGTGGGCTCCACGTCGCCCCTTCGTGCCCTTTCTGCTCTGCTGGCTTGTGCTGATGCTTGCGGGCGGCAGCATGGTCAACAGCCTGCAGGACCAGAAGCGCGAGAGTGTCATGGGCTACGACTTCATGGCCCGCAACGCGATGTGGAACCGCATCATACAGAAGGCCCAGCGCAATGCCCCACGCAATCAGGTGGGAGCCGTGGCACTGAATCTGGCACTGTCGCAGCGAGGCATGCTCGCCGACCATCTGTTCGACTTCCCACAGCATGGCGTGGCCGGCCTGCTGCCCAACTTCGCCAACGACTACGTGTCGCCTCTGGTCACCTCCGAGGCCTTCTACCATCTGGGATTGATCAACACGGCGCAGTGTTTCGTGTTCGAGGCACAGGAGGCCATCCCGGACTTCCAGAAGAGCGCCCGGTGCTACAAGCGTCTGGCCGAGACCAATCTGATCAACGGTGCGTATGAGGTGGCGCGCAAGTATCTCATCGCCCTGCAGCACACCTGGTACTATCGCACCTGGGCCACCGAGACACTGGCACTGATGGCTGACGATGAGGCGGTCAGCGCCCACCCGGAATATGGCGCATTACGCCGCATGCGCAGTGCCGAGGACTACTTCTTCGGCGGCAATACCATCCAGCAGATTCTGGTACGCCAGTTGGAGTCGTGTCCTGAGAACCATACGGCCGAGCAGTACCTGCAGGCCGTCATCAAATTCAATCGGTAATGAGAAAACTGTCATCCCTTATTCTTCCCGTCGCCCTGCTCGTGCTCGCGGCATGTGGCGAGACGGTGCATGATGCCCGCCAGGAGGCTTCGCTGCCAGCGATCTTCCCTGACTACGTGGGTGTCACGATTCCTGTCGGCATTGCCCCGCTCAACTTCTGCATGGCCGACCGCGCGGCCCTTATGGTCGATGCCGTGGTGACCGATGGCAAGGGAAGCCAGCTGCATGGCCAGGGCAGGGAGACCACCGGCTTTGACATGGACGAGTGGAAGGCATTGATAGCACAGCATGCAGGCGATTCGCTGCAGGTGCAGGTGTCGGCCAAATATGCGGATGGCTGGCACAGCTATCAGCCGTTCTCGATGTATGTGAGCGAGGATGAGATGGATTATGGCGTGGTGTACCGCAAACTGGAGCCCGGGTATGAGGTGTATAGCAAGATGGGCATCTACGAGCGAGACCTCTCGACCTACGACGAGACGGCATTGATCGAGAACACACAGTTCAGCGGATGCGTCAACTGCCACAGCTTCAACCATTGCGACCCCAGGAACCTGAGCCTGCACATCCGTGGCAAGCATGGCGCCACACTGCTGCGCCTGGACGGAGCCATGGGTGCCTACAATACCAAGACCGACAAGACCTTTGGCTCGTGCGTCTATCCCTACTGGCATCCCGAGGGACGCTACATCATGTACAGCATCAACATGACGCAGCAGGTGTTCCATGTGCAGGATGCCAACCGCATCGAGGTGTATGATCAGGCATCGGACCTGGTGCTCTATGACACGCAGAGCAACGAATTGATCACCAATCCCCTGCTGATGCGCGACTCGGTGATGGAGACCTTTCCGGCCTTCTCGGCCGATGGACGTACGCTGTATTTCGTCCAGTCAACCGAGCTGCCCGAGGGTAGCCGGGAACTCAAAGGGCTGCACTACAACCTGTGTCGCATCTCGTTCGATGCTGCTACGGGTACGTTTGGCCATAAGGTCGATACCTTGTTGTTTGCCGAGGGTATGAACCGCTCGGTCACCATGCCGCGCCCTTCGTATGACGGACGTTTCCTGCTGTTTACAATGGCCGATTACGGTCAGTTCCCCATCTGGCATCATGAGGCAGACCTGTATATGGTGCCTGTCGATTCGTTGCAGCAGCCGGTCACCGACGTGGAGCAATACCGCATGCCCGTGGCCAACTCAGATGATACGGACAGTTTCCACAACTGGAGCAGCAACAGCCGTTGGATCGTCTTCAGCAGCCGTAGGGACGACGGCCTGTTCACGCGCTTGTACTTCGCGCACATCGGTACTGACGGAAAGGAAACCAAGCCGTTCCTGCTGCCGCAAGCCAATCCGCGACGCTATTATGACGAACTGTTCATGAGCTATAATGTGCCGGACTTCGTCACCGGTGCCGTGCGGCTCGATGACGTCAGGGCAGAGGAACTCATCAATGCAGACCATCGCATACAGATGAAGGTGCAGTGATTGAAAAGACAGATGAATCTGCGAAGTGCCCATAACAAAAGTGCCTGCTTTTTTGTAGAAAGTGCATTATTCATATATAGAAATAGAATTGTTTCATTTTTATTTCGTATATTTGTACCATAAACAGAACGATTGCCAATCATGCGAAATATTTTTTTGTTACTCACGATCCTGCTTTGCCTGTCAGTACTGCCGCTGGTTTCTGCCTGTGGTGGTGATGAGTCGCGTGGAGAATCCGAATTGTCAATCGTATTGACTACCGATATGCATGGTAGTTTCATTCCATACGATTTCCTGCGTCATGAGCCGGATTCCAACTCGATGGCCAATGTCTCCTCGCTGGTGAGACAGGTGCGTTCGGAGAATCCGGATGGAACGATCCTGCTTGACAACGGAGACCTCATTGAGGGAACACCGGTGATGTATTACTATAACTACGAGGCAGTGCGCGAGCAGCATCTGGCCAGCCGTGTGATGAACTACCTGGGTTATGACGCCATGACCGTGGGTAATCACGATCTGGAGGGCGGCGAGTCGGTCTATTATGATCACCTGATGCGCGACTACAAGATGCCATGGCTCGGTGCCAATGCCATCGACACGCGCAATGACAGGCCGATGTTCAAGCCATACGCCATCATTGAACGCAAAGGATTGAAGATTGCCGTGCTGGGCCTGGTGACATCTGAGGTGCCCAAGTGGGTGCCTAAGCTGGCTTATCCGCATCTGGAGTTTGAGAGCATGATTGCCTCGGCCCGTTATTGGGTGCCGCTTATTGAGCGCGTAGAGAAGCCAGACCTGCTGGTCGGCCTGTTCCATGCCGGTAGTGAGACGGTGGAGTGCACCGACGACAATGGCCAGCAGTATCTGGATGGAGCCATTCCGGTGGCACAGCAGGTGCGAGGCTTTGACCTTTTGCTGCTGGGACATGACCATCTGGACCGCAAGGACACGATCGTGAACGAGTATGGCGATTCGATAACCGTCTATCAGCCCTCAGCCCATGGCGAGATGGTGGGACGCATCGACTTGCATGTGCATCGCAATGAGCGCAAGGCCAACGGCCACCTGAAGGCCGAAATCGTGGCACAGTCGTATCGCACCAACGAGTTGCCCATCGATCCGGAATATATGGCCACCGTGGCTGGCGTGCAGGAGGAGGTGGATGCCTTCCTGGATCATCCCATCGGCAAAGTACCGAGACTGCTTGACGGATCGGCCAGCCTGGTCGGCCCTTCGAACATCATGGATCTGGTGCACGCAGCACAGCTCAGCGTGTCGGGCGCTGATATCTCAATGGCCAGCTGCATCTCCAACTTCACCAGCATTGATGGCGACACGCTGACCATGCGACAGCTCTTTGCCATCTACAAATATGAGAATCAGGTGTCAAAGATCTGGATGTCGGGTTACGATGTGAAGCGATTCCTGGAGTTCGGATACAGCCGCCAGTTCAATCAGATGCGTTCTGCTGACGATCACCTGCTCTCGTTTGTATGCGACAATGACGGAGCGGTGATGATGGATCGATTCGGCCCTGTCATGCTAACGCCTCAGTACAACTTCACTTCGGCCGCCGGCATCAACTACACGGTGGATGTCTCTAAGAAAATGGGCGAACGCGTCACGATTCATTCCATGGCTGATGGCTCTCCGTTCCAGATGGAGAAGCGCTACAACGTGGTGATGAGTTCGTACCAGGCTGCGGGTGGTGGCGCCTTCCTGCCCATTGGCCTGGGCTGGAACAAGGAAGAGATCAATTTCCACACGATCTATTCGACTGTACGGGACATGCGTTTCTATATCAATCAGTATATCCGCGAGCTCAAGAATCAGCCACAGGTTCCGCTGGGACAGTGGCAGGTCGTGCCGCAGGACTGGTGGCAGGCGGCCAAGGACCGTGACCTCGAAATCCTGTTGCCTCACTTGTTGAAGAAGTAATCTGGTCATCTCACACATTCATGCGATTCAAGTTTATTCATTCATTGCTACTGACTCTTGGTTTCCTCCTCACGGCATGTGGGGAGTCGAGGCCTGATGAGGCTGAGCTGGTGCTACTCTACACCAGCGATTTGATGAATTATACGCTGCCGTATGACTTCCTTAATGATAAGCCCAGTCAGGTAAGTCTGGCAAACTTCTCATCCCTGGCGCGTGAGATGCGTGAACAATATGGTGAAAACTGCATCGTGCTGGATAATGGTAACAAGTTGCTAGGCACGGTGCCTTCAGGCTACTACAACTATGTCAGGCCCGAGATGGAGCCGCTGGCGTTCCGCGTGGAGCGTATGATCGGATATGATGCCGTGGGCATTGGCGACAAGGACCTCGACCTGCCCATGCTCCTGCATCCAACGCGATGGAACCCTGCTCTTCAGCCACCGATGCTTTGTGCCAACCTGATAGATACGGAAACGGGAAATCCGGTCTTTACTCCTTATCAGATTTTTGAACGACACGGTATTCGTGTAGCCGTACTGGGTCTGGTGTCGCCGGAAATCCTGCCCTGGATGCCCCGTGAGGAATGGCAGGGCTTTGACATTGAGGACATGATAGAGTGCGCCCGCAAATGGATGCCGCGCATTGAGGAAGAACATCCGGATCTGGTGGTCGGCCTTTTCGGTTCGACCTTGAACTATCAGGAGATGGGGTATACGCTTGACTCATACAAAAATCCGAATGGCAGTGTGCCTACTGCGATACGTGTGCCGGGGTTTGATGTGGTACTCATGGGAGGTAACTCGCGCCGTGAGGTTTTTGAGGTGCGTAATGATGCTGGACAATACGTCACCTGCGTTCAGACAGGCAGCATGGCTACGCATTGCGGAGAGATTCATGTGGAGTTGACCCGCAACGAGGCCGATGAATACATGAAACGCATCTCGGCCTCGATTGTGGATTTGAAGCAATATCAGCCTGATCCCGACTACTGCAGCCAGCTGGCTGGTGTGACTGATACCATCAAGGCATGGCTACATGAACCGATGGGAGTGCTGGGCGATACGCTGTATGGAATCGAAGGTTTCTACCGGCCCGATTCTTATCGCCAGCTGATTCATCGTGCTCAGCTCTGGTATTCGGGTGCCGATATCTCCATGGCTTGCTGTCTGATAGGGTCGGATACGATCTTGCCAGGGACGCTTGAGCCACTCTCAATGTTCAAGTTATATCCATACACAAACCAGCTGGAACTGGTGGAGATGCAAGGCTTGGATGTGGTGCGCTACCTGGAGCATGCAAGTTCGCTGCAATTTGAGACCATGAAGAGCCCCAACGATCCTTTGCTGGCACTGAAGCGCGATGCCAATGGCAGCGTTAAGCGCGATGCCGCTGGGCATCCTTATTTGGCAAACCTCCCTGCCGACTTCACATCTGCGGCTGGCATACGTTATTCGATTGATGTTTCGAAACCGGTTGGCCAACGAGTGCATGTTCATTCGATGTCCGATGGAACCCCGTTCGACTTGCGACGTACGTATAAGGTGGCTGTCAACTCTTATCAGGGCAAGGATAGAGGCCAGTACTTCTCGAAAGGTCTTGGCTGGGATCGCGCGACCATTGAGCTGCATGCCATTCCACGTCCGCAGCTTTCGGTGCGGTATGTTATCCAGGAATATGTGCGGGCCATGGGTGGCGAGCCGATTCATACGAATCCTGGCGAGTTGTGGCAGCTTATTCCGAAGTCTTTGGTCGAACCTGCCATCAAACGGGAACTTGCCCAGCCGATGCCAGTATGGTAACAAAAAAATGCTCCAGAGCTCTGGAGCATTTTCTGTATTCAATACTAAGGTTTGCGTAGCGTAAGGATGGTTACCTCTGGTTTTACGCCAATGCGTATGGTTGGACCCGTGCACCCCAGTCCGGTATTGACATAGAGGTAGCGGTTGCCTTCTTGATAGAGACCCATACACTCCGGATATTTCCACTTTGAGGGAGTCCAGTGGCCGATCCTAAACTGCATGGCGTGCGTGTGTCCGCTCAAGGTGAGGTCGATACGCGTTTGTGGCAAAACCTCGCTGTGCCAATGAATGGGGTTGTGGCTAAGCAGGATGGTGAAGAGCGAGTCTGCGGTTTTGACTCCACCGACAGCTTCCATGGCTTTGTCGAGGTCTCCATATATGGAGAATGGCGGTTCTCCGATGTTTTCGACTCCAACCAGCGCAATGCTGTCGCCCACATTATTATATATATATAGGGAATGGTTGTTGAGCATGGTCCAACCGGCCTCCTGCTGTATCGAAATCAGGCGGTCCACATCCTGATGGCGGCGCTGATCATCGAATCCGCGCATGTAGTCGGCATAGTCATGATTGCCCAGAATGCTATAGACAGGTATGCCAGTCTCTTGGGACAGCCGCGCCAGTTCGTGACGGAAAGGGATGGCTTCGGCTGAACGGATGGTAACCATATCGCCAGTAAAGACGATGATGTCAGGCTGCTGTGCCTTGATGGCATTCACCAGGTCGTCGAAGAATCGCAGATCTTCGGTTGCATCAAATGAGTTGATGTGGAAGTCACTGATCTGAGCCACCCGGAAGCCATCAAAGCTGGCAGGCAGTTTGTCGGATGGGATTTCAACCTGATTGACTTCGACCTGAAGGCGTGTGTAGGTATGTCCGATGAAGCATGATACCGTGATGGTCGTTATGGTCAACAAAAGCATCACAAGGCGTATGACCTGAGCTGTATGCCTGGGCAAGAAAAGACGGATCAGGCGATAGAAGATCTGATCGATAAGCATGCCGAACAGAACGACGACGAGAATGAGGAGACCCCAGAAAATGAGACGATGAATCATTTGTGATTTGCGGTTTTACAGTTGAATCGGTCGGAATCATCATTACTCCCAGCATTCCACATCTTTGGCAATATCGGCGGGGAGCTGTGACTTGTGGAATACGGGATCTTTCCCTTCGCGACGCTGGCGCTTGTAATCCTTGAGCAGCCAGAACGCACGGGGCGAGAGCCAAACTACGGCAATGAGGTTGACAATGACCATGAATGCCATACAGATATCGATGATGCTCCATGCCGTCTGCAATGACATCATGCCGCCTGCCAATACCATTGCACCGGTTATCAGGCGGAACACGAAAATCCATATTTTCTTTTGCTTTTCCGAGTGACAGATGAAACGCACATTGGCTTCGCCATAAAAGTAATTGGCAATGATAGTGCTATAGACAAAGAGAAAGATGGCTGCTGTCAGGAACCATCGACCAGCCACACCGATCTCTTGTTCGATGCTCTCGGTGGTGAGCAGGATGCCGTCGGTTGTCCCATTGTAGAGTCCGGCTACCAGAATGATGGCTGCGGTGCATGAACAGATGACCAGCGTGTCGGTAAAGACACCCAAAGCCTGCAATAAGCCTTGCTTCACAGGATGCGAAATGTCGGCAATGGCAGCAGCATTCGGAGCAGAACCTTCGCCTGCCTCGTTGCTGAACAATCCACGACGTACGCCCTGCATCACTGCGGCTCCGACCATGCCGCCCGCCACCTGATTGATGCCGAAGGCCGACTCCACGATCAGTCGCAGGATGCCGGGAATGGCGGAAAGATTGAGGCAGATGATGACCAGTGCCAATAGCAGATATCCGATAGCCATGAAAGGTACGCAAATGCTGCAGAAACGAGAGATGCGCTGGATGCCACCGAAAATCACTGCGAGTGTCATCACTGTGATGATGCATCCCATGGTGAAGTTGGAGATGCCAAAGGCATCTCCCAAGGAGTCGCACAGCGTATTGCTCTGCATGATCTGGTTGGCCATGCCGAAGGTGATGGTGATCAGGACGGCAAAGATGATGCCCATCCAGCGTCGGTGCAGACCTTGTTCCATACAGTAGGCTGGACCGCCATAGAACGATCCGCTTGCTTGGTCTCGACGTTTATAAAGCTGAGCCAGTGTGGCCTCCATGAATGCAGTCGAGGCTCCGAGCAACGCCATCACCCACATCCAGAACACTGCACCTGGACCACCTACAAATATGGCTGACGCTACGCCTGCCAGGTTGCCCGTGCCTACGCGACTGCTGAGGCTTACGGCAAATGCCTGGAACGAGCTGATCGGCTTCTGCTTCTTTGCTGGATGCTGATTACCGCCGTCTCTGTCCGTCTTGCCAGATTGTGTCAACTGTCGCCACATCTCACCCAGCATCGTGAACTGTACGGCACGCAGTCGTACGGTGAAATACAACGCGCATCCCACCAACAGGGTGATGATGATGTACGTCCAGATAATGTCGTTGGCTGTATTTAGGATGTCAAGCATGAGTAATCTGTTTATGTCTTAGTCTTCGAATTTCAGTTCGCCATTCTTCCATTCCTTGTACCTGATGGCCAATAGTCCAAGAAGTTTGCTGATCTGCTTCATGGCCAATTGGGTCTGCTGGCTGACCTCTTGCTGTTGCATGTGCAGGAGCATGAGTCCGTAGAGGGCGGTGAAACAGGTCTCGAGTTCGCCCAGTTTCTGGTCTCCCTCCTTGCTACGTAGCTCCACGATGTAGGGTAGGGTGGAGTAGAAGCAGGAGGTATAGATGGCATCTTGCCCATCGCGTAATAGATGGAGATGCAGATCGGTGAGGTCGGTGAGGATATTCTGGTTGATTTGCAGATGCCCCGACTCTCGTTTCCCCTCGTTGAGCATCATGTCACGCAACTCAAGATACCATCGTTGTATGGCAGCAAGTGTGTCGGAATTGATTCCTTCGACAGACCTGAAACGGGTGACCAGCAGCTCGTCGATGCGCTGATCATCGAACAGGCAGACTCGGATCAGATCCTCGACCTGCCACATGTATAGGAGATATTCGGCAACGTTCTCTTGTCTTTTTTGTTGGGCGATGAGCATGTCGTTGATTACAAATTATGGATAACTGTTGACAATGAATCATTGACTCTTGGACTCTTTTGCCTTGTCGCTTATTCTGTGAGCCTTCTCAATCTCATGGATCTTCTTCAGAGCAGAGCACATGCGGTTGATGATAGCTTGTTCGCCGGTGTCGAGCGTGATGAAGCCCTTGAAGAGTCCATCCTTGCATTCGAGGTGAATGTTGGTAATGTTGGCGGTGCACTGCTCGCTGATGACACGAGTGATGGTGTTGAGCAGGCCGCGTCCGTCGATGCCAGAAAGCTCGATGGTCGTGTTCTGAGCCACAAAAACCTCTTGCAGCGGGGTGGCAGGAACCTCTTTCTTCTTTTTCTTGACGATGCCGAGCAAAGATGAGATGATCTTGTTCTGCTTCTTCTGCTGCTGAGGCAGGCTCTCCCCCTTGTTCTTGTTGATCCATTGACGTACCTTGGCGCGGGCACGTGTGGTATGTACCCAGTCTATCCACTGCTCACAGATATGCTCCTGTTCGGAGGTGATGACCTCAACCTGCTGCCCGTTTTCGAGTATGGTGTTGAGTGGTTTCAGCTCATGATCAATGCGCACGGCCTCGGCATGTGTGCCGATGTCGGTATGGACAGCAAAGGCAAAGTCAAGGGCTGTGGCCTCCTTGGGCATCTGGTAGAGTTCTCCAGTCTTGGTGAAGACATATATGGTGGAGGAGAGTAGGTTGAGATTGATCTGGTCGAGGAAGTCGGTGGCATTGGGCGCCGGGTTCTCAAGAATGTCCTTTATTTCCTGAACCCACTTGTTAAGGCTGTCATCCACGGGCTTGCCTTGCTTGTACTTCCAGTGGGCAGCAACACCCTCTTCCGCCTGTTCGTTCATGCGCTCGGAGCGAATCTGTACTTCGATCCAGTTGGAGTCGGGGCCTAATAGCGTCACCTGCAGCGCTTCGTAGCCCGACTGCTTGGGGTGCGAGATCCAGTCGCGAATGCGGTCGGGATGTATCTTGTAGATGCTGGTGAGGGCTGTATAGATGCGCCAGCAGTCAGTCTTCTCATTCTCGGGTGCCGAGGGCTGGAAGACGATGCGGGTGGCGAAGAGGTCATATACTTCATCAAAGGAGACGTGCTTCTGTCGCATCTTGCGCCAGATGGAGTAGATGGTCTTCATGCGGTATTGGAAGGTGTACTTCAGCCCCAGACCATCGAGAAGGGCAGTGACAGGTGCAGCAAAGGTCTTGAAAACCAACTGACAGTTTTCCTCAGCCTCCTGCATCTGTGCCTTGAGCTGCTGATATTCCTCTGGATATTCATACTCGAGGCCGAGCTCTTCAAGTTCCTGCTTGATCTTGTCCAGTCCCATGCGGTCGGCAATAGGGGCATAAAGGTAAAGCGTCTCACTGGCAATGCGTCGCTGCTTGAACTCTGAGAGGGCCGATAGTGTACGCATATTGTGCAGACGGTCGGCCACCTTGACCAGGATGACGCGAACATCTTCAGAGAATGTCAGCAACAGATTGCGGAAATTTTCGGCCTGTTCCTCTGCATTGTGTGGGGCTGGATGCTTGTCGTCGCAGGTCTCGGCGGTGACGAATCGCACGTTGCCACCCGATATGTTGTCCAAGCCGCGTACCAAACTGGTGATACGTGGCCCGAATTCTCGTTCGATATCGCTGAATGATACACGTGTACTTTTTACCACATCGTGTAGCAATGCGGCAGAAATGCTGGTGGATCCCAATCCGATCTCTCGGGCAACGATACGCGCGACGGCAAGGGGATGACGTAGATATAAATCGCCATTGAGACGGCGGTCATTGCCGTGAGCCTCTTTGGCGAAAAGGAAGGCACGTCGGATAAGGTCCGACTTGTCACCTTTACGCGTATGGCGGTAGTCTTCAAGCAGACCTTCAAACTCGCGCTGAATGTCCATATCCTCACCGTATGAAGTGGCGTGGATATCACCCAAGGGTTGGCCTTCGGGTATAAACCCGTTATAAAGTGTGTTTTCTTCGGTCATAGCAGTAGGTTTTTAATCTAAACTTACGGAATGATCAATCGTTGGCCTATCTGGACGTTGTCATTCCGTAGGCCATTGGCTTTTTTGATTTTGGCTATTGTAGTGTGATGCTTTCGGGCAATGGCCCCAAGCGTATCACCTTTCTTGACAGTGTATGTGCCTCTCTTGCCAGCAGTGCTGCTATTGCTGTCGCCTCGTCCTGATCCTGCCGCTGCACCTGCTGTGCGGTTGCCTCCATCGCGGACATACGCATTGCGTCGGCCTTTCAGCACGATTTCTTTCATAGGATCTCCGTTGTGAGGTAGCAGAGAGTCCGCCTTGTATGCCACGATGCTATCCTGGTACTGGATGAATTCGATAGCCTTGTCGGCAGGGAGCATGATGCAGTATTGCTTCTCTGTCGATGCTGGCACGATATCGCAGATGTACTGAGGGTTGAGGCTCTCAATCTGTTCAATAGGGATGTTTAGGCATTGGCTGATCTGCTCAAAATGGATGAGTTGGGAGACCATCAGCGTATCGCACTGTTCCGGGATGCCACTCAAGGTGCCGCACAGATTGTGTTCGCAATGATAGGTCATGGAATATGTCATGGCGATGAAAAGCGGCACATAAGAACGGGTCTCCTTGGGAAGGTAGCTGTAGAGCTCCCAGAAAGTGCGGCGTCCGCCTGATCGGGCGATGGCCTTGTCGATGTTGCCCGGTCCGCAATTGTAGGCAGCAATGGCCAGCGGCCAATCCTGAAAGCGGTTATAGAGCTGCTTGAGGAAGCGACATGCGGCATCGGTTGACTTGTAAAGGTCATAACGCTCGTCGATATAGCTGTTGATCTCCAGTCCCTGCATCATGCCGCTCGATGGGATAAACTGCCAGAGGCCCGCGGCGCGAGCTGGGCTATAGGCATTTTGCTTCAGCGCAGACTCGATGCAGGCGAGGTATTTGAGCTCAGAGGGGAGCTCGTATCGCTGCAGGGCATCTTCAAACACGGGGAAGTAATGATTGTAGCCAATGCCAACCAACCGTTCGATCATGGCTCGACGGCGTGTGAGGTAGAAGTCGAGACACTGCTTGACGGGCTGATTATAGGGCATGTCGATGACGGTGGGGAGAGCATGCATGCGCATGATATAGACTGAGTCTGGTACCGGTATTGGATTGGGGTCACTGATACAGTCTGGATCGACATGTAGGAATTGCCGTTCAGTCCAGCTGTATTGTGTGGTGTCTGCCTCATCAAGTGCTTCGGGTATATAGAGCGCAGAATCACGCACGGTCATCATGGCACGGAAGGCAGGACTCTGCATCTTTTCTTCGAGAGTGAGTTCGCGCTCTCGCTGTGCCATGACCGATAGGCTGGCCAGGCAGACCAGTAGCAGGGAGAATATGAATCGGAGTAATAACTTCATCAGAAATCAATTTTATAGCTGATCATGAGCGATGGGTTGTTGTAGGCATCAAGTTCGGGCGAAACGTCAAAGTGATAAAGCGCAGCATCGACGTATGCATCGACGATGGCTACCAGATATACGCCCAACATGCCTACGACGCAGTAATCGCGCCAGTTGCGATAGGTGTCCTTCTTGCGCTGGAATGTCTTGACCAGATAGTCATAGTTGTTTTCTGCAAATTCTTTCTTTTGTTCCAGATTGTAGCCAGGCATAAACTGCAGATAACTAGCGTTAGGACTATTTGATACTATATCTCGATAGGCATTTTGATAAGTGCGATAATAACCCTGATTCCAATTGTAGCCATAAGCCAAACCTAGGAATCCTCCATAGACGATGGGCAGTTTCCAGTATTTACGATTGTAAATCTGTCCGCCGCCGGGGAATAGGGCGGCATACCATACGGCTTTGGCTGGGGTGGGGTTGAAGTTCATGAAATAGGTATCGATGCGTTCCTCTTCCAAGATCTGGCTTGCATGACGGGCTGCAAGTTCTTCTTCGTCGAAGGCTATGAGCGAGTCAGCCTGCTCGTATTGGGGCAATCCATCTTCGAATGAGAATCCCTCATCTTCATAGATGCTGTCATTCATTTGATCGAACACCTCGAATGCCTGCTGCAGGTTTTCGACAGATACATGTAGTGAGTCATTGTCAGTCTGTGCATGCAGGCTGACAACGGAGAAGGTTCCTGACCAAAGAAGGAACCATAGGACTTGTATGTAGAACTTGAGTTCCAGTTTCATTAATTTAGTTTGTCAAGTAGGGCAATGATGCTTTGCAGTTCATCGTCATTCTTGAATGGGATGGTAATCTTGCCTTGACCCTTGTCGTTGCAAGCCATCTTGACCTTGGTACTGAACATCTCAGAAAGATGTTGGGACATCGTATCGAACATCTCATTGCGCTGTGCCGACTTGCCTTTCTGGCTGGTGGACTTGCCTTGCAATTCGCTCTTGAAGTCGAGGATCCGTCCTTCAACATAATCACGCACTAAACTCTCAACCTTTCGAACGGAATAATCTTGAGCTACAATCAGATGATATAATGCCACTTGTTGCTCAGCATCTTCGACGCTAAGCAGGGCACGGGCATGTCCCATGGAGAGATGTCGGTCCTTGAGAGCCAATTGTATCTCTGCAGGTAAACGCAGCAGTCGCATAAAGTTGGCCACGGTGGCACGGCTCTTGCCCACGCGCTGTGACAACTCGTCCTGTGTCAATCCGTTACGGGCCTGAAGTTGCTGGTAGGCCAAGGCCACTTCTATGGCGTTGAGATCCTCTCGCTGTATGTTTTCGATCAGAGCCATTTCCATCACGGCATCGTCGCTCACCTTGCGGATGTAGGCTGGGATGCTGAGCAGGCCGGCTCGCTGGGCAGCACGGTATCGGCGTTCGCCGGCGATGATCATGTAGGTGCCGTCTTCCTCCTGGCGCAGCGTGATGGGCTGGATGATGCCGATGCTGCGGATGGATGCTGCCAGGTCCTCGAGGGCCTGCTCGTCGAACTCGTGGCGAGGCTGCTCTGTGTTGGCATGTATCTGGTCGATGTCGATTTCGTTGATCGACGAAGGCGCGTTCTGCGAGGTCAGTGCGTCGGCTGCATCATCCATTGAGATGAGGGCGTCAAGGCCGCGTCCCAGACCGGTTTTGATTGGTTTCATGTCGCAAAGATACGTAAAAACGCGGAGATATCCAAATATCACCCGCGTAATTTATTAATTTTTAATAGTGTCATGGTGTTTGGCCAGCACTTCGCGTGCCAACATCATGTAATTCTGAGATCCCTTTGAGTCGGGCGAGTACAGCAAGGCGGGTAGTCCGTAGCTCGGAGCTTCGCTCAGGCGGATGTTGCGCTGGATCACAGTGTCGAACACCAGTCGCTGGAAGTGGCGCTTCACCTCTTCGAAAATCTGGTTGGCCAGTCGCAGACGGGCATCGTACATGGTGAGCAGGAACCCCTCAATCTGCAGCTTGGTGTTGAGCTTGCCCTTGATGATCTTGATGGTGTTGAGCAATTTAGAAATGCCCTCCAGTGCAAAGTATTCGGCCTGCACCGGGATGATCACCGAGTCGGCTGCGGTGAGGCAGTTGACGGTGATGAGACCCAGTGAAGGAGAACAGTCGATCAGCACATAGTCATACAGGTTCCTGATGCTTCGCAGTTGCTTGCGGAGCATCTGCTCGCGGTTCTCGATGTTGAGCAGTTCCAGCTCGGCACCCACCAGGTCGATGCGCGAGGCGATGATGTCCAGCCTATCTACGCAGGTGGGCATGATGGCATCGGCGGCCGATGCGCTGCCTATCAGGCAGTCGTAGATCGAAGTGTCAACCTTCGTCAGGTCGATGCCCAGGCCGCTTGTGGTGTTGGCCTGTGGGTCAGCATCAATGAGCAGCACCTTCTTCTCAAGCGTGGCCAACGATGCGGCCAGGTTGATGGCGGTGGTGGTCTTGCCGACGCCGCCCTTCTGGTTGGCAATGGCGATTACTAATCCCATATCTTGTTGTGTTTATTGTTGCGTTCCTCCGAAATGTACATAAAATGACATTTTCAGTTGTGCAAAGATGATGCTTTTCTTGCAAGTATACAATTTATTTATTTAAATAATGAGAAAAATGTTGATAACTGCATGCTTTGTTGATAACTTTCGGCCCAAAATCCTAAAAAAGCAAAAAAAGTTTGGAGAATTCGCCGAAAGTTGCTACCTTTGCGAACTCAATCGAAAGCCAATGCGGCTAACGGAATATTAGCAAAACTGAATCCGCAACAATGGACAATACTTTTCAGGCATTCACTTATCCTGAGGCAGACGGCTATGGGCAGATGCCTTTACCTGATGACCGCCCGGTGATTCTTGTTACCAATGACGATGGCTACCAGGCGGGTGGCATTAATGCGCTTGTCTCTGCACTGCGCGGAATGGGTCGTATCGTTGTCTGTGCACCTGATTCGCCTCGCTCTGGTTTTAGTGCTAGTTTCACTTGTATGCATCCGGTCACTTTCCAGCGCCTTTCTGACGATGGTGAGGTGGCTGTGTATGCATGTAGTGGTACGCCGGTTGATTGTGTTAAGCTTGCCCTGCATCGTCTTTTCTGCGAGCGTCGTCCGGACTTGGTTGTATCTGGCATTAATCATGGAGGCAACGATTCCATCTGTGTAATGTATAGTGGTACCATGGGTGCTGCGATGGAGGGTTGCGTGGTAGGAATCCCTTCTGTTGGTTTCTCGCTGCTTGATCATACGCCTAAGGCTGACTTCTCCACGGCCGTGTTGTATGTCCGCAGCATCGTGCAGAGCATGCTCGATCATCCATTTCCTGAGGGTATCTTGCTTAATGTCAACATCCCTACCGGAGCAGATGTCAAAGGGGCACGCGTTTGCCGCCAGGCGGCAGGTAAGTGGGAAGAGGAGTTTCATTATCTTGATGGTGATGAGAACCAAGGCAAGGCAAATTTCCAGGTCACGGGCGTGTATGTCAATCTCGAGCCCGAGGCACAGGACACCGATCGCTATTGGCTTGAACAGGGTTATGTCAGTATCGTCCCTCAGCATGTCGATTACACTGCTCTTCACGTACTTCCATTGCTCTCCCATCTGGAGTGCTGATTGCACTTTGTAAAAGGTAATTTGCACATGAAATATTATCTCATAGCAGGCGAGGCCAGTGGTGACCTCCACGCATCTCATCTCATGCATCAGCTCAAGATGCAGGATCCGAAGGCGGATTTCCGCTTCTTCGGTGGTGATGCCATGCAGGCACAGGGCGGCACTCTGGTGTGCCATTATCGTGACTTGGCCTATATGGGATTTGTGCAGGTAGCTCTCCACTTTCGTCAGATACTTTCGGGCATGAGACGTTGCAAGAAGGATATTGCGGCCTATGCTCCTGATGCAGTAATCCTTGTCGATTACCCGGGGTTCAACCTTGACATCGCCAAGTGGGTTAAGCAGCACATGCCTGACGTCAAGGTCTTCTATTATATTTCGCCTAAGATCTGGGCATGGAAGGAGTATCGCATCAAGCAGATCCGTCGCTTCGTCGATTGCCTGCTCTGCATTCTCCCTTTCGAGGTGGAGTGGTTTCGCCAGCGTGGCTACGAGGTGACTTATGTAGGTAATCCTACTGTCGATGAGTTGGCTCCGCTTTTGTCTGAACCGTTTGATCGTGATGCGTTCTGCCAGCGTCATGGCATCAATAGCAACCAGAGTATCATTGCTCTCCTACCTGGAAGTCGTAAGGCCGAGGTCCAGGGTAACCTGCCGCTGATGCTTGAGGCAGCCACTACGATCTCTTGTCATCAGCTGGTCATCGCGGGTGCGCCTGGATTGCCCCATGATTTCTACGATCAGTTTATTGATATGCAGCGCATGGTGCCTCCTGTCAAAGTTGTGTTCGACGAGACATATAATCTGCTTCGCGCAGCCGAGGTGGCCGCTGTTACAAGTGGCACGGCTACGCTTGAGACTGCTTATCTGCGCTGCCCGCAGGTCGTATGTTATCAGATTGGTGGTGGGGTAGTGCTCTATAAGATCATGGAGTTCGTCTTGCGTCATGTGCACTATGTCTCTTTGGTAAATCTCTTGCTTGATGGTTTCTCGAAGGAACATCCCCTCACCACTCCTGCTGTTACCGAATTGCTGGGGTACAAACTGACCTCTCAAGCACTCCATGACGAGCTCATTAAGATCTGTGGCGAGAGTGCGGCACGGACACGAATGCTCCGTCAGTATGAACAGATGGCGGAGATTCTTGGTAAACCTGGTGCGCCAGTCCGTGCTGCTGAGGCTATCTTGGCAAGATTGCGATGATTCTGGCTTACTAATTGCTAGAGCAAATATGTTTGAGGATTTGTGTCAAATTAATTTGTATTTACACATTATTAATATTATATAATATGATTGAAAGAATTTTAGCTATCTCCGGCAAGCCCGGTCTCTACCGCCTCATTAGCCGCGGCAAGAATATGCTTATTTGTGAATCTCTGGTCGATGGCCGTCGTGTGCCAGCTTTGCAGCGCGATCGCGTACTCTCTTTGGGCGATATCTCTATGTATACCGTCGATGGCGAACTTCCCCTCAATACGGTTTTTGCCAAGGCCAAGGCTCTTACTGGTGGCAAGGTTTCTCCTGTTTCTGTCAAGGACCCTGCTGAGGACCAGCGCGCATGGTTTGCTGAGGTGATGCCGGAGTATGATGCAGACCGAGTGCATGCTGGTGATATCCGCAAGTTCATCCAGTGGTACAATCTCCTTGTCGAGACTGGCAACGATGACTTCTCGGAGCCAGAATCACAGGCTCAGGGTGAGGCTGTCGCCGAATAATGTTTTCTTTCGGCTTCCTGCAAGGGTGACACTTTGTATCAGGTGTCGCCCTTCGTTGTCTCTGCATGAGATTCCTCGTGCCAGACATTACATGCATAATACTCGGTATGTAATCCTTCGTACATAGTGTAACATGTGCGCATCGGCTGATGTAATACTTGGTATTCGTCCTCACATCTGTGTCTGCTAGCATGTGATAATGGTGTTCTATGTCACATGTTCATCGCTAAAATTTCGTTTTTTTACAACATGAGGCCTCTTGGATGGGTATAAAATGGGTTTCTGTGGGTGTGAATGAAATCTGTGGGTGGCAAATTTGTGGTATGAGAGGCTGTTTTTGCCGTTTTTGCAAAAAAAACGAATAAATAGTTTGTAAGTAATTATAAAAAGCGCTATCTTTGCACCCGCTAAACGAGATAAGAGCTTTCTTAAATCAAAGGCAACTGCTTCAATAGCTCAGTTGGTTAGAGCACCTGACTGTTAATCAGGGGGTCGTTGGTTCAAGCCCATCTTGAAGCGCTCCGGGCGTATTCCAGAGTGGCCAAATGGGGCAGACTGTAAATCTGCTGTCTACGACTTCGGTGGTTCGAATCCATCTGCGCCCACAATACAACGCGAAAATAGCTCAGTTGGTAGAGCACGACCTTGCCAAGGTCGGGGTCGCGGGTTCGAGTCCCGTTTTTCGCTCAATATCGAGAACTCCGGTTCGAGAGATGATCTTTGAAATATTGATTGATACTTGATGATGTTATTCGCATCCGTAGCTCAGTTGGTAGAGCAGCTGACTCTTAATCAGCGGGTCCAGAGTTCGAGCCTCTGCGGGTGTACGAAGCATAGATAATCAACCTTTTCACAAATAAATAAGCATCGTGCGGATTCGATCCGACACTTACGGGTGTAGCTCAGTCGGTAGAGCACTGGTCTCCAAAACCAGGTGTCGTGAGTTCGAACCTTACCACCCGTGCTTCAGACGCTGTCGCGTCAAGTCTTACAGACTCTAAATTTATTTGGTGCGTTAGTTCAGTTGGTTAGAATATCGCCCTGTCACGGCGGAGGTCACGGGTTCGAGTCCCGTACGCACCGCGATTTATTTATGCTTGCGAAAATAGCTCAGTTGGTAGAGCACGACCTTGCCAAGGTCGGGGTCGCGGGTTCGAGTCCCGTTTTTCGCTCCAATCTTCTTTATTCCTCTTGCTGAGGACGTCAAGAAGATAATGCGGAGGTGGTGAAATTGGTAGACACGCTACTTTGAGGGGGTAGTGGCCGTTAGGCTGTGTGAGTTCGAGTCTCATCCTCCGTACATTCTTGGTGCCATAGCTCAGTTGGTAGAGCAAAGGACTGAAAATCCTTGTGTCCCCGGTTCGATTCCTGGTGGTACCACCTTGGTTTTTGCGAAAAACCTGATGGTCCATTCGTCTATCGGTTAGGACGAGAGATTTTCATTCTCTAAAGAGCAGTTCGACTCTGCTATGGACTACTTTTTAGCATTATTCGGTCGCTTAGCTCAGTTGGTTCAGAGCGGCTGCCTTACAAGCAGCGGGTCGGGGGTTCGAATCCCTCAGCGACCACAGGTTGATGAGGGTGGTTCCTTTAGAACAATCCTTATAAACCACAGGTTGATGAGAGTGGTTTGTTTAGAACAATCCGCATCGCGACCGCGAGTGAGTTCTCCTTCGGGTGGGCTCATTTGTCTTTGTCTTCAAGTATCTCAATATTTAAGACATTACGATCTTTGAAAGAGTGAAATCATACAACCTGTATAGGTAAGAATAGTAGTACAAACCTAGTCAATTCAAACAAATTTGTCACGGTTCCCGACGCTTCATCGTCGGAGCTAAAGATAAAAGAAAAATTACAACGAAGAGTTTGATCCTGGCTCAGGATGAACGCTAGCGACAGGCCTAACACATGCAAGTCGAGGGAGAACCCCTTCGGGGGTGAGACCGGCGCACGGGTGAGTAACGCGTATGTAACCTGCCCATAAGTGGGGGATAGCCCAGCGAAAGCTGGATTAATACCGCATAACACTGATGATTGACATCTTTTATCAGTTAAAGATTTATTGCTTATGGATGGACATGCGTTGGATTAGCT
>JAZQPJ010000051.1:0-16166 GCA_045628525.1 Bacteroidales bacterium
GTTTAGAATTCCTTGCCGCGGGTTTGTTTTGTGCTATCCAGGTACCTGGGTAGCACAAAACAGGGTTGGGACGAGCTTTCGCAGATCTGCAGGGATGCCAACGCGTACGCGTTGGCATCCCTGCGCGTCCGCAATTCCTTGTCAGCAGTTGGGGACAAAGAATTGCGGTTCCACAATCGGACGCCAACGCTCGTGGACGGGTTTTTGCGCATCCGCAATCGTACGCCAACGGTTGCAGGAGGAAAATGTGGGGGCTTACAACCCGCGGACGTACATCTGGTCGAGGAGGGTGACGCGGAGCTGGTCGAGGAGGGCCTGGTTGACGGTGAGGTTCATGTTCTCGACAGGCTCGGCGAACTCGAGGGTGACGTAGTGGGTGCCGGGGGCGAGGGTGACTGAGACGGTGTTGCTCCAGCCCCAGTTGTTCCACTCGCCCGAACCACGCTGCGGGAAGATGCTGACGCCCACCTGTTGGCCATCGACGGAGAGGAGGCGGGTGGCGCACTTGTTCTCGGTGTTGATAGGGCCGTTGCCATTGGCATAGCGCCAGTCGAGGCCGTAGATGGCCTGCTCGGTGACGGTGATGGGGATGGTGATGAGGATGTTCTCGTTGCGCGTGATCATGGCCACGTTGCCATTGCACTGGCTGATATCGACGCCCTTGAGGGTTGGGATGCTCTGGCGCTCGACTACCGCACCTACCTCGCCGCCACCGGTGCCGCCGCTCTGCTTGATGACACGACGGTCAGGATTGAACGTGAGGGCATAGTCCTCGACCTCATAGAGCTGGCTTGGCTGCTGCACGTAGTAACGCTCAGGCTCGCTCATGTAACTGTGATAGCCTTGGGCATCGACGGCCACGACAGAGTATTCGCCATCGGCGGTGAGGGCAAAGTTTAGAGTGGAGAGTGGAGAGTGGAGAGTAGTGAGGCTGTCGGCCACCTGGCCGTTGCGGAGCAGGATGTACTGCACGGCATCGGGTACAGGCTGGAACGAGAGGGTGTTGCCATTGCGCTTGGTGACTGGCGTGAGCGGCTGGTAGGCGTTCTCGCCGAGGGCGATGCGCTGGGGATAGGTCTTAGAGTTGAGAGTTGAGAGTTGAGAGTTGAGAGTAGTTTGAGAGGTTTGAAGGGTTTGAGGGGTTTGAAGGGCTGGAGCAATGTTCTTGTTGCCCAATACCATCTCGATGGTGTGGCGGCCGGTGAGGGTGCCTGGGATCACAGGGGCGCACTCCTCGCCATCGAGGCGGAAGGAGGCGAGCTGACGGCCGGTGCCAGAGATCTTGAGGTCGAGGACGGCCTGACGATAGCGGAAGTTCTGCAACTGGCGGGTGCCCTTCATCGACGCTGGGATGACGGGGGCAAAACGGAGGCTGTCGGTCTCGTAGTTCATGCCGAAGTAGATGGCAGGGACGATGGCAAGGTTGGCAGCCACGCTCCAGAGCTGGCGAGGCGAGTTGATGGCGAGGCCACGGGGATTGCCGTCGTAGATGATCATGTTCTCCATGTTGGAGAGGCTGAAGGCTGCAAGGCGATAGATCGAAGAGATGCCGTGCAGCACGCCCTCCTCATTACCCACACGCGCCTGGGCACGCAGCCAGTAACCCTGGGTGAAGGGCCACATGGCATCGTTGTGGTAGGGGTACTGATCCTGCAGGTTGGGGAACATGTCATGCGTGCCGAAGCAGGTGCTCATCATGGTCTCGGAGAGGCGATGCTGGCGTTCGGGCGAAGCGATGTCCCAGAGGATGGCGAACGACTCGCCCAGGATCTCCATCTGAGGATGTGGCGTCAAGGTGCCGCGGCCATAGCGATAGATGGCATAGAAGCCGCGATCCTCGAGCCAGAGGTGGCGGTTCATGGCCTCCTTGAGGTCCTCGGCCCAACGGGTATATTTGCGCTGGAGGGCAGGCATGTGCTTGAGGCGGCAGATCTCGGCGAGGATGCGCAACGACTGGTAATGAACGGCATTGGTGCCCATGGCCTCGCTCTGGAAGATGTCGGCCGGCTGCATCCAGGTGGGGTATTCCTGCTCACGCCAGTCGAGCCACGAAGTCTCGCCATGCATGAGGTGCGACACGGGGTCGAAGGCAACCTGACGGTCGTCCTCGATGGTGTTCTTGATGACAGGGAAGATGCGGTCGAGCCACTCCTGATCGCCGGTCACCTTATAGACCTCCCAGGCAGCGAGCACCCAGGTGGTGCGGTCGGTAGAGCATGGCCAGGCGCCGCCGGTGCCAGTGTCCTGGATGATGCGGTTGTTGTCATTGACCTTGGCCAGGAGCGAGATCTTGCTGACTTCGGGCTGCAGCTGGGCGAGGGAATGGAGGATGGCATAGGAGACGTCGCGCGTCCAGACACCGCCCCAGAAGACGCCGGTGCGGAAGGTGGAATCGGGCTCGATGGCCAGGAGGCTCTCTTCGAGGCTCATGTTGTACTGAGCGCACTCCATGACATTGGTCGAAGTGAACTTAGGCAGGTCGCTGAGATCCTTAGTGAGGGTCCAGTGCTCGGGGTTGATGCCGGTCTCCATGTCGGGCATGTAGTTGGGGGCATCGGACATCCACTCGCTCTTGTAGTTGCTGGTCATCTCGGTGGCAGACACCGCCTTGGCGCGGAACTTGCCCTCGACGAACTGATTGCCTCGCCACTGGTATTCGACGTTCTTATAGATGGTCTGGGCCGAGGCTGTGAGGGCGAGGGTGGCGGCACAGAGGAAAAGGAAGGGTTTATTCATAAAGGGAGTAAAAGGGGAGTTTGGAGGAGTTGGAGGGTTTGAAGGGGTTGGAGGGTTTGAGGAGTTTGAAGGGTTTGAGGAGTTTGAGGGGTTTGAGGGTTTGAAGGGTTTGAAGGGTGGTTTGGGGGTCGACTATTTTTGAACTATTTCGAACTTTCAAACCCTTCAAACTTTCGACTTTCGAACTTTCAAACCCTTCAAACTTTCGAACTTTTTATTACCACTCGAACGCCTGGCCAGCTTCTTCGGCACGCTTCTGCTGGATGTCAAGCTTCTGCTGTGTGGTTGGCTGGGCGGAGATGTCGAGGTCAGTCCATCTGAGGCTGGCGGCATCGAGAGATGGCTGCTTGTCCTTGACGAGCTTCATGGTGACGGTGGTGCCGTCGGTCCAGGGCGAATAGGTCACCGTGCCATCGGCTACGATGCCGACGCGGAGGTGACGCACGGCCGATGGACGCTGGCCCTCGGTCTGACGGATGGTGACGGTGAGGTTTTTGGCATCGGAGGTTGCCTCGATCATAGAGACTGCATAGTCGCCGGTACGGTAGGCAAAGCCCTCGCCAGCGTCCTCGTAGAGTGAACCTGTGGCGGTGCCGTCGGCAGCAGGATTGACCAAAAGGGTGAGGCTATCGACGCTATACTGCTCGGTGCTCTGCACGAGGTTGGCCATTGGCACGATAGAGCCTGGGCGCTGAGCCACGAAAGCCTGGTAACCATCGTCATAGCCTCGCTGAGGCTTGCCAACCATCTTGGTGGGGAGGGTCTCGAAAGGAATCAGATCCCAGTCGCCCTGAGGCAGCTGTGGCAACTGCTTGCCGTGGAGGGTCTGGTTGGCCCAGCGTGGGATGATCATGAGGTCGTTGCCAACGAGATAGACACGATCCTCGCTGCGGAGCGAAGCATCCTTTTCGTCGGCCATGAAGAGCGGACGCATCACAGGCATGCCACCCACCGAAGCCTCGTGGAAGAGGGTGTAGAAGTATGGCATGAGGAGGTAGCGGCGGTTGACGGCGCGACGATAGACGTCCTCCACCTGCTGGCCGAAAACCCAAGGCTCCTGATCGATGCAACCCTTGGCGTTGTGGTTGCGTGCAAATGGGAAGTAGATGCCGGTGGCTACCCAGTGAGCCATCAGCTCAGGATCGCAGTCGGCACCGAAGCCGCACATGTCAGGGCCATTGAATGGCTGGCCCGAGAGGCCGAGGTTGATGGTCATTGGGATGGACTGGATGAGGTGCTCCCACGACGACATGTTGTCGCCATTCCACGTAGCACCATAACGCTGGCCGCCCAGGAAGTTGTCGCGGCTCAAGACGAACGGACGCTTGTCGGGCTGCGCCAGGAGGCTGCCATCGCGCGAGGCACGTACCATGTGCATGCCATAGATGTTATGATAGCGCAGGTGCGAGCCGAACTCGTAGTGACCCTCACCAGGCATGTGGACGGCATCCACGTCCATGGTGCCATCGACACCACCGAAGACTGCGGGCTCGTTCATGTCGTTCCAAAGGCCATCCACTCCCTGACGCATGAAGTCGCGAGTGAGGCCGCTCCACCAGGTGCGCACCTCGGTGCGGGTGTAGTCGGGGAAGTTGCACTGGCCAGGCCATACGCGGCCCTCGAAGTTCTTGCCATCGCGATCCTTGACAAAGAAGTCGTACTCCTTGCCCTGGTCATAGACGAAATAGCCCGGCTCGACCTTCACACCCGGGTCGATCATATAGACCGCCTTCATGTCGCGGCTGTGGATGTAGTCGGCCAAGCCCTTGGGATCGGGGAAATATTCGGGCGAGAAGGTGAAGACACGGAAGCCATCCATGTAGTCGATGTCCATCCACACCACGTCGCAAGGGATCTGCTTCTGGCGGTAGGTATCGACGATCTCCTTGACGCGGGTGTCGGGGAAGTAGCTGTAGCGGCACTGCTGGTAGCCGATGGCCCAGAGCGGTGGCAGCTCCATCGGACCCGAGAGCTTGGCCAGTTCAGCCAGCACCTCGCTGGTGCTGCCACGCTCGATGATGATGACACGGAAGGCTGGGCCCTCGCTCTCGAAGCGGATCTGGCCGTCGAGGGTGACACGCGACTTCCAGGTGTTGTCGGCAATGATGCCGTAGGCGGTGCCGTCCTTGCGGAGGCCGAGCACCCAGGGATGGCTCTGGTAGAGGTTCTTGCCCTGGTTGCTGAAATAGCCGTAGTTGTCCTTGTTCCAGAAGACGGTCTCGCGACCGTTGCGACGCAATGGGCCGGTCACCTCGCCGGTGCCGTAGAGGTCGTCGTCAGCGCCCACCTGGATGGTGCAGACACTTTTGCCATCGACCTGCGAATAGACGGGACGCAGGCGCCAGTCGGTGGGCACATTGGCAATAGGTGCCAGCTCGTGCAGGAAGATGGGGGAAGGGGAATGAGCCTCGCTCTGGTAGTTGGCGGGGTAGAACACGGCCACGTTCTGGTCGGTGAGGAAGGAATGCTGGGCCATGGCTCCCATGACGAGGGAGGCAAAGGCAAGAGTGGTGGTAAGTCGTTTCATGTGAATTAGTTTGTTATTGTGTGTGTTTCATGGTACACGATTAAGAATTACTTCTCCTTGAAGCCCGTCACCTGGTCGAGCGTGATCTTCTCGCCCACGGTGTGCTGCAGCTTCACGTTGTCGAAGAGGATGTCCTTGGCATAGTGCAGCTCGGCACCCTTCTTCGAAACGAAGAGCGAGTTGCGAATCTGCAGGTTGTCGATAGGCATCTCGGGCAGGCCGTTGAAATAGACGGCACGCTCGGCACCCTGGCATACGATGTTGCTGATGAAGAGGTTGCGGAAGCATGGGGTCTCCTCGCTCACCGGAGGCACAGGATCGCTGGCCGAGGCATCCTTGTCGGCCTTGCCACCCACAGGCTTGTTGGAGTAATAGAGGTCGAAGGTGAAGGCATCTTCGGCGATGTTGCACATATTGACCTGATCGATGTAGATGTTCTCGATCAAGCCGCCACGGCCACGGGTCGATTTCATGCGGAGACCGGTGTCGGTGCCGTTGAAGAGGCAGTTATGTACATATATATTACGCGCGCCCGAACTCATCTCCGAACCGATGACGAAGCCGCCATGGCCGTGGAGCACGGTGCAGCCCTCGATGATGACGTTCTGGCAGGGGCGCTTCCAGTCGCGGCCCTCCTTGTCCTTGCCCGACTTGATGCAGATGGCATCGTCGCCCACGTCGAAGGTAGAGTTGATGACCAGCACGCGGTTGCACGACTCGAGGTCGAGGCCGTCGCCGTTCTGCGCATACCATGGGTTGCGAATCTGGACATGGTCGATGGTGAGATCGTCGCACATCAATGGGTGGACGTTCCAGGCAGGTGAGTTGCTGAAGGTGGCATCGTGGAGCAGCACACGGTTGCAGCGAGTGAACTCGAGGAGGACAGGACGGTTCTGGGTGCGACGCATATCGGGGTTGTCCTCGGTGCCCTTCAGCTCGTCCTGACGGGCATCAGGATACCAGACGTTCTTCTGCACGATGCCCTGGCCCGAAGTCAGCTTGGTCCATTGAGCACTCGTGAACTTTCCCTTCTTGCTAGGACGCCACGCCTCGCCCTGTGCATCGAAAGTACCTGGGCCAGTGATCGAGATGTTATCGACCTCATAAGCCCAGAGTGGCGCCATCTTGCGGGTCGAGGTGTTGCCCTCGTAGATGGTGGTCACCTCAGGATAGGCGTCGTAGTCGGTGGTGAAAAGCACCAGAGCACCCTGCTCGACGTGCAGATCGACATTGGCCACAAACTGGATCGGACCGGTGAGCCAGATGCCGCTGGGCACAACCAGATGACCGCCGCCCTTCTGGTTCAGGGTCTGCATGGCTGCAGCGAAAGCCTCGGTACAGAGACTGCCGCCATCGCCAACGGCACCGAAGTCGGCGACATTGACCGTATAGTCAGGAATCACAGGGAGCGCCACCTGAGGCATCGGGAAAGGAGCCTTAGGCATTTCTGGCTGGGTATAAGTCTGTGCTGCCAGTGTGAGAGCGAGGGCAGCGGCAAATGCGGTGGTGAGTGTTTTTTTCATAGGATAAAAAGGGTAGTGAAAGGGTAGTGAAAAAGGTGTGAAAGGGTAGAGAAAGGGACTAATGTTCTGCCTTTCACTACCCTTGATGCATATTTAGTCGATGACAATCTTGTACGTCAGGCTCTTGCCAGCAGCCGAAGCCTTGACCATATAGACACCGGAAGGGAGCGAGGCAATGCCCACCTTGTTGCCGGCAGCACGCGCCATCACGGCACCGTTGGCAGCAAAGACGGCAATGTCACGCACGTCGGCACCCTCAATGCAGAGCATGTCGGTGCCACGAGTGAGGCGGTAAGTCTCGCCCACGACGCTGTTGAGACCCGAAGCGTCGATGGTGAACGAGAGGAGCGTACCGTTGACAGCCGAAGCGCGACCGGTGTAGTAGGTGTTGATGCGCAAGTTATGAGAACCCTGAGCATTCTGGCCGAGGTCGTGGGTTAATTCGTTCTCAGCGATCTTGCTGGCCACCTTGCTATTGTCGATGCGCACATCGTAGCCATCCACAGCCATTGGCTCGGCAGCAGGATCGACGATGGTCATGCCCATCATCCAGTTACCGCTAAGGCCCGACTCCACGGTGACACTGTTCCAGTATTCGCCATCGAGCGAGATGAGGTCGCTGGTGAATGCCAAAGGCAGACGGTTGTCGAGTGCCAGGGCTGGCATCTCAGGCTCCACGTCGTAGCAGTCGAGCACGAGGAAGTAGTTGGTATTGGACTTGATCTCGATAGGCTCGTCGAGCACCACGGTGTTCCAGGTGTAGAGTTCATAGTCATCGACAGGAATCTCGGCAATCTGATTGTTGTCATTGTACAGCATGAAGGTGAACGTGGCATCCGAGAGTGGGAAGAAGCTCATGGTGTTGATGACATAGCCCTCGTAGCCGGCCAGCAACTTCTGGTCGTACTCCACGCCGGCCATGATGCCGTAGTTGTTCTCGGCAGGACCCACGATGCCCTGCTCCTGTGCAGAGCCGCGAGCGTAGGTGATGCTGGTGAGGTCGTCATCGACAGGAGTCTGCCACTTGATGGTCACCTCGCTGCCCTGGTTGCTGACCTCGGCAGCATCGATGGACTTGTAGCTGTAGGCGATGTTGACGTCGGCCGACACAGGATCGCTCACCTTGCCGTCGGCATAGAGTGCCTGCAGCGACAGGGTGTGATTGCCCGACGCAACCTTGCCCGACTTCCAGCCCTGCCCGGTGGTGGTGGTCACCTCCTGGCCATCGAGGCTCACACGATAGCCGAGGAGTTCGTCAGCCGACAGATCCTGACCCTCGGCGGTGAGGACGGCCTCGATCATGAACGAAGCATAGTCAGGATAGCCGTACTGTGCGGTGGCGTAATAATATGAATAGAAGTCAGGATCCTCGCTCAGACGCAACAGATCGCTGTAGCCAGGATTGTTGCGACCATAGTCCATGCCGATGACATTCATCGAAGCGTATGGCACAGTGACCTCGATGGCCACAATCACGTCGCCCTCGGTAGGCACAGGCACAGGCTGGTCGAGCACCACGGTGTTGCGCTGCTTATAGACGAGTTCCTGGGTGATAGGCTGAGAGTAGATGCAGACAGGGGTCTCGCCCTCGTACTGATAGATGTTGACCTTCCAGTCCCACTGCTCAGACATCGGGTAGAAGGTGACCTTGCGGATAGAATAGCCGGCATAGTTGGCCATCTCCTCCTGCTCGAAGCCGATACCCAGCTCGATGGTCTGTGCATCGACACCGATGCCGAAGCCACGCAGGTTGGCGGTCGATGGTGTGTACCAGCTCTTGTTGATCAGGTTGGTGCCCGGTGCCTGCCATTCGCTCACGATGCTGTAGGCGCCCTTCTGGCGAGCCATGAGGCCCTCAGGACGTGCGATGGCCTGTGGAGCCACACGGAGCGATGGAGCCGAAGCACGCATCTCGGTGCCGTCGCCATAGAGGGTCGAAACGCTATAAACGTATGAGGCATAGTCGAGCTTGGCATCGTAGAAAGAACGAACGCCGGCACCCACCTCGGCAATCTGCTGATCGTCACGATAGATGCGATAGCCCTTGATTCCCTCACGGGCACGGATCGGCTCGCTCCAGGTGACCTCGGTGGTGGCGATGCCGCTGAGCTGGCGTGCCTTGACCTCGATCGGAGCAGCATGCTCGCTGTCCTGATTGAGCATGACGATGAATGAAGTCAAGCCCTGCTCGGTGTAGCCCAGGAGGGCGAAGATGTTGTCATCGGCCGAGATGTCCTGTGCTCGGAACAAAAGCTTGTAGCCAATCTCCTCAGGCTCCTGCAGGCCGAACTCGTCGATATTCACGCCACGCTCGCGCAGATAATCCTCCATCAGGACGGCAGGGCCGTGACCGTTAGGATAGATGATGGCGTGGCCGGCATCGTAGTCGCCCGACTGGCCCACACAGGTGTAGCTGTTGCTGATGCCAAAGATCTGCACGGTGGAATTCTGATCCAAGGCAGGGAGGCTCGAAGCCTCGCCGGTCTCGACGTCGTAGATAGAGAAATAATACTGGGTCTCGGCATCCTCAGGGATCGACATGTCCCAGCCACCGCCATAGATCACCTTCTTGCCATCGGGCGAGAAGCGGTTGACGCTCGACCAGGGGCCCTCCTCGGTAGAGATGAAAGAACGGGCACCCGTGTTGACGTTCCACAGCGTACACGAACGGTTGTAGCGATAAGCCCAGCCGCCCACCAGCGTGCCATCGGGCGAGATGCAGTAAGGTGCACCGCCCTGCATGCCGTCGTTGCTGATGTCGAGCAGCGCCACCAGAGCGCCCTCCTTCCAGACAGCGGGAGCGTAGTTGCCGTTGACATAGAGCGAACCTGTCATCACCGTGCCGTCGGCCGAAATGCCATAGCCCTGACCGGCGCCGTGATAGTTGTCCGATGGGCCTGAGAAGCCTTGAGGCACCTCGACGGCATGCCACTCGCCATTGCGGTAGTAGCCAGGCATCTCGGTGCCGGCGCCGATGTCGGAAGTGCTGTGATCGGTGAACGAGCCGCAGACGGTGCCGTCGTTGGCAACAGTCCAGCCCATCGACTCCTCATCGGTGGAGAGCACCTCCATGGTGTTGCTCTCGAGGTTCCAGAGGAAGCCGCGGCTCGAATAGGAATAGTCAGAGAAGATACCTGTGGCCCACTTGCCGTTGGGCGAGATGGCGAGCACCTGATATTCGGGAGGTGACACCAATACGATAGGCTCGCTGGCAGCCCATGCCGACGAGGCAGAGAGGGCGATGGCAGCAAGTGCCAGTTGAAATGCTTTCTTGTTGTTCATTATTGAGAAATTGTTGTTTACTTGAGAATAACCTTATAGGCGGTCTTGCCGCTCAGGATGATGTACTGGCCATGAAGGCTCTCCAATGGCGCAATGACCTGACGTCCGTTGAGGTCGAAAATCTGCATCTGCTCATCGCCCAGAGCACGAACCTCCTCGATCGAAGAGAGGTTGTTCACGTCGATGGTGACGCGCTCAGAGAGGGCCTTGCCGTACTTGTAGCGGGTGAGGATCGAAACCTCAGCCTGGTCGTAGATGAGGGTGCAATGCAGGATGTTGTTGGTCGGATCGGTGCTGCGATCCTCCGGCACCTGGGCATTGCCCACGAAGATCTCGTTCGAGATGAAGCCCAACTCGGCAGGAATCTCGGGCTCGCTGAAGAGGATGGTGACGTAGTTGTCGTCGTTCTTGTCCTTCACGCACTCCACGGCACGGATGTTGGTGACGGCAGGCAGCACGACGTGGACGTCGGCCGAGACGATGTCCGACACGCAATAAGACTGCGTCGGGGCAGGAACATTGGCCGATGGGGCAAAGCCGTCGCCCATCACGGTCTGCACGAAGTAGTCGTGGTCGCCATTGAGGATGCCGCGGTCGGCATAAAGCAGATGTCCGGTGGCGGCATCGAGCTCAAGGTTGCCAGCCGAAAGAGAGGCATTGGCCACGAACTCACCATCGCGGAAGATGTTGTAGCTGACGTTGCCGTTGGCTGCTGCCTGTGGCTGTGTGAACTCCAGGATGGCAGTATTGATGGCGTCCGGGCTCTGCACCACGCTGACGAGCTGCAGGGCGGTCTGGTCGATCATGCCCTCGAAGTCCAGCACGGTCTCCGTCTGGTAGGTGCCGCTCTTGTACCACTCGGTCTCGGCACCTGGCATCCAGAAGGCGGTGTAGCTCTGGTGGCCGGTGACGGTGTCGCTCACCTTGGTATAGACGGTCTTGAAGTATGGAATCAGCTCGCCGCTCTCCTCGTCGATGTTGTTGAACTTCTCATACAGCGTGAGGTCATCGCCCTCGTAGGTCCAGTTCTCCTGCTGCATGAAGGTGCCGCTCACCAGCTCGATGGTGGTGAACGAACCGATCTTGACCACCTTATCGACATTGCACTCGCGATAAGCCATGATGAGGCGAAGCTGGTCGTCGTAGGTATAGGTCTCCTCGTAGAACTCGCCGGTCAGGGTCTCGTCCTTGTGGGTCGAAACCGCCTTGCCTGGCTTGCCTGGAGCCACGTAATCCGAATAGACGAGGGTCTTGCCCTCCTTGACACTGCCATTGTAGGAATTGACCGAATAGCGGACCTCCTTCAACAGATTGCCTTCGGCATCGTACTCGTATGACACAGAGTTGCCGCTCTCGATCTGCTCCACCATGTTGCCAGCGGCATCGTAGCGATACTCCACGCTGCCGGCCGATGGCTTCATGATGCGGTCGCCATACTCATAGAGGCCGTACTGGTAGCTGTCGATGGCCACCAGCTGGCCCAGCTCGTCATAGCGGTATCTTTTGTAGTGCTGCGTGATCTGGTCATCGCCGCTGGCATTGGTGGCAGTCTCGATCACAGCCACAATCTTCATGTCGCTGCCATAGAAGGTATGCTTCTGAGCGGTGCACTTATCGGCAGGCGCAGTGCCCATGTAATCGCCGAAGGTCGATGTCAGGATCGGCACACGTACGGATGCGCTGGCCGATGTGGCAAGTGCGAATGCTGCAAGTGCCGAAGAGAGTAAAATTGCTTTCATCTTGGGATTGTATTTTTTGTTATTTTTTTCTTGTTTTGATCCATGCTTCATCCAAATGGGAGGCAACGCCCTTTAAAGCGCATGCAAAGATACAAAAAAAAGACGAGAAAACAAAAGATTAAGGTTACATATCGGGTTAAAAAATGCAAAATCACTTCTAAAATGTCAATAATGCAACACGAAAGGTTGTTTTTGTGCAACAAATTCCCTAATTTTGCCGCTCCTTACGCGCAAACAAATAAAACAAAAAAATTGATGAAAAATCTCCTTTCAACCCTCATAGCAGCCTCGGCCATGCTGAGCGCAACGGCTGCACTTCAGGCACAATCCACCATCGGCTACACCACGGGCGAGATGGGCCGCAGCACCGTATGCCGCAGCGGTTCGGGCACGATGCAGGGCCTGGCCATCAAGCTCAGCCACGACAAGCTGCAGCCCCTGGCGGGCAAGACCATCAGCAACATCAAGGTGGCCTTCGGATCGCGCAACACCACCGGCAAGGTGGCCACCCTCTTCATCACCGACGACCTCGACGCCGAAGTGGACTTGAGATCACAGCAGGTGAGCATTGCCTCGGCCAACAAATGGCAGGTCAACGAGCTGGAACAGCCCTACACCATCACCGGCGAGGAACAGGAGCTCTACATCGGCTACTATGCCGAAATTCCGACCACTTACAACCTCTTGCAGTGCGACTTCACTAATGAGTTGCGCGGTTGCTCCTATGCCATCACCAACGGCCACTGGACCGACCTCTACGGCACCGGCTATGGCAGCGCCAACATCTATGCAGGGCTGAGCGAGACCGTGGATTTCACCGATGCCATGCTGGCCGAAGTGGATCTTTCGAGCAACTTCTACATCGCCGAACAGAGCTATCAGGAGCACACGCACCTCTTCAACTTCGGCACCAAGCCGATCACCAAGGTGCAGCTCACCCTGCTCAAGGATGGCGAGACCAGCACCAGCGTCATCGACGGCCTCAACATCCCACAATACGGCACTTACGACCTGGCTTTGCCCGAACTCACGGCTGCCGAGACCGGTTCGGCCAGCATCTCGGCCAGCATCCAGGTGATGGATGCCGACGAGCCGGACACCACGGACAACGAGTTCCAGTCTTCAGCCTTCTTCTACCCTGCCAACATCGAGCGCAGCATCTTCGTGGAGGAGTTCACGGGCCAGACCTGTCCCAACTGCCCTGCCGGCAAGACCACGCTCAATGCCGCCGTGGAGCAGAGCGGCCTGCCTTGCGTCGAGATCATGCACCACTCCGGCTATTCGGCCGACAGCTTCACCACCGATGCCGATGCCGAGTGCACCTGGTTCTATGGTTCGAACAGCACATACGCCCCAGCCGCCATGTTCAACCGCCTGACCAATCCTGCCGTCGGCAGCGTGCCTGTGCAGAACGTGGGCCTGGATCTTTGCCTCAGCTCGCTGGAATATGCCAGCAAGCAGCAGCCTTACGTCTCGATGGCGCTCACATCGGCCTACAATGCCGAGACGCGCATGGTCGATGTCAGCCTCGACCTGCTCGACCACAATACGCTGCCTGGCCAGACCGTGCTCAACGTCTATCTGATCCAGGACAGCATCATCGCCAACCAGTCGGGTGCCAGTGCGGATTATCGCCACGACGGCGTGCTGCGCAAGGTGCTCACCGGCAGCGTGTGGGGCCTGATCCTGCCCGACAGCTTCGTGCCTGGCACCACCCAGCAATATACCGTGTCGTACGAACTGCCCGATGCCATCTACTCAGATTATTATTCGGGTTCGAACCCTCAGTATCTTATCCCTACCGACCCCGAACACATGCGCATCGTGGCCTACGTGGCCAACTATGACTCACGCGACTACAACAACAACGTAGTGCACAACTGCATCGAGGTGCCCCTCGTCAACGGCAGTTACACACAGCGCGGCATGACCACTGGCCTCGAAGCCATCGAGACGGACGCACAGCCAGCCAGGGCCGGCATCTTCGACCTCAACGGCCGTCAGTATGAGGCTGATGCCCAGCTGCCTGCAGGACTTTATATCGTCAATGGCAAAAAGATGCTGATATGCAAATGACGCGCCTCTCACTCACTGCGTTGCTGGCCTTAGCGGCCGCTGCGACGCTCCACGCACAGAGTCAGCTCGACCCTGCTGCACGCCTGCTCCTGCAGCAGCAGGCGCAGCACGCTCCTGCCCCATCGGAGGCTCAATCTGGCGAAATCTCGGTCTATGTGCAAATTGACCCAGATGCCATTGACTGGCAAGCCATCCGCGACCTCGGCGGACGCGTCGGCACCATTGCCAACACCCTTGCCACCGTACGCCTTCCCCTCACCCAGCTCGCAGCCTTGGCACAGGTGCCAGGCATCCGCTACATCCAGGCTCCGCAGCACGTCATGCCGATGCTCGACCTGGCACGCAAGGAGGCACGAGCCGACGAAGCCTACTCCTCACTCCTCACTCCTGACTCCTCACTGCCCTACACGGGCCAGGGCATCGTCATCGGTCAGGTCGATGCCGGTCTTGACTACATGCACAATGCCTTCAAGACTCCTGAGGGCACATTGCGCATCAAGCGTGTGTGGGAACAGGGCACCAACCCTGCCACCGCCTCCATCTACGGGCTCCATTCGCCTGAAGCCTTCGGCTATGGAGCGGAGTTCGACACACCAGAGCTCATACTCAAGGCCGGTGGCGACAGCGACGCCGGCAGTCACGGCACCCATGTGATGGGCATTGCGGCAGGCAGTGACACCTATCTGGACGGACAGTTCCGTGGCGTGGCTCCTGAGGCCGAGCTTGTGATGGTTGCCATCACTGACGTAGGTCCTGACAATGTGCGCATCAGCGATGCCATCCAGTACATCTTCGACTATGCCGACCAGGTGCAGAAGCCTTGCGTCATCAACCTCAGCCTCGGATCGCACAGCGGCCCGCACGACGGCACTTCGCCCTTCGACCAGATAGCCGATGCCCTGCAGGGGCCAGGACGCCTCATCGTGGGCGCAGCGGGCAACTATGGCGCGGACAAGTTCCACCTCTCGCGCACCTATGCCGAGGGCAGCGAACTGGAGCCTTTCCAGACCATCGTCAACCACGAGTTCTATTCCAGCTACGCCACCGGCCAGATTGACATCTGGGCCGATGCCACGTTGCCGCTGGCCATCGAACTCTTCGACTACGGCACCTTCAATGGCACGGAGAGCGAGACGCACACCTTCCTGCTGCCCGACCAGCTCGACGGCCAGATGGTCGAGGTCTCGCTGGGACGCAACGTGTCGGGCACCCTGCAGCTCACGGGCGAACTGAACCCGCTCAATGGCAAGCAGCACGTCCTGCTCACTTCGGCAGTCACCAACCTGCGCAACAACCATCTCGTCGGCCTCCGCATCGCCCCTCTTGCCGGCGGCTACGGACAGGTGGATCTCTGGGCCGACGACAACAAGATTCACTTCGATGCAGCTGAACGTGAAGGTTTTGTCAACCCCACCAGCGAGAGCACCATCACCGAACTGGGCGGCACGGCACAGCGCATCCTCAGCGTGGGAGCCTACACCACACGCGACGAGTTCAAGCTCGAAGGCAGCGACCAGATCCACCCTGTGGGCATGCCTCTGGGCGACCTCTGCGACTTCTCGGGCTACGGCCCGACAGCCGACGGCCGCCAGAAGCCTGAGGTGTGCGCACCCGGCAGCTTCATCGTCTCGGCCGTATCGGGTCACGACCGTTCGGGCACCATCTACATGCACTCGCACTACAAGGACGCTAAGGGCCACGAACAGCGTTACGGCTATCTGCAAGGCACTTCGATGTCGGCACCTTTCGTCACCGGAGCCGTAGCCCTCTGGCTGCAGGCCTATCCGCAGATGACGCCCGAAGAGCTCAAGCAGATCATCGACCAGAGCACCCGCCTCGACGACTTCACCCTCGACACCCGCTACTGGGGTGCCGGCAAGATCGACGTCCTGGCCGGCCTGCAGCACTGTATCGAACTGGGCGGAGGCAACGCCATCGAGCAGATCGAAGCCCCAGTCCTCACCCCCTCCCATCTTTACGATCTGTGGGGTCGCAGCATCTCCCAGCCGCAGCCTGGCATGATTTACATCGTACGATAAAAAAAGACGTACATTCAACCTTATAGAGGACAATCTGTCTTGCCCTGAAATAAGTTGAATGAAAATTCAACAAAAAATGGAGCAAGCAGAAATTGAAAGAGCGATTCTTCGGGAGGAGATTCTCCTTAGAAGATCACACCATGGCGGGCCATCCGGGCCACACAAAAGTGAGCAGGAAAAGATCCAGATTGTTAAAGCGTACTTAGCAGGAGGGCAGACTTTGGATCAAGTTGCAGAAGAATTT
>JAZQPJ010000052.1:0-30970 GCA_045628525.1 Bacteroidales bacterium
CCTCAAACCCCTCAAACCCTTCTAACAACCCCAAAACCATGCATATAGCAATAGCCGGCAACATCGGTTGCGGCAAAACCACACTCACCAACATGCTCGCCAAGCGCTACGGCTGGACGCCACGCTTCGAGCCCGTCGATAACAATCCCTATCTGGCTGATTACTACGCCGACATGCCCCGTTGGTCGTTCAACATCCAGATCTACTTCCTGGCCAAGCGCTTCAAGGAGGTTGTCGAGATTTCCAAGTCCGAAGAGTACATCATCCAGGATCGTACCATCTTCGAGGACGCACGCATCTTCGCCCCCAACCTGCACGCCATGGGCATGATGTCCGATCGCGACTTCGACAACTACACCGACCTCTTCAACACCATGATCTCGCTGGTCAAACTGCCCGACCTGATGATCTACATCCGATCGAGCCTTCCCAACCTCGTCAACCAGATCCATAAGCGCGGCCGAGACTTCGAGCAATCCATGCGCATGGACTTCCTCTCTGGCCTCAACGACCGCTACGAGGCGTGGATCAAGGACTACCCGGGCAAACTCGTCATCGTGGATGGCGACAACTGCAAATTCGAGCAGAACCCCGAAGACTTCATGAAGATTACCGACAAGATCGATGCCCAACTCTTCGGCCTGTTCAGCTGAAATCATGGCTTTGAGTGGCCGAAATGCAGGAAAAACGTTAGAAACACCTTCGCAGACCCGCGAATTTGACACTTCGTACGTTGTGTCAAATCCGTAGATCTGCGAAACCTTGTCTAAACTTCTAGACGGCCTTTTGCAACCGTGCGAAATCAAAAAATAAAATCATTTGTTGATTTTGCAGATCTGCAAAACCTCGCCCGACCTTTCGGCAACCTTTTGCACATCTGCAAAACCTCCGCAAAAGATTTAGTGAAGCTTTTGCAAACCCGCGGATTTGACACAACGTACGAAGTGTCAAATCCGCAAGGCAACAGCGGTGACACCCGATTTTGAGTGTCAATTTTGCAAGACAACAGCGGTGACACCCGATATTGAGTGTCACCGCTGTTGTTGTCTGAATGTGTTTCTTGATTATTTGGCACAGAACTGCACATAGAGTTCCTGAACGCGCGCCACTTTTTCCTCTCGGCTTAGTTCGGCTGGAATCCAGTGAATGGGGATGCCGCGTCGTTCCATGCCGCGGAACCATGTCATCTGACGTTTGGCAAACTGATGGATGGCGATTTCGAGCTGTCGCACCATCTCGTCGTAAGTGAGTTCGCCGATGAGGTGCTGCGTGAGGAATTTGTATTCCAATCCGTAGTAGATGAGATCCTGCGGAGGGATGTGGCAATCGTCAAGGAGGAAACGCACCTCATCGAGCATACCGGCTTCGAGACGTTCGTGGAGGCGACGGGTGATGCGCTCGCGTCGGACCTCGCGATCGACCTCGGTACCCACCACGAGACTCGGCACGGCAGGATAGCCGGTGAGCTGCTCGGCATGGGTGCGATAGTAGTCGCGTATCTCGATTTCGCGGATGGCACGCTTGGCGGTGTCGGTGTCGGTCTGGTTATGCAGGGTCTTGTAGGTCTTGAGTATCTCGGTGAGTTCGGCGAGGCTCTTGCCCTCCAGACTGCGACGCAACTCGGGATTCTCGGGCACCTCGTGCATCTCGTAGCCGCGCAGGATCGACTCGACATAGAGGCCCGATCCGCCGCACATCACAGGCATCAGGCCGCGAGCGAGCATGTCCTGATAGACGCGGTGGAAGTCCTGCTGAAACTCATATATACTATATTTATAGCCCGGCTCACGAATGTCGATGAGGTGACAAGGCACGGTCTTCACGACCTCGCCCTGAGCATTGCGCACCACAAAATCCTCCAGATCCTTGCCTGTGCCAAGGGTCATGTGGCGATACACCTGGCGACTATCGGCCGAGATGACTTCGGTGCCGAATGCCAGGGCGACATCAACGGCAAGACGGGTCTTGCCAGAGGCGGTGGGACCAACGATGGTGATCATGATAGTGGAGTGTGGAGTGTGGAAAGGGGAAAGTGGAAAGAGTAAAGTGGAAAGGGGAAAGGGGAGAGTGGAGAGCTATTCCTCGACGAAGATGACCTCGCCGTCGTAAGCCAGCGACACGCTGTCGAGCATCGCCTGCGGATAGCGGCCGCGCATCTCGGCATTGAGACGCTGGCGGAACTCGCTGTGCAGGCCCATGTCGTGACTCATGTGGGTGAAGAACGTCTGACGGGGATGGAGGCGGTGGACGATGGCCAAGGCTTGCTCCACGCTGTAGTGCGTGGGGTGCGGCTGCCAACGCAGGGCATCGATGATGAGGGTGTCGATGTCGTGCAGCTTCGAGAACTCGGCCTCAGCGATGTGCGTGCAGTCGGTGATGTAGGCCAATCGGCCGATGCGGTAGCCAAGCATCGGCATGGCACCATGGAAGCAGCGGATGGCCTCGCAGCGGGTATTGCCCACATGGAACACGGCCTCAGCGCCGCCCGTACCCGACATAGGGTCGGCAAAGACGGGCATCAAGTCACTCTGTGCCAGGTGTGCAGCCTCAAGGTCGGCCTGATTGGCCACAGCCAGGCGATTGCGCTCCACCGAAGGGTCGGCATCGGGATGCAACGTATGCAGGTCGAGACGCGGCACGCCCGGGTAACGATGCACGAAGATATAGTCCCAACGCGAGAGCAGGGCATCGCTCATCAGCTGGTCAGCATAGGTGGGCAAAGGACGGTGGTAAGCCCAAGGACGCAGGTCATCGAGGCCATAGCAATGGTCGAAATGATTGTGCGTGAGCAGCAAGGCATCGATCCGCTGTATGTTGGCACGTAGCGACTGCATACGCATGTCAGGACCGCAATCCAGCAGGATCTGCTTGCCCTCGGACGTCTCGACCAGGGCACTGCAACGCAGACGCTTGTCGTGTGGATCGCGCGACTGACAGACTTCGCACGGACAGGTGGGCATTGGCACACCGATGCTGGTGCCGGAGCCCAGGATGGTTAGCTTCATGATAGTTTAGAGTGGAGAGTTTAGAGTTTAGAGTCAGTCCTCCTCGCCCTTCAGGTCGAGCAGCGACTTGTACTCCTCGTTCTGAGGATCCTGCTCGGCATAGATGGAGATAGGGAGCTGAGGGAGGCCGGCGAGGGCATCGTTGAGACGTTCGCCAAAGGCGTTGGTGTTGCGGGCAATGAAGATCCAGTCGCGCTTGCCCTGACCAGTGTAGATGCCGGTGAGGATGGCGAGTTTGTCCTTCTCCATGGCGGTGCGCAGACGTTCCTCCACGGCCTCCATGATCTCGGCCTCGTGGTCGTTGGCAGGCAGGCCTTTGGCATCGGGCTCGTAGGTCCAGGTGACCTCAAGGCGTTCCTTCATCTTGCCCGACTTGATGAACTCATCAATGTCCGAGCGACCGGAAATGAATGTATAGGTGCCGTCCTCGTTTTCGCTCAGGGCGGTGAACCATTTATCGGATAGTTGCATAGTTTATATAAGAGTTTGAGGAGTTTGAGGGTTTGAAGGGTTCGAGGGGGGTGAGGAGTTTGAAGGGTTTGAAGGGTTTGAGGGGTTTGAGGCGGTTGAGGGTTTGAAGGGATGAAGGGGTCGAGGGGGAACTTTCAAACCTTTCAAACCCCTCAAACCTTTCAAACTTCTCAAACTTCTCAAACTTCTCAATACCTCTTGGTGAGCAGCGCGCCGGGATAGTAGTGCGCGAGGATCTCTTCGGCCGTGAAGCCCTTGAGAGCCATGGCGGCAGCACCGATCTGGCAGAGGCCGACACCGTGACCCCAGCCGTGGCCGCGGAGGGTGAAGGTCTGGGCGGTGACATCGTGGTGGATGTCGAACCACGACGAGTAGAGATGCGTGTCGGAGAGGGCCTTGCGGATGAGCAGTTCCTTGCCGATCTCCACGGTGCGAAGGGTGCCTTGGATGCGAAGCAGGCGGATGCGACCCGATGCGCCACGTTCGACGGCTTCGAGACTGAGGATGGCGCCGAGGCCGAGCGAGAGCTTGCGCTCCACGAGGTCGGAGAGCTCCTGCTGGGTGTAGGTGACCTCCCAGTCGTGGAAGTCGGTGGTCTGTTGGTCGTAGCCATTGAGCACCTCGGCCATCACGGCATCGAGGCCACCAGGCAGTTGCGCGATGAAGTCGGGGTGACAATAGGGATCATCGACGGGCTGCAGGTAGTCGTAGTCGCGATCCTGCCAACAGGTGGAGAAGAGCTCGGTGCGACCGCCACAGCACTTGCTGAAACGGGCATCGCAGAGGTTGCCGTCGGTGTCGGTGAGGACAAGGCCGCGGGTCTGGCTGATGGCCTGCTCCACGAGGGGCGAGGACTGGCGCACGATGCCCTGATAACGCTGACAGTGGTCATCGGCGCAGACATCGTAGAGGGTGTGGTCGTCGTGGTCCCAGATACGGATGAGGGGGGCGGAGGCAGGGGGCGAGGGAGGGAGGGAGCCCGACGGAGAACCGTCGGGAACGGTGGCCGTTTTTTCTGCCATCTGCCTTAGCACCCAGCTGCGGCTGATGATGGCGTGGGCTTTGAGGAGCTCCAGGCAGTTGGAGGCGGCCATTTCGCTGGTGATGACGCTCTTGAGGTATTCCTCGACGGGGACGAGGTTGATGGCGTGGAGCTGACCCTCGCGGGCGATAATGTGGAGCGAACCACGGAACACCTGATCCTCCTGCTGTTCCCAATGGAACTGCTTGCCGATGGTGACGCCTTCGAGGGTGAAGGGCTCGGTGGTGCTCCAGTATTCGGACATCATGACAGCCTCGGCGCGGTTCGAACCATAGTCCATCACATCCTTCATCTGGTCTTCGCCCACATAGTTCATCGAGTGGGTGCGTTCCTCGGCCGAGAAACGGATCTGCTGACCTTCCATGATGCCGACGTGCACCATCGGCTCATGCTGCCAGCATTGTTCGAGCAAGTCGCGGAGCAAGGCTGGGGTCATGCGCTGGAAATCCTCTTCGCGACACAAAGGCACCAAGCCGCAGAACTCGAGCGCAGCAGGACTGATGATGACCTGTTCGCTGGCATGCAGATCGGAACCCTCGGTGCCTGCATAATACTGCTTAGGACGATGACAGCGACGGTCGATGACCAGCCAATAGGCCTCGCTGCCTTCGGTCCATGCCAGGACGTTCTTGTGGTCAGACTCGCTGACCGTCGGCAACGTGCGACTCACGCCCATCTGACGCTCCTGATCCTCGTTCCACTGCAAGAGCGGCAAGGCTGACTTAGGCACCGCCTGGAAGTGCATGTGATCGGGCGCACTGGCTCCCGAAGCTGCGCCATTGAAGAAGATGACGTAGTCGGGGAAGAGGTCGGCAAAGAAAGCCATGTCCCAGATGCGGCGACCCAACTCCTGACGGGTGTGTTCGCGCGCTATGATAGTGAAATGATGATCGACGATGGGATAGGGATTGACCTGCACGCTGTAGGTGTTCTTGAGCGGCAGGGTCTGCACCTCCTCGGCAATCTGCTCGGGCGGCAGGGCGTGAGAACAGAGGAAGCAGGGGCGCTCCTCTCCCACTTTGCCATCGGCCGAGATATTCGCCTTGGCACTGCGGGCACGGGCAGGGTTATAGGACAGCAGATATTCGCGACCATCGACCAGGAGCGAGCGTGTCTGCGCCTGGCGCAAGGCTTCATAACGCTCACGGCAGGCAGGCCACACGGGGAGTTGGCGGGCGAAGAGATCGGACAGATTTATCATGAGGGAGATTACAGATTACAAATTACAGATTACAAATTACAAATTGCAGATTACAAATTACAGATTACAGATTACGGTTACAGCGGGCAAGGAGCTCGGTGGTGCGGATGCGATCCTTATAGAGGTTGTTGCGATTGATGCGTTCGCGACTGAGGGCGGCATCGCTATTGCCCTCCCAACGGCGGCAGTCGTAGAGCGACTCGTAGATGCGGCCGATGCGATACTCGCGACTGATACGGAGCATGGCGGCATAATCCTCGCCGTAACTGGTGTTGGGCAACGGGTGACGAAGCAACAGCGAACGACGGAAGGCACGCGGCGCACCGAGGCCGTTGATGCGAAGAGCGTTGTTCATACCATTCTCTGCCGTCCACTCACGATGATCAATGATGCCGGGAGGCAACTCTTCCAGTTGGAAATTGGTGAGACGATACGAGCCGACTACTGCCATGCAATCCTGCTGGCGGAATGCTTGGACGATGAGGCTCAGGGTGTCCGGACGACTGTAGATGTCGTCGCTATCGAGCTGCACGACGTACGGGGCGCAATGGGTATCGCTGATAGCACGGTTCCAGCAGCCACCGATCTTCAGGGTCTCTTCGGTAGGGATGATATGCACGACGCGAGGATCCTTAGCAGCCAGTTCGGCAATGGCCTCGGTCGTGCCGTCGGTGGAATGATTATCGACCACCAGGACATTGAACGAGAAATCGGTCTGTTGCGACAAGGCACTGCAGATAGCATCCTGGATGGTGCGGACGCGGTTAAAGACGGGGATGATGACGGAGACGAGGGGCTGTTGTGGAGCCACGGCTGAAGTGAATGGATCTGTGTTAGAGTCCTCATCCAAAGGTTCGGCAGCCTTGAGTCCCCGATAATCGATCATAGCCCCGATGCGCTGCAGATAGGCCGTGAAGACACGCTCCTTCTCAATCTGTGCGGCACGATTGCGAGGATCGACATAGGCGAACTGCGAATTATCGTCTGCCTCGCCAGGCTCGAAAGTATAGAGGAACTCGTTGAGATGCAAGGGCAGACCATGCTCGACCAGATGCAGACGCAGATCGTACCATTGCGCATACTGCAACGAACCATCGAGCAGCGGCTCCACGGCATCGAGCAGATCGCGACGGATCATGACGAGAGGGCCGAAGTCGAAATCATCGCGCACCGAACCCAGCTGGTAGTCGATGCACTCGCAAGGCTCGATGCCCAGAGACGTGCGCTGACGGAAGTCAGCATAGAGAAACGGCGCACCACTGTCGCGCAACACATCGGCCATACGACGACGCTCCTGCTCGGTCATCGTGACCGTGCCGGGCTGCAATTGTCGGATTACATATTCTGCCTCCATCCTCAATTATGAATTATGAATTCTCAATTAGTAATGATCCTTCGCGCACCACGATATCGTGCAGCATAATAGTCCGCCGTAGATCGATCTATCTGCACACCCGTGCGAGCAGCATGTATGAAAGAAAAATCACCCGTCGCTATATCAACAGAAACTACAATACCCACATGGCCGACTTCCTTTCGCCGGGAATTGGAGCCGGTCCAAAACACAAGATCACCCGGACGCAGATGCCGTTGATCGTCGATTGCCTTTCCCATGCGGAATTGCTCGACCGACGAGCGGCTCAACTGGATGCCATGCTGCTTGAAGATGTAACTCGTAAAACCTGAACAGTCAAATCGATCAGGCCCCATCCTGCCAGAGCCATAGCGACAACCAATATAATCCTTGGCCATAGTGACGATATCGTAGCACAGCGTCGGAGCATACACCTCCACGTAGTTGTTGCGACTCAGCTGACTGGACACCTCATCGGGCACCTTTTCACCAAGGGCGATGAGGGAATCAGCAATGGCTCGCAACCGAACAGTATCGGCATCGGCATGCCAATTGTAAGACTGCCAGGCAGCCTCTTCGATATAATCGTCCTTCCAGTTGGTGTAATCGGAGCTATCACCAGAAGTTCGATGCTTGGGTATGGCATTACTCGTGAAGATACGCTGCACGACGGAACAGCCCGACAGGATGCTCGCTATCAGCAGGGAGATCAACAGGTATTTCGTTTGGTTTTGTTTCATTCAATAAGGTGTACTGGTTTGTGATTTTCAGTTTGAGACGAATTATCCGATGTTGGCGAGCGGCATCACTTCGGGTCGAGCTCATGGATGTCCTCCACGCCGAACTTCCGCTTCATGGCTTCGAGGCTGAACTCGCAACCGCAATAGAGCTGGTTGTAGAAGCCGTTTTCGCGCAACAACTCATTGCGTCGCTGCTGCAAGCCGCCCTTGCGCCAGTTGCGGTCATCGAAGCGAACACCACCGCCCACCTGTGCTTCGGCCCAGCGTCCGGCCTCGTTGATCTGGTCGAGCGACTTCCAGCGGCTCGATGCCAACGTGGTGGTAAATTCGGGCAACCCGAGCTCCTTCGCCTTGAGCGCGGCCTGCAGGAGTCGTTGCTTGAAGCAGAGCAGACAGCGTCCGCCACGCTCAGGCTCCTCCTCCATGCCGCGGATGCCGCATCGCCAGGCGTCGTGGTCGTAGTCGCCATCAATGATGCGGAGGCCCAACTGCCGGGCATAGCGCACGCACTCGGTCTTGCGAATCAGATACTCCTCCTCGGGGAAGATGTTCGGATTGAAGTAGAAGAGTGTGGGCCGCACCCCGTTGTTGAGCATCCATTCCAGAATGGCACTCGAACACGGGGCGCAGCAGCAATGGAGCAATATTTCCTTCTCTGCGGTGGGCACAATTATGAATTATGAATTCTCAATTATGAATCAAATCACTCCTCCTCGAGGAACATCGGATCCCAGGCAGGCAGCATCGTAGGCTTCTGCTGGAGCATGTCGAGGTATTTGGCATCGACATAACGCTTGTTCACCACAAGGCGGAACATATAGTTGTCGAACCACTCATCGGTCATGATAAGGTGACCCTTGTGGCCGCTCGATGCACCCCATGAGTTCTCGACCATCCATTTGTTGACCTTGAGGTCGGTAGCCGTGGTATCGACATCCACAGCCACCATGGTCATGGCGTGGCTCGATCCCGAGGCGTGAGTCAGGACGCGCTGACGCTTGTCCATCTTGAACTCGATGCCGAGCAGCGACTCATAGTCGAAGTTCTGCAGCGAGAGTGTGCCCTTCTTGCGGTCGAGGTACTTGGCCACGTCGCATGAGAAGTACATGGCGGTGCTGTCCTTGATCGAAGCGATGGCCATGGGCTTGATCTCGTCGGCCGGCAGGTTGAGATACACCCAGTCGTGACCGTCGTAGGTGTGGCGGTCGTAGTCAATGCGGAAGGTCTTGTAATAGGGACGCAGCGGATCGTTCATCACCATGATATAGTTGTCGTAGAGGTCCTCGCCCTGCCAATACTTCTGGTAGAAAGACTGAGGCGTGTAGGTCTCGGTGCTCACCACCTCGCCCCTGGCATTGCGCTGCGTCCAGCTGAACTCGGTCGGTGGCACGCCATATACATTGGTCAGGACGTGATAGATGGTGCCGAGCATCTCGGTCTTCTTCTTTTCGAGCGCAGCCTGCGAGCCGAGTTTCTTGTCATTGGCCAGAGTGCGAAGCTCAAGGCCCATCTCACGCAACTTCCATTTGAGCAGCATGTCGATCTGGCTGGTGTTGTTCGACTGATAGTTTTCGGGCATCACATCCTTAGGCACTACGCCATACTTCTGCACGAGGTCGGCCACGCCGCAGAAGGTGCCGCCATCGGACAAAGGATTCTGGAAGAGCCAATCGACCATGCGGTCATCGTCAGCAGCCTTGCGGGTGTCGATGATGCCCTGCAGGAAGAGGTTGGCCTTCTCCAGCTGATCGTAGAAGAAGAGATAGCACTGCGAGAGTTCGAGTTCGGGCAACTGATACTGGTTGATGGCCTTGCTGCGAAGCACATTGAGGCCGGTGAAGAGCCAGCAACGTCCGCTCGACTGCTGGTCGGTGATGCCCTTGTTGGGAACGCGATATGTGAAGTGGTCATCGACGGTGGCGAGGGTCGAAGCATCGGTAGCCAGGACGGCGATGCTCGAACCGGCCAGGGCGTTGCGGATGGCCTTGTCGGCTGGGGTGACGGTCTGCTGCAACTGCTGCAATACCTCGGGGGTGATGGTGGATTGGGCGTGGAGCGAGGCAGAGGCCAGAAGAGCCACAGCAGCCAATCCGAGGGCGTGAGTGAGTTTCATTGCTTGATAATATATATATATGTGAGGCGGCAAATTTACCGCTTTTTCGCGAAAAAAGCAAGAAATCGCCCTGTTTTTTGCATTTTCGATGCCCTTTCCTTGCTCGTTTTGAGGAAAAGCAGTAACTTTGTGGGGTCAAAATCTTGCAAGAATGATGAAAAAACTACTCTCCCTCCCCCCCAACCTCGTCGGTTGTTTCCACGACCTGACGCACGCCAGCCACGACGAATGGTTTTGTACCAACGACCCCATCGGAGCCAAACTCGGATCGGGCGGCGGCACCACATGGGCGCTCGGCAAGGCACGTGAAGCCGGGTGGATGCAGGAGGGCGAACGTGTCATCATCCTGCATGCCGGCGGACAGAGCCGACGTCTGCCTGCATACGCTCCTTCGGGCAAGATCCTGACCCCGATTCCGGTGTTCCGCTGGAAGCGCGGACAGCGCCTCGGACAAACGCTACTGGATCTGCAGCTGCCCCTGTACGAGCAGATCATGGAGAAGGCTCCGGCCACGTTGACCACCATGATCGTGAGCGGTGACGTCTATATCCGCGCCAACAAACCTTTGCAAGCCATTCCTGATGCCGATGTGGTGTGTTATGGCCTTTGGGCCGATCCGCAGTTGGCCAAGAATCACGGCGTGTTCATCTCGAAGCGAAACACGCCCGAGGTGCTGGAATATATGCTCCAGAAGCCATCGGTCGAGACGCTCGGACAACTGATGAAAGAACACCTCTTCCTGATGGACATCGGCATCTGGCTGCTGTCGGATCGTGCGGTACGATTGCTCGAAAAGAAGAGCCGTGCTGACCAAGCTTCGACTCAAACACAAGACCTCGATGCCGCTGATCTGAAGTTCTACGATCTCTATTCGGAGTTCGGGCTCACCCTTGGTGCCTCACCGCGCATCGTGGATGAGGAGCTGAACCAGCTCAAGGTGGCCATCCTGCCATTGCCTGGCGGCGAGTTCCATCACTACGGCACTTCGCCCGAGATGATCTCCTCGACACAGACCATCCAGAACTCCGTGAAGGATCAGCGCGAGATCATCAAGCACGGCGTGAAGCCACACCCAAGCATCTTCGTGCAGAATGCCAGCGTCGAGATTCCATTGACCGAACACAACACCGACACCTGGATCGAGAACTCGCACATCGGCAAACGTTGGCAGTTGTCATGCAAGAACATCATCACCGGCGTGCCGCACAATGATTGGGCAATGGAACTGCCCGAGGGTGTCTGCATCGACATCGTGCCCATTGGCGATAAGGAATGGGCTGTGCGACCCTACGGATTCACCGATCCGCACCCCGACTGGTTGCTCTGCCGTTGCCTGCATGCCTACTACAAGAATCCGCAGGAAGAGGCTCATATCTACCCGATTGTCGATAATGTGGAGGATATGGGCAAAGTGCTTACATGGATGTTGGGTGAACTGACACAAGGCAATCGCTGCCTGACGCCACACGAAGAAGATCCAGAGATCAGCGAAGGGGCAAGGATCTGGCAGGAGGCACGCAAGATGGCTGCCGACGAACTCTCTGCGTATGCCAATCTGCGCCGACTCGTTGCACAGCGCGATGCATTCCGCGCCCAGAACTGGACGCAGTTGGCAGCCAATTATGAGAACAGCATTTTCTATCAGGTGAATCTGGACGATGCGGCACAGGAGTTCGCACGCTTCGGGTTGAACACCCCTGCCCCATTGCCTGAGGATGCGCCACGCATGACACGCATTGCGGATGCGATGTTCCGTTCGCGACTGATGGATCTTTCTCCGGGTTCCACGCAAAATTCGGGCAATCCGATATCTCCGGACAACCAGGAAAACCCGGATGCCCTCGAATCCCAAGCCTTTGCCCTCATGCGCGAAGGCCTCACCGAGGCGCTCTTCCGCAAGGAGAATCCACAGCGCAACGTCTTTGCCGACCAGATCGTGTGGAGCCGAAGCCCCGTGCGCATCGACTTGGCCGGCGGTTGGACAGACACCCCGCCCTACAGCCTCATGAATGGCGGCAATGTGGTCAATATCGCCATCGAACTCAACGGCCAGCCACCGCTGCAGGTATTCGTGAAGCCTTGCCGCGAACACCATATTATTTTGCGAAGCATCGACCTCGGAGCCAGCGAGATAGTGACGACATACGAGGAACTCCAGCAGTTCAATCGTGTGGGTTCGCCTTTCTCCATCCCTAAGGCGGCATTGGTGCTGGCCGGCTTCAGTCCTCGTTTCTCCGAGCAGCCTTTTGCCTCACTCCAACAGCAGTTGATGGCGTTTGGCAGCGGCATCGAGATGACTACGCTGTCGGCTATTCCTGCCGGTAGCGGATTGGGCACCAGCTCGATGCTGGCAAGCACGGTACTGGGTGCGGTCAATGACTTCTGCGGCCTCAACTGGGACAAATACGAGATTGCCAATCGCACGCTCGTCCTCGAACAGTTGCTCACCACGGGTGGCGGCTGGCAGGATCAATATGGCGGTGTGTTGCATGGTGCCAAGCTCCTGCAGACGCAACCCGGCTGGTTGCAGCAACCCTTGGTGCGTTGGTTGCCCGACACGCTCTGGACGTCACCGGAATATGCCAAGTGCCACCTCCTGTATTATACGGGCATCACGCGCACGGCAAAGGACATACTTGGCGAGATTGTGCGCGGCATGTTCCTCAATTCGACCGAGCACCTCGAACTCCTGGCGCAGATGAAGCAGCATGCGCTCGATCTGTACGATGTCATCCAACGCGGCGACTTCGACCAGATGGGACGCCTCATCGGCAAGACGTGGCAGCAGAACCAGATGCTCGACCGTGGCACCAACCCACCTGCCGTAGCGGCCATCACGCGCCTTATCGACGATCTCTGCCTCGGCTACAAACTCCCTGGTGCTGGTGGAGGCGGCTACCTCTACATGGTGGCCAAGGACGAAGAGGCGGCAACGCGCATCCGCAAGGTGCTCGCACAGAATCCTCCGAATGACAAGGCTCGCTTCGTAGAGATGACCCTCAGCCAGAAGGGCTTGGAGATCTCGAAAAGCTAACAGCCTCGGGCTTAAATAACAAATAAAAAATATTAAATATCAGGTGTTACAGTTCCGCGCCCAACCAACGCGGATCAAAAGGGAATCCGGTCAGAATCCGGAGCTGTCCCGCAGCTGTATGTCATAAACGACCTTGACACGACATCAGGTCACTGCCCCACGTTAACAGGGCGGGAAGACCGTGTCAGGCATGACGAGCCAGAAGACCTGCTGTAGCATGCCCCGAGCAAAGTCCTGCGATCGACAGGAGGGGCGACCATTCAAGTTAACAAGGTACAATGAACAGAACGACCCTCGCTCTGCTGCTCGCTATGACGGGCAGCTTGATGCAATGCCATCCTGTGCAGGCACAGTCACCTGCTCGGGAAGATTCTTTGCATATCCAAGCGATGGCTACACACGATCAGAATGCCCAAACAACAGTCGTACACAACCAGGATTCTTTCCGCTCTCTCTCCGAAGTCATCGTCAACAGCGACATCCGTTATCACGAGACCATCCTGCCCCAGCAGCTCAAAGGCGAAGCCCTGCAGCGACTCAATGCTCATTCCGTAGCCGATGCCCTCCGCCATCTCAGCGGCCTCCAACTCAAAGACTATGGTGGCCTTGGCGGCATCAAGACCATCAACATCCGCAGCATGGGTTCGCAGCATGTGGGTATCTACTACGACGGCATCGAGCTGGGCAATGCGCAGAATGGTCAGATCGATTTGGGACAATTCTCGCTCGACAATGTCTCCGAGATCTCCGTCTATAACGGCCAACGCTCTGCCATTCAGCAGACAGCCTCCGATTTTGCCAATGCCGGTTCCGTCTATATCCGCACGCTTGCCCCCACCCGTGACCAGCTGCGTGTCATGCTGCAAGGCGGCAGCAGCAACCTGGGTCGTGCCTCTCTGCTGTGGCAACGCCGCCTCAATGACCGCCTCAGCATCAGCACCAATATCGAGGGACTTTCGAGCAACGGCAAATATCCCTTCCGCTACCGTCGCCGCAACTACGACGGCACGTTAGCATACGACACCACCGCCACACGCCAGAATGGCGACATCCAGGCACTTCGCGCAGAAATAAACCTCTATGGCCAAGCATCGTCGATGCATTCCAGCGACCCGTCAACCACCCAGCATTCCAGCGACCCCGCCATCTGGTCCCTCAAAGCCTACACCTACCACTCCACCCGTGGCATCCCCGGTGCCATCGTCAACAACGTGTGGCGACGTGGAGAACGTCAGGGCGACCACAATTCATTCATACAAGGCAACTGGCAGCAAGACCTCACCCCTAGCTACACCGCCCGTCTCGCTGCCAAATATGCCTACTATGCCACTCACTACCAGAATCGTGACACCACGCGTTACCTGATCGACAACCATTATCGTCAGCAGGAGCTCTACCTCACCACCACCCACGTCCTCACCCTGACCGACCACTGGAGTGCTTCGGCCAGCTATGACCTGCGCTGGAACAAGCTCAACAGCGATGCACCACGCTTCGCCTATCCCACACGTCTGACGCAACTCGCGTCCGTTGCCACTGCCATCGATACACGCCTCTTGCAGATGCAAGCCAGCACCGTGTTCACTCATGTGGATGACTGGGTGCAAGTCGGCACGCCGCAAGCGGATGTCAAACGTTTCACTCCGGCCCTCTTCCTCAGCTTCACGCCGCTTGCCGATCGCCGCACCCTCCAACTGCGAGCATTTGCCAAGAAGAGCTTCCGCATGCCCACCTTCAACGATCTTTATTACACCGATATGGGCAATGCGTTGCTCAAGCCAGAAACCGCCATCCAATACTCTGCGGGATTGCGTGGCGAGCATCATTGGGGCTTTTCCTGGAGCATCGACCTCTACCACAACACCGTCCACGACAAAATCATCGCCTATCCCAAAGGCCAGCAGTTCCGCTGGACGATGCTCAATCTGGGACGCGTCCACATCAACGGCCTCGATCTGCAAGCCGACATGAGCACGCAGTTCGCTCGCAATCTCACCCTCGGCACCCATCTGCAATACACCTATCAGGATGCCCGCGATGTCACCGATCCCACCACCTCGTATTATGGCGACCAGATCCCCTACATTCCCTGGCACAGCGGATCGGCCACCGTGTGGGGCGACTGGCGCGGCTTCTCGTTCAGCTACAACTTCATCTATACGGGTCGTCGCTACAGCCAATCCGAGAATATTCTATATAATAAGTTGCAGCCGTGGTACACAAGCGATCTCTCGTTGAGCACCCGTTTCCATCTATACAAACAACAATGCAAAGCCACCCTTGAGGTCAATAACCTCCTCGATCAACAATATGACGTCATCATCAACTACCCGATGCCTGGCCGCAGTTATGTGCTTAGCTTCGTGCTTGTTCGCTAACTGCCGCGAAGACGAATACATCACCTTCGTCACCGACGAGGACACTGGCCAGCAGCCTACCACGACTGCTGCCAGCATCACTGGCATGTACGTGCTCAACGAAGGCAATATGGGGTCGAACAAATGCACACTCGACTTCCTCGATCTCTCGGCCGACCAAGTCACCGTGCATTATTACCGCAACATCTACGCCGAGCGCAATCCCAATCAGGTGCTCGAACTCGGCGACGTAGGCAATGACATCCAGATTTATGGTTCAAAGCTCTGGATCGTAGTCAATTGTTCGAATAAGGTGGAGGTGTGTCGTGCCTCCGATGCCACCCACCTCGGACAGATAGAGATTGCCAACTGCCGTTCCCTCGCGTTCGATGGCGACTATGCCTACATCAGCAGTTACGCCGGCCCGATGGAGATGAGCCACAATGCGCCACTCGGTCGCGTCTATAAGGTCGATACCCTCTCGTATCAGAAGATCGATTCGGTCACCGTGGGCTACCAACCCGAGGAGATGGCTGTGGTGGGTCGCCAACTCTTTGTTGCCAACAGTGGCGGCTACAATCTGAATGGCTATGACCGCACGGTCAACGTCATCGACCTCGACCGGATGCAGGTAGTCAAGACCATCGACGTGGCAGACAATCTGCACCGCATGGCAGCTGACAGATACGGACAAGTGTGGGTCTCTTCTCGCGGCGACTACTACACGCTTCCCTCCTGCCTCTCGTGGATCGAACCCGAACGCGAATACGTCGGACATCTCGACCTCCCTGTCAGCGCGATGTGTCTGGTGGGCGACTCGCTCTATTGCCTCGGCACCTCGTTCAGCTACCTCACGGGCAAGAACGCCATCAGCATGGGCATCGTCAATGTCCGCACGCACCAGCCCGTCGAGACGACACTCTTCGATGATCCTGCCATCCAGAGCATCCGCTTGCCCTACGGCATCATCGTCAACCCCATCGATCGCGACTTCTACCTCATGGATGCCAAGAACTACGTGAGCAGCGGCGAACTCCTTCATTTCCTGCCCGACGGAACGTTCGACTGGCGGGTGTGGACGGGAGACATTCCATCGCGAGCTTGCTTCCGTTGGAAGTAAAAAATGACAAAATGACAAAATGACAAAATGACAAAATGACAAATAGAAAATCTCGAAGAATACACAGCCTCTGGCTCTATTCTCTATTCACTATTCTCTATCCCCTCTCTGTCGTCGCGCAGAGCCCCTTCATCGCCGCCGTCGATGAATACGTCCCTGCCCCTGGACAGTTCATCAACACCCTGCCCGAATGGCAGGAGGGTGATACGGCCGAGGATATGGCGGCACGATGCACCGAGGCTTTGGCCCACAACGCGCAGGGCATGGTGTGTCTCGGTGCGTGGGGCGGGTATCTCACCTTCCATTTCGATCATTCGGTGGTCAATGTCCCCGATCAACGCGACATCTACATCCAAGGCAACTGCTTCGACCCACAAACCAGCAGCGAACCGGGCATCATCCTTGTGAGCCAGGATCTCAACGGCAATCAGTTGCCTGATGATCCCTGGTACGAGATCAGTGGAAGTGCGGATGTGGATAGCGTCGGACAGGTGATGTATGGTTATGAGGTGACGTATGTCAATCCGAATGCAAGCACCTCAACCGCTGAGGGGGCTAATGCCACAAACGATGCCGCAGACACCCTCCTCCCCATCTCCTGGAGCGATAACCTCGGCAACAGCGGCATCATCGAGCGAAACGCTTTCCACACACAAGAGTATTTCCCCCTCTGGCTCCCTGCATCGCTCACTTTCTGCGGCACTCGTTTGCCCGACAATGCCCACAACACTGGCACCGAGCAGCGACAATACTGGGTGCACACCGCCCTACGTTATGGCTATGCCGACAACAACGCCAACACGGACACCCTCGCTTGTGCCATCGACCTCTCGTGGGCGGTCGACCCCATCACGCGCACTCCGGTCAAGCTTTCGTACATCGACTTTGTCCGCGTCTATAGTGGCTGTCTGCAGAATTGCGGATGGTTGGGCGAGACATCCACCGAGATTTGCGGAGCCATGGATCTACACCCATCGGCCACGCTTCACGACAATGCCGTCACGCTCCCGCAAGCCGACGAAGCACCGGCACGATATTACGACCTCTGGGGTCGTCCTGTTCGAAACAAAAAATACAATAACCCTTTATTAATTATTAAACAATGAAAAAAACTTTTCTCCTTGTTGCTGGCCTCGCATTGACCAGCCTGATGGCAGAGGCTCAGAGCCCTGCAGTAGCCACCTTCGAAGATCTTGCCCTCCCGGCTGAGAGTTTTTGGGACGGCTCGGACGAGAGCGCCATGTTCCAGAGTGGTGATTTTATCTTCATCAACAATTACGTCGATTGGGGCGGCTATGCCTCATGGGACGGCTTTGCCTATTCTACCCTGACCTCGACCACATACGCCACCCTCGATGACCAGTACAACAGCTGTGTCGGTCATGGCGTGAACAACAGCGCCACCTACGCTGTGGCTTACTACAGCGCCTACATGGGAACCCAGCCGACGTTGATCGAAGCCAACGGCAACGCCTTCACTCCAACGGGTTGCTATGTCACCAACAGTGCCTACGCTTACCTCTCGATGCTCAATGGCGATGCCTACTCCAAGCAGTTCGATGCCACCGACTGGTTCCTCCTCACCGCCACCGGCCTCCTCAATGGCGAAGTCACCACCACGGCCGAGTTCTACCTTGCCAAGGAGGGCGTGATCGTCAACGACTGGCAATGGTTCGACCTCTCTTCACTCGGTCAGGTCGATGAGATCCACTTCACCCTCAGCAGCAGCGACACCGGCCAGTGGGGCATGAACACCCCTGCCTACTTCTGCATGGACAACTTCGGCGAGGAGCACAATGCCACCAGCATCCAGTCGCTCCGTCACGACAACGCTGCCAACCGCAGCTACAACCTCATGGGCCAGCCTAATGCCCAGCAGAAGGGCTTCATGATCCGCGATGGCAAGGTATCGCTGCACTAAAACCAAATAATAGTCCATCAAAGAAATCATAGAAAATCAATAGTCAACATCGGTTTTTCTGATTTCCTTTGATTTCTTTGATGGATATGTATTTCGATTAAAGGCAACTATTATTCAAAATGTTCAAAAAGAGTTTCCTTCTTCTCCCTCTGTTCCTCATCTGCTGTGCCTGTAACACACGTACCGGTATCGTGACACCCATGGCACACAGCCAAGCCGAGACGCACTATGCCGACCTGCTGCAGATGCAGGATCTGGAAGAAGGGCGCGTCCTCTGCCGCATCCTCGATCCGTGGCGCACCGATCATATCGTGGCGCAATACCTCCTTGTGTCCACTGCCGACGCGCATTGGAGCGAAGAGGCACAGCACCGTTATGACGAGGCATACGGCACCTCGACGTTGCTGCGCGTGCCATTGCAACACAATACCCTCACCTCCGCCTGTCATGCCTGGCTGTTGCACCAGCTCGATGCCCTGCAGCAGGTAGCCGTGATGTGCGACACCGCCTACGTCTGTTCGCCCGATGTGAAGCAATGGCTGCGCACCCACCCCGTGCAGGATGGCGGCACCAGCCTATCGCCCAACACCGAGGTGATGCTGCAGGCACAGAGCGATGCCCTCTGGATCTCGCCCTTCAAAAATGCCGGCATCAACACCCTGTCGCAGCTCCCCATCCCCACCATCTACTGCGCCGATTACATGGAGAACTCCCCCCTCGGCCGTGCCGAATGGATGAAGTTCTTCGGCCGTCTGGTGGGCAAGGCGCAGGAAGCAGACTCGCTCTTCCAAGTCGTAACCACTCGCTACGACTCCATCAGCCACGCATCCCCCGCCCCTTCAAACCCTTCAAACCCCTCAAACCCCTCAAACCCAATTCCTAATTCCTCACTCCTCCCCGAGCTTCCCTACGGCGCCACCTGGTACGTCCCCGGCGGTCGCAGCACCTCGGCACTGCTCTATCAGGATGCAGGCTTCACCTATCCCTGGGCCGACGACAGCCACGCTGGCAGCCTCTCGCTCAGTCCCGAAGCCGTTTTGGCCAAAGCCGGAGAGTGTGATGTATGGTACTTCAAATACATGTCGTACGAGGGCGACTGGACACGCGACACCTTCCTCCAGCAGCACCCTTACTATCCGCAGTTCAAGGCAGCAAAAGAGGGGGAGCTCTGGGGATGCAACACCGCCCTCTCCGACTTCTTCGATGTCACCCCCTTCCGTCCCGACCTGCTGCTCGAAAGCATCAAGAATCAGGATGAGAGGTTCTTCAAGAAACTAAAATAATGACACGCCCCATCTTCCCCCTCCTAATCCTCCTCAACCTCCTCTCCCTCCTCCTCTGCATCTTCTTCGGCTCCATCCACATCGATGCCGCCGATGTCTGGGCAGCCCTGATGCACGATGACGGAGTGAGTGACGGCATCCGCTTCATCGTCATGGAGAGCCGATTGCCGGCTGCCATCACCGCCTGTCTCACAGGTGGCGCCCTGGGTGGGTGCGGCTTGCTACTGCAGAGCTACTTCCGCAATCCCCTCGCCGGGCCTTCCATCCTCGGCATCACCAATGGTGCGAATCTCCTGGTGGCACTCGTCACCCTCTCGGGCTGGGGCACGCTCACCCTCTCCGCTGGGCTCTCGCTCAATGTCCTGGCTGCCCTGCTCGGCTCCTTCGGCATCCTGCTGCTGCTCCTTGCCATCGGTCGCAAGGTACGATCTTCGCTCACCCTGCTCATCGTGGGCATGCTCATCAGCTACCTCACCTCGGCGCTCATCACGCTGCTCGGCTACCATGCCTCAGCCACGGGCATACAGGGCTTGATGCTCTGGGGCATGGGCACTTTCAATGGCGTGGGCACCGCTGCCCTTTTGCCTTATTCAATCCTCATCGTACTCACCCTCCTTGCCTCCGCCCTTCTCATCAAGCCGCTCAATGGCTGGATGCAGGGCGAGCTCTATGCCCGCAACATCGGCATCCCCGTACGTCGCACCCGCTGGATGCTGCTCATCGTCAGCGGCACCTTCGCCGCCCTCACCACCGCCTTTGCCGGCCCCATCGCCTTTGTCGGCATCTCCATGCCCCATGTGGCGCGCCTGCTGATGCACACCGACGACCACCGTCGCCTCCTTCCCGCCTCCCTGCTCCTCGGCTCCCTCTGCTGCACCCTCTGCCAAACAATAAGCACACTGCCCGATGGAGGCAGCGTGCTACCGATCAATGCCCTGACCCCCATCTTCGGTGTCCCGGTCATTGTGTATGTGATATTGAGGAAGCGCAATTAGGTGCAATGTCGCCTAGATGCTCATCTTATCGCATATTACGCTTGGTGCGGAAGTATGCCTCCCAGAAGTCCATCTGCTGCTGGTTGGGAGCCTTGGTCAGATGGAAGCCCTGGTGCATGTTCATCACCGTGGCCTCGCCCTGCTTGTAGGTGGTCCAGTATGGCAGGCCCTCACCGTTCGGGTCGCCGGTCTTGATGAAGTTGATCCAGTACTGCGGCAGGATCTGTGCCATGTGCTTCTCGGTCTCGGTCATCGGACCCCAGTTCCAGCCATAGATGAATGGCATCTCGGCCACGTGGGTAGCGCCACGGGTATTCTTCAGGATGCTGTTCTGCGACTGTTGGTCGAAGTAGTACATATACACGCGGCCCTTGCCCGACTGCGACTGCAGGTTGCACCAAGCCCAGGTGCCCCAGCCGAAAGCGTTGTCGCGGAAGATGTCCTGCACGGCATAGAGTGCCTCCTGGTCGTTGCTGGCAGGATAAGCGCGCTTGGCCTCCTCAGCCCAGTCGCCGAACTGCGCCTTCATCGTCTGGTAATATGCCTCCAGCGGCATCTGATAGACGAAGAGGCTGCCCTCGTCCGAGTTGTAGCCGGCGATGACATCCACGTCGTTGTACTGTCCGAGTTCATACAGCTTGTACTGGTCGTCGGTGATGGCGAGGCCATCCACTACCGGCCAGAAGCCCTCACCCGCGGTGCTGTCGATCAATGCCTGGGCATCGACCTTGCGCAACTGCTTGAGGTTCTTGGCCTTCATCTTCTTCTGGAACTGCGCGCCCGTTGCCTCAGCCATCTGATAGGGCTTCATGGCCGACGACATGCCAGGGGTGCCGAAGCGGTCGATCGGACAGAAGTTGCTGCCGCTCTCGCTGATGGCGCGCTGGAAGAGCCCCTTGCACAGAGGCGAGGCACACAGGATGCTCACCGAGATGCCGCCAGCCGATTCGCCGCAGATGGTCACCTGGTTAGGGTCACCGCCAAAGGCTGCGATGTTGTCATGGATCCAGTTGAGGGCGCAGATCTGGTCGTAGATGCCGTAGTTGCCCGAGATGCCGTCAGGCGACTCCTTCGAGAGCTCAGGATGCGCCATGAAGCCCAGCGCACCCAGTCGGTATTCGATGCTGACATACACGATGCCCTCCTTGCAGAAGCTCTCCTGCGTGCCGCTGTATGAACCGGTGGCGAAGGCTCCACCGTGGATGTTGACAAACACCGGCAGGCGCTCTGCGCTCGACTTGGCTGGGGTCTCCACGCTCAGGTAGAGGCAGTCCTCGCTCATCGGGATGTCGTTGCCGTTCTGGTTCGGATCGGTCTTCTGATGCGGACGATCGCCCCAACGCTCGGCCTTATACACGCCCTGCCAGGGAGCCTTGGGCACAGGGGCTTTCCAACGCAATGGGCCGACAGGTGCCTCAGCATAAGGGATGGCACGATAGAGGGCAAATCCCTCGAACAGTTCTCCTTCGATCTCGCCCTGTGCCACGGTGGTATGCAGCAGCTGGGCGCTCATGGGCAGGGTCATAGCCAAGCCCAGAGCCATGGTGGTGATGATTTTTTTCATAGGGTTTTAATTTATAAATGTTTAAAATAGCTATACCCCATCGCCGCACCGATCAGCACCATTCCCGATGCCACCGTGCCCGTCCAACCATAGAGGCTGTAGAGCGTGCCGGCCAGGAAGGTACCCATCGAACCGCCGATGAAGTAGGTGAACATATAGATGGTGTTCATGCGGCTCGAAGCCTCAGGGCAGAGCTTCAGCGTGGCGCTCTGGTTCGACAGCTGCACGCATTGCATACCGATGTCGATGAGTATGATGCCTGCCACGATGCCCGTGTAGGTATGGTCGAAAAACGCCAGGATCACCCACGAAAGCAACACGAGCGCAACGCCCATGCCATTGATGCGCTCCACGCCGAAACGCGGTATGTAACGACCCACGTTCGATGCCGTAAGCGCACCTGCCACGCCACACAGTCCCAGCAGTCCCACCACGTCGCTGCCTGCGTAGAAGGGTGCCTCCTTCATGCGGAAGGCCAGACATGCCCACATGCCCAGCAGCGAGCCGAACGTCAGGCCTGAGCGAATGGAGTAAAGCATAGCGCGCGGATACTTGCGCACCAGGCCCACGATGGAGGAGAGCAGGCGCACGAACTTGCCCCGGAACGTCGGCTCCACATACGGGAACGTCCGCATCAGCACCACGGCCGAGAGGGCAATCATGACAGCCGCGATCAGGTACATCGACCGCCAGCCCCACAGATGTCCCACATAGCCGCTCACCACGCGCGAGCCGAGGATGCCCACCAGCAAGCCCGAAAGGATGAAGCCCACCTTGCGCTCCTTCTGGCCGGGCTTGGCAAACTGCGACACGAAGGGGATGAACACCTGCGGCGCCACCGAGCACACACCCGTGACGAACGATGCCGCCAGCAGCACCTCGGCACTCCCTGCCCAGGCAATGGTGAGCAGCGAGCCGATGAGGGCGGCGAAACAGCAGAGGATGGTGGTGCGACGGTTATACAAATCGCCCATCGGGACGATCAGGAGCAAGCCCAGCGCATAGCCCACCTGCGTGCACACCGGCATCAGGTTGACGGCAAACTCCGTCAGCCCCATCTCCTCGCGGATCAGGTTCAGCAGCGGCTGGCAGTAGTACAGATTGGCCACCGACACGCCCGCCATCACCGCCAGCAGCACCACCAGACGGGTAGCAATTCCTTCGTTGGGTTTCATTGTTCTAAGGGTAGTTAAAGGGGAGTTAATCTCTGATATGCCAATCGCTCGTCGCCATTGGCCAGATAGATGATGCCGCAATACGTGAAGCCATGCTTCTGCATGATGTGCTGCATCGGCAGATTGTCGCGGTGGGTATCTACGCGGAGGTTCGACACCTCTTTGCCCGATGTCTGCCGCACGTAATTATGGGTACTTTCCGCACTCCAGTCGATCACGAAGTCGGCCACGCCATGCACCCCCTGCAGCGATGCGATGCGATGGATGGTGCCATAAGGCAATACATCGTCCAGCCACGCGCCCTCATAGATCTTGTCGTAGGTCGGCTCGATGCAGAGTGCCAGCACGAAGGTCGCCACCACACGTCCCTCCTGCTCCACGATATAGCTGAAGCCGCGCCGCATGTCGTTGAGCAAGATGGCATCCGAGGGATAGTCGCCCGTCCATTGGTGCATATTCCCTGCCGCCCGCATCTTCTGCTTGGCATCGGCAAAGATACGGTGCATCTGGGGCAGATCCTCAGGAGTAGCTGGGCGAATGGTGAAATCAATCTCTGGGTCCATTTTTTTGATTTCCTTTGATTTCTATGATGGAGTTATTGTTTCCCCTTCATGGCCGATGCTCCAGAACGGTATGCCCCTCTCTTCGCAGAACGGCTGCATGCGCCACGCGCTCTCGAAGCCGCTGGCCACAAAATGCATCGGTACGAACAGCCCGACCGTGAAGCGCTCGATGAACTGGCGGGCACCACGTGTGTAGCCATTGCCGATGCGGCCATCCACGGGGAAGAGGACGAGGTCGAACGCCGACGCTACCTTTTGTATATCCTTCAGCTCCCCCAGATACTGCTTCTCCTCGGCCGCAGGGTTCACCCACTCCTGGAACTCATGGCTGTAGATCGGGCCCTCGGGCATCTTGTCGTCGCTGAGGAACCGCGCATACCAGTTGCACAGATCGCCGGCATGGAAGATGCGGCGGCCCTCCACCTCCACGATCCACGACACGCCGCTGTCGTTGCTACCCGTAGCGGTGACGCGCAGATGGTCGTCGTGCCACGTCGCCCCCTTGGCCAGCCACACGTCAGCATCTTCCTGGCGGGCTCGGCGATGCTTCACGATGTCCTTCGAGAGGATGTAGGTGATGTGCGGATGCTGCCCACGCCACCCGAAGATCTCCCGCGTGAAATGATCCTCGTGGAAATGGCTGGCGAAGACATACACGGGCTTCGCCCTCTGCAGCAGTCGGGGCATGACACCGGCAGGGTCCATCCAGTAGTCAAACACCAGGATGCACCCCTCTGCCTCGATGGCGAAGCCGCTATGAAAGATATAAGTCAACGTCATTTGAGGTGCAAAGATACTGATTTTTCTTCACAATACGCCATTTCCGCCCCGTTTTTGTACAATCCAATATTAAATAGTGTGAAAAATGCCATGCCGAGGGTGTAGTATTCCATTTTTTCCGTGGTGTTTTCATCAATATTTTCACCTGTTTTCTGCATCATACCCCCTCAAAAATGCGGCAAGTGGCGCTGAAAATTGGGCAGAATACGCTGCCGATCCTGCTCTTTTCGCCGCTGTTTACGTTCCTTGCCAAGCTGTATCAGCCCTGGCTGACGGCCATCGACGGGACGGGAACGCTGTTTCTTATCAGCACATTATCAATCACTTGCGCAGTCAGCATCGGTATCTGGCAGCTGATCATCAGGGGGCATCACTCACCGAAAATTTATTTATTTATTTTTTTATTTCTTTATTTGGTATGTCCTCTTGTATGTGTGTGGTTCCTATTCAAAGATAATATAATATATATAATTATTATAATATTATTAATATATATAGGGGCGGCGCAAGTTTTTCGAAAATAAATAAATAAAAAAATAAATAAATAAATTTTTGAAGATATCCAGGCTACTACATCTACAGCGCATCATCGAGCCCCGGCACCAGCTGGCCGTTGAGCAGCAGGTGGTCGAAGTGGACGTCGCGGTACTGACCCTCGGCCCAGATCAGGCTGTCGCACAGCGTGCCCTTGGGGCCGCCCTGGATGCCCGACCACTGGCAGTCGGTGATGCTGACGTCGTGGATGTTGCAGCAATCGGTGAGGCCGTTGAGCACAATGGCATAGCGGCTCTCCTGGCAGGTGACGTTGCGCAGGTTGACGTTGCGCACGGTGGGGTTATGGCCGCGCTCGCCCACCTCGTTGGGCTCATAGTTGAGGTTGATGCGGAGCACGGCCTCACGGCATCGGCCCACCTCGACGTTGCGCACCCAGATGTTCTCGATCACGCCGCCGCGCAGGTTGTTGGTCTTGATGCGGATCACGCGCTCCAGGTTGGGCGAATCCATCTGGCAGTTCTCCACCCAGAGGTTGCGGTAGCCGCCGCCGATCTCCGAGCCGATGACCACGCCGCCGTGGCCGTCCTCCATCGAGCAGTTGCGCACAATGATGTTCTGGCTGGGGATGCCGCGCAGACGGCCGTCCTGGTTGCGGCCCGACTTGATGGCGATGCAGTCGTCGCCGGTGTGGAACACGCAGTTCTCGATCAGCACACGGTTGCAGCACTCAGGGTCACAGCCATCGCCGTTGGGACCCTCGTTAATGATGTGCACGCCACGCACCGTGACATCGTCGCACAGCAGCGGATGCAGCACCCAGAAGGGCGAGCGCAGCAGGGTGACGTCTTCGATGAGCACGCGCTGGCAGCTGACAAAGTTGACGAACTGCGGACGCATGCCATCCTCGGCGGTGAACTGACGCTGCTCCACAGGCACCTGGTTGGTACACCAGTCGAGCAGACGCTGACGGGGCGAAGTCTCGCGCACATGGTCACGTCCTGCCTGACTCACCTTGCCCTCGCTCCAGCCGTAGTGACGGGCGCCGCACATGGCCCACCAGTTGTCGTTCGAGCTCTGTGCATCGAGCGTGCCATGGCCGGTGAGGGCGATGTTCTCGGCTCCGTGGGCGTAGATGAGCGGATGGGCGTTGTAGCAGTCGCAGCCCTCCCAGCGTGTGAGCACGGCGGGGAAGTAGAGCTCCTGACGGGTGCTGAACTTGAGCACGGCTGAGTCGGCCAGATGCAGGTTGACGTTGCTCAGCAGCGTGATGGGGCCGGTGACGTAGGTGGAGTCGGGCACGACGACCGTGCCGCCGCCTGCCTCATGGGCGGCGCGGATGGCGGCGTTGATGGCATCGTGGCACAGCAGGGTGTCGCGTCCCTCGGCCACCGCCAGGGCGCCGAAGTCGGTGATGGGGTACGTACGGCCCTGCGAGAAGTCGGTGGCGGCGATGCTGTGCAACACGGAGTCGCATTGCTGCCACGCCAGCTCTTCGGGCGTGAGCGTCGGCTGGGTGCAGGAGGCAAGCGCCAGGGATGCCAGGGCGATGCCAAACGATAAGTGAGGGTGCTTCATTGTGAGTGAGTTGTTTTTTATCTTTTTGTGTGATGTGTGGAATTCGCTGCAAAGATAGCAACATTTTGTGAAACATCCAAACTTTTCGTGCAAAAACGTGCTATTTGTGCAAAACCCCAGCGCGAATGCCCCGAAAAGCGTCCCAAGTGTTTGGGAACCTCGCCTCAGATGGCGGTAAGGCCTCCTATGGGCCGGCGAGCCTTGACGCGAGGTTGCCGCATGACGTCTGGTGGGTCGGGAAACGATGCCGCGGAGTTGCGCCGCCCCCTCCACAGAGTCGGCAAACCATGCCGCAGAACGGGGCGGCACATCCGAATGCTTAGGGAGGCCCGGCGCGGGTTTGCGGCAGAAAAAATGCAACGTTTCGAGGCATTTCGCGCGCTTGCGGTAAAAAAACAGCACGAATATGCAGTTTTTTGGACATTTCGGCCGAAAATTGAAAAAAATTCATTATCTTTGCACCATGAATTAAACTCTGCGCGCTTTTTCCGCTCCTAAAGGCAAACAGGAAACAAACAATCCACACTGAAACAAAATAAAACAAAGAATATGACTATGAAGAAGTTTTTCGCAGCAGCCGCAGCTATCGTCCTGATGGGATGCGCTGCCCTCCAGGCTCAGGTTCCTTCGTTCCAGCTGAAGGACATCAACGGCAAGACCGTTGACACCGCTACTCTCTCAAACGATGGCAAGCCATTCATCATCTCATTCTTCGCCACCTGGTGCCACCCATGCCTCCGCGAGCTCAGCAACGTGGCTGAGGTCTATGAGGACTGGCAGGACGAGACCGGCGTGAAGCTCATCGCCGTGAGCATCGACCAGGCACAGAACGCCAACAAGGTGAAGCCACTCGTGGACTCAAAGGGCTTCGAGTACGAGGTACTGCTCGACGTGAACTCTGACCTCGCCCGTTCGCTGGGCGTGCAGAACATCCCTCACGTATTCCTGTTCGATGGCGAGGGCAAGCTCGTGTACAACCACATCGGCTACAAGGACGGTGACGAGAACACGCTGTACGAGCACGTCAAGGAGCTGGTGAAATGATAGAATTATAAAACGATAAAATGAAAGAATGTCCCACCATCGTAAAGTGAGGCATTCTTTTTGACGTAATAAAATGCGACATACATTACTCTTACTCCTGGGTGCTGCTGCCGTGACATCGGGCATGGCGCAGGAGAACAAGTTCAAGCTGACCGGCTCGGTGCAGACCGACTGGATCCTGCCTGAGAACGACGACGCCATCGGTGCCAACAAGGACGACTACCGCGGCGACCTGCTGGGCAACACCTACATCAACCTGAACCTCGACTCGAAGTACCTCTCGGCAGGACTGCGCTTCGAGACGATGGAGAACCCGCTGCCCGGCTACGAGGTGATGGGCGACTACAAGCCCTTCCACGGCACGGGCCTGCCCTACTTCCAGGTGACGGCTACGAACCGCAAGTGGATCGAGGGCACGGTGGGCACGTTCTACGAGCAGTTCGGCTCGGGCTTCATCCTGCGAGCCTACGAGGAGCGCTCGCTGGGCATCGACAACTCGCTGCTGGGCGGCCGCATCGTGCTGACCCCCTACAAGGGCGTGCGCCTCAAGATGCTGGGCGGCGTGCAGCGCTACCACTTCTCGTGGAACAAGGACAACCCGATCTACGGTGCCGACCTGGAGCTCAACCTGGACCAGTGGAGCCAGAAGCTGCAGGACGCCGGCCACTACCTCACCCTGGGCGTGAGCGGCGTGACACGCCATGACGGCGACACCGAGATGCAATACTGGCAGTCGGTGACCCACGTGGTATATGACGAAAACGGCGTGCCTCACCAGACATTGACCACCACCCCCTATACGCTCAACATGCCAGCCAACGTGGGCGCCATGGACGTGCGTCTGCAGTGGCAGCATGGCGGCTACAACCTTTTGGCCGAATATGCCATGAAGAGCCAGGACCCATCGAACAACGTGAGCCGCTTCGAGGACGGATCGCAGGCCAGCTACATCTATCGTCACGGCAACGCCCTGATGCTGTCGGCCAGCTACAGCCAGCGCGGATTCAGCGCCCAGGTGATGGCCAAGCGCTCGGAGGACATGGGCTTCCGTTCGGACCGCCATGTAAGCCCCATCGTGTCGAGCCTCTACGTGAACCATCAGCCGGCCTTTGCCTATCAGCACACCTACTCGCTGGCCACCCTCTACCCCTACGGCACGCAGATGGACGGCGAATGGGCCTTCCAGGGCGACGTGAGCTACCGCTTCAAGCGCGGCACAGCCATGGGCGGCAAGTACGGCACGCTGCTCCGACTGAACATGTCGCACATCCGCGGCCTCGACAAGGAGCCTGTGGCATTCGATGCAAGCTCGCCACTGGGCTACACGGGCACCAAGGGCTATGATGCCTCGTTCTTCGGCATGACTGACGACGTGTATTACCAGGACATCAACCTCACCATGGAGAAGAAGCTGAGCAAGACCTGGAAGATGACCGCCATGTACATGTACCAGCAGTACAACCAGGAGGTGATCGAGGGCCACGCTGTGAACGGCAAGATCGTGAAGAGCCACATCCTGGTGGGCGATGCCTCGTGGAGCGCCTCGAAGAACTTCGCCCTGCGCATGGAGGGCCAGTACCTCACCACCAAGCAGGACCTGGGCGACTGGGCATACGCCAGCGTGGAGCTGTCTTTGTATAAGGACTGGATGATCTCGCTGGCCGACCAGTACAACACCGGACTGAACGGCGGCACCGACACCCACTACTTCACGGGTGCCGTGGTGTGGACCAAGGGTTCGAGCCGTCTGCAGCTGGGCTATGGCCGTACGCGTGAGGGCCTGAACTGTACGGGCGGCGTGTGCCGCAAGGTGCCTGCCCAGCGCGGTCTGACGCTGTCGTGGAACTACATTTTTTAAATTCATAATTCATAATTGCAATTATGTTGAACAACAAGATATTTTCGGGCATTGCCGCCCTGGGCATGATGCTGTTGGGCATGGCTTCGTGCGACGACATCGACGAGGCTGAGCGCGTGACCCAAGGCGAATCGGAGACCATGCTGGTGATGCCCGAGGAGGTGACCGCAGAGATTGACGGCGAGACGTTCGCCTTCCTGGATCAGCACGTGCTGCTCATCGAGGACTTCACCGGCTGGAACTGCGTGAACTGCCCTACCATTGCCGACTACCTCACCACCCAGATCACCAAGAACTTCCCCTCGGTGCTGGTGAGCCTGCACATGACCACCAACTCATTCTCGAAGGGCCATCCCGACGGCTACAACTGCGCCTCGGCCGACTCCATCGCCAACATGCTCTACGGCTCGGCTGTTGCCTCGCAGCTGCCTTTGCCATCGGTAGCCATCGACCAGGTAGCCACCGAGGACGGCATCACCACGAGCAACACCACCCTGCTGGGCAAGCTCGCCCTGGAGCGCTTCGCGGCGTTCAACATCGAGAAGTCTGCGCCACAGGTGGGCGTCGCCATCAACGTGACCGACAAGGGTGGCGACAGCTATGCCATCAGCACCTACGTAGGTGGCAAGACGAGCAACCTCAACCTGAAGCTGTGGCTCATCGAGGAGGAACTGATCAGCCGTGTGCAGAACTCGACCAGCGGCTACCTGCGCGACTACGAGAACCATGGCATCCTGCGCATGGTGATCAATGGCGACTGCAGCGGCGAGAGCATCAACGGAGAATCGGTGGCGCGCCACAACCTGAACATCAGTGGCAAGGGCTACAAGGCCGAGAACTGCCGCGTGGTGGCCATCGTGAGCGACGCCACCACCAACGAGGTGCTGAACTGCGCGGAGGTGGAACTGGTGAAGTGATGCTTTTCTACCCAAGTCACGACATAGCCCTCGCCCATGGCGTGCGGCACTTTAATCCTCCTGCAGCGGCATTACGGCTGCAGGAGGATTTGGCATCTCTCAGCCACATCTGGAACCGTCCGTTCGAGGCAGGCGAAGTGCCCTTCCCCCAGCCGTGGGGTTGGGACTGGGACACCCGCCGCCACCTGCACGATGCCTACGGCGTGAAAATGTCGCAACTCCCTACCGATGAGCACCTGGAGCAGATACGCCAGCTCTCATCGCGCCGCACCACCATCGAGCTGCAAGAGCGACTCGCGTCGGCGCTCGAACCACACGACCCCCTCAAACCCCTCGAACCCCTCAAACCCCTCAAATCCTTCT
>JAZQPJ010000053.1:0-17114 GCA_045628525.1 Bacteroidales bacterium
CGCCCCCCTTTTTCGAGCCCTCGGCTCCCCACCCCACCGCCCGGGCAGGGACTCCTACGGCTCGAATCGTGATTCCGGCGATCGGGCGAGGGAAGGGGGGTACAAGATGTCATGCAATAATTACACGAAGTATATCAATCCAACCCATCAGGCTTTCCGATGGCTTCGAAGATGGCGTTGGCCTGTCTCGCAGTCAGCACCCGCTGATTGTCGGTGTAGCCGATGAGATGCAGGTTGTCGTAGAGTGTCTTGTTCTCGTTGATCCACGACATCAGATGCTTGATGGCACCACGATAGCCAAGCTCCGGGAAGTAGGCCATGGCAATCTCTTTCTTTGTATATGTACGCTGCTCCATTTTTGTTTTTTTCGATGAAAAATGCGGGGCAAAGATACGCACTTTCTCGCGATTTTGCAACTTTTTTGAAAAAATAAATGAAAATAAATGAACAAAGATGAACGCATGGGGTCATAGGGGGTCACTCAGGCACTCGCGATGGCGTATCTTTGCACCCAAAAAAAGATATGTCACATTCCGAGGTCATCAACATACCGTCAGCGTTGCTCAGGGAGGTCGCACCCGACCGCCTCCACCTGTCGTTGCTCGCCCTCAGTGTGGCCATCAAGACGTATTCACCCTCAAGCGTATATTACCTATGTTCGAAGAAAAAGTTCCGCCGTGACTTCCACCTCGGCAAACAGAAAGCCGACAAGCTGGTCCATGCCCTGCTCGCGGGAGAGATGTCGCGCCTCTTCCACATCGAGGAGGATGTGGATGGCACCCTGATCATCACCGCGCGCTCGTACAAGAAGCTGTACGGGCAGATGGTGCGCTACGGACGTAACCGCCAGAGCCTGGCCATGCACTGCGTGAAGTGCACGTGCCGCCCCAAGGATGCCATCCGGATGGCCGACATAGAACACGAGCTGACCGACCTGATGCTGCTCATGCCCATCAACGCCAAGAACCGAAGCGACGAGTTTTACGCGAAGCACACCTCCACCCTGGGGTGTGACCCCTCTCATGCGCCCAAGTTCCTGTCCGTAAATGGCTTGGCCAAGCTGTCAGGCATGTCAGCCCGCAACGTCATCCGCCATACCCAGCGACTGAAGGTGCGCGGTGAAATCTCCATCACCGCGCACCCGCTCGTGCGTCTGTGCAATGACCTGAACCACTGCCCGGCCCCCGTGTCCGACAACCTCATCGTCATCGGCACCGCTGCCTTCACCCGCCAGGTCAACGACTACCAGATCCTCACCTGGCAGTCCCGCCACCGCTTCCAGTTCATTATCTTCGGCCACCGCAAGCGCCTCAATGCCCGCCACTCCCACCGACTGCTGACGCAGAGTGAACTGCATGAGATGTATGATTGAGATTGAATCATATTCTCATCTGTCATGCGTGGATGACAATATAAGATTACGCGCGTATTTTGGCATCTCTAACACCAAATAAGTGCTTTTTTTAACGATAAATGATACATCTTTGAAAAAATATATGTATCTTTGTGCCGTTAAATCACACATCATAAATTAATTTTACAATCAAAATGCTTATGAAAAAACAGTTACTTCTTATGGCTTTGGCCTTGGGCGCAATGAGCAGCTTTGCGCAGAAAAAGGTTGTCATCTGGGAAGGCACACCCTTCTCTCCTGGCGCATGGGATGCTGCAGCTATGCGATTCAGCGACAATGAGGGCAGGTTCACCGACATCAATGGCAACTTAGGCAACCTCCCTTACCTCTCAGACGATGTATATTGGGGATTCAAGACCTTGATTTTCGACATCTCCGACGCCACGGATGATTGCTATGTCCGCGTCATGAACGGCTGGTGGTCTGCACGTTACGATGGCTATCAGGATGTTCAGTTCACCAACGGCCCTTGGGCCTGGCAGCTCACTGAGGAGATCGCTCGTGACTGCGCACGCGGCAATGGTGGCGGTGGTAGGGACCTCGACCTGATGGTTACATCAGGCAGCTGCATCATCAATTCGGTTTACTACATCGACGACATCATCTTCACGCCAAGCGAAGTGGAGCGCAGCACCGAGAGGCTCGACAGCATCGTGACCCCTGGCTTCAGCAAGGAGGTGAACACGTACGACGAAACTGGCAACCGTACAAGCTATACCTACTACAGCTGGGATGAGTACCTTGGCAACTGGACGGGCGGCACACGATTCGAATATACCTATAGCAAGCAGGGTGACCAGTACCAGACTTCATCGACCAGCTTCAACTGGAGCAAAGAGCAAAACGCCTGGGTAGCCTCAACAAAGAATGAATACGGCTATGATGCTGACGATCGCCAGATCCTGAAAACTGTATATAGCTGGAATAAATTCACTGAAACATGGACAGGCATGAGCAAGACTGAATCTGCATACGACCGCAATGGGTATCAGACCCTTTCGGCTAACTACCGCTGGGACAACAGTGCTGGCGATTGGCAGTGCTCCAATAGAGTAGAATACGCCTATGATGAAAACGGCCGTCAGACATTCTATGCATATTATTACTGGGACGACTGGTATAATGCATTGAGAGGCAACTACAAGTACGAATATAGCTACGATGCCAATGGTCAGCAGACACTCTATGCCTATTACAACTGGGATCAGACCGTATGGGATTGGAAAGGCAACTACAAGTACGAATACCGCTATGATGACGCCGGTCAGCAGACACTCTATGCCTATTACACTTGGGATGATACCGCTTGGAACTGGGCAGGCCAGACCAAGTATGAATATGAGTACGACGAGAACGGATGGCAGACGCTCAATACCACTTATCAATGGGACAGCAGCAGCTGGAACTGGAAAACTTCGGGTAAGACCAAGTACGAATATACCCTTAACGAAGAGGGTACCCATCCTGTATCACTGGCTGCCTATAGCTGGGATGCCCGAATCAACGACTGGCTGATGAGCGGAAAGGGCGAATATACCTACGACGAGAATGACCGACAGACCTACTTCGTCAGCTACACCTGGAACTACAGCCTGAATGACTGGGAATACGCCACCAGCCGTGAGTGTGCCTACGACGAAGCTGGCAACTTGACGATCGACACCTATTATAACTGGAACAGCAGCCGAAAGGACTGGGATGGCAGCTACAAGTGTGAATACGCTTTCGATGAGGCTGGCCGACAGATACTTAACCTCAGTTATAATTGGGACAGTAACTGGAGAGAGTGGGTCTATTCAAGCAAGTACGAGTATGCGTTTGACTCATTCGGCAACCAAATGCTTGAAGCTCACTATTACTGGGATAGTTATTGTTGGAGAGGCAACTACAAGTCTGAGAAACACTACGACGAAAACGGTTTCCGCACGTTCTACGCTTTTTATTATGAGTGGGACTATGAAACCAATGACTGGATTGGCAGTACAAAATGGGAATTCACCCCTGATGAGCAAGGTCGCGAAGTTTGTTCAATCGGTTGGTATTGGAACCGTGAGTTGAATGGATGGGAGCTTAACTCAAAGAACGAATATGCCTACGACGCTATGGGACACCAGACATTGAGTTCATATTTATACTGGGATAAATATGCTGAAGATTGGAGAAGTGGCTACAAGCATGAATATGCATACGACGCAATGGACAACCAGACGCTCGAGGCAAATTTCAATTGGGACTACAACACTCAGGATTGGGTAGGTTCGACTAAGTGGGAAAAGACTTTCGATACGTACCACAATGAGACTTCGGTATTCAAGTACCAGTGGAGCAGTGAGCTCAATAACTGGAGCATCGGCTCGATGGCAACTCTCACCTATGATACCTCAGTATCGGGCGAGAACGTATTGGGCATCGACACCCCATCAAAGCAGTTGACCGAGAGCCTGATTACCTTGAGCGACGGCGCAGTTCTTTCGCAGAAGAACAGCACCTATTACTACTCACCAATGTCAGGCGCTGCTATCTCGCAGATGAAGGCAGATGGCGACGAGGAGCGCATCATCGACCTCTTCGGTCAGCAGGTCGATCAGATGACTCCAGGCAAGGTTTATATCCGTGGCAACGCTAAGGTTATGATCCGATAAGTCACGACAAACAACGACTTATCACCCATTCATAGACAAGAGACCCCTCCAGCAGTTTGGAGAGGTCTCTTTTTTTACTTATTATTTTTATTTGATAAATATCATCATGCCTCCTGTTGCTTCACGCCCGTGCGGGCCTCTACGACGTTGACTACGTAGTCACCGAGTTTCTCGCACTCGTTGATGATGTCCATGTACATGGTGCCCACGCCGTAGGTATAGACGTTGTTGCTGACGTCGGCGATGTTCTGGGTCTTGATCATGTCGCGATAGTTGTTGATCTCGTTCTCGATGTTGAATGAGCGGTTGGCATCGATATTCTCGCGGTTGATCACGAACATCTCGTTCATGGCGGTCAGGGCCTTGTCGGTGAGGTCGATCATCTTGTCGATGTTGTTGTACTGCTTCTCGGTGAAGTCCTCGTCCTGCTTCTTGCGGCGGTTGAGGGTGCGGCCCAGGTTGTAGCATGAGTCGCCGATTGACTCGAGCTCAGAGATCTCACGCAGCATGGCGCGGATCTTGGCCTTGGTCTCGTCCGAGAGGTGGTTGTCTGATACCTCGTCGAGGTACTTGGCAATCTCGAGCTCCATGTTGTCGGTGATGCCCTCGTACTTCTCGATGCGGCTGAAGAGCTTGACGAACTTCTCGTCGTCCTTCTCATGCAGCAGCTCCTTGACCATGCCGAGCATGCGCTGCAGGCGGATGCCGAACTGGCCGATCTCCTTGCGTGCAGAGATGACCGAAAGCTCTGGGGTGGCCAGGATACCGCCCGAGATGAACTGGAGCTTGAAGTCCTCCTCCTCCTCGCCCTGCTTGGCGTGGCTGCGCTTGATGACCTTGCACACGAACTTCTCGATCAATGGGATGAACCAGATGAGGATGGCGGTGTTGATCACGTTGAAGGCGGTGTGGAATGTAGCCAGCACAAATGGCAGCTTGATGGCATCGTCAGCGGTGGCACCTACGACTGGATAACCCACCATGTCGCATACCCAATCGACGAAGTAGCGGAAGACGATAAGCATCCAAAGCACGCCGAAGATGTTGAAGAACATGTGGCCGAAGGCAGCGCGACGGGCCTGGATGTTGGCGGTCATGGCTGCGATGTTCGAGGTCACGGTGGTACCGATGTTCTCACCCATTACGAGTGCAATGCCCAAATAGATAGGAAGCACGCCCGTAGAGCACAGCGTCATGGTGATGGCCATTACGGCAGCCGAACTCTGTACGCACATGGTCATGATGCCGCCGATGACGAGGAAGAGCAGGTACGAACCATAGTTGTCGCTGAACGAAGCGAAGAAACTGGTCACTGCAGGGATGTTCTCCAGGTGCATGTCGGTGCCTGTGGCCTTGAGGGTGCCGAGGCCGAGCAGCAGGAAGGACACGCCGAAGAGGAAGTCGCCGATGATCTGCTTCTTCTTGGAGTAGATCAGCAGGATGCCGATGAAGAAGGCAGGCCATACGAAGTCCGTGATGTTGAACGAGAAGCCTGCCGACATGATCCACGCGGTGAACGTGGTACCGATGTTGGCACCCATGATGATGGAGATGGCCTGTGCCAACGTGAGCAAGCCAGCGTTGACAAACGACACGGTCATGACCGTAGTGGCGGTGGAACTCTGTACGCTGGCGGTGACGAAGGCACCGGTGAGCATGCCAGCGAAACGATTGGTGGTCATGGCTTGAAGCACATGACGCAACTGTGGGCCTGCCATTTTCTGCAGGCTCTCACTCATGGCCTTCATGCCGTACATCAGCAATGCCAGCGAGCCAATGAGCTTGAATATTGCCCAAATTGAAATCATGGTGTGAGGGTGTAAGTGTTTGTACTTTTCTGGCACAAATGTAGTGCTTTTTTCTGATATATCCACACATTTCCCTCTTTTTTTTATAGTAGATGAAACAAATTTTATATGTTTTGTAATATTTTTGTAATATTTGGCACGAAAAATCTTATTTTCAGCCCCAAACCGACCCCAGCAGACATCTTGCAGACGCAATGCAGACTTTTTGCATACACGATAATTTGGTAATCTCGCCGAAAAGCACTACATTTGCACCGTCAAAACACTACGAACATGAAACATTCCCTCCTCACCCTCGTCCTCGCCCTCCCGATGCTTGCCGCCCTGCTCCCGGGCTGCAGGCATGCCGGAGATTATCCTGCTGAGCTGTACATTGCCGACAGTCTGGTCATGTGCAATAGCGATAGTGCCGTGGCTTACCTCAATGCCCTGGCACCGCGCATGAAGTCGGCTCCTGAGGACGTGTGCCGCTATTATCAGCTACTCACCATCAAGGCGGCCGACAAGGCGTCGATGCCCCATGCCTCGGACAGCCTGATGCATGCAGTGCTGCGTTACTACAAGCAGGAGGGCAACGTTCAGCTGCTGCCCGAGGCCTACTACTATGCCGGGCGCATCACGATCGAGCTGGGCGATGTGCCACAGGCGCTCGACTACTTCAACCAGGCAGCCGAGGCGCTGGCAAGTGAAGAATACCAGGCCTACAGCACTGCCCATCCTGCGGCTGCCAACCAGTTGCGAGGCTATATCCATGCGCAGAAGGCCGTATTGCTCAACAGCCAGCACCTCTACGACTCGGCCGTTTCCGACTATGAGGTGGCCTTGCGCTGTGACTCAGTGGGTCATGACACCCTGAGGATGATTCAGGACTACCGCAGCCTGGGGCAGGTGCATCTCAACCGTGACGACTATGCTGCCGCCATGCGTCACATCCACCGTTCACAGCGACTGGCTGTAATGGCTGGTGACACGCTGGAGTTCTTCAATAGCCGGTGTGAGGAGGCCTACATCCTGCTCGAGACCGGCCTATATGCTGAGGCGCTCGATCTGATGGAGCACACCCCCATGCGCATCACGCCCGATAATGAGCAGGATGTGAATTACCTCATGGCCGTGGCCAGCTGGAAGGCTGGTGACGACGAGCGTGCTGCTGGTTATTTCGGCCAGCTGCTGACGTGTGACAATGCCGACATCCGCATCAATGCCAACCACTGGATGGCAGGCTACAAGATCCAAGGCAGGCAACTGGAGGAGGCCTATGCCTATATCAACGAAGAAAACCGACTGAAGGATTCGCTCAGCAGCGTGCAGTCACACGGCGAGCTGGCGGTGGCCAACTCTCTCTACAACTATCAGCTGCGCGAGAAGGAGAATATGCAGCTCAAGCAGCAGGAGCAGCAGATGAGGACACAGCTGCTGATGGCCATCCTCGTCGCACTGCTGCTGGTACTCGTCGTGGCTGTCATCATCGCCCACGGGCATCGCCGTCGTGCCGACCTGCGCGACCGCAATGAGCTACTGCGCTTCCTGCTGGCAGCCAAAGCCAAGGAGCATGACGAACCCGCAGGCCCAGAACGTGTGGCTCAGTCGCTTGCAGCCTTGCGCAACTCCGAGGCCGTGCAGCTGGTCACCGCCAAGGCCAAGGCAGGCAAGGCGCTCAACGATGCCGACTGGGAGGCCGTGGAGCAGTCGCTCCTCGCCATCATCCCCGACTTCCTGTCGCGTCTGCGCGGCGTGCACAGCTACTCGCAGGTGGAGTGGCGCATGAGCGTGCTCACCCGCATGGAGGTCACCGTGCCCGACATGTCCATCCTCCTGAGCCGCAGCAAGGTCACCCTCTACGGCATGCGCAAGCGCTTGTTCCAAAAGGTATTCCCCGAGGGCGCCAAGTTCACCGACTGGCAGGACTTCGTGATGTCGCTGTAGTCTGACGAAGGGGTTTGAAAGGTTTGAAAGGTAAAGAAAGGGTTCGAATGGAAAAAAAAGAGGGCCCCAAGTAATAAAATGAGGTGATGATACGTTATTAAAATAAAATGTAATGCTTATGAAACGCAAACTATTCCTGATGCTCGCCCTGCTGCTCACAGCATGGACGTTGAGTGCACAAACCGATACCGCTGCCGACAAGATGGCGCGCGCCACCGAGCTGCTCGGCAAGGGCGACTACGCCGCATCGCTCGAGGCGTACCAGCAGGCAGCCAAGGAGTTGGAGCAGGCTGGATTGAAGTCGGACTCGCTCTATTACACCGCATGGACCATGATGGGCAAGTGCCACTACCGCATGCAGAATGTGGGCGAGGCCATCGAGGCCGTGAAGCGAGCCAAGTCGTTGTATGCCCAGTACCAAGACTCTACATCGACAGGCTATGCCGACATCCTGGACAACCTCAGCCTCTACTGCACTTCAGCCCAGCTCTATCAAGAGGCTGAGCAATACAGCACGCAGGCTGTAGGAATCTACTCCAAGCTCATGACCAACGACCTCGACATGAGTTACGTGCTCATCCATGCCGCCGAGGCCAAGAACCGCCTGGACAAGCATGCCGAGGCCATCGCCCTGCAGCAACATGCCCTCAACATCCTGATGGGGGTCGAAAACGAGCATTCCGAGCATTACATCTCCGAACTCGAATACCTGCAGCATTACTACCACGATGCTGACAATACCGAAAAGGAGAAGGAGGTCGAGGCTGAGATCGAGCGCCTCAAGCACGAATCGGAATACGGCTATGTCCCCGCCCTCACCGACTTCACCACTGTCGAAAAGTGCCGCGAGCATCGCGTCGATGCCTACTACTGCAGCCGCTACTTCCTCAAGCACTACCTGAGTGCCGACCAGATGAACGAGGCCGCCAACTACATCATGAAGTGGACCCTATCCACCGACGAGTTGACCGTCAACATCGGCGAGCCCGAGACCCGCTGGCTTACCGAAGACACCCGCGTCTATCTCGTCGCCTATCTGGCTGCCAACACCATCTATGCACTTGAGAATCCTGAGAATCGCAACTCGCTGGACCAGTACACCAAGGGCATCATCTCTATGCTCAACTACTACAACCACAACAAGGAGCTCACCGGCGAGGTCCCAGCCTTCGAGGAATACCTCAAGCTACATGCCAAGAAGGAGAAACTCCTCTTCGACCGCATCGAGAAGGACTACCGACAGTTCGAGAAGAGCAGGGCCAAGGGCGAGGGACAGTCGATCACGGGCGACAGGAAATAATCCTTGCCGCGCGTTCGCGCCAAGGCTCCCCAAAAGTTTGGAATGCAGACACGAAGTGGAGGGAAGGTTTCCTAAGGGTTGGGGAACCTTGCCGCAACTGTGTATCGGGCTTTCCTAAGGATTACTTACCCAGGCTGATCCAATCGACCTCCACGCCATCGGTCTTGCCCGTGTTGGTGAGGGTGATGTCATAGATGCCAGGAGCAACGACAGGGATGTCGAGGCTGATGACGCGCCAGCCATCGGTCTCTTCGACCTTGAGTGGAGCGCTCACCTTAGGCAGTGCTGACGAATGCATGACTGGCTGCAGATCGAGCTTGAACTCGGCACCCTTAGAGGCACGCACACGCATGATGGCCTTGGTGGCTGCACGCTGCTTGACTTCGGCCTTCTCGTAGCGCACCCATGACTTCTTGTCCATCAGGAGCTTCCAGCCCTCGAAACGCAGGGTGGTGTCGGCAGGGATGTTCTCCTCGTAGGTGAAGCGCAGCTCGGTACCCTTGTCGCTGACTGCACTGTAGCGGTCGATCTGCACCTTGCCACCTGCATCGGTGATGCCTACGCCACGCAGGGTTGGGATGACCTGACGGATGGTGCCGTCGGGATTAAACGTGAGGCTATCCACGCGGATGCTGCGGCTCTTGTCGAAGTTGGGCGAGTAGTCGTTATGGTGATAGAAGAGGTACCACTGGCCCTTGAACTCCACGATCGAGTGGTGGTTGGTCCAGCAGTGTGTAGGAGATTCCTCCATGATCAGGCCCTTGTACTCGTATGGACCCATCGGGTTGTCGCTCATGGCATAGACGAGCGCCTCGGTCGGATTGTCGAGCACTTCGCCCTTGTCGTTGGTCTCGCCTGCCTTGTAGCGTACCCAAGGGTAGGTGAGGTAGTACTTGCCATTGCGCTCGAAGGCGAATGGACCCTCCATGAGGCCAGCCTTAGGCAGATCCTTTGACACGTCAACACCGATGGTCTTGAACTCGCGATCGCCGAACTTGCGCACATCGACAGGATTGTCCTCAGAGAGTTCGAGGAGGTTTGGCTTCATCTTAGCTGCACGCAGGCCGCCACCGCCCCAGAAGATGTAGGCCTCGCCGCTGCTGGTCTGCATCACGCATGGGTCGATACCGCTGAGACCCTCGATCTGGTGAGGCTCGCACACGAATGGGCCGTAAGGATTCTCAGAGATAGCCACGCCCACGCCGAAGCCGCCGCCACGCTGTCCCTCGACAGGCTTTGGAGCATTGGGGAAGTAGAAATAGTAGCGGCCATCAGGACCCTGCACGCAGTCTGGCGCCCACATGGAATAGGCTTTAGGATTGCCCCAAGGCACATCCTTCTGATCGACGATCATGCCATGGTCGGTCCAGTTGACGAGGTCGTCGCTCGAATATACGTGATAGTCGGCCATGCAGAACCAATCCTGACGTGCCTCAGGAGCAGTGGTCGGGGTGATGTCGTGCGATGGATAGACATAGACGCGGTCGCCAAAGACGCGAGCCGTAGGGTCGGCACTGAAGTTGCCGCTGACAAATGGATTCTGCGCCTGTACGAGCGAGCATCCTGCAGCCATCAGGGCTGTCGTTGCCAAGAGAAAAGAAAACTTCATGATAGAAATATTAGGTAATGATGTTGTGATAAATACTTTTTATTGACATTCTTCTTACAACCTAAAAGGCACTCTTTTTCGAAGAAATATCGTCTCCATCAAAGAAATCATAGGAAATCAATCACTAAGTCCTCATTTTTTGATTTTCTTTGATTTCTATGATGGAATAATATAAAGCAATACTTAATGGGCACTTTCCTTTAGAGTTATGGAAGGCTAACGCTATCCTTTTACTGCTGCCTTGCCATCCCTGAGCACCACCTCGTACTCATAGATGCCAAGTTCGGAGTATTCGCTCACCAGGTTCAGTCCATGGAGCGGAGTGTAGCTGCGCAGGATGATGCGGTCGCTGGCGGTAGGAACAGCCTTTTGGATCAAGGCGTTGGCGAGTTTGCCGTCCTCCCACTCGATGGCTACCTCATAGCCGCCACGGGCACGCAGGCCGCTCACGCTGCCCTCCTTCCATGCCGATGGCAAGGCTGGCAGCAGGTGGATGGCATAGCCCTGGCCGAGCGCATTGGCCGATTCCACGTTGACGCCCAGAGGCTCGCTCTGCATCAGCATCTCGGCCACGCCGGCAGTGGCGCCGAAGTTGCCGTCGATCTGGAATGGCGGATGTGCATCGAAGAGGTTCGGGAAGGTGCGGCCGTCAGGGTATTCGCGCATGGTCTGGAAGCCCTCGCTGGGCAACAGACGCAGCATGTTGGTGATGATGCGGTAGGCATGGTCGCCGTCGAGCATGCGTGCCCAGAAGTTGATCTTCCAGCCCAGGCTCCAGCCTGTGGCCTGGTCGCCACGCTGATCGAGTGTCACACCCGCAGCCTTGAAGAGCTCAGGCGTAGTGAATGGACTGATCTGACGCGACGGATAGAGGCCGTAGAGGTGCGAGATGTGACGATGCTCGTCGTTGGGGTCGTCCAGGTCCTCGATCCACTCCTGCAGCTGTCCGTACTGCCCCACCTCCATCGGCGGAATGCGGCTCAGGAACTGACGCAGCGTGTCCTGGTACTCGGCATCGATGCCAAGGGTCTGTGCTGCCAGCAGGGCATTGGTGAGGGCATCGCGCACGATCTGGTTATCCATCGTACAGCCAGCACATAAAGGTGTCTGCTTGCCCACGCCGCCGTGCTCTGGGCTGACCGAAGGAGCGACTACAAGATAATCCGGTGTCTTGCCATCCTTGGTAATGCTCTTGGCAAAGACCGAACCGGCTGGCACTGGCTGCAGGTAGTCGAGATAGAAGTCAGCAGCACCACGGATGATGGGGTAATACTGATGGAGGAAAGTCTTGTTGAGCGTGTACTGGTAATGCTCCCACAGGTGAGTGGTGAGCCATGCACCACCATTGGGGAACATGCCCCAGGCTGCAGCATCCACAGGACCGGCAATGCGCCAGAGGTCGGTGTTGTGGTGAGCCATCCAGCCGCGGCAGCCGTACATGGTGCGTGCAGTGATCTTGCCCGTCTTGCTCAGGTCGCGAATCAGGCCGAAGAGTGGTTCGTTGGTCTCGGTGATGTTGCACACCTCCGAAGGCCAGTAGTTCATCTCGGCGTTGATGTTGATGGTGTACTTCGAGTCCCAGGGTGCGTACTCCTTGTCATTCCACACGCCCTGCAGGTTGGCTGCCTGGCCATCCTTGCCCTGCGATGAGGAGATGAGCAGGTAACGTCCGTAATTGAAGAGCAGGGCCACCATGCCCAGGTCCGGTTCTTCGGTCTGGGTCGATGCATAGAAGGCATCCAGGCGCTTGTCGGTAGGCAATGAGGCCGAAGGCGCATCATGATTGCCCAGGTCAAGGTTGACGCGTGCGTACTGCTTCTGATAGGCCTGCAGATGACGCTGCTTCAGCTCGTCGAAACTCATGCCACGCACAGCATCGAGGCGCATCTGGTTGACGTTGTCGGGGTCACCACTCACATCGAAGTAGTTCACGTAGTTGGTGGCAGCGGTGAGCACGATGGTAACGCTTGTGGCGTTCCTGACCACGATCATGCTGTCCTGCGCCTGCACTATGGCACCGGCTGACAGGTCGGTCGAGAGCTCGGCCTTGAGGTCGGCATGCAGCGCAGCAGGGATGCCCTCGTGTGCCACACCATTGATCACGGAGTGAAGCGTGGTGATGCCCTCGGGCGAGGTGGTGGCTGCCGTCTGGCGCAGGGTCGGACAGGTGTGCTTCAGCGTGAAGTCCACAGCACCGGGCTGATCGGCCGAGAGGCGCATCACGATGACCTCATCCATCAGCGAGGCAAACACTTCGCGACGATAGGTGACGTCCTTGTGTGTATAGCTGGTGGTGGCTATGGCCTGGCTCAGGTCCAGGTCGCGCATGTAGTTGCTCACCTCGCTGTGACCGAAGTCGAGCAGCAGGCTGCCCAACGTAAGGAAGCGCTGGCCATGCGGGCCTTTGATGAACGTGCGGTTCACCAGGTCCTCGGCCTCCTTTTCCTTGCCATCGAATATCAACTTGCGCACCTGAGGCAGATTGCGGCGGGCTTCAGCCGAGTTGTTGTTGTGTGGACCACCGCTCCAGAAGGTCTCCTCGTTGAGCTGGATCTCTTCGGTTTCGGTCTTTCCATACACCATGGCACCCATGTGCGAATTGCCCAAGGGTAGCGCTTCGAGCCAGATGTTGGCAGGACTTTCGTACCACAGGCGCTGGTCCTGCGGATTATCGGCCAGGTCGGCCTCTTCGATGACACGCTGTGTGCACGCCGTTGTACCCCATGCCAGGGCTACGATCGCAAGCGAAGTGAGTGTTTTGTTCATAATTATATGAGGTAGCGAAAGGGTGTCCCCTTTCACTACTCTTTTAAAGCTTAATAGAAATCATCTGGAATGAATATGGAGCCAGGTCGAGGGTCATCTTGGCCTTCACCTTGAATGCCTCGGTGACAGGAGCGATAGGCTGAACGTCGTAGTTGTTCTCCTGCTCTGGCTTGCCGGTGAGGGTGGTGAGGGTGGCTGACTTCATGCCCTTGAAGCGGCTGAGGTCGAGCTGAGCCTGCTTCTGCTCGCCGCTGGCATTGCAGACCTTGACGAAGAGCTCACGGGTCTTGGTGTTCAATACCACCGACTGCTCCTGCAGGTTGGTCTTGCCATCGATCTGCACACAGTCACCATAGTAGTAGTTGCCCGATGACTGGCCGAACATCTGCTGCACGTAGTATGAGCAGGTGAGGTATGGACGCTCGTTGTCGAAGTAGATCAGGTCTGGATCCCATGAGTGGTGATTCTTCTTGGCAAAGAGTGGTGCGTAGCTGGTCATCACGACAACGTCGGCGTTGCGCTCCACGTGGCAGAGGTAGAGAGCCTCAGCCAGGGCATCCTGCAGCTTCTTGTCCTTGGCAGCATACTCGCCCAGATATACCTTGGTCTTGCGGTCGCGTGGGTATGAGTCGTACTGACGTGAGGTCTCGAAGTAGTTGCGCTGCTCGTAGTAGTGCTCGTCGATGATTGGCATGTCGAGCTCCTCGGCCAGCTTCCAGGCGGTGTCGAAGTCGCGGTTGCCTGGGTGTGAGCCAGGACCAGCGGTGCCTACGATCACGATCTCAGGATGAGCCTCGGTCACCTTCTTATAAATATACTTGAAGCGCTCGATGAACTCTGGCGAGATGCGCTCCTCATTACCGATGCCCAGGTACTTCAGGCCGAATGGCTCTGGGTGGCCGGCATCGGCACGCACCTTGCCCCACTTGCTGTCAACTGGACCATTGGCCCATTCGATGAGGTCGAGTGCCTCGTTTACCCACTCGTCCATGTCCTCCATAGGCACAGCCCACTGGTTCTGAACCTCTGGGAAGTTCCAGCCGCCATTCACACCCTGGCAGCTCACGCCTGAAGGCAGGATAGGTACAGGAGCAGCGCCCATGTCCTCGCAAAGCTGGAAGTACTCGTAGTAGCCGAGCTCCATTGACTGGTTGTAGCCCCAGGTATTCTTCATCTGGCGACGGGTCTCGAGTGGACCCACGGTCTCCTTCCAGCGATAGGTGTTCCAGAAGCCGTCACCGCCACCGTGTACTACGCAACCGCCAGGGAAGCGCATGAACTTAGGGTTGAGTGCTGCCAGAGCCTCGGCCAGATCCTTGCGCAGGCCATGGCCCTTGTAGGTGTCGGCAGGCAGGAGGCTGACCATATCGATGTCGAGCACGCCCTCGGTCTCGCTCACGATCTGAAGGTTACCATTGGCAACATCCTCTGATGGCACGAGGTCGAACTCATACTTCTGCCAGGCAGTAGGTGTGGTGCGGAACTTCTGCTCAGCCACGGTGAATGGACGTGGCCAGCGTGGACCCTTGTCATTGGCATCAGGTGCCTTCATGCCGCCCAACGTTACCTTGATGTCCTTGGCCTTACCATCAGGGTTGCGCAGGAAGACTGAGAAGTGATAGGTCTCGCCCTTCTTCAGCACGATGCCGTCGTAGCCGTCGTTCTGGATGCCGATGCCGGTGTTGCCGTCGTAGTCAGGCATGTTGCGAACCACGCGCTCGATGGTGACGCGCATGAAGTGTGGGTTGTTGGCATGCAGCGCGCCATCGGTGGCTGCGTCGTAGTAACCGGCCGAGTGTCCCTGACGAACCAGACGCCATGCAGTGCCAGGTCCGTAACCGTCGCGGATGGTGGGGTTATACTCGAACGAATTGTTCTGGATCAACTGTGCGCAAAGGCCTCCATCGGCCGATGAACTGATGTCCTCGAAGAAGATACCGATCAGCTCATCGCTGATCTGCTTGCCGCCCTGTGGAGCTTTCATACCCTGAGCCACTGCGCCAGTCATGGCTGATGCACATGCAAGGGTCAAAATGAGATTTTTCATTGTGTTTGCGAAATTATGATTAGGTAATAATATATTCCGCGGCAAAGATAACAAATAAATCCTTAATTTCAAAACATTTTGCATTTTTTTTGCCGATTATTTGGCAGATTATCCAAAAAGTGCTACCTTTGCACCCGATTTCACCTTCCTACAGCTATGAAAATCCTTTTCCAACTTTACTTTCGTCAACTCTGGCGCAACTTCCAGAAGATGACATTTTTTGCCAAGCTCTACATCCTCGGCTGCCTGTGGATGGCCGAAGCGGGCGGCTGCTGGGCTCTTATGTCCGACGATGGCATCCGCTCGGTCATCAGGTTGCTGGCGCCCTTCTTTGTGGGAATTGCCCCAGCAGCCTTTTTCCTGCCCGATATGACATACCGCCTGCTGATGACGCACGAATCCACTGCCATGGATCCTGCCCTGCGCACCCGTCCGGTCAGGGAGGAGACGTGGGAGCGCTTCCTGTGGCTCTCCGAGTTCCTGCATCCCGACAACCTGATGCTGCCGTTGCTGGTGCTCCCCTTTGCCCTCATCTGCCTCCCCGTCGGCTGGGCATTCACGTTGCTGCTGTGCCTTTACCTCACCTCGGTGTTCGATGCCATCGTGGTCATGGAGATGCGTCGCACCAGCCCTTATGTCGAGACCTCAAGCAAGTCTTCTCGTGCCGGTGAGGGCTGGCTCGAACGTCTGATGTCTCGCTTCAACCTTCGCTTCATGAGCGACCCCATGTTCGGCATCCAGACCCGCAGCCTGATGCGCTCGCGCCGCTTGCAGGTAGCCATCCTCGTGCTCTTTGCCTGGTTCGCCTTCTACGGTTATTCCCTGAGCTTTAGAGGTGATAAGGGTGATGTCTTTGCCATGGACTTATTCTTCTTCTTCACCATCATGCTGCCCGCCATGACTCTGTCGCAATACGGATTGGGCATCGAGGCCAACTTTTTCAGCGGACTGTGGACACGTCCGGTCAATATCCGTCGTATCCTCGATGACAAATTTCGTTTCTATACGGTCATCACCTTGCTCGATTCGCTCATCTATCTGCCTGCCTGCTTCATGGGTATGCTGCATTGGGGTGTGCTCATCGGAGCCATCCTGCTCACCATCGGGTTCTGCAACGTCTTCATGTTCTGGCCCTGCTTCAAGTGCGAGCCTTTCGACCTGATGGGCAAGGCTTTCTTCAACCAGCAGGGCTCGCGCTCTTCATTCAACATCAAGGTGTTCGCCATCATCTTCGGCTCGATGTTTTTCCACATGGCCACCGTGATCTTCCTCCCTCCCATCTGGTACATGGTCGTGCAGCTCATCCTCTGCATCCTCTGCCTCTACTTCCGTCCCCGCTTCTTCGATCATCTGGTAAGGGACTTCGAGAAGAAGAGGTATAAGTACATGGAAAGATACAAGTAATGGGAGTACGAAAGGTTTGAAGGGTTTGAAGGGTTTGAAAGGTTTGAAGGGTTTGGAAGGTTTGAAAGGTTTGAAGGGTTTGAAAGGTTCGAAAGTGACGGCCCTCCCCCCCCAACCCCCTCAAACCCTTCAAACCCCTCAAACTCCTCAAACTCCTCAAACTCCTCAAACCCCTCGACCCCCTCAAACCCCTCGAAC
>JAZQPJ010000054.1:0-39144 GCA_045628525.1 Bacteroidales bacterium
ATATTCCTCACTGCTGCCTCCCGTAGGAGTTTGGTCCGTGTCTCAGTACCAATGTGGGGGACCTTCCTCTCAGAACCCCTATGGATCGTCGCCTTGGTGGGCCGTTACCCCGCCAACTAGCTAATCCAACGCATGTCCATCTCTAAGCAATAAATCTTTAATCAGTAAAAGATGTCAGTCACTGATATTATGCGGTATTAATCCAGCTTTCGCTGGGCTATCCCCCACTTAGAGGCAGGTTACATACGCGTTACTCACCCGTGCGCCGGTCTCACCCCGAAGGGATCTCCCTCGACTTGCATGTGTTAGGCCTGTCGCTAGCGTTCATCCTGAGCCAGGATCAAACTCTTCGTTGTAATTTTCTTATCTTTAGCTCCGACGTTGAAGCGCCGGGAACCGTGACAAATGTTGAAGTGTTGTTCAATCACTGGCAACTCAAATATCCTATAAAAATAGGAGAAATTGACTAAAGCTCGTTATCAAGAATTTCTTCTTGATTTCTTACTTGTACTACTTGCTATTCTATCAATCTTCAATAGTTCAAAGAACGTTTGCCAAAACCTTGAAGAAGTGCGTTCTTCCGTTTTAGCGGGTGCAAAGATAGGGGATTTTTTTTGCCCATCCAAATTTTTTTGTGACTTTTTTCAAAAAAACTGCAATTTCATCCATTTTTGGCACAGATAGTATGTTTTTTGAAAGTCACACATAACAAAACAGATGCCTTGTTCTGCAAAATTCCATGCAATCGATAGCAACACAATCGTTTACCGATCTTCATGCATTACATATATAATAATGTACGTGTGTGCGTGGAAACCTGTAATCCTTATTTCTCAGCCTTGCGCGAATAAAAAGCATAGGCTGTTACAACCAAGAAGCAAAGGACGGGCACGAGATAAGAGGTATAGATGTTGGTTGCATCCGAGAGCATGCCCTGCATCGGTGTTACAATAGCACCGCCCAAAATAGCCATGATCAATCCACTGGCACCCACCTTGGCGTCTTCAGGATGCTTGCCAACCGTAACACTATACAATGCCATGCCATAAATGGTTGGGAACATCAGGCTCATGAAGAAGCTGATGAGCAGAAGCGCACCGACAAGGAACCAGCCCGTACCTGCGGAAAGCACCACTATCGTTGCACAAAGAGCAGACATGATGCCACCGAAAGCCAAAAGATTGGACAAGCGGAAGAACTTCATCAGATAAGTATAGATGAAGCGCGACAGACAGAACCCGATAATGCCGACCAGATAGAGGGTGGAAGCTTCAGCCTCGACGATGCCCATCTCCTGCATAACGATTCGGATGGTGAACGACCAAACACCGATCTGCGCTCCGACATAGAAGAACTGTGCCACCACGCCAAAGGTGTAGCTATGATTGCGCGAAAGGCGCTTGAACGTCTCAACCAGCGAATTCCCAGCCGTGTCATCCTTGCCCTCCGGCATACGGGCAAAGAACATTGCTGCCATAATGAGCAGCAGGACGACACCCAAGCCCGCGTATGTACCGCTGATGGAATAGAGCGAGATTTCGTCCAGAATGAAATACTTGCTCATCAGGATGCCGAGGATGCTGCCTACAGGGTTGAACGACTGCGCAATGTTCAGACGACGGGTAGCCGTTTCGGGTGCACCCATCGAGAGAATGTATGGATTAGCCGTGGTCTCCAAAATAGAGCAACCACCTGCCAGAATATAGATTGCAATCAGGTAGAAAGCATACGACCCTGCCTTGGCCGCAGGCAAGAACAAGATGGCACCTGCAGCATAGAGGCCGAGGCCCAGCAGGACACCTGCCTTGTACGAATACTTCTGGATGAACAATGCCGCAGGCAAGGCAAAACAGAAATAACTACCATAGAAGGCAAACTGTATGAGCGACGTTTCGGTGTCGGTCATCGACATGATTTTCTTGAATGCAGCAAGCAACGTGTCGGTCATATTGTTGGCCAATCCCCAAAGCAAGAACAATGAGGTGACGAGCACGAAGGGCACAAGGTACCGTTTTTCTACCGATTTAGACATGGTTGTAGTGTTTTTTGGTTCAATGCCAGGGGCTGTCCCCCTGGCATTTTGTTACTTAGAAATTATGGAATCAGTCCTTCTTAGGCTCGATGACCTGATAGCGACCGCTCAGGTGCATGAAGGCAAAGAGGCGCAGGATGCCCTCATAGTAGGCATCCTTGTAGCCCGATGGCGTTGGATCATGACGGTTGTTCCAGAAACGATCCACGAACTCACGGCTCTTGGCATGCGAGCAAACGAGCGACAGCGCAGCACTGGTGGCGATGAAGCCTGGGGTGTGGCGCAGCTCCTTGAAACCGCCGGCCGAAAGGGTGTCGGTCACCGTGGTACCATCCACGTTGTACTGATCGAGGAAGGTGTCGATGCCCTGGCTATAGAGGAAGTCCTGCAGACGGTTGCCATACTGGGTCTGCCACTCACGATCGGCACACGACCAGGAATAGTCGAGCGCAATGTTCATTGGCACACGCCATGAGTCGTAGCGGAAAGCATCGCCCAGGGTGCGGCCGGTCTTCATCAACGAGCCATCAAAGTTGTTGTAGTCAGGATTCAAGCCGGTCACAGGGTGGATGGACTTGTGCAGATACTCGCGTGAAGCACGGGCGCACTCACGCCAGTAGTCGGCACGGCCATCGTTGGCATACTTGGCCCAAACCTCATAGAAAGCTGGCAAATGATATGAAGGGTCGGTGTAGTTGGCACCGGGCACGAAGGCGATGAGGTTGGTGTTCTGGTCGATCAGTCGAGGCTGGCCCTCCTTGCCCATGATGACGTCGAGGATGTACTGAGCCTCCTGCAAGTAGTTGATGCCGGTGTCATTGCCCCAACGGTTCGAAGCAAAGATCAGGCTGGTGATGAAGTAGAGCTCGCCGTCGGCAGCCGCGCCACGGGCAGGGTTCGATCCATCAGGCTTCACGCTCCAGGCGAAGTAGCCCTTCTGCTGGCCATCCTTCATCTGCATGTACTTCTTGGCCCAACGGAAGATGCGGTCGAACTCGTTCTTCTTGTCGAGCTGCACGCAGATCATCATACCGTATGACATACCCTCGGTACGTGCGTCATGGTTCTTGACGTCGCTGATGATGGCCAGATCGTCAGGCAACTCGAAGTAGATGCGGTCCGGACCGGTGAAGAGGGCATCGAAGAGCTCATTGAGCTTGTCATCGATCTGCTTCTGCGAATAGCCCAATTCGGCAAAGAGGTTGCGGTACTTGTGTGTCTCCATGCCGCCCTTCTGCCAAGGCTGCAGCGGCTCATCGCTCAGCAGGGCAGGATGGATATCGGGCTGCAGGTCAAAACCGAACCAGTCGAGCGACAGCTCACGGCCATCGCGGCTCTCGATCTTGAGGTCGGACACGCCATTGGGATGGTTGTTCATAGGCAGGGTGATGGTCACGAACTCATCGGATGCCGGCACATCGATGTTGGCCAGCACGCCCCAGCCCTTCTTCATCTGTTCGAGGAACTCCTTCGGGATGGGACGGTTGCCCCAATGCGTTGGCATCTTGCTCGAAAGGTCCGTAATCACCAGATTGGCGCCCTTGGGAGCCTTGGCGCGGAATGAAACAAGATTCACCTGCTTGGTTCCGAAGTCCACATTGCTGATTGTAGAAGAAGCATCGGTCGACACAAAAGTGCGATCGACTTGAATTGGTTTGCGAGCATCCGTCAAGCCATCCTGTGCGACAGCCGTGGCACAGAGACCTAAAGTCAATAATGAGATAAGCGTTTTTTTCATTGTTATATTAAAATAATGTCTTGGCAATACTGATTATTCTATCCCTGCCCCCACGAGCTTCGATCCAGATTGCGATACGAAATGGACTCGGCAATATGGGCAGAGGTGATGTTGTCCGACCCCTCATAGTCGGCAATGGTGCGAGCCACCTTGAGGATGCGGTCGTAGGCTCGGGCCGAGAGGTCGAGCTTCGCCATCGCCTTCTTGAGCAGGTTCAATGCCTTGTCGTCGAGCACGCAGAACTCGCGCAGCAATGCCGGTGTCATCTGCGCATTGCTGTGGATGAGCGGATGCTCCTTGTAGCGCTCCTGCTGAATCTGGCGGGCACGAACCACACGTTCACGGATTGCAGCCGACGATTCCGAAACAGTAGTCTTGCTCACCTCATCGAAGCTCAACGGCACGATGTCTATCTGCAAGTCGATTCGATCCAGAAGCGGGCCTGAGACGCGTCCCAGATACTTGCGCACCTGCATCTCCGAGCATACACACGGATGCGTGGGGTGGTTATAGTAGCCGCACGGACAGGGGTTCATCGAAGCCACCAGCATCAGCGAGGATGGATAGGTGACGGTATTCTTGGCACGGGCTATGGTGATCTGCCGGTCCTCCAGCGGCTGGCGCATCACTTCAAGGACGGTCTTCGAGAACTCAGGAAGCTCATCGAGATAAAGCACGCCATTGTGGGCCAGCGACACCTCACCGGGCATCGGATTCGTGCCGCCGCCGATCAATGCCACCGACGAGATGGTGTGATGCGGCGAACGGAAAGGCCGCTGCGTGATCAAGCCCGTCTCGGCACGATAGCCGGCCACGGAATGTATCTTCGTGGTTTCGAGCGCCTCGCCCAACGACAATGGAGGCAGGATCGAAGGCAGGCACTTGGCCATCATCGTCTTACCTGCACCCGGAGGGCCCACCATGATCAGGTTGTGTCCGCCGGCTGCTGCTATGGCAAAGGCTCGTTTCACATTCTCCTGCCCTTTGACATCTGCAAAGTCACAGGGAAAGGTGCGTTCGGCCTGCTGGAAGATCTCGCGCGTGTTGATCTCCTTGATCTCCAGTTCCGACTCGCCATTGAAAAAGGCCAGGATGTCACGCAGGTGATCGGCCACACGCACCTCCAGATTGTTGACCACAGCAGCCTCGCAGGCATTTTCGCGTGGCACAACGATGCCTTTCAATCCCATCTGGCGAGCCAGAATGGCAAAAGGCAGACAGCCCTTGACAGGCTTCACCGCGCCATCGAGCGACAGTTCGCCCACCAGCATGTATTGATCGAGCTTCTCGGCCGGAATCTTCTCGTCGGCAGCCATCAGCGCCACGGCCATCGGCACATCATAGAGCGAGCCTTCCTTCTTCACATCGGCCGGAGCCAGATTGATGGTCACAGCGCGGCGGGGGAACTGGTAGCCCGACTCGCGCAGGGCACTCTCCATACGGTCACGACTCTCCTTGACTGCCGCATCCGGCAATCCTATCATAATGGTACGAATACCTGTGGTAATAACCGTCTCACAGAGGACCAGCGTGGCATTGATGCCTTGCAACGCGGCAGAAATTGACTTGACAACCATGGTGTTTCCAGTAAGGTAATGATGCTTGATGGTATTTAGCGTGAAGCAGCTTTCTTGGGCAAACGATCCAAAGCCCTTCGCAACGGCTTGCCCCATTCGTTGCGCTGCTGCTGGTTATTGTACATGTCGAGCAGTATTACCGCAGGCACGTCACGTACGCCCCAGTCACTGATGCGCGGATCGCCCAGACCACCCTTCACCCAGGTGTGGTGACCCCGCATGTTCTGTGTCTTAAGATCCCACCATGCACTATCCGGTGCTGACAGGCAGCACGAAAGGAATTGCAGACGCTTCTCGTCATAATCCTCCTTCAGCAGTTTTTCGAGCATCTTGAGCGAATCGACCGAAGCCTCCGAATAGTTCGCCCAGCAACAAACAAGGAGATAATCCGAACGGGAATCTTCCAGATTATATGACACAGAATCGTTCTTGACATCGAACGAGGCGGCCTTCAGACGATACGAACGCGACTTGTCGGCATACACTTCGTCCAGCAGATGGTCAATAGACTTGGTCAGCCATTCAGGCTTGGCCGAGGCAGGCAGGCCACCCAGCAGACGACGCACATACAACGAGTCCTGAAACTCGAGCACATGGTTGCGCAGGAGCAAGGTTGTGCGAAGCGAAGTATCCTGCCGAGCCGTCACAGAGTCCATGATGTCATGACGTCGGTGCTCATTCTGTCCCACGAAGAGGCTGTCCATCTGCTGGAGCCATGCATTGATGCTATCGGTCGGGGTTGGTTCGAACCGAACGACCAGCCCACTATCGCCCTTCGATACCGAAAACTCCACATCCATGCCTTCCGTGGCAAAGAAACGGCACAGCTCACCGGCATCGCTGCAGAGATACAGTTCGTCGAATCCGGCCGTGCGCAACTGGCTTTCGAAACGATGTGCAGCATCCAGCTCAATGGTATCGACACGCATCGAGCTGTGATTATCGGCATAAAGCATCAGATTGTCGAGCGATAGGGTACTGTCGGCTTCCACTATGCCGCTGACCACATACGTGCGACCCTGATCCTGCTCCTGTGCATTCTTGCCACAGGCCGCCAGCACCAGAAACAGCACCATCAGTGATAAAGGATATAATCGCATTGTCTTTGTCATAAGTCTTGCGGCCCATCAATGCACAAACTGTCTGGCATCGGGCCCTAATTTGGTGCAAAGATAGCGAAAAATAATGAACAACGCAATAATAAGTGCAAAGTTTTGAGCAAAATAGCCTTTATTTCGAAAAAAATGCGTATCTTCGCGCCATAAATTGCCATTTTATGGCATAATCAGTAATTTGTAATCAGTAATTTGTAATTAAATAATCATGGTTTCAGTTGATGGATTGACCGTCGAGTTTGGCGGCACGACCCTATTCAAAGATGTTTCGTTCGTAATCAACGAGAAGGACCGCATCGCCCTCATGGGCAAGAACGGTGCCGGCAAAAGCACCCTGCTGAAGATACTGGCCGGCGTGCGTCAGCCCACGCGCGGCTCGGTCAATGCGCCCAAGGACACCGTGGTGTGCTACCTGCCCCAGCACCTCATGACCGAGGACGGCCGCACCGTCTTCGAGGAGGCCAGCCAGGCCTTTGCCCACCTGCACGAGATGGAGGCGCGCATCGAGGCCATCAACAACGAGCTCGCCACCCGCACCGACTACGAGAGCGAGGAGTACATGAAGCTCATCGAGGACGTCACCGCCATGTCCGAGAAGTTCTACGCCATCGACATGACCCACTTCGAGGAGGACGTAGAGAAGGCGCTGCTCGGCCTCGGCTTCAAGCGCTCGGACTTCCATCGCCAGACCTCGGAATTCTCGGGCGGCTGGCGCATGCGCATCGAGCTGGCCAAGCTCCTGCTGCAGAACCCCGACGTACTGCTGCTCGACGAGCCGACGAACCATCTCGACATCGAGTCGATCGGCTGGCTCGAAGACTTCATCACCAACTCCCCCATGGCCGTGGTGCTCATCTCGCACGACCGCAAGTTCGTCGATACCATCACCACCCGCACCATCGAGGTCACCCTGGGCCGCATCTACGACTACAAGGCCAAATACTCGCACTACCTGGAGCTGCGCAAGGAGCGCCGCGCCCAGCAGCAGAAGCAGTACGACGACCAGCAGAAGCAGATCGCCGAAGCCAAGGAGTTCATCGAGCGCTTCAAAGGCACCTATTCCAAGACCTTTCAGGTTCAGTCCAAGGTCAAATGGCTCGAGAAGCTGGAGCTTGTCGAAGTCGATGAAGAGGACACCTCGGCCCTGCGCCTCAAGTTCCCACCTTCGCCCCGCTCGGGCAACTACCCCGTGATCTGCGACGAGATGGGTGCGGGCTATGCGCCCAGCGGCGAATTACAGATTACAGATTACAGATTACGCGAGGAGGACTGCATCTTCCGCAACGCCACCTTCATGATCGAACGCGGCCAGAAGATCGCCTTCGTGGGCAAGAACGGCGAGGGCAAATCCACCATGGTCAAGGCCATCATGAACGAGATTCAGCACGTGGGCGAGCTCACCGTGGGCCACAACGTGCAGATCGGCTACTTCGCCCAGAACTCCGCCTCATTGCTCGACGAGGAGAAGACCGTCTATCAGACCATCGACGACGTGGCCGTGGGCGAGATCCGCAAGCGCATCAACGACCTGCTCGGCGCCTTCATGTTCGGCGGCGATGACACCCAGAAGAAGGTCAAAGTCCTTTCGGGCGGCGAACGTGTGCGCCTCTGCATGGTCAAACTCCTGCTCGAACCCGTCAACCTCCTGATCCTCGACGAGCCCACCAACCACCTCGACATGAAGACCAAGGACATCCTCAAGCAGGCCCTCCGCGACTACGACGGCACCCTCATCGTCGTCAGCCACGACCGCGACTTCCTCGACGGCCTCGTCGAGAAAGTCTTCGAATTCACCAACGGACGCGTCCGCGAACACCTCTGCGGTGTCTATGAGTTTCTCGAGAAGAAAAAGATGGAGAGCCTGCAGGAACTGGAGCGTGGCAGGGTGAAATAAAACATGTAATTAGTTGCCGCAAGTTTGAAAAATGCAATTTAGTAAACGCAGAGGGGCATTTTCTGCACGTTTTGCCCCTCTGCGCACACACGAATCTATCTAGTCATGAACGAAATGATTATTGATCAGTAATGAAGTCCAGGCATCGCCGTCATCCTCATACATTATATCGAGTTCACAATCCTCACCCTGCTTGTTCTTAACCTTGTAATAGAATCTATCGAACGAAAAGGTCTTCACACGGGTGGTTTCCTTCAGAAAAACAGGTATCGCCTTACTCGTAAACAAGACATCGATGCCATGGACAGAGAAACACCCTATACACTTTTGACAATTGTATGGTGAAAACATGAGGTTGAATGTATAGGCACTTTTCTCCTCGCTCATTGTTTCAATATTTAACAAGAAATAGATCGAAATAGAGTCCTGAGGCACATAACCACGAAGCTGTCTGTCAAATTCTTCCACCATGTTGCCGTCCTCTATCTGATATAGAGGGACGGTAAAACACACCTTCTCTTTGTACTGCCCATTCTCGACATTAACAAGGCTTCGTACTGTCTGTGACGATGACAAGAATATCTGACAGCATAAAAGAATAGTAAAGAATAAATGTCTCATTTCTACAGTCAAAAAGGTAAATATTGCCTTGTATTAACATTCCAAATATTCATTTGGGGTGCATGACTACCATAAATAGTTTGTATTTCAGAACGAAACCGCAGGTCCGCAGCACTTGGTATTGGAGAGGTCGGGTGACTACGGCTGACTGTGCATGATTTGCTCTGCCTGATCGAGCACAGCTCCAAGCTGACGATCAGCACACGAGGCGAGCGTCAGCACACACATTATTATATATAATACGATGACTCTTGTTCTCTTCATGGTCATGAATTCACCATAGTAATACTCAAATTTCTTTGTCAGATTTGCGGCAAAGATACAACTATTTCCAGACATTACCAAATCTTTCGACCACAATTATCATTTTACGATTATCATTTTATGACAATTGGTTGCTTTCCGACGTCTCGAAATGGTTGTGCGGGGGTTGGCTGGTGCTTTCCGACGCCTCGAAATGGTTGCCAGCGGTTGGAGACAGACCGTTCGAGTGCTCGAAATGGCAGCCTGAGTCGAAGGACAAGGAATTCGAGCCCTCGAAATGGCCGCCAGCGATTCTGGACGGGTTTTCGAGAGCTCGAATAGTCCAACCAAAACCCCGGACAAGGATTTCGAGGCGTCAGACAAGATTCATCGGCGAAAAAAAAGGCAGCCCCGCAAAGGAGCTGCCTTAGTTGTATCGTTATGGGTAAATGTGGATTAATACATTACCTTCTTGCCGTTAACGATTACGAGACCAGCCTTCTCAGCCTTCTGGCCGTAGAGGTTGTAAACGGTGTTAGCGGTAGTATCAAGCTGGATTGCTGAGATTGCATTGGATACGCCCTCAATAGTACCAACGGTCTCAGTGCCAGGAATGAACAAGAAACCATTGCAAGTAACCTTAGAGCCACAAGCATTAACATAATACTCACCAGCCTCAACGTAAACTGGGAATGCAATAACACCAAGAGCGTTGCCAGAAGCCCAGCTATCATCATAGAGCTTAGCACCATCTGCATCAACTGCTGCACCACCATTGGCTACACGGATGCACTGAGAAGCCTGATAATACATAGTACCATCATCATAGCCAGAACCTACAGTGTACCAGTTCCATTCGTCGCCTGGAAGAGTATAACCAGTCTTAACGCCAGTACCAACAGGGTATGCTGCCAAAGTGTAAGCTACAGGCATGCCAGCATTGTTGTTGACATCGCCCTCCCATACATAGTAGTTCTTGTTGTAGGTAAGCTTAGCAAATACATAGAGCACACCATCGGTCTTTACCTCAAACTTGAACACGGCACCAGCCTGCTGACCACCATTGAGAAGGCTGTTTGGAGTAGGGTTAGTCTGACCCTGAACGCCAGTAGGAAGTTCGTAGGTAACGCCCTCAATCTTGAGAGAACGAACAGCATCACTGCTACCAGACATAGCAGAAGTCTTGTATTCGCAGTCGAAAGCTGCATACATGGTTACATTGTCTGTTGAACAGAGTTCTGTACCGCCAGAAATAGGAACATTATCACTGCCAATGCCGAGTGCCTCAACATCCATCACAGCAAACTCAACATCCTGCGCATTTGCAACAGCAGCCATGCCAAAGATGGCACCAAAGAGTAAAGATTTCTTCATAATTTAAAAATTAATATTAATAATGAATTTGGTTTGCTAAAGATGCAGAGCCAGAAGCCAGCCAGCACTGGCTCTGCATTATTTATTTAGTTAGTACGGAACTGATAGAATACAGTTGTGGTCGAACGACCAGAACGAACGGTCTTGGCGAACTTGAGATTCACAGCCTTATTCTCGGTAATTTCGCCCATGAAAGGAGTAGCGAAACCATTTTCAATAGAAGAATTGAAGATCTCAATACCACCATTGCACCAAGTAATATTGGCTGCAGAAGTCAGACCATTGACATTGGTATCACTTTCGTTTGCAAGCGTAAGAACAATAGAAGATGAATTCTCACCGGCAGCAATGGTTATAGAACCAGATGTTGTTGCCTTGACTGTGACACCATTAGAGTCATACTGTGTCCATGTACCGTTATATGTGCCAGCAAAAGACTGTGCTGGAGCTTCCTTATGGCTTGGACCGAGGTTGAGATCAACCTCATCTTGGCAGCTTACGAACGAAACGCTAACTGCAGCAAGAGCAAGCAAGCTGAAAAAAAGTTTCTTCATTTTGAATTGAATTTTAGCAGTTAGACAATATTAATAGCCAGGATTCTGATTCTCCTGTGACATAGAGTTGTTGTTCTGAATTTCGTTCTCAGGAATTGGACGGAGCCACTTGACATTGCTTGCGTCAGGCACATTGGCACTGTTGAATGCCTCATTGTAACGAACAAGCTGCTTGGTACGCTTCAGATCCTCCCAACGGGTACGCTCAGCATAGAGTTCACGGGCACGCTCGTCGAGGAGAAGGTCGATCTCCTTGACAGCACCGAAGTTGCTAGTTACCGTATAGAGTGGCTTATATTGACTCAACGAAGTAATGGCTGCAAGACCTGCACGCTCACGAATCTTGCTGATATTGCTATAGAAGCCCTGAGTATTGTTAGCCATCAGGTTTGCCTCAGCGGCAACAAGTACGATGTCACTGGCATGGAGAATCACGAGGTCACGATAGCACTGATCGTTGTAAAGTGAACTTGGATCATCATACTTCTTTACACAAGTACCGTTGTTGGTCTGATTGTGGAATGTTGATACAGCCTGAGTGGTCTTCTTGAGTGAGCTGCCAGAGAGTGTCCAAATGGTAATATTTGGAGACTGCAGCAAAGCAGCCTTAAAGGTATTGGCAGGATTCAAACCCTTGAACTGCTCAATATGAGCCTTGAGATCATTCTCAACTTCAGTAGCAGTGTAATATGAAGGATACCAACGGGCGTTGATGCGATGTGAGTTAGGATCAGCACCATTATAATAAGCCATGTAACCATCAGCCAAAGTCTCACCATCGTAGAACGTGGTCATGAAGGTTGCCTCGTAACGCTGATCACCCTTTTCGAACAGGTACATTGCCTTCTCGTTCTGCTGAAAATCACTGTTGACATACTTCAAAGCCAGCTTATCACTACCGGTAGGGTAGCCACCATAGTACCAGCAGATAGCATTGTCGATGCCACCGGCGCCCTTAGGATCACCAGTACGCTCGAACTTGATGCTGAAGAACTCCTCCTGGTTGGTTGCCTCGTTGGAAGGGAGCCACTTGTCATTGAAGTTGCTGTAAAGTGATACACCCTGAAGAGCCTTGTCAGCCCATGATGCAGCCTCAGTGAAATAGCTTGTGCCATTAACAGTGTAGCTACCGCTCTTGTCTTGAGGACTGGTCACATTGAGATCCCAACCTGCAGCAAGGTTCATCTTGGCGAGAAGAGCTGCGACCGCCTGCTTGCTGACATGACCATCATGTGCCGAAGTGGCAGGAAGCGAAGAGTTGTTGTAGAGGTCTGCAAGATCCTTGATAACTGCTGGATAAAGCTCGGCCAGATCCACACGTGGATATTCACGTGAAGAGGTTTCTACATAGGTATCAACGTATGGTACAGCACCAAAATGCTGGGTCAGGTAGTAATAGGCTAAGCCACGGAGGAAACGAGCCTCATAAGCATCAGTCGAAGTCTCCTTAGCATACTTCAGGACACCATTGGCATAGTTGATCGTACCGAAGCACTTAACGTAGAGATTCTGTACGGTACCATTATCGGTGCTGATCTCGTAGTTGCCAAAAGCGCTTGGGCTATGACCACGGGTGTTCATATAGAGGTCAGTACCTTCGTCAAAGATAGGTACCTGATTAACAACGTCTCTCATGCTGGCGTATGAGCCATAGAGGAGGGCTGATGGATTGGATGTGAAGAATTCGTCAGCGGTCTGACCGCCAGAAGTCTTATTCTCGGCATCCAGGAAGTCACTACAGCTGGTTACGACAGAACCCGCAAGCAGTGCAGCCATAGAAATATATAATGTCTTTTTCATCATTATGTAAATTTTAGCTTATTAGAACTTGATGCTTGCACCGATCTGATAGCTGATAGTGCTTGGACCATCCTGCTTCAAAGAAACACCGGCCCACTCAGGATCGAAGCCCTTGTAGTCTGAGAATACGAAAGGATTGGTAATAGTACCGTAGATGCGGAGGCTTGAGCAATGCCATGGGGTCAGCACCTTCTTAGGTACAGTATAGCCCAGAGAGATGTTCTTAACCTTAACGTATGAGCTCTTAACAACGCACTTGGCCTCATTCCAGAAGGTCTTAGAACCACCAGAGAAGCCGCTATCGCCACCATAGTTAGGGAATGGCACGCTGCCGTAGTGAGTGGTCTCCTGATATACTGGGTTGATATAGGTACCATCAGCATTCATACCATCAGCATCGATCAGGGTACCTGCTGGTACGTAGTAATCCATGTTGACCTTCATACGACCACGGTCATCGAAGTTCATGTACTCGCCCATGAAGTTAGAGTAGCTGTGCTGACCGATCTTGGCATAGAGCGAAGCCGAAAGATCCCAGTTCTTGTAAGAGAGGCTGGTGCTGAAGCTACCCGTCCAGTCAGGATCGCCACAGGTGATCACGCGGTCGTTCTCAGCATCCCACTTGCCATCGCCATTTACATCGCGAATGATTGGGTTGCCCTCAACCAGACCATAGGTAGCATAGTAGTAGTCGCTTGACTTCACCTTCTCGCCAGGAGTAAAGCCCTTCTCACGAGCGATCTGAGTGTCAGGTACGGTAATCATCTTATCGCTGACGACGCCATCCTGCATGTAAGCCCAGATTACATTGGTGCTGTACCCTACGAAGAGGCTGTTGGTAGTACCGTCAACTACACGGTCACCAGTACCATTGATCTCGAGAACCTCATTCTTGTTGGTTGAGAAGTTGAATGTGGTGCTCCATGTCCAGTCCTTGGTATCAATGTTCACAGTGGTAAGGCTGATTTCCAAACCAGTGTTGCGAACCGAACCGATGTTGGTGGTCAGAGAGATTGGGCTGCCGCTGCTGTTAAGACCAGCTTCGAGAGGAAGCTTAACAGAGTAGAGCAACTCCTCTGACTTCTTGTTATACCAGTCAATGGTACCGCTGATACGGTTGTTGTAGAAGCCGAAGTCAAGACCGATATTGATTTCCTTAGAGGTTTCCCACTTAAGGTCACGGTCAACGATGCCACCGACGTAAGCATTATAATATGTACCGCCGAGTGGGTAATAACCTGCCTGTGAAGCAGTGGTCTGGGTAGCATAGTTGCCAATACCCTTGTTGTTACCGGTTACACCGTAAGAGAGACGAAGCTTCAAGTTAGAAAGCCAGTCCTGGGTTGACTCCATCCAGTCCTCACCGGTGATACGCCATGCAGCAGCGAAAGAAGGGAACATACCCCAACGATTGCCGTCGGCGAACTTTGACGAAGCATCCCAACGGGTAGTAGCGGTGAGCATATACTTGCTCTTGTAAGAATAGTTGGCACGAATAGCGTAAGAGAGCATGCTCGACTCAGTGTAGCTAGACGAAGAGCCGCTCTGGTTGAACGTACCAGCGCCAAGGTTCCACCAGTCAGAACCATCGACAGCCACGTCATCTGCAGCCCAGACAATCTTCTCGGTATTGCCCTGCTCTACTGAGAAGAGGCCCATGACATTCACACTGTGATTGTTGGCAAAAGTCTGGTTCCAGTTGATCACGTTATCCCAAGTATAAGAGAAACCACGATTCAAGGTCTGCTTCACGTTGTTCCAGCCCTCGACAGCAACCCAAGCGCCATTCTCCTCCTGCTCCCAAGGTTCATTGGCATAGGTCTTGTGAGGATTAGATGGATCCTTGATACCGCTATTGCTACCCTCACGATAGTAGGTATAGCTAGGCGAGAAAGTAGTCTTGAAGTTGAGGTTCTTGTTGAAGTCAAACTGGAGATAGAAGTTGCCGAGCATACGCCATGTCTCACGCTGCTTCTTAGAGTTGTACTGATAGTTCAATGGGTTGATCTGGTCAGAGAACTGATAAGAAGGATCAGTACCGAGGGCCTCGTAGTTACCAGGCTTGAGGTTGCGGCTTCCATCCTCAGCGTATGGCTGCATGTATGGGTTCATACGGTAAGCATACTGCACAGAAGTATCGTCAGCATACTCATTGCTCTGGCGAGCCAAGTTGAAGTTGAAACCTGCACTTACAAGGTTGGTGATTTTGGCGTCAACCGAACCCTTGAAGTTGATACGGTTCATCTTATCACGAGAGTAGATACCCGTCTCACCATTGTAGCCGAGACCCATGTGATAGTTAACCTTCTCACCGGCACCAGCCACAGCCACATAGTGGTTCTGCTGACTACCATTCTGGGTAACGAGGTCTGGCCAATTTACGGTCTTGCCATTGAGGAGCATCTGCTTCAGTGCATAGTTCTCAAGACCAGAGCCACCCTTCTCATAAGCGAGAAGACACTGCTCGAGAGTTCCGAGGTCTGCCATGCCATAAACTGGAGATGCAGGATTGAACTGTGCAGAAGTGTTCGACATGGTTGGAGTGAGGAACTTAAAGAAACGGTACTGATAGAAGTCCTCGCCCTCCATGAAGTCTGGCATTCGGGCAGGAGTAGTCCAGCCATAGTAGCCATCATAAGAGATAGAAGTCTTGGTGTCCTTCTTCACATTGGTGCCATTCTTGGTGGTTACCATTACGACACCCGCAGTAGCACGGCTACCGTAAATAGCGGTAGAAGAAGCGTCCTTCAGCACATCGATACGCTCAATATCCTGAGGGTTGAGCCAATCGATGTCATCGCACATAACACCATCTACAACGTAGAGAGGAGTTACCGAAGAGTTGATTGATGACTTACCACGGATCTCGATGCTTGGAGAGCTACCTGTACGGCCACCACCCATGGTAATATTCACACCTGGGGTAGAACCCTGAAGGTTCTCCATTACCGAAGGAGCACCCTTGGCATTAAGTTTGTCGGTTGACACCGAAGAAACCGAACCGGTGAGGTCGCTCTTCTTCATGGTGCCGTAACCTACGACTACAACGTCCTCGAGCATCTCGGCATCCTCAGCGAGGGTGATGTCGATTGTAGTACGGCCATTGACAGGAATCTCCTGCTCAGCATAGCCGATGAAAGACACACGCAGGACGGCATCCTTAGCCACATCCTGAATTGAGTAATTACCATCGATATCGGTGGTAGCGCCGTTGACGGTTCCCTTCACGATCACGTTGGCACCAAGTACTGGCTCGCCGAAGTCATCGATTACAGTACCACTTACGGTCAAGCCTTGTGCAAAAGCCACTGCTCCGCTGAGGACGAACGCCATCAGCAGAGTAGCCAGTTTGCCAAGCCAGTTCATTTTGCATGCACTGCTTCTCATGTTAAAAAAATTAGTATGTGTTATTAATAATTTATTTGGTATAAGAATAGTCGTTTGCACGAACACTTTCCCACCTTTTGCAAGAGTAGGGAAGGGCAGAAAGCAGGCATTTTTGCCCGATTTTGCCATTTTCACGCTGCAATTATCGTGAAAATTTTTAAGTCTTCCAAATTTTAGAGCATTTTTTTTGTGATTTCGCGTGAAAAAAACATAAAAACATGTTATTTGACACAAAAAGCAGTAAAAAACATGCGCTAACAGGAGAAAGTTTTCAACACTTTTCCGACTATGTTGGTCAATGGATTGCACGCACCTTATTTCATCACCTTCTGAACCTCGGCAGAACCATTGGCAAAGACGATGCGACGGATGCAGACGCCATCGGTTGGCCCGGCGATGCGCATGCCATCAAGCGAATAGTATTCGATGGCCTTCACCTCGTGTGGCGCCTCGATATCCTTGATCGAAGAGACGAATGTCTGAGCAGGATAGTACTCGTCGATAGTCTCCAAGGCATCCTCATTCTGAGCCTTGGCAATATGCTCTACGATACCATTGAGATAAACCTCCAGGTTGGTGTACCAGCCCTTCTCATCGAGGGTGAAGAGGTTACGGTCCTCGGCGTCGTTCTTGTCGAGACCATTGGCATCCTCCCAGGCATCGGGCATGCCGTCACCATCGGTGTCGTAGCCTTCAGGACGGGTCACCTCGCTGAGCTCAGGGAAGCTGACCTGTGCGGGATTCTCTTCGCCCGCAGGGTCATTAATCTTGTCGATGATACCGGCACGCTTGCTGACTGTGCCTGTATATTCGGCAGTACCTGTGCGAGCCTCCTCCATGTAGCGGGCATCCACGGCATCGCGCACCAGAGATGCGCCACAGTAGGCCAGCACCTTCTCGTAGGCATCCTGAGCCTTGTGGGTAGTGACATTGCTAAATGGAATCGGGTCATCGAGTTCCAGACGGATGCAGTCAATGTAAGTTGTATCCTTGTTTACACGGTTACCTGTAATCTTCTCATACTGTATGTATTCCTGATCCTCGCCATAGAGGTGCAATGTATCAGGCATATAATGATAACCGTCGATGGAGTACAAACCGCCATCGAAGATCACACCTTTCCAGTCATAGTTCTCCTGCTGTCCTTCGGGAGCAGCACTCACATAGTTGCCATTGATATAATAACGGCTGAAATAGCCCCAGAGGGTCTTATTATCCGATGAAGTGGTGGAATTGGCCACAGAACACTGGGTGACGCGTGTCTTACTACTGGTACCAGGACCTGCCTTGTAGTAGTTGTTCACCATGTTGATGTAGCCACCACCAGGACCGCCATAGCAACCGCCGGTGCCCCAGTTGTACATCACACAGTTGCGGAAGTCAACGCGCTCGGCCTGCAGGGTGTTCTCGTACAGGTCCTTGTCGTAGCCATTCCATTCATAACGTGCGCCATTGAAGCGAGGCACGCGATTCTGCATGTGGCAAAGGAAGTTGTGGTGGAACGAAGCATGCTTGCCGCCCCAGATGCCGCCATACGAGTGCTCGCCCTTAGAGTGACCGGGGTTGGCCAGGGCCTCGCCGAGGGTACACCACTGCATGGTGAAGTCGCGGTTATCGTAGAACGAAGCGATCTCGTCGATGCTCCATGAGAACGAGCAGTGGTCAAGGATGATGTTCTTCTTGTTGCGGCCCCAAGTGGCATCAGCTCCATCGTTCACATCCTTTACCTGAGAACGGCGGAATCGGACATAACGGCAGATCACGTTGTCGCAACCCGTGAACTTGACAGTATAATAGCGCAAGGTGATGCCGTCACCCGGAGCTGTCTGGCCGGCAATGGTGGTATTGGAGGTGATGTTGAGATCTGACTTGAGGTCGATGTATCCGCTCACATCAAATACGATGATTTTGGCCTTGCTGCCCGACAAGGCTTCGCGCAAAGAACCTGCACCGGAATCGTTGAGGTTTGTCACATGACGTACTTCTCCGCCACGTCCACCCGTAGTGGTATGGCGGGCAAAGCCCTCGGCACCGGGGAAAGCTGGCGCCTCATTCTGGGCCATGGCAAGCGTCCCGAGAGAGAGCAGGGAGGCTAAGAGTAAGATTTGCTTCATTGATGGAATATAAGATTAAGTGTTAGTGTTCTCTATTGGAAAGTTTGGAGGGTTTGAAGGGTTTGAGAGGTTTGAGGAGTTTGAGGGGTTCAACTTTTCGAACTTTTCGAACCTTAGTGGTGGTGGCAATGGTCTCCATCGCAGCGGCGGCGGCGGAACAGCAGCGAAAGCGCGATGCAAATCACGGCTACAGGAGCCAGGATCTTCAGAGCCGTAGGGGTATCGAGCACGTCACGGGCACCCAGAAAGAGCACCACACCCATTGCGATGCCGAACATCGACAGGATCTTATCGCCTGGAAAAAACAGGCGAATGGCGCAGGGAACAATGATGAAGAATGCCCACCAGCCCTCATAGTCGAACAACTGATCAGCCACACCCAGCGTGCGGAGCAACCAGATCACGCCCAGCATCAGCAACAATGCGCCCCAAAATACAAATCGAAAAGATTTCATTATATTGAACGTAAAATGTAATATCAGGAATGCGGTATATAATATATATTTAAAATGTATAGAGAGCCCAATACACAAAAAATATCGCCGCAAAATTACGAAGATTTTGCGGGATATCAAAATTTTTTGGGATTTTTCTTTACAAAAAGGAACAAAACGGAAGTAAAAGGGACGAATGTGCCGGAGTCGAGCGACTTTTGCTCGTACGAAACTCCCTTCATGCCAGCATCTTCGACGAGGCCATCTCTATCGCCTCACGCAGCAGTTTCAGGAAAGTCTTAGCACTCTGCTTACGGTAGCCATTCTTCATGAAGTGTGCATACACGGGCACCGGATCGGACAACTCCTTGATCTCCACAGCACGCAGGTGCGGATTACCATGCACCTCCTGCTCAGCCAGCACGGAGATGTAGTTGCTCTGCGACAGGATCGACATGATCGTGTAGGGATTGTTCACAATGGCGCGTACCGAGAGATTCTCGGCATCCGAGCTCAGGTAATGCTCCACGGCGTTGCGGTCACGGATTCCGGCTTCGGGCAAGATGAAGTGCTGGTTCTCCATGTCGTGGAACGACAGCACTCCCTTGCTCGCCAGTGGATGTGTGGCACGCATGATGGCACACAGGCGATATGTAGCTACCTGCTCGCACACGATCTGGTCATCGCCCTCGCCATTCCACACTGAGAAAGCAATGTCCAACTGCCCGCTGCGCAGCATCTGCAGCAGCTCCGGTATCGCCTTATAGTACAGATTGAGCCTCACCTTGGGATACAGCTTCAAGAATGTGGTCAGCGCAGGACGGGCCATCGACTCAATGGAATAAGTCATGCCTATCGACAGTTCGCCACACAGCATCCCTTTCAGGTCGGCCAGCCGCTCATGACAGGTGCTGACCCCTTGCAGCACATTACGGGCCAGGGGCAACAGCATCTCGCCGCTCTCAGTCAGCTGCACGCGGTGCGAAGTTCGTTCAAACAGCAGAGTGCCCAGTTCCTCCTCCAGCAGCTTGATCTGCTGCGAAATGGCACTTTGCGACAAATAAAAGCGACGGGAAGCCTCCGAGAAACTCCCAGTCTCGGCAATGCCGATAAAGTACTTCAGTTGCCTAAGCTCCATGGGATAATATAATTTAAAAGTTAATACGTAAATTGTAAATTTAGGAAATGTAACGCATATCGGTCCAAATGGCGCTGCAAAGGTAGCACATATTTCGACAACATGCAACACATTTGTTCAAGAAAAATACGAAACCGGCATAAGTAATACTGATAGCCATGCCGCAATATAAGCATCGGTAATAATCAATACTCATAAAATGTGCTACCAACGCTTTGCCGCCAACGCCAAACCCCTTACCTTTGCACCGCCATTTTGAGGCAGCATTAGCATCATTTTTTAATTTACATCTTACATTAAAACTATCGCCTATGGAAACAAAATTCTATCATTGCCAGGTCTGTGGCAACGTCATCATCAAACTCGTCGATAGCGGGCAAATCCCCACCTGCTGCGGCAAGCCCATGGAGGAGCTCATCCCCAATACCACCGAAGGGAAAGTAGAGTTTCACCTCCCCATGGTAGTGCATTACGACCGCTGCTCGCTCAAGATCTGCGTGGGCAAGCAGCCCCACCCCATGACCCCCGAGCACAACATCCGCTTCATCTACATCGAGACGGCTACTGGCGGCCACATCATCCAGCTCCGTCCCGGTCATCCTGCCGAGGTCACCATCAGCACCACCGAATGTCCAAAGGCTATCTATGCCTACTGCAATCTCCATGGCCTCTGGAAGACTGTGATTCCGAACTGCCCTGATTCGTTCATGAAGGATTGGTAAAAAACATTGTGGATCCACAATTTCTCGCCAACAGCTTGTGACGAGCTTTTGCGGATCCACAATTCATTGTAGTATCACCTTTTTCCCGTCCAGAATATAGACTTCGCCGCTCTGCATCCTACTCACACGCTGTCCGTATGCGTTAATGGGGGCATGAGAAGACGCAGGGAGGACATTGAGGCCGGGCAGGGAGGCATCATCGGTGCGAAAGGACTGGAGGTCGTAGAGGGCGGGAAGGGCGCGGTGGGTGTTGTTGTTCCAGAGGCCGCGGTCGATCCAGGAGCTGATGACGATGGTGCTGGCATTCCATGTGGGGCCGCCGTTGCCATTCTCCTCGGGGAACCACCAGTAGAGGCCGTTCACGTTTTCGTGCTGCTTGAGCTCGGCAATGAGGTCCTGCAGGAAGAGCTGCTGACCTTCAGGCGAGCAGGGCCAGAGGTTGCGTGTGTCGTAGGTGACGCCGCTGCTGGGCCACCACTCGTAGTTGTAGGCCGTTTCGACGATCTGCACCTGCTTCGACGGAAACGAGGTGGCAAGCATCGTGAGTGTGCCGCTCAACGTGGTGACGGGGGCGTGCCAGATGGGGTAGTAGCTAAGGCCGATGATGTCGTAGTCGAGGTCGGTGAGCTTCTGGTAGAAGTATTCGGTGTCCGTGGCCTTGGCGGCACGTTCGGTATGGATGATGATCTTGGCCTCGGGGCAACACTCGCGCACGGCGCGGCAGCCTTGGGTGAGGACGGTGAGCAGGCCCTCCCAGTCGTCGCCCGCCTTGTCGTAGGGATGCACCTGGATGCCCACCATGCCGTACGAAATCTCGTTGCCCACCTGCACGAAGTCGGGCGTGGCATTGGCGGCATTGAGCGTGGTGAGGCAGTCGGTGGTGTACTGGTAGAGGCGTTCGGCCTTCTGTGCCGGGGTGGTGCAGTCGCTCCAGGTAGCAGGCAGCTTCTGGCTGACGGGGTCGGCCCAGGTGTCGCTGTAGTGGAAGTCAAGCATGAACTGCAAGCCAGCCTCCTTGATGCGCTGGCCCAGGGCGGTGACGTACTCCAGATCCTGCACTACGCCGTCCTTAGCCTCGCTGGGATTGGGATTGACGAAGAGGCGCACACGCATGGCGTTGAGCTTGCACTCATCGCGCATGTAGAGCAGCACGTCGTCGATCTTCTCGCCTGACTGTGTGTAATAAGGGGTGTTGTACTGCTCGTAGCGTGGCAGCAACGAGATGTCGCCACCCACGTAGTGCTGCTGCTGGGCAGAGAGCAGGGCGGGGATGGTGGCGACAAGAAGTGTGAATAGGGATTTGTGAAGTTTCATTTTTGACAGATTTTTTCTCACATGACATCATTCATGTCTCGAAAGTCTCTCCCAAGCCAGCTGCTCGAACTTGGTGCCTGGACGGCCATAGTTGGCATACGGATGGATGGCGATGCCGCCGCGTGGTGTGAAGATGCCCGTCACCTCGATGTAGCGTGGATCCATGAGCTTGATGAGGTCCTTCATAATGATGTTGACGCAGTCCTCGTGGAAATCGCCGTGGTTGCGGAACGAGAACAGGTACAACTTCAGCGACTTCGACTCCACCATCCTGACATCGGGGATATACGAGATCACGATGTTGGCAAAGTCCGGCTGCCCCGTGATAGGGCATAGGCTTGTGAACTCCGGGCAGTTGAACTTCACCCAATAGTCATTCTCAGGGTGCTTGTTCACGAAGGTCTCGAGCACCTCCGGCGCATAATCCTGCTTATATACGGTCTTCTTGTTGCCCAATAGGGTCAACGTCTGTTCGTCTGATCTTTCCATAGTAGCATTTATTTTTGCTGCAAAGATAGCGAGTTTTTCGATACGCTCCAAATTTATGGCAATAAAAAAAGACGAAAACACCAGATATAGCTGCAGATTTGAGCTTATATCTGGTGTTTTCAATAGATCGCGGCATCAATACGCCAGGACCTCCCAGAGGTCACGTATACGCTGCTCAGGATCCCAGCGGCCGTCGAAGGTCCAGAGGGCGGTGATGGCGTGGAAGTCGGGAGAGCCAGGGGCCTCTGTGAGGTTGTTGGCCAGCCAGCCGGAGTGGCCGCCCTCACGTACGCAACCGTAGTAATAGACGCGATGGCCCCAGGGACAGGGATCGATCTCCTTGCCCTTGGCCAGTTCGGGCTGGGCGTGGTAGGCGTGGTCGATGTCGGCATCGAGGATGCGGGCAGAGAGCTGACAGTTGAGCAGATAGAACTGCGAGTCGTGATGATAGCGGCCCAGTGGGGTGGGCTTGATGGCATCGAACTCGGAGTTGGTCACCACAAACTTATTGTCGCGACTGCCGCGTCCGTCGTGCCACAGGATGGCGCGGGTGTCGCCCAGGAAACGGCAGCGAGTGGCATAGCAGGTGCCGCGCGGACAGATGAAATCGACACCCGGACAACGGATGAAGAGGTCGGAATGGTAATACATGCCCTGCTTGCCCCAGAGCGAGAGGGCGTCGTTGCCGTCGGAGATGATGTTGCTGTTAATGATGATAGTACGGGTGGCTGAACCATAGATGGCGAACTGGTGCGTGGTGGTATTGCTGACCGTGGTGCCGTAGTTGTTGATGACGGTGAGGCCCGAGATGAGGCAGTCGTCGGCCTGGTCGGTGAGCACCAGGATGCCGCTGTGCACCTTCTTGCCGCGATATTCGGTGGCCATGCTGAGGTCACGAGCCTCGGCACCAACGATGATGCAACTGTCGCGATTCTCACCCACAAGCACGATGTTCGGGCGGTCGATGATCACCTTCTGGTGATAGAGGCCGTTGCGCACCAGGATCTTGAAGGGCTCGGTACCCTGCTCGGGAGCCTGCTCGATGGCCTGCTGGATGCTCTCGCCGCGATGCACCACGACGTTGAAGTTGGCTTCGTCCACCTTAGGCTGCACGCCCAAGGTGAGCGTGCCATTCTCGTTGGCTCCCTTGGCATCGAGGTGCAGAGCGACCTTGTGCTTGGGGTCAAAACGGTCGGCCCAGGCATCGTAGAGCGGGTAGAGGGCAGCAGCGCGGTCGTTATACCAACTGTAGCCGTTGCGACGTTCGGTGCCGATGTCTTCCAGGCGTCGGCGTGGGATGCCATCGCGGTCGCAGACGTAGGGCAGACAGTTGTCGAGGTCGTAATAACGGCCCCAGATAGGGGAGGCATCGGGGTCGGAGATGAGGCGGGTGTCGCGCTTGCCATCCTCGCTGCGGGTACGCACTACGCGGAGACCGGTAAGCTTATACTTATCGAACCATGCCATAGCGGCATGGACGGCTGCCTTGACGCGCTTGTCGGGATTGGGCAGTTCCATCAGCAACTGGACGATCTTGGCACTCTCCTGCGTACTGTAGGAGGGGAGTTCGTAGGCGCGGGCAGGGGCGGGGAGGAGCGTCTCACGATCGTGTTGCTGACACCAGATAGTGAGCTGTCCATCGGTGCGGATCTGTGTAGCGAGGATGCATTCTATACCCTTGTCGAAGGCTGTCTTGAGCGTTTTCTTGAGCGAGGGATCGCATAGGTCGCCCTGGTATGGCTCCTTGCCCTCGTACATGTCACGGAACATCATCAGGGTGTTGACCATGGCATCATCGTTGTAGGTGATGTGTATCTGGTAGCCGTGCATCTCGGGCCAGAACTGCGGCCAGCCGCCATTGGGGTACTGACCGCTGACCAGATAGCGCACGCCCTGGCGGAAGCCGTCGCGATAACGAGCCTCGCCTGTGGCCTGATAGAGGCGGGCCAGGTAGATCATCTGGGTGGTGGTGGCATTGTTGTCGATGGTGGAGTCATCCTGACGCTGCTTGTCGGCCAGCACGGCCTGTCGCTGCCCGTCGGTCATGGGGGCAATCATGGCCTTGTCCTGGTTCTTGGGCCATCCGCCCGTAGAGCGTTGCCACAGCAGCACCTGATCGCCGATGCGACTGGCCTCGGGTGTCTGGTAGAACTCAGGCGAGGTCTCGCGCAAGGATTGAGCATCCACAGCGGTGCAGATGAGAGAGAGGAGGAATGTGAGGATAAGAGAAAAGGATAGTTTCATGTGTGCTGATTAAATAGGAAAAATGAAAAAGCAGAAAATGCTAAAACTGCACTGAAGAGATGCAATCGTAGGCATTTCCTGCTATATGGGGGAGTGTTATGGTGCTAATTACTGCATCGAACCGCCCACAATGTCGAGCAGCTCGGCCGTGATGGCAGCCTGGCGTCCCTTGTTGTACTGGATGCGGAGCTCGTCGAGCAATTCGTTGGCATTGTCGGTAGCCGTCTGCATGGCCACGGTGCGTGCTGCGTGTTCGGCAGCCTGGGCATCGAGCATCATGGTGTAGATCTTCATGCACAGCGCATCGGGAATGAGCTGGTTGAGCACAGCCTCGGGCGTTGGCTCGATGATGTAGCCAGCCATGGCCTTGCCCTCGCCGGTAGCCTGTTCGAGCTGTACGGGCAGGAACACCTCACGCGTTGGAATCTGCGAGGCGGTGTTCTTGAAGTGCATGTACTGCAACTCTACGCGGTCGATGCGACCCTCCATGTAATCCTTCATCAGACGTTCGGCCAGTTCCTTAGCTGTGGCAAAGGTGGGGTTGTCGCCCTTCTCTACGTAATCCTTGATGTGGCGGAATCCCTTGAGCTTGCCAAGGCTCTGGTCGAGCTTGCGGCCGATGACGTAGCAGTCGATGGCATCACTGGTCAATCCCTGCTCGGCATACTCATGGAGCAGAGCGGTGGTGTGACGCAACGAGTTGCTGTTGTAGCCACCGCAGAGGCTTGAGTTGCTGGCGATGGTCACCACGGCCACACGCTTCACTTTGTCATGTGGCTGACAAAGTGGCGTGCTGACCTTGGCGTCACCGCTGAGCAGCGATACCATGATCTTATGCAGTTGGCGATCGTAAGGCAACATGCTCTCGATAGCCATCTGAGCTTTGTGGAGCTTGGCAGAGGCTACGAGTTTCATGGCCGAGGTGATCTTGAGTGTTCCCTCGACGGAGCCGATACGACCTTTGATTTCCTTTAATGAAGCCATAGTTCTTCGAAAATTACAAATTACTAATTACAAATTACTGATGTTAGTTACAGATTACTAATTACAAATTACGAGTGTGTGCCAAAACTATGGTAACTAAACGTAATTAGTAATTTGTAATTAGTAATTTCACAGAATTACGCTAATTCGGTGCAAACCGAATTGGCTAATTCGGTGATGATACCCGTGATGGTGTCGTCGATCTTGCCGGCAGCCAGTGGCTTGATGACATCCTCGGTGTGGGCAGCGCGGAGCAGCTGCAGGAACTTCTCCTGGAACTCTGGCACCTGATCGACGGTAATCTTGGCCATAAGGCCCTTGGTACCGCAGTAGAGGATGGCGATCATCTCGCCAACAGGCATTGGAGAGTACTGTGGCTGGATGAGGAGCTTGTTGTTCTTACGACCACGGTCGATGGCCATGGCGGTAACTGCATCCATATCGCTTGAGAACTTCGAGAAGGCCTCGAGCTCACGGTACTGAGCCTGGTCGATCTTGAGGGTACCAGCCACCTTCTTCATAGACTTAACCTGTGCCGAACCACCTACACGAGATACCGAAATACCTACGTTGATGGCAGGACGGAAGCCCTGGTTGAAGAGGTCGGTCTCAAGGAAGATCTGACCGTCGGTAATAGAGATTACGTTGGTAGGAATGTACGCAGAAACGTCACCTGCCTGGGTCTCAATGATTGGGAGAGCGGTGAGTGAACCACCGGCCTTGACATGGCCCTTGAGCGACTCTGGCAGATCGTTCATCTGCTCGGCAACCTCCTGCTGCTCAATGACCTTGGCAGCACGCTCGAGGAGACGTGAGTGCAGATAGAACACATCACCAGGGTAGGCCTCACGACCAGAGGGACGACGCAGAATCAACGAAACCTCACGGTAGGCCACAGCCTGCTTAGAGAGGTCATCGTAAACGACGAGGGCGTGACGTCCGGTATCGCGTATGAACTCACCGATAGCTGCACCTGCGAATGGTGCAAAGTACTGAAGGGCAGCCGAATCAGCAGCAGTAGCTGCTACGACTACGGTATATGGCATAGCACCCTTCTCGCGCAAAGTCTGTACGAGAGAAGCTACGGTAGAACCCTTCTGACCGATGGCCACGTAGATACAATATACAGGATCGCCATTCTCATAGTTCTCCTTCTGGTTGATGATGGTATCGATAGCGATGGCGGTCTTACCCGTCTGACGGTCGCCGATGATGAGCTCACGCTGACCACGACCGATAGGAATCATGGCATCGACAGCCTTCAGACCTGTCTGGAGAGGGCGCTTTACTGGCTGACGGAACACAACGCCTGGTGCCTTGCGCTCCAGAGGCATCTCGAACTTCTCGCCTGGGATGGCTCCCATGCCGTCGAGTGGCTCGCCCAGTGGGTTGATGACACGGCCGAACATGTTCTCATTCACCTGAATAGAGGCAATGCGCTTGGTACGCTTCACTACCATGCCCTCCTTGATCTTCTCAGCACCACCGAGGAGCACGGCACCTACATTGTCTTCCTCCAGGTTCATGACGATGGCCATGACACCATTCTCGAATTCCAGCAACTCGTTCATCTCGGCATTGCGCAGACCGTAGATACGGGCCACACCATCACCGACGGTCAACACGGTTCCGACCTCGTCGAAATGCATTGAGTTGTCGATGCCATGCAACTGCTGCAACAGCACCTCGCTGACTTCGCTGGCTTTAATGTTACTCATATTTTTGGATTATATGATTCGTTTGTTCTTTTCAATAAACTGCTTCTTGATCGTATCAAACTGCTGACGCACAGAGGCGTCAAGACGCTGATCGTCGATCTGGAAGATGAAACCGCCCAGAATGTCAGGATCGACCGAGGTCTCGAGGATCACATCGACCGAATTCTGTGAATTGCGCTCGATCATCTCCTCCAGGCGCTTGGCAACCTTCTCGCTCACAGGCACGGCAGTGATCAACTTGCCGATGCTGATGTGCTTGAGGTCACGGTAGAGGGTGACATAGTTATGGGCGATGAAGAGCATGAACGACTCTCTGCGGTGAGCTACAACCAGTGCAGCAAACTTGCGGAACACGGCACTGGGCTCGGTGGTCGAAACCGCCATGCAGAGCACCTTCTCCTTCTGCTGCTGGGGTAGGAGTGGGTTGCCCAGCACAGCAGCTACCTGAGGCACGTCGCGATAGCTCTGGATGAGGGTGAGGACCTCCTGATAGACGGTGTCCTCGCATTTCTCCTCCACAGCATATTGCAGCAGGGCCTTGGCGTATCGTTTGGCAATGACTCCAATATCCATTTCTAATTACTTTTGTTCTAGCTCATCCAGCATACGGTCGATCATTGCCATCTGGTCCTTGTCGGTCTTTAGGCTTTGGCGAAGCACCTTTTCGGCAATCTCCACAGAGAGGAGACCCACCTGGCGACGGATGTCGCGGATGGCATCTTCCTTCTCCACAGCGATCTGCTGCTTGGCCTCCTCCAGGATCTTCTGGCCGGCCACGGTGGCTTCGGTCTTTGCCTTCTCGACAATCTGATTGCGCATCTCAACAGCCTCAGCCAGGATCTTTGACTGCTGCTCTTGAGCCTGCTTCAGCATGGCGGCTGTCTCAGCCTGGATACCAGCGAGTTTCTCGTTAGCTTCCTTTGCCTTGGTGATGCTCTCGTCAATGTACTTGGCACGGTCGTCAAGCATGCCGGTGATGGCAGGCCAGCCGAACTTGGCAAGTATGAAGAGAACTACCAGGAAGGCAATTGTCATCCAGATGAATAGTCCGCTTTCGGGAATTAGCAAGTCCATATTGCGTGGATTATTTGTTATTATTAAGTCTCCCTGAAGGGGTTGAACAATGCGTCAGCCCCTTCGTGGGGGAACAAAAAGGGGAGCCTGGATTAGGCAGCAAGGAGGCAGACAACCACAGCGAAGAGGCTAACACCCTCAACGAGTGCGCCGATAATGATCATTGGGGTCTGAATCTTGCTGATAGCCTCTGGCTGGCGAGCCATAGCGTCCATGGCAGAAGAACCGATCTTACCGAGACCGAGACCAGCACCAATTGCTACGATACCTGCGCCGAGAGCGGCAGCACCCTTAGTAGAAAGAATTTCCAAAAGCATAGTTGTAAAATTTTTAAGTGTTAATATTGATAATTTAATTATAATCAAATTTTAATTACATATTACAGATTTCAAATTACGTCAGATAGCGCGAAGCTCTGTAATCTATAATTCGTAATTTGTAATCTCACGAACTTAATGCTCGTGATGGTGCTCGGCTTGTGACAAGCCGATGTAGATGCTTGAGAGCATCGTGAATACGAATGCCTGGATGAAGGCCACAAGCAACTCCAGACAGTCGAGGAAGATGCCAAGGATGACGCTGACCACCGACATGATGCCGTTGCCCATGCCTGGCATGCTGACAGCCGTCAGGAAGATGACGCTGAGCACACCCAAAAGGGCGGCGTGACCGGCCAGGATGTTGGCGAAGAGTCGGATGGTGAGCGAGAATGGCTTGGTGAAGATGCCGATGAACTCGATGACGGCCATGATGGGACGCAGCCAGCCAGGAAGTTCGACATTCCAGAAGATCTCCTGCCAGTAGGCCTTCGTACCATATATATTAACGATGACGAAGGTGCAGAGTGCCAGACAGAGGGTAACGGCAATGTTGCCCGTCAGGTTGGCCGAACCTGGGATCAGGCCCGTGAGGTTGCAGAAGAAGATGAAGAAGAACGCCGTGAGCAAGTAAGGCGCATAGCGGTCAGTGTGCTTGGGGATGTTGGGCTTGATGACGTCGTTATAGACGAAGCCCACCAGCATCTCCATGGCACCGACAAGGCCCTTGGGAGCCTCTGCCTTGCTGTCCTTGTTCCTGTACCAGCGGGCACAGCCGATGATCAGACAGCAGAGCACGATGCTAGCCAACAGCAATCCTGCCACGTTCTTGGTGATTGAGAGGTCGAACGGACGCACATAGCTGCCATCGGACGCACGCTCCACGATCTTGCCGGCATATTCGGCACCTTCGGGGGCAATCATCAGTCCCTCGTAGGCCTCATGGCCGTGGTGGAAACGGCTCGACATGAACACGTGCCAACCCGTAGTCTTGCTGTACACGATCACGGGCAGAGGCATGGCCACAGAGGTCTCGCCAATGTCGGTGATGTGCCAGTAGTACGAGTCGCCCACATGCTCGAAGATCATAGCGGTGACATCCAGCCCTTCTTCTGCTTCGGCCACCTCGTGCTCCACAAGGGCACTGATGACTTCGACTTCGGGCTCATTCTCAGTGGCTTCGACCACATCCTGAGCCTTGAGCGGAGAGGGGAGGAGCAAGCCAACTGCGAGCAGCAGACCGGCAACGAACGTCCAGACCTTATTTTTTATTTTCATAATTTTGTTTATTCTTTTTGAGGAAGAATACTGTTTCGACAATGATGCTGACCAAATAGACGCCTACCGTAACCAGCGCAAAGCGCTTCATGGGAATCTCCGTGTACTTCGGCACCAGTACGATGGCACCCAGGGTGAAGAGAATCTTTATCAGCTTCGAGCCCATCACCACCCAGAGGGTCATCTGCGGGTTCTGCTTCTGCACAAGGCGGTAGATGCTGATAACTACCGATTCAAAGAAGATGAAGCAGGCTATCAGTATTTCAATCCACATCATATCTGTACGCAGGCTGAAATCACATTGCTGTGAACCTCGACATAACCGCCCGTCACTGGCTGAAGAGTCTCCTCTGTGCCGATCACATAGCGGATATTGCCCGGTTGCAGGGTTGTGATGATGGAGTCATGATCCTTCAGGATGGTGAATCGGCCCTTGGTACCTGGCACCTCGCACACGCTCACCTCACCGTCGAAGATCGTCTTTTCGGGAGAATATATTATCAATTTCATAGATAATAATTACTGATTACAAATTACGTTTGTTTGTTCAATTACTGATTACTAATTACAAAATACTTCGGCGAGGCAATCCGTAATTAGTAATTCGTAATTTGTAATTAAGGCTTAGCCTTTGGCAGCCTCCATCAGCTTCTTGCCCTTCTCAATGGCCTCCTCGATGGTGCCTACGTTGAGGAATGCCTGCTCTGGCAGGTAGTCAACCTCACCGTCCATGATCATGTTGAAGCCCTTGATGGTGTCCTCGATGTTGACCATTACACCCTTCACGCCGGTGAACTGCTCGGCCACGGTGAATGGCTGCGAGAGGAAGCGCTGTACGCGACGGGCGCGGTTTACGGTCTGCTTATCCTCATCAGAAAGCTCGTCCATACCGAGGATGGCGATGATGTCCTGAAGCTCCTTGTTGCGCTGCAGGATCTGCTTCACGCGCTGTGCACAGTTATAGTGCTCCTCGCCGATGATGTTCGGGTCAAGGATTCGCGAGGTAGAGTCGAGCGGATCCACGGCAGGGTAGATGCCGAGCTCAGTGATCTTACGCGAAAGTACGGTGGTAGCATCGAGGTGCGAGAAGGTGGTAGCAGGTGCAGGGTCGGTCAAGTCGTCGGCAGGCACGTAAACGGCCTGTACCGAAGTGATGGAACCCTTCACGGTCGAAGTGATTCGCTCCTGCATCTTACCCATGTCGGTCGAAAGGGTAGGCTGATAACCTACAGCTGATGGCATACGGCCGAGCAGCGCCGAAACCTCAGAACCTGCCTGGGTGAAACGGAAGATGTTGTCGATGAAGAGGAGGATATCCTTCGAAGTACCGATGGCATCAGAATCACGGAACGACTCAGCGACAGTCAGACCTGACAATGCAACCGAAGCACGGGCTCCTGGTGGCTCTGACATCTGGCCGTACACGAGGGTAGCCTGTGACTTGGCCACCTCCTCGTAGTCGATGCTCGACAGGTCCCACTTGCCTTCCTCGAGACCCTCCTTGAACTTCTCGCCGTAGCGGATAACGCCCGACTCGATCATCTCGCGCAACAGGTCGTTGCCCTCACGCGTACGCTCGCCTACGCCAGTAAATACTGAGAAGCCGTTGTGCTTCTTGGCGATGTTGTTGATCAGCTCCATGATGAGCACGGTCTTGCCTACACCGGCGCCACCGAACAGACCGATCTTACCGCCCTTCAGGTATGGCTCCAGCAGGTCGATGACCTTGATGCCGGTGAAGAGAACCTCCTGCGAGGTCTTCAACTCCTCGAACTTTGGTGGCTCGCGGTGGATAGGGAAGGAGCCCTCCTTCGAGAGGGTCTTCATACCATCGACGGTCTCACCGACTACATTCAACAGACGACCCTTTACCTGGTCGCCAACTGGCATGGTGATAGGAGCACCTGTTGCCTTAACCTCAAGGCCGCGACGCAAGCCATCGGTCGAGTCCATGGCAACGCAGCGTACCGAGTTCTCACCGATGTGCTGCTGCACCTCGATGATCAGGTCTCGTCCGTCCGGACGCTGTACCGTAAGGGCTTCATTGATGGCAGGCAATCCGGTCTCAGCTGCGAACGCAACGTCCACAACAGGACCAATGACCTGTGAGATATGTCCTACGTTTTGTGACATAATGTTTTTCTTTATGTTTTGTTGATATAAATTTCAGGATGTATTTTTCGCTGTGCAAATATACTCTTTTTATTTTATAATCCATAATTTTTGAGTAGAAAAGTGACGAAATCGTGCTAAAAAATACAATTTTGCCTCCAAAACCACCAAAAACCATCATCCTTTTATCGTCGTTTTAAAATTTATGATTACCTTTGCCGTGCATATTCCTATCATATTTATATGGCAATTTCATTCTTTACCGAGGGCAGTGCCAAGATGCCTGCCATCAACAGAACAGACGTTCGCACATGGGTCAAGCAGGTGGCTCAGTTTCATGGAAAGAGGGTAGGTGAGGTCTCCTACATTTTCTGCGACGACGAAAAGATCCTTGAGGTGAATCGTCAGTATCTGCAGCACGATTATTATACCGACATCATTACTTTCGACTACACCGAAGGCAACAGGATTGCCGGCGACCTCTTCATCTCGCTCGATACCGTGCGCACCAACGCCGAGCAGTTCAAGCAGCCTTACGAGCGCGAGCTGCATCGTGTCATCATTCACGGCATCCTGCACCTTTGCGGCATCAACGACAAGGGTCCGGGCGAACGCGAGGTGATGGAGCAGCACGAGAACGAAGCCCTCGCCCTGTTACTTGCAACACCCAAAGCATAACGCCCCATGCAGTTCGATTACGATGTCATTGTGATCGGAGCCGGTCATGCCGGTTGCGAGGCGGCCCATGCGGCTGCCCGGCTTGGCGTGCGCACCTGTCTGATCACGATGGATATGAACAAGATCGGCCAGATGTCGTGCAATCCCGCTGTGGGTGGCATTGCCAAGGGCCAGATCGTGCGCGAGATTGATGCCCTAGGCGGCAAGATGGGCGAGGTGATCGATGCCTGCAGCATCCAGTTCCGCATGCTCAACCGCTCAAAGGGTCCTGCCATGTGGAGTCCGCGTGCGCAGGCCGACCGTGGCAAGTTCATCTGGGAGTGGCGTCGCGTGCTCGAGAACACCCCCAACCTCAGCATCTGGCAAGACACCGTCACCGGGTTCCTGTTCGAGGACGTGCCGGGCGAGACGCCTGTTTCCACCAATGACTCCTATGCTGCCGGTGGGGTAGGGGAGGGGCTGCGACGCGTCTGCGGTGTCCGCACCCAGATGGATGTCACCTTCACCGCCAGGGCCGTCGTGCTCACCGCGGGCACCTTCCTCAATGGCCTGATGCACATCGGGCGCACCAAGATCGAAGGCGGACGTGTGGCCGAGCCTGCCAGCTATGGCCTCACCGAGCAGCTAAAGGGCATCGGCTTCGAGACCGGCCGCATGAAGACCGGCACGCCCGTACGTCTCGATGGCCGCACCATCGACTTCTCTTTGGCCGAGAAGCAATATGGCGACGAGACGGGAAGGTTTTCTTATCTGCCGCCCAAACACCACTCTCCATACAATGTGCCGAATGATGACGACAAGGTCGATGGCTATGATGATGTTTTGGGCAGACCCTGCTGGACCATTCAGACCAACGAGGCTGTTCACGACATCCTGCGTCGCGGATTGCCTGATTCTCCGCTCTATAATGGTCAGATTCAGTCGATTGGCCCTCGTTACTGCCCCAGCATCGAGACGAAGATCGTGACGTTTGCCGACAAGGATCATCACTTGCTGTTTCTTGAGCCGGAAGGAACTGATACTCAGGAGTATTACCTCAACGGATTCAGCTCTTCACTGCCCATCGACGTTCAGCTCGAAGCCCTTCGGCAGATCCCTGCGCTTCGCAACGTCAAGGCCTATCGTCCCGGCTACGCCATCGAATACGACTTCTTCGATCCCACACAGCTCCGCCACACGCTTGAGACCAAGCTCGTCCATGGCCTTTACTTCGCCGGTCAGGTCAATGGCACCACTGGCTATGAGGAGGCTGCCGGCCAGGGCCTTGTGGCTGGTGCGAATGCTGCACTGCAGGTGCTCGGACGCGAACCGTTCACGCTCGGTCGCGACGAGGCTTACATCGGCGTGCTGATCGACGACCTGGTGATGAAGGGTGTGGACGAGCCATACCGCATGTTCACCTCGCGTGCCGAATACCGCATCCTGCTGCGTCAGGACGATGCCGACATGCGTCTCACGCATCGTGCACACGCCGTCGGTTTGGCCGACGAATACCGCTACCAGCTCACCTGCCTCAAGCGCCAGCAGATCGACAAGCTGATACAATTCTGTTCAACGTTCCACGTGAAACCATCTTTCAACGAGTCGTTGCGCGAACTGGGCAGCGCCGAACTGAAGGAGGGCTGTAAGCTCATCGCCTTGGTGAACCGTCCGGAGCTCGACTTGCACAAGTTGGCCGGATATATCGATGAGCTGTCCTTCGCGATGTCGAACATCTGCGACGTGGATCTGCCGGCCGCCAGTCTGGTCAGCCGTCAGGACCTCTACGAACTGAAGGAGGAGATCATCGAGGCGGCCGAGATCCGCATCAAGTACGCCGGCTACATCGAGCGCGAGAAGCTCGCTGCCGAGAAGCTCGTCCGACTCGAGGCCATCCGCCTGCCCAGGACAATCGACTACAACCAGCTGCAGCAACTCACCATCGAGGCGCGTCAGAAGCTTTCGCGCATCCGTCCCGAGACCATCGGCCAGGCCAGCCGCATCCCCGGCGTCAGCCCTGCCGATGTCAACATTCTGCTCGTTCTCATGGGCCGGTAAACGACAGCTGTTAATTTGTTGTTTTGTTAATGTGTTAATATGTTCCATGTGAAACATAGTTTGTTTCTACAAAGACAAACATCCCATTAACAATAACAAATTAACATATTAACAAAACAACACAACAACAAAAAAATACTATGAACATCCAACTCATCAAGGACAATCTCCGTACCATCCCTGACTTCCCCAAGCCAGGCATCCAGTTCCGCGACATCACCACCGTGCTCAAGAGCCACGAGTGTCTGCGCGAATTAGCTAACGGCCTCACTGGTCACTACACCGGTCTGGGCATTACCAAGGTGCTCGGCATCGAGAGCCGCGGCTTCATCCTCGGTCCAATCGTGGCCAACAACATCGGTGCCGGTTTCGTCACCATCCGCAAGCCTGGCAAGTTGCCTGCCGAGACTATCTCGCAGGAATATGCCCTGGAATATGGCGTCGATAAGATCGAGATCCACAAGGATGCCCTCTCTTCGGACGACATCGTGCTCATCCACGACGACCTGATGGCCACCGGCGGCACCATGAAGGCAGCCTACGACCTCTGCAAGAAGCTCGGCGTGAAGAAGGTTTACATCAACTGCATCATCGAACTCGTCGATCTCAAGGGTCGCGACAAGTTCCCTGCCGACTGCGAAGTTTATTGCCCCGTCGTGTACGAAGGAGAATGATTCAGGCAAAGAGCAATCCCCGCTACGATTACCTCATGGGCATCGTCAATCTGATGCCTGACTGCCCCGGCGTCTATCGTTATCTGGACGCCGAGGGCACGATTATCTATGTGGGTAAGGCCAAGAACCTGAAGCGAAGGGTGCAGAGCTACTTCACCAAGGAGCACGAGTCGCGTCGCACCGCCAACCTGGTGCGTCAGATCTATGACCTCAAATACATCGTGGTCAATACCGAGAACGATGCCCTGAACCTCGAGAACCGCATGATCAAGGCGCACCAGCCCAAGTATAACGTGCTGCTCAAGGATGGCAAGACCTATCCCTGGATCTGTGTGCGCAACGAGGCTTTTCCGCGAGTCTATCTCACCCGCAATCTTGTGAAGGATGGCAGCAGCTACTTCGGTCCCTACACCAATGTGCTGGTGGCAAAGACCCTGATCGAACTCTTCGAACAGCTCTATCACATCCGTCCCTGTACGCTCAATCTGCAGCAGCAGATGATCGACAAGGGCTACAAAGTATGCCTGAAATACCATATCCAGAAGTGTCTGGGCCCTTGCGTTGGCAAGGTTTCACGTGAAACATACGACGAGGGCATCGAGGAAATCAAGCAGATCCTCCGCGGCCACACCGCCGAACTCTTCGCCCACCTGAAGCAGCAGATGCAGGACAAGGCCGCCCTTTGGGACTTCGAGGCGGCCGAACGCATCAAACAGCGCATCCAGCTCATCGAGGGCTACCGCACCCGCTCGAACATCGTGCCGTCGAGCATCAGCGACGTCGATGTCTTTGCCTATGACGAGGAGGACACCTCCGCCATCGTCTCCTATTTCCACATCGTGCAGGGTGCCATCATCAGCTCGTACACCATCGAGTACCGCAAGCAGATCGACGAGCCCCGCGAGGACATCCTCGCTCTCGGCATCCTCGAGCTCCGCGAGCGCTTTGAGGGAGAAGATGCGGAACACGTTGATCAGGATTCCGATTTGTCGGATAATCGAAATTTCGAAATCTCGAAACAAAACAACAAATCAACAAAACAACAAATTAACAAAGTCCACGAGCTCATCGTCCCCTTCGAGCCCTCCCTCTTGCCCGACGGCTGTACCGCCTTCATTCCTCAGCGTGGCGACAAGCGCAAGCTCCTGGAGCTCGCCGAGAAGAACTGCCGCCAGTACCGCATCGACCAGCTCAAGCAGCAGGAGAAGCTCAATCCTGAGCAACGCACTACGCGTCTGCTCTCCGAGATCCAGAAGCAGTTGGGTCTGCCCAAGCTCCCACGCCATATCGAGTCGTTCGATAACTCCAACATCTCCGGCACAGATGCTGTGGCCAGTTGCGTGGTGTTCAAGAACGGCAAGCCCGAGAAGAAGGAGTACCGCAAGTTCAACATCCAGTCCGTTGACGGCCCCGATGACTATGCCTCGATGCACGAGGTGGTGATGCGTCGCTACCGTCGCGTCATCGACGAGTCGCTCGACGTTCCCGACCTCATCCTCGCCGATGGTGGAGTGGGGCAGATGGGTGTCATCAAGCAGGCCCTGGCCGACCTGCTGGGGCAGTACCTGCAGCAGCATCTGCGGGGCGAGATCAGCGAGTCGCACATGGCCGATATCCGCCTGCGGCTCGACATCCCCGTAGGTGGCCTCGTCAAGGACGGACACCACCGCACGCGCCAGATGCTCTTTGGCGACCCGCCTGCCGCCGTCGATGTCAAGCAGGGCAGCAACCTGTTCCACCTGCTTGAGCGCATCCAGGACGAGGTGCATCGCTTCGCCATCACCTTCCATCGGCAGAAGCGCAGCAAGACGCAGACGCACTCTGAGCTCGACGAGATCCCCGGCATTGGCCCCAAGTCGAAGCAGGAGTTGCTTAAGGCATTCAAGAGCATTAAGCGCCTGCGCGAGGCTTCGTTTGAGGAGATACAGACAGTCGTCGGTCCTGCTCGTGCTGCCAAGTTGCGCGAATATTTCGATGGACAGCAATAAATAGCGTTCAAATAATTGTTTCACGTGAAACCGAAACAAAGAAAAAAATTATTTGTCTGCAAATCAACCGAATAGATACCAGAACACATCAAACAAGACTCAACTATGGCACTGTCAAACATAGAAAAGCATTACAACAAGCATCCTGAAGACTTGCGACTGCTGCGTAGGCATGGAATGGTGGAGTTTGAGACCACCATGCACCACCTGCATCGGTTCCTGAAGCCCGACGACTTCATCCTTGATATCGGCGCAGGCACCGGACGTTATACTTCTGCGCTCATGGCCGAGGGCTATCAGGTGAAGGCTGTGGAGTTGGTGCGCAGGAATATCGAGGTGTTCCTAAAGCGTGAACCCTCGGCTGATGTAGTGCAGGGTGATGCCCGCCAAATGCCTTTCATTGCAGATAATACCGCTGACGTGACATTGCTTTTGGGACCCCTCTATCATCTGTTCGGCGATGAAGAGAAGCTCAAGGCGTTGAACGAAGCCAAGCGCGTGACCAAGCCCGGTGGTTTGATCTTCGTGGCATACCTGATGAACGAATACAGCATTCTCTCATACTGTTTCGAGGAAGACAGGATCGAAAATCTGCTGGAAAAGGGTGTGGTGGATCAAGACTATCACATCCGCGCACAAGAGGGCGAACTCTATGATTACATCCGCCTGGAGGACATCAACCACTTGAACGAAAAGGCGGGTCTGGAGCGCGTCACCATCTTCTCGCCCGATGGTGCGGCCGACTATATGCGCACCCGCCTCAACCAGATGAGCGAGCAGACGTTCGCGCGATTCATCGAATACCAGAAGTGCATTTCGGAGCGTCCCGAACTCATCGGCGCAGGCAGCCATACCGTGGATGTTGTGCGCTGTTAAGACACATTATCTCTCATAAATATCCACAAAGCATACATTATTGGTCGAAAAGAAGTAAAAAAAGGGGATTATCGCAAAATATATTTGCATTTTGTTGTTATATTTCAGAAAAAGCAGTATTTTTGCAAAAATTTTTGGATATTTAGTGACACGAAAACAATTATGGCTGATAACAACACGAGGAAAATGCCTCAGGAATGTACAACCATCACAGAAGTGAGGAATGAAATCGACAATATCGACTCTGAGATCATCAAGCTTCTCTCTACGCGTTTTGGTTATGTACGTGAAGTGGTAAAGTATAAAGAGAACACCGACAGCGGCATTGAAGCCACCGACCGGCGTGCTGCGGTCATTGCCAGCCGCCGCCAATGGGCCAAAGTGGCAGGTCTCAGCCCCGATGTCATCGAGAATATCTACAACACCCTGATCGACTACTTCATCGAAGAGGAGAAGAAGCTGATGCCAGGTTCAAAGAATTGAAGGTTCGAAAAGTTTGAAAGGTTCGAAAAGTTTGAAAGGTTCGAAAAGTTTGAAAGGTTTGAAAGGTTCGAAAGTTTGAAAGTTTGAAAGGTTGACCCCTCAAACCCCTCAAACTTCTCCCCCCCTCAAACTTCA
>JAZQPJ010000055.1:0-45474 GCA_045628525.1 Bacteroidales bacterium
GAGATACATCGAAAGAAAACATGAGGAGCCGCGAATGCCAAGGTACTTGAATTTCGTGTCTGCACCAATGCGAGTTGTGCCGCTTGCAGTGGTATTGTTGTGTCCAGAAGCGTTAAGGGTGATTCTTCCCTTTGCCTTTACGTTTGCAGCAGTAGTATTATCAGTTGTCCAAGGCCACACACCTGTAATGGTGGCTGGAATGCCTTTCGTACCATTGCCTTTGGCGATAGTCTCATCAATCAGCAAAGTAGCATTATTATTAGTATTCAGTACTACGATGATATTATGATCCCAAGCTTCGTCACGTTCAGCATCGGAGGTGCCAGTGTAGTTAGGGAGTCGTTTGTATGCTCCATCCCAAGTTCTTACAGCATTGGCTACTGAAGCACCATCTTTTGAGTCGTTTCCTGCGTTGACATTCAGATACACCACATTATAGGTTTCATTCAAGCCATCGCCATCGTAGTCGTAGTATTCTACTCCTGCCCACGCACTTTCCACTCCCATCACTATCATGATGAGGAGCATTGTCACTATTCGGAGTATGTATGTATTCTGTTTGGTCATATTGTCGGAGGTCATTATATTTCGTTATTCAATTGTTTTCTCAGAAAATCTTCCAGTGTCTTCTTATCTGGCAGCTGAAGCATGTAGGTAGAGATTGGTGCTAATCTGACGGCGCAACTCGCGCACTGACCATGTGCAGCGAATGCACTCCTGCTCGTAGAAGTAACGAGCGAGGGGGTCATCGACGGTCATGATCTCGCAAATGTGCGAAAAGGATAAACGAGAAATCAAACGAGTGCCTGGTGTAACGAAAAAGTGCGACGCTGATGCACCTTTTTCAATAGTTTGAATTTCATTCTGTTGTAATTCGTCCGACACTGTCGGACTTTTTTGTAGCATCAATTTGTCCGACGCTGTCGGACTATTCGGAAGGAGGAAATTCTCAACCATCTGAGGGTACAACAAGTAGAAATTTCTTGCATTCTTGAACAGTGTCACCGTCAACCCCTTCCTGTTCACCTTTTCCTCCAATCGCTTCAGCAGGTGCGAGCCATATTCTGCACGATCTTTGCCATGCTGCTCAAACTCCACGATGTAGTAGCCGATGAGCCAGTTGCGCATCGTCTGCATACGATTGATAGCCTTGACGGCTGCCGTTTGTGCAGCATCGTGAGTAGAACCGATGACCCCAACAAGATCATCGAACGAGTGAGTGGAGTTTGTCCAGTCCTCGCCTGTCAGTTCTATGCCATCATGCAAATATGTCAGTATCTCGCTTGCCATTGTCGACTGCTTATCTATTTTTCAATTAATGTTACTTAGCCTGCTAATACCTCCTGCCTGATTTCGTCAACTGGTACCAAAAGCCGAAATTTCTCTTGCCGGAATTCGGCACTTGCAACCAAGTGGCGAAATTGTTTGTCTCCTTTTTCGGTATCGCGTACCGAAAGCTGAAATTCTACGTCTCTTATTCGATTATCAGATGTTTGTTGTCATGTTCGGACAAAACATATAGATAATCCGGGTTGAGGGTGATGTTGAGGTCGTAGTAGTAGCCGGCCATCAACTGGGTTATCAGGTTATCGCTGGCATCTTTTAATTTGTCCAGCTTGAAGGTGTTCTCTGCGATAACATTCTCTCGGGTGCGATGTGAATCGACCTCTGTTTTCTGGTCAGCGGTGAGATCCTCCCAAGATTTCTTCAGCAGATCAATGTCTGCATCCTTGTCATAGATGTCATACTTACACCGTATCTTGTGGCTGGTGCTTGTGGTCACATAGTTGGGCTTACTAGTATCAACCTCCAGATAGGCATAGGCTACAAATTCGAGATTATCCTTGTTCAGAACCTTCTCTACGAAAAAGCAGGGAACAACAACATCATCATCATTCAGTGTAACGCTTTTCAACTTGATGTAGCGAATCTGGTCATAGCGAGCATCGACCTTGAAGCCGAAGCGCAGGAGAGCTTTGCTGTGGTGCATCGTAATCTTCAAATGCACGCCATCTATCTCGATGTCATTCTCTTTGCTATACAGTTCATCGATGTCATCCAGTTGTGCGGTAGCTGTCACGCCTTTCTTTGCCTCGATGTCTTTGAGGGGATAATCGGCGGTGTAGCCATGGTAGAAGCCACTATGATCGGTGCATGATTCAAGGGCGGCATTGCGTGTTAATGTGATATCCTTCCCATTGCACTGCAAAGCAATCTTCTCTGGGTATTCCGCGGGTGCAAGTGCAAGATCTCCATGATCCACCACATTTGCCAGGAACGAAGTGAGCGTTCGCGTCTCGCCTCCTCCCCTGCCATTGCTCCATGCCGTCTGCACGCAATACTCTACCAGCTGCTGCTCCTGAACGTCATCATCGTCCGTGCAGGAGAAGAAGCTGAGCGCACAGGCCAGCAGGGAAATAATATATAGTTTTGTCAGTTTCATACGTTCAATTTTTTCGCTTTACCAATTACGCCATTCATCCTCTTGACTACCACCATACTTCCATGGGTCAATCTTCACGTCGTAGAATTCGATCTTCTTACCAGCTTCGGTGATCTTGAAGATATAAGTGTAGAGGTAGTTGGCTTGCCAACGCATGTAAACGGCGGGGACGACGGCGGTCTTCTGTTCCGTATCGCCATTGATGCATACGGTCATGGTGAAAGCAGGATTAAGCTCACCCATCGGGAGCGGATAGTAGTAGTATTGATGGCCGGAAGCGTCAACAGCGGCGGTCACGGAGGTATTGCTCGAAATGCCAGCGTCCTTAGTGAGAGTGACATCCTGAAAGGCAAGATTAGCTTTTTCTTCGCTGAGATTCTCTACTGAGATTGTTTCCTGAGCCTTCCCATCGCACGAAACTGTTGGCAACGGATAGGTCACAACTACATTACCTTTGCCATACACCTTATTGACCAACGGATCAGCAGCTGAAGGGTCTGGGACAAAGGTGATTTCTGTCAGTTCGATATTATCCGAAACATCCTCAATCTTCTCTGTGGTATAGAACATGATGCGAAGCTTAGCATAGGGTCGCTTGAAGCTGAGCTGCACCACATCTGACGATACGGGCCGACGCTCAAAAAGAGCAGAAAAGAGTACGTCGTCGGCTGGATCGGGCTCAACAACACGAAGCGGCACACCAGAGATAGTAAGTACGTTGTGCTCATCTCCTGTGAAGGCAGCTAAGGCAGGATCGTGGTCTTTTGCATACACACCCCAGAAATGATAATCGGTGGCGGCGAAATCCCAGTACTTCATTGTCTGGGAACCTCCGACGTAATAATAGTCATGCGTATTGTCAGCAGAGGTGTTGGCAGAACCCTGGGTATAATGGACGGTGTATCCATCAAATACGGTCTGATTGCTGCCATCTGCCATTCCTTTGTAGCCATACACGGTGAAATCCTTTCCCAGGGTTGTGGCACGTGTTACTGCCTCCTGGTCGGCTGCTACCGAAGCAAAGGCGATCGGGTGCTGTGTATCGTCGATGGGCAGCTCATTCTCACCACGGCATGACACGAATGCCGCGTCCGATACGAGGACGAGGAACAACGCGGATGCTATGGTAAGAAACTTATTTTTCATTTCTTTGTTTTCTTTAACGCGAATTACCGTGAATTAAACGCGAATTTTCGTAAATTTTTCTTATACACGTATAACGCGCGCGTATAATAAATATATGTGGGGATGCTCACATATATGAGTTACGCTCTCCGTATCGTGAATAAGGAGAGACTATTGCTTCTGCCGCACCTTGCGACAGTTATATGTAACCAAGTGGGGAACATTCAACCCCACTTGGCTTATAAATTTCTTGTTCCTTTCCGCGGCATTACTTGGGATCGGGGGCGGTCATAAGTAATGATCAAGCTCGGTCTTAAGTAATGAGCGGAATTAGGATAAGGGAGAGGGATTACTGTACCTTGATTACCTTAACAGCGTAAGTTGTCTTGTTGTTGGTAATTTTGGTGTAGTAGAGACCTGCTGCGAAAGTTGCAGGAGCATCTGCAGTACAAGCAAAGTCTGTATAGTAGCCAGTAGGCCAACCTGTAGGCTCTGTAGCTACGTTAACAGCTGTGTTGAATGTCTCATCAGCAGCATCGCTTACCTCATATACATAAGCATAAGTAGTACCAGTTGCGCCAGTAAATGAAGCAGCCTCACCAGCAGCAACAGTAACATCATTGCCGTCTACACGTGGAATTGCAGTAATAGCAGCATCACTTGTTGCTTCTGTCAAAACAAGGCTGTTACGACCAGTGATAACGACAGGATCACCTGTACCAGTAGAAGTACGGATATTGAGAGCATCCATTACGTTAGCCTCAGTTGCAGGAACGAGTGCTGTTTCACCAGTAACCTTATAGAGCTGACCCTTTGTGTCGAGGTCAGTCTTGTTTGTACCATCCTCGTTAACCATTACATAGATAGTACCTGCAGGATATTCATTATCAATAGTTGCATTAACACCAGGCATGTAGGTTGTGATAGATGGAGTAGCAACAGTCGTGATAGTCTCCTGATTGCCATCCTCAACTTCTGTTACTACAGCATCGAATGTGATAGGACGAAGTCCCTCTACAGAACCACCAAGTCCCTCTGTTGCACCATTCGTGTTATCAGAAATCTTAAAAATATAAGTGTATGCAAAGTTAGACTTCCACTGGCAATACTGAGCTGGAACAACAGCCTTAGCACCCCAAACCTTGATAGTCTCCTTAGAACCATCATCTGATACCAATGTGTAGTTTACACGAAGGGTAAGAGCTGATGCGGTTTCGTTAGGAAGAACGGTATAGTAAGTCTTTTCTGCAGTTGAACCAGCATAAGTTGCAGTGGCAGAAGTCGTACCAAGATACTTACCTCCTGACTCAAGTGTAGAAGCCTGATCACGAACATAGTCAAGCGCTGCATAATCAGTAGTAGTAGAAGTACCACTTGCATCAGGAGTGAACGTAACGTGAGCCTTATTCTTATCAGAAGTAGGAGTAGCATCATTTACTGTAGGATAGTATACGGTATAAGTACCTGCATTGTTGATATCACCACTAGTGAAAAGTGTAGCGATATTTGTTACATCTGCTTCAGGCACAAAGCATGGAGTAGTTGAATCGTCAACATATACATCAGATGCGCCATAAGAAGTACCATCAGACTTAAAATAAGATGAAATGTCATCTCCTGCAGTCAAAACATCAGTAGTAGGAACATAACGAATATCTGCAGTTCCACTCTCATAAAATTCTACATCACGAACAGAATAACCTGGAACTGTCTCATAAAATGCAAGACGAACTTTTGAAGCCAGGTTGCGGAATCTAATTTGCACCTCCTCACCATAGTTTGCCTTAGGAACAGTTACAAGATCTGCAATGTAGAAATTCTTGAGTACATCTTTTGTTCCCTGTACCTTGTAAGCACCACCGCTTGTAGCATTGGTGGCAGTAGAAGGGGTAATATCTGAGACATAGATTTCGTCTGCAGCAGGATCTACTGCATATTTGATTTTAGCAAAGTCCGTTGTACCTGTCGAATATGCAATAAAGTCATACTGTGCCTGGCTGTAATCCCAGTACTTGATGGTCTGAGCAGAGATGTTTCGGTCGCCAGCATACTTGTGTACGAACTGACCAACGTACTCCCAGTCGGCAGTGTTAGATTCTGTCGTACCAGCAGTGTTTGCACCATAGATTACGTTGTAGTTGTCGAATACAGTGGTTGTAGCTACAGAAGTTGCACCCTTGGTGCCCATTACAACGAAACGGCTGCCGAGCAGATTTGCTGCATCAGCTCCATAATGGTCAGCACGAGTCTGTCCCTGAGAACTGCTGGTAAACAGGATTGCATTGCTGGTGTTTTCCTTGTTGCCAGTGCCGGGGCCTTCACCAAGGAATTCATCGTTCGAGCAGCTGGCGAGTGCCAAGGCTGCAGAAGCAAGGATGAAATAGTTTTTCATAATTTGATTGTTTTTTTTAAGATTTATATGATTATTGTTTGTTTGCTATTGGAAGCGAATCAATCCGAGAGGCTGTCAGCAGCTCCGACGCGTACCACCTTATAGGCGGAGATGGTCGAGTCAGTCGGATGAACCACCTTGATGACATACCAGCCAGCCGATGGAGCCACGATCTTGTGTGCTGTATCGAGCGTGAAGGTAGCACCATTCTGCTCTGGTGTCTTGTTGTAGTTGTAGTCGGCAAGACACTGGCTCAGGTAGCACTTGTAGGTGTTGGTCACCTCCTCGCTGTTGGCCATCACGGCGTATGTGATGTCCTCGCCCACCTTGTAGATCAGGCCCTCGTCAACCACATCGACGCCATTCTGATAGGTAGTGATGCTTGGTGAGGTGAAGGTGGTAGTGGTGCCCTCCAGGTTGCCATCCAGATATTCCTCAACAACGGCATCGAAGGTGATGGTGTACAGTCCCTGAGGCGAATCGTCTGGATTGAGGTCAGGATCGTAGCCTGGATCGGAAGGATCAGTTGGTGGAGTCACAGGATCGTCTGGGTTGTTGCCTGGGTCAGGATTGTCTGGTGTAGAGCCTGGCACATCAGGAGTCGTCGGATCGCCATCGCCCGGATCGCTTGGGTCGGTCGAATTAGGAACGTCCGGATCCGGATGGTTAGGATCTTCAGGATCGACAGGTCCGGTAGGATCCCAGTTGCCGGTGGTGCCGTTGGTGTTGCGAGCTATCTTGAACAGATAGGTATAGGCATGGTTTGGCAGCCAGGTGGTGTAGCTGGCAGGGATCACGGCAGTGGCGCCCTTCACGTAGATCTTCTCCTTGGTGTTGCCGTCGGTCGATTCGAGGGTGAAGTCGCAGCACACATAGATAGGACGAGCAGCATCAGCGTATGGATCGCCATAGCGGCCCTTGGCTGTAGGGGTAGGCAACACCTGGAAGAACTTGCGGGCATCCATGTCAGGGTCGGTGCCCCACAGGCCAGGGTCGGTGCTGCTGGTGGCAGGCACGCCGGTCATCTTGCCAGCCTCGAAGTACTTCTGCGATACGACGTTGCCATAGCTCACAGCATAAGTGAGGTTGGTGTTGTCATAATCGATGATGGTGGTACCTGGGGTTGCGCCCACGTTGCCCACGAATGCCTTATCCGTACGGTTCAGGATGATGTTCTTGCGTCCGGTCACCACATTGCCATCAGCATCAGTGCCGTCCACCTTGAGCACGCGGCCCGATGTAGAGATACGGGTCTGGTAGAAGGTGATGTCCGAGATGCGGTAGCCGGGGATCTCCTCGTAGATGCCCACGCGCACCTTGGCGGCATTGCGCACAAAGGTGAAGGTCACGGGCTTGTCGTAGTCGGCACGCTCCACCTTGAGCGGCTGGGCCACGTAGTATGTCTTGACATCGGCTGCTGCGGTGGCTGCATTCAGGTGACCGCTCACATTGGTAAGCACAGCCTTGGTGACGATGCCGTCGGTGTTGACAGCCGTGGCATCATCGCCGTTGTAGAAGGTCACCGAGCCGTCCCAGGGAGCGACAGCCCAGAAGCGGTAGTAAGGCTGTTCGTAATCCCAGTACTTCTCCTGCTGATTGCGGTCGAGGGTGATGTTGGTGCCTGCAACGAGCGCACCTGACTCATCGCCCAGATAAGGAGTCTTCACATCGCCATTCTGTCCGACATAGTCCCAGTAATAGGTGTCGGTGAGGGTCTGTTCCTTCTGCTGGGCATGCCATACAGCGTAGTTGTTGAATACCTGCAGATCACCCGTACCCTTGGTGCCGTACACCTTGAAGGTGCCGGTCTCGGTCTCAAGACCCGAGGTGGCGCGCGTCACCTTGTCCGAACCTGCACCGAAGAGGATGCTTCTGGTCTCAGCATTTGACTGTGGACGATCCAGAGCCGACTGGCCCAGATACTCATCGTCCGAGCAGCTCACCATTGCTATGGTTGCCAATGCATAAAGAGCTTGCTTTTTCATAATTCCGTGTATTTTTATGTGATTATTTATATTCAACTTTACATATCGAACTCGTGTGTCTCTTCCTCATAGTCCTTGATCTCTGCATCGAAGAGCGATCCTCCCTTGTTGGATGGCAGCTCGATCTCATCTGCATCGATGTGAACCGTGATGACACCGCCCTTGTATCGTTCCTTGACCTGATCAGTCACGTCGAAGACGAAAGTGGAGTCGTATCCGTTGTGGAACAGCATGTCCAGCTCCAGATAATTGCGGATGGGCGATTCGACGACCTGCTGGTACGAGGTACTGGCTCGGGTGATCTTGAAGGGATCGACACCCGTAAGGCCGAAGGTCAGCACGCGTCCGCCTATGATATCGACATCCTCCGCCTCTTCAGCCTGTGGCGCGATGTAGGTCATGTGCTTCTTCATGCGCATCGGGTAGTTGACCGAGATGTCCTGCTCGCTGGTGATATGGCTGTTGAGGTTCACCGATCGGGCCAGGCCCGTCAGGTTGCCGCTGCCATCCACGCCGGCTATCTTGTTGCCATTATGGTGGATGATCACCTGCGTCAGGTAGATGTAGGTCACCGGCGTAAGCAACAGCGGCACGAACTTGTACCATGTAGTGCTGCCATCGGGGTTGATGATGAGCGAATCGTAGTCGGCAGGATTGTCGGTCACATGCAGGTCATCATACTCGCCCGAGAAGAGGAACTCCGGCTGGTAGAATGCATATCCGGGTCGATACGTCGGCGCGTGGTGCGGTGTGCTGGTGTGCGCGTTGCTCTGGTTGGTGTAGGCGGTCACATATTCCAGCGTGCTCTCCTCGTCGTAGTGGAGCGACTGCACACCGTCGATGGTGTTGACATCGTTCCACACCAGGATGTCGTAGTAGCCATACTTATAGCGCGCCTGGTACTTATGGCCTGTCACCACATCGCGCAGCACCTCGTTGTGTGGAGCGTCGGGAATCTCCTCGGTGTAGTAGCGACGGATGTTGAAGGTGGTCGGCTCCTGCAGCTCCCAGGTGCCGAACAGCGAGTCATCGCGTTCGTCCCAGTTGTACCACCATTGCGACTCCCAGTCGTAGGTGATGTCATACTCCCAAAGAACTTGCAGGTCAAGGATGATCTTGTTGGTCTCGAACTCCAGCTCAGTCTCCGGATCGACCAGGTGAAGCAGCGGTTCGCGTTCGCACGACGGCAGCAGCGAGAGTGCCAGCAGCGTGAGCATGGGGATGATGGGTCGGGTCAGTCTCATAGGCCCTCTCCTTTCTCCCTACTGCGGAAGGTAGGGGTGCGCCGCTTGTCGTTGTGCCTGTACAGCAGGTCGTAGCTCAATGTGATGCCTGCACGGGTGGGTCCCAGCCATGTGTAGCGATGCATTCGCTTCACAAATTCGTCGCGGTAGAGGTTGGTATTGTAGTAGTACAGGCCGTCGATCTCACCGCCGTGGTAGATGGGCTTGCCATAGACGAACGGGTCGTACTGTGTGCGGAACAGGCCGAGCTGCAGGCCGAAGTCCAGTCGCCAGTGTCCGTCGCGGCTGATCGGCAGCACGTAGCCGAGTCCCAGTCCGCCGCCCAAGCCCTCGCCTATCCAGCCTTTCTTGGCCGAGAAGCCGATCTGGTACAGAAACGCCTGCGTGTATGCCTGCAGGTACAGGCCGCGGAAGGCCGCTTCGCCCTGGGCTGGCTGGGTCAACGCCGCGTCGGCATAGCTCTTGTCACTGTTGCGCAGGTAGTAGCGCGTATAGAGCTGGTAGTTGCGGAGCTCGAAGTACTTGTGGTTGGTGGTGTTGCCGATCCACCAGGGGCAGTCGAAGGTGGCTCCGAAGGTCCAGTGTCCGTGACGTGGGTAGTATTCGAGTTCGACGTTCGGCATCGGGCACCACCCGTATTGCGGCACGTAGGCGCCCCACTCCAGCAGGTTGGTCTTGAGGGCGAGCATCTCGCGCAGCACCGGGCTGCTGCCCATCGGCTCGAAGACCGTGCCCAGCGTCAGCTCCTCGGGGAAGACCACCATGCTCTGCCATTGCGGCTCGGGGGCCTCCAGCGGCTTGACCATGATCTTCATCACATCGGCTGCACTGTTCTCGGGGAAGAGGATCATGAAGCGCGAGGCTCGCAGCGGAGGGTAATAGTCGCGCAGCATGCGCTTCCACAGGCGTCCGCCATCGTAGCGTTTCAGGTCGGCCTTCAGCTTCACCACGTCGTGCTTGCCTTCAGCCACCATGCGGCTCACCAGTGCGGCATCGGGATCGTTGGCCTGTCGCATGGCGAATGCCAGGATCTCGTATTCCTCGTCAACCACCTCGATCTCTATCTCGTTGGACGAAATGCCATTCTCTTCAAAGATCTTCAGCAAGGCATCGCGACGGCCGCGGCTCAGGTACTTGTTGAACGACAGCGGACCTTCGGGCGATGCGGCACTGCGTATGCGTATGCGAGCGTTGCTGATGTTATGCGAGTGCAGCAGCGGCACCGCCGTGGTGATGAACTCCTGCAACTCGGCCTTGTTCATGATCACATCCGTACGTGCCACCTTGAACACGATGGGGAATGCACGGAGGAAGAACAGTGAATCGACCTCGAACGCCTCGCGATTGACATCGTCGGAAAACAATACGTAGGGCAAAACATCGAAATCATCCTCAGTAGTACCTTCGGGCGCTTGCGCCTTGGCACTGCCGAATCCGAGGATCATCAGAGCGGTCGTCCATGTGATTATATATCTAACGATGCGATTCATTTTACACTATTTGCAACTGCAAATATACGAAAAATCACGAAAAAAAAAAAAAAAAAAACAGAAAAAATGACAAAAAAGTGCTCAAAAACATAAATATGAGCACTTTTCACAAGAAAACACGCCATTTTTATTACAAAATTCGTGGTTTTTGTTACCGTTTTAGGGGAAGAAACATAAAACCTCGCCCCCAATTGTAGCAACTGAGGACGAGGGTTTTTACAGTAAAATATGTGAAACAACAAGCAAAGCCAAACCACCTGCTGCCGAAGTTATTCACTCCAGCAGCAAGTTATTTAGCATATTGCTGACTTGTCAACCAGCTGCAAATTCACAGGAACGTGCAGCTGGCATCCTTTGCAATTAAAGCTGTGGACCAGCAGCGACGAGAGCCTTGCCAGCCTCATTAGTGGTGTACTTCTCGAAGTTCTTGATGAAGCGAGCAGCGAGGTCTTTAGCCTTCTCCTCCCACTTAGAGCGATCCTGGTAGGTGTCGCGTGGATCAAGAATACCCCAAGCAACGCCGTTGAGCTGGGTTGGAACCTCAAAGTTGAAGTAAGGGATCTTCTTAGTTGGAGCTGAAAGGATAGAGCCGTCGAGGATAGCGTCGATGATACCACGGGTATCAGGGATAGAGATACGCTTGCCAGTACCGTTCCAACCGGTGTTAACGAGGTATGCCTTAGCACCGTTAGCGTTCATCTTCTTAACGAGCTCCTGAGCGTACTTGGTTGGGTGAAGCTCAAGGAATGCCTGGCCGAAGCAAGCAGAGAAGGTTGGAGTTGGCTCAGTGATGCCACGCTCTGTACCAGCGAGCTTAGCGGTGAAGCCAGAGAGGAAGTAGTACTGGGTCTGCTCTGGAGTAAGGATAGATACTGGAGGCAATACACCGAATGCGTCAGCTGAGAGGAAGATAACGTTCTTGGCAGCTGGAGCAGATGAACCTGGCTGGATGTTGTTGATGTGGTTGATTGGGTAAGATACACGAGTGTTCTCGGTAACTGACTTGTCGTTGAAATCGATAGTACCATCAGCAGCAACAGTTACGTTCTCGAGGAGAGCGTTACGCTTGATAGCATTGTAGATGTCTGGCTCGTTCTCCTTAGAGAGGCCGATAACCTTAGCATAGCAGCCGCCCTCGAAGTTGAATACGCCATTGTCATCCCAACCGTGCTCGTCATCACCGATGAGGCGACGCTTTGGATCGGTAGAAAGAGTGGTCTTACCAGTACCAGAGAGGCCGAAGAAGATAGCAGTCTCCTCACCATCCATGTTACAGTTAGCTGAGCAGTGCATTGAAGCGATGCCCTGGAGTGGAAGGTAGTAGTTCATCATTGAGAACATACCCTTCTTCATCTCACCACCGTACCAAGTGTTGATGATAACCTGCTCACGTGAAGTTACGTTGAATGCAACGCAAGTCTCTGAGTTGAGGCCGAGCTCCTTGTAGTTCTCTACCTTAGCCTTCGAAGCGTTGTAGATCACGAAGTTTGGCTCAAAGTTCTCGAGCTCCTCAGCGGTAGGCTGGATGAACATGTTGGTTACGAAGTGTGCCTGCCAAGCTACCTCTACGATGAAACGAACAGCCATACGGGTGTCCTTGTTAGCGCCGCAGAATGCGTCAACTACATAGAGGTTCTTGTTGCAGAGCTCCTTAACAGCGAGGTTCTTAACAGTTGCCCAAACCTCCTCTGACATTGGGTGGTTATCGTTCTTGTAGCCCTCGGTGGTCCACCATACGGTGTCCTTTGAGTTGGCATCCATTACGATGTACTTGTCCTTAGGCGAACGGCCTGTGTAGATACCAGTCATTACGTTAACAGCGTTGAGCTCGGTGTTCTGACCAACCTCGTAGCCCTCGAGACCAGCCTTGGTCTCCTCAGCGAAGAGCTGCTCGTAAGATGGGTTGTGAGCGATCACGGTAGAACCGGTGATGCCGTACTTAGTCAAATCCAAATTTGCCATAATACTTTTTTAATAATATAAAGTTAAAGAATAACAATTGTTGCTTTTGTTGCTTTTCAAAATGCTACTGACATAGGGAGAGATGCCACCGACGATCGAGCTGACAAGGTCAGGTTACATTGACGCCGAACAGCCTCGGACGAAGCGAATGGCGCTCAGCAACGATTCAATCGGGTATGGTTCGACCCTATTTTCACGTTGCAAATATAGTAAAATAATTTATACGAAGCAAATGATGCGATAAGATTTAAATATTTTTGACTATCGGCAAGGGTCAAATGACAAGCACGGGTTTCAAAAATCGGGATGAAGCATCGTTGCAAAGCCCCGAAATGAGGCGCTAATCCGCCGAGAATGCATTGTAGATTTGCAATTCGGCGCCCACGGTTTGAGAAGTGCTTCTGCAGATGTGCAGAGATGCGAACGTGTACGCGTTGGCATCCCTGCACATCTGCAAAACATGATTCTATGCCGAGTTTCATGTTTTGCAGATCTGCAAAAGCACGAAAATGGTTTGGGACGGCAAATTGCAGACCTGCGACAGTCCGACCTGGTACCAGGTCGGACTATTGCAGACGTGCAGAGATGCGAACGCGTACACGTTGGCATCCCTGCACGTCTGCAATGGCTCCTCCACGACTTTTGGCGGAGTTTTCGATGCGTCGGATGCCGCGCCGCGATCCGTGGCGGACTTTTCGAGCCTGCATAGTGACACAAAACGATGCATGGGGATTGAAAAAACTAGAAGAAAGGGGAAAAATCACACATTATATAAATATATTATAAGGAATATTTGGAGAGTTGGGAAATATTGAGTATCTTCGCGCCGCAAAAAATAGAGCCCGCGCGTGGCGCATATACGTATGTGAGCGAGCAGAGACATGCCACCACCCCACGCCCCGCCGCTGCCGAGCAGCAGCGAATGGAACCGGATGGACGGGAAGAAAACCGGACGGACGGGAAGGGGCTGTCCATTGATAATGGGGCGAAACGAAAAGAAATAAAGCTAAAGAGTGATGAAGATAGCGAAGATACTGCTGTTTATAGGCTGCATCCTGGCGCTGCTGGGAGGCATCTGCCAATTCTACCCTCGCGAAGGAGTGCAGATAGGTGGATTGCGACTGGAATTCCCCAGTCTGGCCGAGGTGCTGACATTGAACACAGCCAGCGACGAGGATGAAGTGCATGAGCTGACACCCGAGGAGCTGATGGAGCTGCAGATGCAGGCGGTGATGGCGGCACAGGACAGCGCCTTCCTCGACTTTTGCTATAATAGCCCCATTCGCATCTCGATGCCGAAGGTGCATGTGCTGGTGGCTGACAGCATGGCGATGGACAGCCTGCGCATGCTGGGCGACAGTACCGAAGTTTGGATCGACAGCCTCACCCAGGAACGAAACCTGGCCTATCTCGACTCATTCTTCATGGCGTTGGATAGTGCCAAAGTGCGACAGATGCGTATTGTGCACTATGGCGACTCGCAGATTGAAGAGGATCGAATTACAGCCTCCCTGCGCCAGCACTTCCAGGAGGAGTTTGGCGGCTCGGGGTCGGGCATGCAGCCTGCGATACAGACGGTGGCAAAGATGACCGTGCGACAGTCGAGCACACAGGAACTGCCCTACTATCTGGCCTATGGACCTGCAACGGCCCGCGCCCGTCACCGCGGCTATGGCCCGATGGCGCAGGTGTCGCACGTCAACGGTTCGGTGACGCTGAGATATACGGGCCTGAAGAGCGAGCGATTCCCGAACTGCGGACGCTTCGACAAGGTGACGCTCCTGCGCTCGGACGAAAACGGCAACCTGGTGTGCGAGGTGCAGGAGTACGACTCGGCACGCAACGTGGCACAGGTGACCGTGAACGGCCCAGCCGACATCTATGGCGTGCTGCTGGACAGCAAGACGGGCGTGGTGATGGACAATGTGCCGATGCGCGGATGCAGCGGCGCAATCTTCACGGGGATAGCACGCGGCACGCTCCAACCCTTCTTCGCACACGAAAACGTGCAGATGATCATCCTGCAATATGGCGGCAATTCGGTGCCTTACCTGAAGACCGAGGAGTCGCTTGAGAAGTTCTGCAACGACCTGCGTCGGCAGATACGCTACTTCCAGAGCTTGGTACCCGAGGCACGCATCCTCTTCATCGGCCCATCGGACATGAGCACCACCGTACGTGGCGAGCTGATGACCTACCCGATGCTGCCACGACTGGTGGAGATGCTCGAAGAGGCGGTAACCGACGAAGGGGCAGCCTTCTGGAACATGTACGAGGCCATGGGCGGCCGCGGCTCGATGATACAGTGGGTCAATGCGCGTCCGCAGCTGGCCGGCGAGGACTATGTGCACTTCACGCACAAGGGCGCCGAGAAGGTGAGCGACCTGCTGTATGAGACCATCTCGATGTATTACAAGTACTTCAAGTTCAGGAGGGGCGAGATGGAGATCGAACTGCCCGGGGACTCGCTGGCGAGCGACACGGTGGACATCGATGGCATCGACGCTGACGTAACCGCGAAGGAGACAAAAGGGATGACCGCTGGCACGAAAACAACAACCAACACAGACGATGCACGATGAAGAGGATACTGACGACGATAATGCTGGCTATGCTGTGCCTGGGCGGCTGGGCACAGGTGGACACGGCCTTCATGCAGGTGGTGGACACGAGTTATGCTCACCTGATCTTCCCTGGATCGAAGGATGCGTTGCGTCCCGTACACGAGAAGCTGTACGACCTGCGCAAGACACCGGGGGCATCGCAGAACCTGAACATACTGCACATCGGAGGCAGCCACGTACAGGCCGGCATGCTGACCAATGCGGTGCGAATGCCCTTCGAACCCTGGGCTGAACACGGACTGCTGTTCCCCTTCCGCGCCATCAAGACCAACGGTTCCCTCTCCTACCGCTTCGACTACACAGGCATGTGGAAAGGCAGCCGATGCGTGAATGCAGAGCCCGACGTCGCCCTGGGACTGGCCGGAGCCGCAGCCATCACCAGCGACCAGGATGCCAGCATCACGCTCAGGCTGCGCGACGAGGGCCGCTGGGACTTTGACCGACTGACCGTACTGGGCGAAGTGAGCGACAGCACGGTGATGCCCTATCTGGTGACCAGTGCCAACGACACGGTGTGGGCCGATGCCCTATTGAGCAAGAGGGAGGGCAACGCGTGCGAATGGCGCTTTGTGCTCAGTCAGCAGGATAGCGTGGTGACACTCCATTGCCAGGGATTGACCCGCAACGTGGACAAGACATTGAGCAAGAAGCTGAGCGAGAAACGTCGTCGCCAGCTCTATACGCCCCTGCAGGACAAACACTACTTCGTGCTGCGCGGCATGATACCCGACAGCCACCGCCACGGCGTGACCTACTCCGAAAGCGGCGTGAACGGTGCCGCCGTGCCCTCGTGGCTCAGGACGAGCGCACACTTCGAACAGGAACTCGCCCTGCTCCCACCCGACCTGGTGGTGTTCGGCATCGGCATCAACGACGCCAACGTGCCACAGGAGGAATTTGACACCGCCGTGTTCAAGCGCGACTACCGGCAGCTGATGCAAAGGATTCGCACGGTATCGCCCGATGTGCGCTTCATCTGGATCACCAACAACGACTGCGCCTACACGATCGGCAAAGGCAAGAAGGCACGCAAGATACCCAATCCGAACACCGAACTGGTGCGGCAGTCGATGCTGGCGCTGGCACAGGAGGAGGACGGCGCCGTGCTGGATGTCTATGGACTGATGGGAGGACTGAAATCGTCGATACAATGGCACGAGGCAGGGCTGATGCAGAAGGACCGCATCCACTTCACGCGTGCCGGCTACGAACTGATCGGCGGCATCCTCTATAACGCAATTGACGAAGACTACAAACGATGGAACAGATTCTGACGCTCATCATAGATTATCTGAAGCAACTGTTTGCTTTCGACCCGAATTCGCCTCTGCTCTTCACGCAGTTCCGATTCTGGGCCTTCTGGGCCGTGGTGTTTGTCGGCTTCGGATGCGTCGTGGGGACGTTGAAGGGTCGCAACAAATCCGGCTCGTCGATGCATCTGCCCGGATGGCGTCGTGTGTTGCGCAATGGCTACCTGCTGCTGATCTCGCTGCTGTTCTATTACAAGACGAGCGGACTGTTCGTGGGGTTGCTGGTGCTGGTGACATGCACTGACTTTGTGATTGCGCAAGGGATACACAGATGCTTGAGGGAAAATCAAGCACACGGGGGCGATGAACAATCGAAACGGGGACATAGGTGGATGGCCAAGGCGCTGCTGGTGCTGAGCGTGACCATTGACCTGGGCATACTGTGCTACTTCAAGTACTCGTACTTCTTCGCGGATGTGGTCAACCAGATCTTCGGCACGAGCTTCGAGGTGACCAATGTGGCTGCCAAGCTGGCCAACCATGTGGTGGGACAGCCGTTCTGGAGCGTGGACCGCATCATCCTGCCTGTGGGCATCTCGTTCTATACCTTCCAGGTGATCAGCTACACGGCCGATGTGTATAAGGGCTTGATCCGACCCGTGAGGAATCTGCTGGATTTCGGCTTCTATGTGTCGTTCTTCCCGCAGCTGGTGGCCGGTCCGATCGTCAAAGCTTCGGACTTCATACCGCAGCTGTACCGTCGCTATGCGTTGTCGAGGATGCAGTTCGGCATCGCCGTGTTCTGGATACTCAATGGCCTGACCAAGAAGATTGTGCTGTCGGACTATCTGGCCGTGAACTTCATCGACCGCGTGTTTGCCAATCCGCAGCTGTTCTCGGGCTTTGAGAATCTGGCGGCATTGTTCACTTACTCGCTGCAGGTGTATGCCGACTTCTCGGGCTATACCGACATCGCCATCGGATTATCGATGCTGATGGGCTTCTATCTGCCGCTCAACTTCAACTCGCCATACAAGGCGCAGAACGCGCAAAACTTCTGGAAACGCTGGCACATCTCGCTGAGCCGCTGGCTGCAGACCTACCTGTATATACCGCTGGGCGGCAATCGCAACATCACGTTCGGCACATGGTTCTGGATCGGCATCATCACGCTGGCGGCATTGATACTGAGCGGTTCGTGGTGGATTGGAGCCATCGTGCTGTTCATCGCCTTGCTCACGGTATATACCGCCATTCGTCGTCCGAACAAACGCAAGCACATCTATGCCAACATGAACTCGATGATCACGATGCTGCTGGGCGGATTGTGGCATGGAGCATCGTGCAACTTCATGATCTGGGGCGGACTGAACGGTGTGGGCATGGTGGTGTTCAAGTTCTGGCGCGATCTGCACACGGTGGGACGCATCATCGCCTCGGCCTACGCATTGGTCATCGTGCTGCTGCTCAATCGCTTCTTCCCGGCTGCCGGTCCGCTGTGGAACGTGCTCGTGGTGTTCATGATCTTCATCCTCGTGAGCATGGTGATCAAGTGCTGGTATCAGTATTTCTCCACGCAGGACGATCGTCGTCGCCTGTACGGCATGCCGCACTACATCGGCGTGGCGTGGAGCGTGCTGGTGACCTTCACGTTCATCACCTTTACGCGACTGTTCTTCCGCTCGGGTTCGAACCTCGACCCTGCCGAAGCCAATGAGACGGCGTGGCGCATTGCCAGGAACATGATGGAGCGCATCGGTTCGGAATGGACGGTGTCGCCGCTCGAAGTGATTCCTGCCTATTGGCAAGTGTTCACGCTCTTTGTGGTGGGCATGATCATCCATTGGCTGCCTGAGCGCTTCAAGCGTCGCTATCGCATCTGTTTTGCCAAACTGCCATTGCCTGTGATGGCGCTGGTTTGCGTGCTGGTGATCTTCGTGATCTATCAGTTCGTGACAGCGGAGATGCAACCGTTCATTTACTTCCAGTTCTAATTACATAAACTCGACACCTCGATGATTCGATGGTTCGGTTCGAAAATAAACAAAAATGCAGCTCATCTGCTGCAAACAAATAATAACCCATAACAAAATATCTATGGAAAAGAAATTCAAGCGTACCCTCGTGACTTCGGCCCTCCCCTATGCGAATGGCCCGGTTCACATCGGTCACCTGGCAGGCGTGTATGTTCCTGCCGACATCTATGTTCGCTACCTCCGTCTGAAGGGCGAGGAGGTTCTCTTCATCGGCGGTTCGGACGAGCACGGCGTGCCTGTCACCATCCGCGCTCGCAAGGAGGGCATCACCGTGCAGGACGTAGTCGATCGCTACCACAACCTCATCAAGCAGTCATTCCAGGACTTTGGCATCTCGTTCGATGTCTATAGCCGCACCACCAGCGATATTCACCACAAGTTCGCTTCGGACTTCTTCCGCAAGCTCTATGACGATGGCAAGTTCATCGAGGAAACCTCGGAGCAGTTCTATGACGAAGAGGCCAAGGAGTTCCTGACCGACCGCTACATCATGGGCGAATGCCCACGTTGCCATGCACTCGGTGCCTACGGTGACCAGTGCGAGAAGTGTGGTGCCACGCTTTCGCCCGATGAGCTGATCAACCCTGTGTCGAAGCTCTCGGGTGCTACCCCAGTGAAGCGTACCACCAAGCACTGGTACCTCCCACTCGACCAGCACGAGGGCTGGTTGCGCAAGTGGATCCTGGACGATCACAAGGAGTGGCGCTCTAACGTCTATGGCCAGTGCAAGTCTTGGCTCGACGGTGGTCTGAAGCCACGTGCCGTGACCCGCGACCTCAACTGGGGCATTCCAGTGCCTGTCGAGGGTGCTGAGGGCAAGGTGCTCTACGTATGGTTCGATGCACCAATCGGCTATATCTCGAACACCAAGGAGCTCTGCGATGCCAACCCTGAGCAGTACGGCCCTTGGCAGAAGTGGTGGCAGGATCAGGACACCCGTCTCGTTCACTTCATCGGCAAGGACAACATCGTGTTCCACTGCATCGTCTTCCCAGCCATGCTCCAGGCTCATGGCGACTATATCCTGCCAGACAACGTGCCTTCGAACGAGTTCCTCAACCTTGAGGGCGACAAGATCTCTACCTCGCGCAACTGGGCAATCTGGCTCAACGAATACCTCGTGGATATGCCTGGCAAGCAGGATGTGCTCCGCTACGTGCTCACCGCCAATGCGCCCGAGACCAAAGACAACGACTTCACCTGGAAGGATTACCAGGCTCGCAACAACAACGAGTTGGTAGCCGTATTCGGCAACTTCATCAACCGCGCCATGAAGCTCACCGAGAAGTACTTCGATGGCAAGGTGCCTGCCCTGGGCGAACTCACCGACTACGACCAGCAGACCCTCGCTGACTTCAAGGACGTAAAGGCTCGCGTAGAGGCATTGCTCGATGACTTCAAGTTCCGCGATGCACAGAAGGAGGCCATGGAGCTGGCTCGCATCGGCAACAAGTATCTGGCCGACACCGAGCCTTGGAAGATTGCCAAGACCGACATGGCCCGTGTAGCCACCATCATGAACCTCAGTCTCCAGATCAGCGCCAACCTCGCCATCGCCTTCGAGCCATTCCTGCCATTCTCAGCCGAGAAGCTGCGCAAGATGCTCGGCATGGAGAGCTTCGAGTGGAATCAGCTCGGTCGCACCGACCTGCTGGCCGAAGGTCATCAGTTGGGCGAGTCTGTCCTGCTGTTCGAGAAGCTTGAGGATGCCGACATCCAGCCACAGCTCGATCGTCTGGCTCGCATCAAGGAAGAGAACGACAAGATTGCCCTGGCCGAAGCCGAGAAGAACTGGCGTCCTGAGCCAATCGCTGCCGAGGTGCCATTCGAGGACTTTGCCAAGCTCGACATCCGTACCGCTACCGTGCTCGACGTGAAGCCTGTCAAGAAGAGCGACAAGCTGCTGCACTTCACCCTCGACGATGGTACTGGCGAGCCACGCACCATCCTTTCGGGCATTGCACAGCACTATCCTGATCCTTCGGTACTCGTGGGCAAGCAGGTGCTCTTCGTTGCCAACTTCGCTCCAAAGGTGATGCGCAACATCCCATCGTGCGGCATGATTCTTTCGGCTGTGAACTTCGACGGTTCGCTGCACGTAGTGACTACCGAGGACAAGGTTAAGAACGGTTCAAAGGTTTGCTAATGAATTTAGAACTATTCATCACCTTTATGAAAATTGGCGGGTTCACCCTGGGAGGTGGGCCCGCCATGGTTCCTATGATGGAACAGGAGGTGGTCAATAAGAATCACTGGCTGTCGCGCGAAGAGTTCCTCGACATCCTGGCTGTGTCGCAAGCCACTCCCGGCATCTTTGCCGTCGATATGGCTTCGCACATCGGTTACAAGCTGGGAGGCGTAAAGTCGGGCATCTGGGCAGCATTGGGTGTGGTCACGCCTTCGCTGTTCATCATTTTATCAATTGCTATCATCTTCGCACAGTTCCGTGATAACTACTGGGTAGAATGTGCGTTCCGCGCCATCCGTCCTGCGGTGGTAGCGTTGCTCGCTGTCCCTGTTTTCTCAATGGCCAAATCGGCCAAGATCACCTGGCGCAACTGCTGGATTCCCATCCTCAGCACCATCCTGATCTGGCTGCTCGGCATCTCCCCTGCCATCGTCATTGCCATTGCAGCCATCAGCGGCTACATTTTGGGACGGATGAAAAATAAGGGCATTAAAGGGAGTGAAAAGGGAGTGAAAGGGGAGTGAAAGGGACATTACCTTCGCCTGTCAAACCTTTCCACATTCCGACCACGTTTCGACCATCTGACACATTCGTCCCTTTCACTCCCCTTTCACTCCCCTTACAACCCTTAAAACCCTAAACAAATGATTTTCCTCAAACTCTTCTATATCTTCTCCTACATCGGCCTGTTCAACTTCGGCGGCGGCTATGCGATGCTGTCGTTCATCCAGCAGGAGATTGTGGAGAAACAAGGCTGGCTCAGCGAGGCTGAGTTCACCGACATCGTGGCCATCAGCCAGATGACGCCAGGACCCATCGGCATCAACTGCGCCACGTACGTAGGCTATACATCGGTGGTCAACGACCCGTGGGTGCAGTCGCTGGAGTATGAGAATGCCGCGCACATCTTGGGTATCTTTGGCTCGTTCCTTGCCACATTGTCAGTCATCTGGCTCCCCTTCATCGTGATGATCTGGGTGTCGAAGCTGATATTAAAGCACAAGGATTCCGTAGTCAAGAAGAGCATCTTCGAAGTGTTGCGACCTGCCATCATCGGTCTGCTCGCCTCTGCCGCGCTTGCATTGATGAATGAAGCCAATTTTGGGCAAGTGTCACGCATCGGCTGGTCCTCGTTATGGACGGAAGGAGATTCGTCCTTCTGGGCTGTCGATAGCGTGCACAATCTGTTGCAATTCGTGATCAGCGTGCTGATCTTCGTGGCTGTATTTGTAGGCGTCCGACGATTCAAGTGGAACATCATCTATACGACTCTCTGTTGCGGAATCCTTGGCATCTTTCTCTATGGTTTCTTAGGACTATAGCTTCGGTTTCTGCTTCCCGGATTCATCTTTCTCCGTGCAGCAGTCGTTCTTCAGACAACTGGCCTCTTTGTCCTCAGCGCAACTGATGACATTCAGACAATCGTCCTCTTTGTTATCTGTGCAGAAGTTGTTCCCAGAGCAATCATCCTCTTTGTTTTCAGTGCAGTATTTATTCTTTTTGCAATCGGCATCTTCCTTGCCAGGATAGTAGCCGCACTTCGGACAAACGCCATCCTTGTTCATGGCTATGCCGCACCATGGACAGCGGTCGATGCTCTTCGCGATCGTGAAGTCTTCCGATGCCGCGTTCGCACCACTGGTGAAGGTCAGCTTGGCGATGTTGAGCTTGTCCTTGAGCAAATCATATACAATCTTGATCATTCCCTCCACCGTCATGGTCTCCTTGGTGACCACAAGTCGGCAATCGGGATACGCTTTGGCGAGGTCTGTCTCAAAGGCCTCGCCTTTCATTGTGTTCTGCGGATGGCCGCAACGGATGCCCTGGCACTGATAGACGTTTAGGATGGCAGGCAGCAACGGATCGTCGTGCCGCAGGATCAGCGCATGGTCGAAGTTCTTCAACACGTCCCATGCCGTCTTCTGGATCTCGTTGCAGGGGAATACCATGTTCACGCCCCTGTTGATGGTGTCCTCCACCTCGATGGTCAACTTGCCTGTGTGGCCATGCAGGTACTGTGCCTCGCCCTTGAAGTTGTAGAAACGATGGGCGTACTGGAGTTCGATTTTCGCAATACTTCTCATGTTGGTTTAGAGTTTAGAGTAAAACAATGCACCGCAACCACGTATTGTCGTGATTGCGGTGCAAAGGTATGGAGTATTTGCGAAATGATCGAAACTTTGCGTTTCAAATATCGTCTGCTAAGATATGCAAAAGTGAAGGCTTGCTACAATTCAATTACTGCAAGCGCGCTTGATATCGGGCAGCATTACTTCAGCACAGCATCCAGCAGCTTGTAGGCAGCCTCCATCTGGGCATCGGTGGTCTGAGCGCTCTCTACGTCGATGTGCATCACAGGAGCCACCTCCTTGCCGTTGATGGCATCCCACTGTGGCAGACCCTCGCCATTAGGATTGCCAGTCTTGATGAAGTTGATGTAGTAGTTCATGAAGGTCTCCTGAACCTTGTAGTCATCCTCGTTCCATGCGAAGACCTTGTTGGTGGCAAGGTTGCCCATAGCGTACTCGATGTCTGCCGAGTGCACAGCACCTACGATCTGGTTGGCAGGAGCCTCAGGAGCGCCAATGGCCTCTTCGTCGTCAGCATCCTTTACGCCACCGGCAAGACCAGCCACCTTACCCTCGATGGCCATGGCTGGACGCGCATGGTCGTAGTGGTAGCGATAGACAGGCTGCTGCGATGTCTGCTGATGATAGTCGGCCCACTTCCAGGTTGGGAAAGCGGTGAACAATGCGCCACTCAGCTCGATGGCACCCCAGCCCATCACGTCGGCATCGGTCTTGACACCGAAGGCGTCGAGCACCTCGATGGTACGGTCACCGAAACGACCCTGCATGGCAGTGAGGAAGTTGCGATAGGTTGGAGCCTGTCCGGCAAGTGCCTGCGAAGGATGTGCCTCCATCGAGTTCCAGCCCACGAGCAATGGCACCTGTGCCTGCTTGCCCTGTTCGAAGATCTCATCGACGGTGGCATCGAGCAGATAACCGTCCACAAGGAAGTTTGACATGCCCGTTGGAGGCAGGATGGCCTGAACCGAATCGGCTGACATATTGAGCAACTGCTCGATGGTGTAGCCGGTCTTTTCAACGAGTGCCTTGCCTGCCGCCTCGCCCTGTGCAAGGGTCAACGCAGTCGATGGACGAAGCTCAGCACCGCTCGAACCCATAACACCAGCCAGGTTGCCACGGCTCAATGGAGATGCCATCAGCATGGAGGTCGAGAACGAACCAGCCGACTCACCCACGATGGTGATGTGGTCAGGATCGCCACCAAAACCTGCGATGTTGTCCTTCACCCACTGGATGGCTGCTACCTGATCGAGTGCGCCATAGTTGCCCGAGGTCTTGTGCTCGGAACGGGCAGTCAACTCAGGATGTGCCAGGAAGCCGAACACGCCCTCACGATAGTTGGCTGTGATCGATACGATGCCGTGGTGAGCCAGTGAGTCGCCAGCATAGCGTGGCTCCGAACCAGAACCGCACATCAGGCCACCGCCATTGAAATAGATCAGGACAGGTGCCTTCGCCGCATTGACGGGAGCCCAGATATTCAGATACAGACAGTCTTCGCTGCGTCCCTTGGCCAGAAAGTTCATATCGCCGAAGAGGTTTGGCTGCATAGGATCGTCGCCAAACTCCAGGCAAGTGCGCACGCCCTCCCATGACTCCACTGGCTGTGGTTCACGCCAACGCAGATCACCCACAGGAGCTGCTGCGAATGGCACGCCGCGATAGATCACGATGCCATCATTCAACTCGCCCTCCACGATACCGTTGACGGTCTGTGCCTGATTGTCTGCCAACTGTGTGGCCGAATCAGAACAGCTCCACAAGAGCAATGGCAGAGCTGCTGCAAGATAATAATGCTTCATATTCAATCAAAAATTTAGAAATTACTTTACCATTTATTTCGTACTGCCTTACAGCACCTTGATCAGCTCAACATCGAAGATCAATGCTGCGTATGGTGGAATGTCGCTGCCTGCACCGCGCTCACCGTATGCGAGGTTGTAAGGGATGTAGAAGCGGAACTTGGCACCCTCCTTCATGAGCTGTACGCCCTCGGTCCAGCCAGCGATGACCTGACGCAGACCGAAGTCGGCTGGCTCGCCACGACGATAGGAAGAATCGAACACTGAGCCATCGAGCAGCGTGCCCTCATAGTGGCAGCGCACGGTGTCCGAAGCCTTTGGCTGACGGCCTGTGCCCTCTACGAGCACTTCGTACTGCAAACCGCTCTTGGTGGTAGTGACGCCCGGCTTCTTGGCATTCTCGGTCAGGAACTTCTCGCCCTCCATGCGTGCTGCCTTGCCTGCCTCTGCGGCTGCTGCCTGCTGCTTGGCTTCGAGCTCGGCAAAGAAAGTGTTCAACAACTGCTGTGCCTCGCCTGCTGATACCTTGAGCGGATTGCCCTGCAAGGTGTCGGTAATCGAGGCTGCGAATGACTCTACGTCGAGTACATCCTTCAAGCCCATCTGCTTGAGCTGCTGGCCAATGTTCAGGCCAAGTGCATAACTGATTTTGTCCATAGAATTTATTGATTTTTTATAGTTTGAGAAGTTTGAAGGGTTTGAGGAGTTTGAGGAGTTTGAGGGGTTTGAGGGGTTTGAGAAGTTTGAGGGAAAGACGATACTTTCGAACCCTTCTAACCTTTCGAACCCTTCAAACCCTTCAAACCTTTCGAACCTTTCGAACTTTTCAAACCCTTTATACTTTACCAATTTATCCAACGCTTCAGATCCACCTTACCCTTGAAGTCGGGCGAGATGCCGATGTTGCTGGTGTCCGCATCCTTGCCCAACAGGAATTTGTCGATGAATGCCTCTACCTCAGGATACTGATCCTTGTGGAGCTGGCAGTGTGGATGTCCGCCCAGGATCGAATAGCCTACGCGATCCGAGATGCCGAGTTCCTTCCACACGGTGCTGGCTGCATTTACCGACACATAGCCAGACTCATCGGCCAGCCACTGGTAGTCGGTGTTGCCAAGCATCAGCAGGGCACGTGGGCACACCATGGCGCAGAGCTCGTGGTGGTCGTATGGCAGACGATAAACGCTGTCGCCCTTGAACGTGTCGCGCAGTGACTCCTTGAACCAATGATAGTCGGTCTTGTCGAGGTTCTCAACGCCCTCAAGCGTCTGCGATACACGCCAGGCGGCTGCACCGCCACCGCCAGGTTCCTGGGCGATGGTGAGAGCCACGCGCTCGTCGAAGGCACCGCAGAACAGCGCCATCTTGCCTGCATACGAGCAGCCTGTCACGCCGATGTGTCGGGTGTCGATCTTCGTAATCTCAGGACCCAACAGCTGCAGACCGTCGATCAGGCGGCTGAAGCCCCAAGCCCACTCGCTGTATGCACCGTTGTCGATCAGCTCGGGATACAGATGCACGAAGCCGTAGTTGGTCCTCACGGTATCGCCACGGAACTGGCTGTAACCGTTGACCTGACGCTCGTGGAAGTTCATCCTGGCGATGGGGCGTGACTCAAAGATGTCCTTTGGCAGCGCGTTCATGCTCGATCCGATCATCAGCGCGTATGGAGCCTCGCCAACCTTGGGATATTCTATCTCCGACCACAGGGTCAGCGTGCTGTCGCCCACGTGCACATCCACGAAGAGCGTGTCGCCACTCATGCGAGCCGAGATCTGACGCTGATTCACCACGGGCTTCTGTCCGATCTCGTAGTGCTGTATCTCGCTGGCTATCTCGAAGCGACGCTTGCGCCACTGGCCGAACTCCGTGACACGTCCCTCGCCATTCGACCATTCCATCGGGTCGGTCAGCGAACGCACCTCCTTCAGGTCGTCGAAGCCCGGCATGGCAGGCTCCTGACCCTTGAGCGAGAGTGCTGTGTTTTCAACTTCATAGACCAGCGGAATCTGCACGGCATCCGTCTTCTGCTGTCCTTTGGGAGTGCCAGCCATCGCAAGGCACCCTACTGCCATCATGGCAAATGTTAGGTAATGTTTCATTGTATCTGTTTTTATGAATCCTTCAAAGGCATCTATTTTTATGATGGAGTTATTATGAATTGTCGGCTTGTTTATTGCATTCTCCTCTTGGCATCCTCGATGAGCTCGTAGGCTATCGACCCCGGAGGCGGTGATGCAGGGCAATGCTGCGGATCGAACCACTCGGCACATTCTATCTCATCTTCCTGTACCTTAATCTCTCCGCTCTCGTATTCGGCAGTGAATCCGAGCATGAGCTGTGCTGGGAATGGCCAGCTCTGGCTGCCGAAGTAGCGTATGTTCTTCACGCGCAGATGCGTCTCCTCATAGACCTCGCGTGCCACGGCATGTTCGGCCGTCTCGCCAGCCTCCATGAAGCCGGCAATGCAGGCATAGATGTTCGAATTGCGCTGTGCATGGCGTGCCAGCAGGATCTTGTCGCCACGATGCACCAGTGTGATGATGCAGGGCTCGATGCGCGGGAACTGCAGCTGGTGGCATTCGGGGCACGTCATGGCTGTCATCGTCGGATCGGGCACCATACGCGTGCCGCAATGTCCACAATAGTGCGCATTGCGTATCCAGCCCACCAGAGCCTTGGCGCGTGATGTACGCAGGATCTCGGCCGTGTCGCATTGCGTGAAGTGTGTGCGAACGGGCAGCAGGTCGTATTCCTCGGGCAGTCGTTCCTTCTGCGCGATGCTCAGGGCGCAGCATCCTCCGCCGCTGCCAGTCTGCATCACGTCGCTCGTCTCTTCGACCCACTCGCGCACGCCACACTGCACAGCCACACGCTGCAAGTCGTCAAAACACAACGACGCACCATCCTTGCGGACCACCATTTCGCGGTCGGCAAAGGCATAGCACGATGCTTGCGATGCTGTTGGATTGATGATTAAAGACATGTTGAAAATTGCATTGATTGTGCAAATTTACACATTATTTCCATACGCACCAAACTTTTCATCACAAATCTTCTTTTTGCCGCTGTTTTCGGTTGCAATCTGTACGATTTGAAGCCAAACCAACCCAAAAAAAGTTAAATTATTGCCGATGCAGACATTTGTCCCGACATTTATATATATTATTGAGAAAAAATCAGTATATTTGCGCGCTCAAAAAAGGAAAACAAATTCGAGGGCTCGAAATCTCTGCGCCACGTGCAGAATGTACTCTTCGAGAGCTCGAAATCCCTGCCAGCGCATTTGCATCCGCTTTTCGAGTGCTCGAAATGCCTGCCAGAGATATCGGCCCGGCTCTTCGACGCCTCGAAATCCTTGCCGGAGATGCACCTGACCCTTTTCGACGGCTCGAAAACTCTGCCGAGCCCAGGGATGCCTTTTCGAGCGCTCGGAAACGAGAAACGACAAACAAGACAAGAAATAACAAATAAAACATACAGAAATTATGAAAAACTTCAAGGTATTCTCACTCGCTGCAGTGGCTATGACTGCTGCGCTCTCGCTTCAGGCACAGGATGTGACTGTCAACTTCTCACTCCCAAGCGAACTTGCTGCCCTCAAGGATGGCGACAAGGTGGCCGAGGTGACTGTGGATCGCGAATATTACAACATCTACTGGACCATCCGCTGCGAGCAGGATGCCGACTTCTTCCATGGCGGTTCGAGCGCAGCAGCTCAGGCAGGTGCTGGCACATACGACATCATCGCCTTCACCCCAAGCGCACTGCCTATCGAGCTGAATGGCGGCTATGTCTATACCTTCGAGTTCCAGACCTGTGAGTTCGGCTGGGATGGCTACAAGACCGTGGGAACCTTCCAGGTGACCGGTGCCGGTGCTGCTGCCGAGCAGTTCTCTGACATCGAGTGCCTCGGCCTGCAGGACATCACCCAGGGCGTGTATGGCTATCCGTTCCGCAATCAGTACACCGTGACCTTCTCTGCTCCTGTAACCGATGTTCAGGCATGGGTTCCAATGGGCTTGGAGGGCACTCAGCACCTCACTGTCACCAAGGCAGACAACGAGGGCCTGGCCTGGAACATCGACTGCTCGCCAATGGCTGGCACCGAGGGGGGCTTCGAGCTGCACGTCTCGGCCCGTGATGCTGCCACCGGTCTGCGTCTTGATGGCGATGCTGGCGATCATGCCTTCGCATTCAGCATCTTCGTTTCGGAGAGCATTCCAGACGACGACACCAGCATTGAGACAGTTCTGGCTGCACAGAAGGGTGCTGCTGCCTACAACCTCAATGGCGCCAAGGCACAGGAGATGGAGCAGGGCCAGATCTACATCCAGAACAACAAGAAAATGATCATCAAGTAAACAACCGACATGCCTATCTCTCAAGCATTTCGTTCAATCATAGCTGCAGCTGCTGTCTCGAGTACGGCAGCTGCGGCTTTTGCACAACAAGAAGTAGTCTTGCAGGAGGGTGACAACCAGTTGCCTTCGTTTGCTGCCGTCGTTGCCACCTTTACGCCTGACCGCGACTGCAAGGTGCTCATCGAGGCTGCCGACCAGTATGAAGTGAAGTACGACGGAACGACTTACGCATTCAGTTACGTGCCCACCAACAATCCGCCACAGGTCTGCGAGATCAGCGACGTGAAGTCGGGCACGACCGTTACGCTGACCTCATCGTTCGTCATGAATCCATTGGTCCGCATCACCACCTTTGCCAGTGGCGAGGTGATTCCCGTAGAGATGAACAGCAGCATTCCGGCTGTTGGCTCTGACGACTTCTGGCCCTACAATGGCATCCTGTCGCTGACCTTCAACAAGCAGGTGATGCTCAGCGGAGCTATGCTCGAGGCTGAGGGCGTGAGCGAACGTGTCAACATCACGCATGTCACCAGCACCATCAGCATGGATCTGAGCAGCACGCTCAAGTCCCTCCTGACCAATGGCTCGCTCACTCCAGGTCAATCGTTCGACATCGTGCTCAGCAACCTGCACGATGCCAACGACAACGAGAACCTCTACAATGGCGATGGCGTGCTGCGTCTCTCCTATCGCGCACCACAGCCACAATATGACCTGCTCAGTGCCAGCGTAGGCGGCCAGCAGCTTTCTACCTCCACGCTCAACGACTACACGTTCCTCTCATACTATTCTCCTGAGGGTGAAGACGGCTTGTTTGTCCTTGAGTTCGAGAACGAAGTAGGTGATGCTGCCGACGCTGTACTGCAGATGGGCAGCCGTGACCTTTCGACACAGGGCAAATACTACGAAGGCGCGCTGCCTGTGAGCGTGGATGGCAACAGGCTGCTGGTCGATGCCCGTGGCGTATTGCGCACGCTCAACATCCTCTTCCCTGCCGTGGTGGAGGAAGAGGGCGAGGCTGGCGAGACCGTCAACGAGGGCTTGGGCGAATACGACAAGGAGCACATCACCCTGCGCGTGTCGAACGTGAAGGACAAGAATGGCAACTACTTCCGTGCCGAGCAGGCTGGCAACGTGGGATCGTATTCCTACTACATGCACTATCGCGAGCTGATGGAGACCATCAACATGGATGGCGACAACAAGATGGCGGGCGAGGATGTATGGGCTGGCGAGGAGATCCGTCTGTGGCTGGGCAATGATGACGTCAAGTTCGACGGTATCCTTGTCTCGTACGTGGCTGTCACCTTGGACGAAGAAGGCCTGGAGGTATTCGAGCCACGCTCTGTGCTGCAGCCAGACTTCACGACCGAGCCCGACCCCTATCAGGGCATCATCATTACGTTTACGATGCCTCAGATGCCCAATGTGGCCGAGGGTCAGACCGTACGCGTCTCGCTCTACAATGCCTCTTCGGCCGACGGTATGCCTCACGATCTCAGCATCGAATACAAGGCCGGCGATCCTGGCCTGGGCATCGAGCAACTCCATAACGATGCCACGGCTACACAGCGTGCCTGGTCGCTGCAGGGCACTCCACTCGACAAGGATGCCCTGACAAAGGGACAGCCTGTCATCGTGGGCCGCAGTATCATTATCATCCAGTAACGACTCGTTGACTCATCGACTTATCGACTTGATGACTTGTTGACTTGACGACTTATTGACTTATAGACTCACATCACTATGCGACATATCATTGCACTGGCAGCAACGACACTCACTGTCACGACACTGCTGGCACAAGCGCTTCCCTCCTATCAGATGCACCGCTACGACTCGACCGATGGCGGCATCATCTGGGGCATCAACGACAATGGACATTGGGGCATCATCGACGTCGGATCAGTGTCGGCTGGCGGCACTGCCACCCCAAAGCTCTACGACGTTGACCACGAAGAGGCTATCGAAATCTCCTGCGATGGCCGCATCATGAGCATCAACGATGTCAGCGACGATGGCAACATCGTGGTCGGATCGTTGCGTGGCAAGCCTGCTGCATACAATCGTGCTACAGGCGAGCTCACCAGCTTCCCGATGCGTCCGCAGTGGACCAATGGCAGCCTTTCGAGCGTCACTCCTGACGGACAGTGGGCCGTGGGCAGCTACAATGGCTTCACGGGCGTCTTCTCCGAGAATGGCGAACTGACAGGCGACTACTACTTCGCTCCCATGATGGTCAACATCCAGACAGGCGACACACTGGCCCTGCCTGGTCTGCCTCAGTTGGACATGGCTCACCTCGACCAGCATGCCATGTCGTTTGGCAGCATCTCACCCGATGGACGCTACGTGATCGGATCGATGGACTGGTACATCATGCAGCCTGTCTCGGGCTTCAACTTTATCTACGACGTGCAGGAACACTCATACCAGGTCATTGGCTTCACCGAGCACAATAATAGCGACTGGGAACCTCACTTCGCCAACCTGCATCACATCGAGGGTGCCATGTTCAGTCCTAATGGACGCTATGTGGCCGGCACAGCCTACATGACCAAACCTCAGGCTGGCAGCGAGTTCTTCAACGAGTACGTCGTGCCCTATCGCATGGATATGCAGACGGGCGAGATGACGCTGTTCGACGATGGCGAGTCGAACAACATCAGCACAGGTGCCGTCACCGACGATGGCACCATCTTTGGCAATCCTGATTCGGGCTCTCCATTGCGCAACTTCCGCGTCTTCTATCGCGACAAGTTCTGGATCTCGTTCTCGCAGATCTGTCAGCAAGTCTATGGCTTCAACTACCAGCAGAAGACGGGCTACGAATACACTGGAACCATCACCGGAGCATCGGCCGATGGTTCGCGCATCTCCTCGTTCCCCGACCCCACTGGCGAGAGCTATATCTTCGACTTCGGAGCCAACATCAACGAAGTCTGCTCCTACATCGACCTGCTGAGCAATTACTCGGTTTCGCCCGAGGCAGATGCCTCGTTCGCATTGATCTCCAACATCGAAATCAACTTCGGACGCAGCATCCAGATATTGGGCAATGGCAGCAATATCCACCTTTACAAGAAGGACGGAACGCTGGTCAGCAATGGCTTGAGCAACGGCGGTCTGACCATGAAGACGGGCTCCAAGAGCACCGTTGTTGCAGCCTTCCGCACACGTCCGCTTGAGCAGGGCGAGGATTACGAGGTGGTCATCGATGCAGGTGCTGTGGCTGTAAGCAGCGATACGGACATCACGAACCACGAGATCCGCATCACTTACCACGGACGTGCCAACCAGCCTGTCCAGGTCATCAAGGCAACTCCTGCCAACGAGTCATCGCTTCGTCAGATCGATAACAACACGTCGTATATCCTGCTTGACTTCGACACTCCTGTCAAGACGACCGATGCTGCCTCTGCCTATCTGGAGCGCGTGGCTGATGGAGCTCGCCTGACACAGCTCTCGGTTACCGCAGGCAGCAGCGATGCTACACGTCACCAGTTGCTCCTGATGCCATCCTCTACGGTCTATCTCTATGCTGGCGAGCAGTATCATCTGGTGCTGGAGGCTGGCTCCGTGAGCGACTATTCGGGCAATGCCAACAGCTACAACGAGCGTTACACATTATTATATAATGGTACGTACGTCCGCGAGGCCGTCAACGAGAACATCATGTTTGCCGACGACTTCAACGATCCGAATGCCTGTCTCACCACATGGCTTCGCTATGAAGGCGACCACCTCATGCCTACCAGCATCATGCAGGCCTGGGGCTTCGACCAGGACAACAACCCCTGGAACTATACGCTGCACGATACCGAGACATCACCCGACTACTTCGCTGGTTCACACTCGATGTACACTACTGCAGGAAAGAGCGACGACTGGATGATGACTCCGCAGATTGCCGTGCCTGACAATGGCAAGGCTGTGCTCGAATTCGATGCACAGAGCTATGATCCGGAGAAACATGACATGCTCGGAGTGTATGTCTATCCGTGTGACCGCGTCCTCTCCTATCTCAACAGCGAGATCATGGCAGATGTGCGCGAGCAAGCCATCCTGCTTGACAACATCGAGCTCGAACCCGGCAATGATCCTGAGATCACGGCAGGCGAATGGACACACTACCAATATGACCTGGCCCGCTGGGCAGGACAGGACATCTACATTGCCTTTGTCAATCACAACGAGAACCAGAGTGCCGTCTTTGTCGATAACGTCATTGTGCAGCGCGACATTCCTTATTCCATTGCTTTCAGCAATCGCGAGCGCGTCGTAGCGCAGGAATCGATCCAGATAGCAGGACAGTTCACTGTGATGTGCGACGAGACCGAGGGCTCTGCCGCTCTGATCCTGCGCGATGCTAACGGACAGGAGGTTGCCTGCCAGCAATGGAGCACGATTCCTGCCAAGGGACAGCCTGTGGCATTCGGTTTCGACAATCCTCTGCCACTGATCATCGGCACCGAGGTCTCGTACAGCATCGACATCCAGATCGGTCAGCGACACGACACCTACGAGGGTACCATCCTTGACCTTGCCTTCGAGCCAGTGAAGCGCGTGGTGCTTGAGGAGATGACCGGATCCACCTGCATCAACTGTCCGCTGGGCATCGTCTCGATCGAGCACTGCGAACAGGCATTCGGCGACCGATTCATCCCCGTAGGCATCCATACCTACACGGGCGACAACCTGGGCAGTGGCCTGAGCGACTACACAGCGTTCCTGGGCCTCATGGCTGCCCCTATGGCTCGCATCAACCGTCTGCCTGAGGTCTATTCGCCGATGGCTCGTATCGGTGATGAGTTCTACTATCACGACGTGGAGGGCGAACAGCTCTGGTACGATGTCGTTTCCGAGGAACTGGACCGTCTGACCTCTGCCGACATTGAAGTACGGGCAGAACTCACCGAGGATGGCAAGCAGATTGATTATACCACCGATCTGCGCTATGCCCTCACTGCAAGCAACCAGCAGCTCTCGCTTCTGATGCTGATCCTCGAGGACAATATCACCACCTATCAGTTCAACGGCTTCTCTTCGGCCGACTCTGAGACACTGGCCGACTGGTGCAATGACGGACCATACGCAGATTATGCCGTCTATCCCTACACGCACAATCATGTGCTCCGCAGCATCGTAGGCCAGACCTACAGCGGAACGATTGGCCTCTTCCCTGCCGAACTGCAAGGTGGCGTCACCTATACGTCACAGTTCAGCAGCCAGTGTCCAGCCTCAGTGCAAGACCTTGAGCAGCTCAGCGCCGTGGCCATGCTCATCGACACACAGACCGGCCTGGTGGTCAATGCTGCCAAGACGCATGTCAAAGCCCTTGGTTCATCCATCGGTGACATTGCAGCTGACGCATCCGAGGCTCAGACGCTGCGCAGCCTCACAGGTGCCATTCTCAAGGTTTCGGCCACCGCAGACGACCTACAGCAGCTGCCTGCAGGCATCTATCTGCTCGGAAACCGCAAGATCATCATTCGATGAAACATACATATCCCCGATGAGTCCTTAGGGTCAATCATCGGGGATTTCTATTGCAAATGATACATCTTTACATAAATTTTGTAACATTTGTAGAATTTGTTAACAATTTAATTTGTCATAACATCACAAAACACTATCTTTGCAGCAACAAAATTGATTACACGATCATCGCTGTACATCAGTAATGACGCAAGATATTTTTTATGAAGTTTTGTGGGTTACTTTTTTACGACCGGCAGGCAGACCTGGGTCTCTTGCTCGTCATGATACAATGAATCAAATCACCATTTAATTAATAAACTATGAAAAATCTTTTGACAACATCAGCACTTGCTGCCATCGCTTTGGCTGCAATGCCTTTGTATGCTCAGAAGGATGCCTACGGCCTGAAGGATGCCTATAAGGACTACTTCAAGGTAGGTGTTGCACTGAACGTACGTAACCTCACCCCTGAGCAGGAGCAGCTCGTGCTCAAGGAGTACAACTCAGTAACCTGTGAGAATGCCATGAAGCCAGGTGAGACCCATCCTAAGGAGGGCGTCTGGACCTGGGAGCAGGCTGACCAGCTCGCCGACTTCTGCCGCAAGAACGGCATCAAGATGCGCGGTCACAACCTCCTTTGGCACAGCCAGGGCACCGACTGGATGCTCTATGACAAGAAGGGCAACTTCGTAAAGCCTGAGATCTTCAAGGCTCGCCTCAAGGATCACATCACCACCATCGTGAACCGCTACAAGGACATCATCTACTGCTGGGACGTAGTCAACGAGGCTATGGCCGACCAGCAGCGTCCTGCCTTCCGTGGTCGTCCTGCCCAGCCACCTTTCCGCGAGTCAGTATATTATAAGTATAGCGTAGAGAAGCTCGGTGGCGAGGATGAATTCATCCGTCTGGCCTTCGAGTATGCTCACGAGGCCGATCCTGAGGCTCTCCTCTTCTACAACGACTACAACGAGTGCGATCCTGGCAAGAGCGAGCGCATCTACAACATGGTCAAGAACCTTAAGGAGAAGGGCACCCCAATCCACGGCATCGGTATGCAGGGCCACTACAACATCTACGGTCCTTCGATGCAGGATGTTGCCAATGCCATCGAGAAGTACGCTTCGATCGTGGATCACATCCACGTTACCGAGCTCGACATCCGTGCCAACGAGGAGATGGGTGGCCAGCTGCAGTTCAGCCGCGAAGGTGTTGCCATCAAGCCATACATCGAGACCCAGCACATGGATCAGTACGTGCAGCTCTTCAAGGTGCTCCGCAAGTATCACGAGAAGATCGATTGCGTTACCTTCTGGAACCTCTCTGACAAGGACTCATGGGTTGGTACTGCCAACTATCCTCTCCTCTTCGACAAGGATCTGAAGGCGAAGCGCGTTTACAATGCTGTGCTCAACTTCGACCCAGCCCTTGACAATGCTGTGATCAAGGACGACTGGAAGCCATCGGAGCTCAACCAGCCTGGCCAGGAGTATCCACAGGTCAACTCACAAGGCTATGCACGCTTCCGCATCGATGCACCACAGGCTAAGACCGTACAGGTAAGCCTTGGTCTGGGCGGCCGTGGCGGCACTGTGCTCCGCAAGAATGCCGAGGGCATCTGGGAGGGCATGACCGAGGGCCCAATGGATCCTGGTTTCCACTACTATCACCTCTCGATCGACGGTGCTACCGTCAACGATCCAGGCACCGGCAACTACTTCGGCTCATGCCGCTGGGAGTCGGGCATCGAGATCCCAACCAACGAGGATACCGACTTCTATGCTGAGAAGAACGTGCCTCATGGCAACGTGCAGCAGACCCTCTTCTGGAGCGAGAGCGGCAAGTGCATGCGCACCGCTTGGGTTTACACTCCTGCAGGCTACGGCCAGCTCGTGGACAAGAAGGGCAACCCAACCGACAAGAAGGGCGTCCAGAAGCGTTATCCAGTGCTCTACCTCCAGCACGGCTGGGGCGAGAACGAGACCGCATGGTTCCGTCAGGGCCACGCTGGCCTGATCATGGACAACCTCATCGCCGAGGGCAAGATCGATCCATTCATCATCGTCATGACCTATGGCTTGACCAACGACTTCAAGTTCGGTCAGCGTCGTGCTGACGACTGGTCAAAGAACTTCGAGACCCTCGTGGTTGACGAGATGGTGCCATACATCGATTCACACTTCCTGACCCTTGCCGATCGCGATCATCGCGCCATGGCTGGCCTCTCAATGGGCGGCATGGAGACTCACATCATCACCCTCGCACATCCTGAGGTATTCGGTTACTGGGGCCTCTTCTCTGGTGGCCAGTACACACCACAGGAGCTCGAAGGCAAGCCAGCTCCTAAGCTCATGTTTGTCAGCACCGGTGAGAAGGAGCAGCCTGCTCGCGTCAAGCAGTCGGTTGAGGAGATGAAGGCTGCTGGCTACAATGCCGTAAGCCACGTTTCTCCTGGCACTGCTCACGAGTTCCTTACCTGGCGTCGTGCGCTCAAGGAGTTCGCGCAGCTGCTCTTTAAATAAGGGTATTAAGGGTTTTAAGGGGAGTGAAAGAGTAGTGAAAGGGACAATACCTCTGTTCTTCCGAACCATGTCATTCCACATTTTTCGACAGGCGACACATCCGTCCCTTTCACTCCCCTTTCACTCCCCTTAATACTCTTAAAACACTTATAACTCTGTCCAATTTTGCAACCCCTGACTCACATTACCACTCAAATCAAACACAATTCGGGGTGGTTTGAAGAAAAATCACCCCTTCAGTCATCAAAACAATAGGCAAAATTTGGCAATCTCAAGAAAAAGCGTTATCTTTGTACCCCGAAGATGACGCTTTTTTATGTCATGACATAGCCAGGCTCCTACCCTACTCCTATCGTAGCATGACATCGACGCATTTTTTACGATCGACGCAATCAGTTATTATTATAATATATGTGGCCCTGCACAATACTGCGCCGGGTCCTATTGACACAAAACTTTTCATTCAATGAAGAAACAGCTTAAGAAAGTCCTCGTCCTCGGTTCAGGCGCACTGAAGATCGGTCAGGCAGGTGAGTTCGACTATTCTGGTTCGCAGGCTCTCAAAGCCCTGCGTGAGGAGGGTATTCGTTCCGTTCTCATCAATCCAAACGTTGCTACTATTCAGACAAGTGAAGGTATTGCTGACAAGGTCTATTTCCTGCCAGTCAATACCTATTTTGTTACTGAAATCATCAAGAAGGAGCGTCCCGATGGCATCATGCTCGCCTGGGGTGGCCAGACCGGCTTGAACGTAGGCACCGAGCTCTACCAGAAGGGCATCCTCAAGGAGTACGACGTGCAGGTGCTTGGCACCAGCGTCGAGGCCATCATGAACACTGAGGATCGCGACCTCTTCGTCAAGGAGCTCAACAAGGTTGACCTCAAGGTTCCTGTGAGCGAGGCTTGCGAGACCATGGATGCTGCCCTCGCTGCAGCCCGCCGCATCGGCTATCCTATCATGATCCGTTCGGCATACGCTCTCGGTGGTCTCGGTTCGGGCGTTTGTCCTGATGAGGAGACTTTCAAGGCTATCGCCGAGTCAGCCTTCACCTTCGCACCTCAGGTGCTCGTTGAGGAGTCATTGAAGGGTTGGAAGGAGATCGAGTTCGAGTGCATCCGCGATGCCAACGACCACTGCTTCACCGTTGCCTCGATGGAGAACTTCGACCCACTCGGCATCCACACCGGTGAGTCAATCGTTGTGGCTCCTACCTGTTCACTCACCGACGAGCAGGTCAAGATGCTGCAGGAAATCACCATCAAGTGTGTACGTCACCTCAACATCGTAGGCGAGTGCAATATCCAGTTCGCCTTCAACGCTGAGACCAACGACTACCGCATCATCGAGATCAATGCCCGTCTGTCACGTTCTTCAGCTCTTGCATCAAAGGCTACCGGCTATCCCCTCGCCTTCGTTGCTGCCAAGATCGCCCTCGGCTACACCCTCGACCAGATTGGCGAGATGGGCACCACCAACTCGGCATACGTGGCTCCATCGCTCGACTATATGATCTGTAAGATCCCACGCTGGGACCTCACCAAGTTCGTAGGCGTAAGCCACAAGCTCGGCTCGAGCATGAAGTCTGTAGGCGAGATCATGTCTATCGGCCGCTCGTTCGAGGAGATGCTCCAGAAGGGCCTCCGCATGATCGGTCAGGGCATGCACGGCTTCGTAGGCAACGACCACACCAAGTTCGAGAACCTCGACGAGGAGCTGGCCAACCCAACCGACCTCCGCATCTTCGCCATCGCTCAGGCCCTGGAGGAGGGCTACACCATCGAGCGCATCGAGGAGCTCACCAAGATCGATCCTTGGTTCATCGAGCGCATGAAGAACATCGTGGACTTCAAGCATAAGCTCGAGGGCTACAACACCCTTGAGGAGCTTCCAGCCGACGTGCTCCGTCAGGCCAAGATCCTCGGCTTCTCTGACTTCCAGATCGCCCGCTTCGTGCTCAACGTACACTCTGGCAACATGGAGAAGGAGACCCTCGCCGTGCGTAACTACCGCAAGCAGCTCGGCATCCTCCCAGCTGTGAAGCGCATCCCAACCGTAGCCAGCGAGCATCCTGAGCTCACCAACTACCTCTACATGACCTACGCCGTGGAGGGCTACGACATCAACTACTACAAGAACGAGAAGTCAGTCATCGTGCTCGGCTCTGGTGCTTACCGCATCGGTTCATCAGTTGAGTTCGACTGGTGCTCTGTCAACGCTGTCTCTACCGCCCGCAAGCTCGGCTACAAGTCGATCATGATCAACTACAATCCTGAGACCGTATCGACCGACTACGACATGTGCGACCGTCTCTACTTCGACGAGCTCTCGTTCGAGCGCGTGCTCGACATCATCGACCTCGAGTCTCCACGTGGTGTCATCGTCTCAGTAGGTGGTCAGATCCCGAACAACCTGGCCATGAAGCTGCATCGTCAGGCTGTACCTATCCTCGGCACCTCACCTGTCAGCATCGACCGCGCTGAGAACCGTGGCAAGTTCTCTGCCATGCTCGATATGCTCGGCATCGACCAGCCTAAGTGGAGCGCCCTCACCTCTATGGACGACGTCAAGAAGTTCATCGACGAGGTTGGCTACCCAGTGCTCGTACGTCCATCGTACGTGCTCTCAGGCGCTGCCATGAACGTCTGCTACAGCGATGAGGAGCTCGAGCGCTTCCTTGCTGCTGCCTCTGAGGTTTCGAAGGAGTACCCGGTCGTCATCAGCCAGTTCATGACCGAGACCAACGAGATCGAGTTCGACGGCGTGGCACAGAACGGTGAGGTCGTTGAGTACGGCATCTCTGAGCACGTAGAGTTCGCTGGTGTTCACTCAGGTGACGCCACCATGACCTTCCCTGCCCAGCAGATCACCTTCGCACAGGCCCGTCAGATCAAGAAGATCTCGCGCGCCATTGCCAAGGAGCTCAACATCTCTGGTCCATTCAACATCCAGTACCTCGCCAAGGGCAGCGACATCAAGGTCATCGAGTGTAACCTCCGTGCCTCACGTTCGTTCCCATTCGTCAGCAAGGTGCTCAAGCGCAACTTCATCGAGACAGCTACCAAGATCATGCTCGACGCTCCATATCAGAAGCCAGACAAGTCGGCATTCGATATCGACCGCATGGGCGTCAAGGCCTCACAGTTCTCATTCGCCCGCTTGCAGAATGCTGACCCTGTGCTCGGCGTAGATATGTCATCTACCGGTGAGGTAGGTTGCATCGGCGACACCTTCGAGGAGGCTCTCCTCAACTCTATGATCGCTACCGGCTACAAGATCCCATCGAAGGAGAAGGGCATCATGCTCTCAAGCGGTGGCACCAAGGAGAAGGCTTCCCTGCTCGACCCTGCTGCAGCACTTGTCAAGAATGGCTACACCATCTATGCCAGCGAGGGTACCGCCAAGTTCCTCAACGAGAACAACGTCAAGGCTGTTGCCGTAGGTTGGCCTGATGAGCAGAACAAGGAGATCCCTAACGTCATGGAGATGATTGCCGATCACAAGTTCGACCTGATCGTCAACATCCCGAAGAACCACACCAAGCGCGAGCTGACCAATGGCTACAAGATCCGTCGTGGTGCCATCGATCACAACATCCCATTGATCACCAACGCCCGTCTGGCCAAGGCCTTCATCGAGTCATTCTGCGCTATGGAGCAGGGCGACATCCAGATCAAGAGCTGGCAGGACTATGAGTAATCGCTCACGCGATTACTCATAATGACAGATATCAGACAAATAAAAGATATCAGACAACAGACAGCCCTCGTCACATCATGGTGACGAGGGCTGACTCGATAAATAACAGTTCGAGACATTGAAAAAGTCGCCACAACTTCTGGCAGCCTTTCCGACATCGCCAGAGATGCCAACGCGTACACATTGGCATCTCTGGCATTTGATTATCGAACCTTATAAGTGATAACTGGAGCAAAGGATTTTCCTACCTGTACGCCCAGTGTCAGGTCTTCGAATGAACTATCAAGCTCAACAGTTGCCGAAGCCACACCTTCCTCATCCAGAGTAAGGTTTGGATTGATCTTTGTCTTTCCATTCTTCACAAGGATCCATGTCTGTCCAGTGCCTGGCTTGAGCTTGAAATCATACGATTGGCCCGTACGGAGCACACCGTTTACAGGGACGCTCACGAACTCGGCACGAGCATCAGGGTAGCTATGGAACTCAGGATACTCCGTGATCGATCCTTTGACGATTCCATGCAAGAAGCTGCGGAAGTCGAAATTCAGGCTCATCATCGTGTCGTTGATGTAGGGAAGGCCGGTGAACTGATCCACGGACAGCGTGACATCGACCAAAGACCATGTACTATACAGATCGGGATAATGGGTGAAGATCAGGGCATAGGGATCTACATCGAACCACATCGAATGATTCTGACGCTTCACGAACTTGCCGCCATCCACGGTGCCTGCACCCCAGGTAGGATCGAGCAGATGGTTGCCTCCGTCATACACAGCAGCAATCCAGGCATGTGCATCAGGTCTGGTGGACTGGCCGCCACGCGAGAAACCACCAACCAGTCGGGCTGTCACACCGCATGACTTAGCCAACTCAAGGTACAGGTTGCAATAGCCCTGGCACACGCCTTTCCTCTTGGCATAGCAATCCTCGGCGGTACGTATCTTCAGGCTGGTGTCGTACGCGATGTTATCGCATATCCATTCATAGATGGCCTCGGCCTTCTCCTTTTCAGTGGTTGCATCCTTAGTGATGGATGCAGCGATTGTACCCCAGTCGCCCTTTGACTGCTCGATGATCTCCTGATCGTCGTCGTTCTTGTCCGAGCCGCCACACGACACGAAGCATCCTGACACGCACAAGGCTGCGAGGAGCGAAATGTTGAGAATTGTCTTTTTCATTGTCTTGTATGTTTTATTGATGATATTACGTTTGCTGATGCCGCAATGTTTTCTTCTTTTTCGATGGTGCAAATATACTTCTTTTTTTTCATAACGAGAAATATTCCAAATTCTTTTTTTCCATTTTATGTTGTAAAGCAGAAAAATGTCACCAAATCAACAAAAATAAGTGCCAGGATTTGCTACTTTAATAATAAATATGTATATTTGCACGCAATAATACGATACGATAATTACCTGTAATCATGAAACATTCTCTTTACTTCAAGCTGGGATTGCTCGCCCTGGGTGCTGCGGCGCTGCAGGCCAATGCCCAAACGTGGAAGCTCAATGACGTGGGCTACTTCGAGCAGCGGGGATCGAACATCCTCGTCTATAACAACCTCTACAATGGCGGATTCTGCGACGAGAAGCTCGCAGGCATCGAGATCATCCAGCGTGGCGAACGCATCTGCACAGGCGGTGGCGTGCGCTTCATGAACACCCCCGAACAGTGGGACATCTACGCCATGATGACCAACCGCACCGTCAATCCCGACGACCAGAGCATCACCGTGGATCTCAACTACGAGAACTACGACTTCCAGTACAAGATCCGCGTCACTCCCAAGGGCAAGGGCGCTGTCATGCAGATCATCCTCGACAAGCCCGTGCCCGAGAACCTCGTGGGCAAGGCCGGCATGAACCTCGAGTTCTTCCCTGCCTCCTACTTCGGCAAGAACTTCCTGATGGATGGCAAGGCCCGCATCCTGCCCAAGTATCCGCAGCACGATACCGAGGTGCATCCGGTGAGCGAGAAGATCCCGCAGTACTTCGGCGAATCGACCTTCGACGATCGTGGCCGTGGCGAGTTCCTCGTCCCTCTCCCACTGGCTACAGGCCGTCAGATCACACTGGCTCCTGAGGACGACAACCTCTGCGTCAGCATCGCTTCGGATCAGGATCTGAGCATCTATGATGGCCGTCTGCTCGCCCAGAACGGCACCTTCGTCGTACGCTCGCTCCTGCCTGCCGGCAAGACAGGCACCGTGCTCGAATGGTACGTTGAGCCAAAGGGCGATCCAAACTGGGTGCGCAAGCCCAACATCGGCATCCAGCAGATCGGCTACACCCCTGCACAGAAGAAGGTCTCGGTCGTAGAGCTCGACAAGAACGATCAGGTGCCTGCCACCGCCAAGATCATCCGCATCATGCCCGATGGCAGCCAGCAGGTGGCTCTGAACGCTGCTGTCGAGAACTGGGGCGTCTATAACAACCGCTACAACTACGCACGCATCGACTTCACTGAGGTCCGTGAGCCAGGCCTGTACATGATCGAGTTCAATGGCACCCGCACCAACGCCTTCCCGATCGACAAGGAGGTCTATGGCGACAAGTGGCATGCCTCGATGGACGTATCGCTCGTCGTGGCCATGGACCACATGATGGTCAACGAGGCCTATCGCGTATGGCACGGTGCTGCCAACATGGACGATGCCATCATGGCTCCTGCCAACATCAGCATCCACGACGGCTATCGTCAGGGCGATGAGAACTTCACCAAGTACAAGCCGCTGGAGCACGTTCCAGGCCTCGCCGTGGGTGGCTGGTACGATGCAGGCGACTTCGACATCCAGCAGAACTCCGTGGTCACCACTACGGCCGATCTCTCGACCCTGTGGCGCATGTTCCGTCCTGAGCGCGACATGACCTACATCGACGAAGAGACCAAGTACGCTGACATCCATCGTCCGGACGGTATCCCCGACGTCGTGCAGCAGATCATGCACGGCACCCTCAACATGAACGCGCAGATCGAGGCCCTCGGCTTCGTATCGGGCAACGTGGGCCAGCCACAGATGCATCAGTATCATCACCTGGGCGATGCGCTCACCCTGACCGACGGCCTGATCTACGACCCGTCGCTGAAGCCCTACGAGGTCTCGGCAGATGGCAAGCGCAGCGGCACCTACGACGACCGCATCCTGCTCACACGCAAGCCTACAGGCCGCAGCGTGGCCAACTCCATCACTGCGCTGGCTGCCGCCTACCCGGCCCTCAAGGAATACTTCCCTGCCGAGGCTGAGCGTTCGCTCCAGAACGCCATCATGCTGTGGGACAAGTATGCCGAGGTGGAGGACGACATGACCAACAACCGCAACCGTGGCTGGGGTGGCGATCAGCGCATCAACGCTGCCATCGAGCTCTACTACGCTACGGGCGATGCCAGGTACAAGGACTACTTCATGCCTCGCGTGCTGGCTCAGATCGACCCTAAGGAGGAGCAGAAGACCCATCCGCTCTGGAGTGGCGGTGCAGCTCCATTCTTCAACCTGTCGAACGCCCTGCGCGTCTATGACCTGCTCGACAAGAAGGCCCGCAAGAAGGTCGATGCCATGATCCCTGCCTACGTGGAGCGACTCTCAAAGGTCGGCTCGGACAATCCATACAACGTCACCATCCAGGGTGCCGGCTGGGCTGGCAACACGCAGGTGATGGGCAATGCCTTCAACTGCTATCTGATCTGGAAGCAGTTCCCTGACCAGGTCGATCCCGAACTCGTGTTCCGCGGTCTCAACTTCATCTATGGCTGCCATCCATACAGCAACGTCTCGTTCATCAACGACGTGGGCGTCAATACCAAGAAGGTGGCATACGGCAACAACCGTGCCGACTACACCACCATCGCCGGTGGCGTCGTTCCCGGCCTGCTGGTCAAGAATCCCGACTTCCTCGAGAACAAGGACGACTACCCATTCCTCTGGGGCGAGAACGAGTGCTGCGTCAACTCCGTGCCCAACTACGTGATGCTTAACCTGGCTTGCGAGGAGCTGGCCAAGGTGCTCAACAAGTAAGCAAGACAGAGAGGCTGTGTCGAAAGACACAGCCTCTCTGTGTGTTCACTCCTCGCCCTCCAGCAACTATCACTTCCTTGCAGGAGCACAAACCACGATTTACGCTAACCAACATAAAAAGAACTGATTACTATGCAAACGCCCGAAAGAGTAGATAGCCTCTACGTATTCGAAGCTGCACACCGATTCGTTCAAGCTTCCCGTGGCCTCATGGAGCGCCGACGATGCGCCGGTGAAGCGTGGCGCTGAGTTCACGCAATACCAGAACATCGCTCTCCGGCTGGACGAACTTTTCTAAAGTTTTCCAGACTTTTCCGATTATCCTCTGATTTCGTTCCAGACTTTTCCCTGATAAGGTTTTTCCTTGTCAGGGATTTATTTTTTGCGTAACTTTGCAAGCGGAAATTACTCCACAATTACTAACTCAAAATCAAAACTACTATGCTTGAGATCAATGCAAAGCTGAGTGATCTGCTGCCTGTGGTGCCTTACTTCAAGCGCGATGAACAGGGGCAAGTGATTAACAACGAAATGGGGGAACCTGTCGTGGCGGGACACATGCGCCAGGTGGTGTTCACCTCGATGGGCGTGCGGCCCGATGTGCTGGTGTTCTGCGACGACGAGGGCCTCTACACGCTGCTGCGCCTGCTGGTGAGCTGCCGCTGCGAAGGCAAGATGCCGATGAAGGAGATGCTGGAGGCTGCAAGCTGCTATGCGCGTCGCCAGCACATCAGGCGGGTGATCACGGACTACGGGCTGTTTGA
>JAZQPJ010000056.1:0-104929 GCA_045628525.1 Bacteroidales bacterium
AGGGGGGGGCTGTGGGAGAGGGATTGGGGGTGACGGTGTATGCGTCACCCACAGGGGCATCGGACACGGTCTGCGGATCACGGCTGTTCTGCTGATCACGGCATGACTGCTGCTCGCGGATGCGTTGCTGCTCGGCAAGGTTCTCAGCCACCACGGCATCGTGCTGGACTGGATCGAGAAGACGCATGGCGAGGCCGGGATTGCTGGCGGCATCGCGGACATGGAAGACGGGGCCATCATAACAAGGGGCGATCTTCACGGCGGTATGGATGGGCGAAGTGGTGGCACCGCCTACCATAAGTGGGATGCCGAGCCCTGCTTCCTGCATGGCGGTGGCGACATGGCACATCTCTTCGAGGCTCGGCGTGATTAAGCCTGAGAGACATACGATGTCGGCATGGTTCTCGATGGCCGACTGGATGATCTGATCGGCAGGAACCATCACGCCCAGATCGATGACGCGGAAACCGTTGCAGGCGAGGATGACGCTGACGATGTTCTTGCCAATGTCATGGACGTCGCCCTTGACGGTGGCGATGACGATGGTGCCGCCCACCTCAATCTGCGAGGCATCCGACTGCGCGGCCTCCATGAAAGGCTGCAAGATCTCGACGGCCTTCTTCATGGTGCGGGCGGTCTTGACGACTTGCGGCAGGAACATCTTGCCTTCACCAAAGAGACGGCCCACCTCGTTCATGCCAGCCATCAGAGGGCCGGAAATGATCTGGACAGGGGTGTCGCCACGCTCGATGAGGGCGTGGAGGTCGGCGTCGAGGCCAGTGGTGAGGCCCTTGAGGAGGTACTGCTGAAGGCGGGACTCGGGGGTGGAGAGGGAGCCGAACACGGCATCAGATGTGGGGCCTAAATCGGCAGCAGAAGAGGGGCTAGCAGATGATGGGTGGGTGACTACGGCACTAGAAGGAGCAAAGAGGGCCTTAGGATCGTATTTCTGGCCGGCGGCCTTGGCGTTGAGCTGGGCTTCGCTCATGCGTTGGGCTATCTCGATGAGGTCGTCGGGGGCATCGGGGGAGGTATTGAGCAATACCTCGGTGATGGCCATGCGGAGCTCAAGAGGGATGGTCTTGTATTCAACCTCAGCGGCGGGGTTCATGATGGCCATGCCCATGCCGTTGGCTTTGGCATGATGCAGGAAGACGGAGTGCATCGACTCACGCAGATAGTTGTTGCCACGGAAGGCGAAGGAGAGGTTCGAGAGGCCACCGGAAACGCGTGCACCAGGAAGATTATCGGTAATCCAACGGGTCGCACGGATGAAGTCGTGAGCGTAGGCGTTGTGTTCGGCCATGCCCGTAGCTACAGTGAGCACATTGGGGTCAAAGATGATATCCTCAGGGGCGAAACCGACCACTTCGGTGAGGAGTCGATACATGCGCTGGCAGATGTGGATGCGACGCTCATAATCGGTGGCCTGTCCTTCCTCATCGAAACACATAGCGATGACGGCAGCTCCGAGGCGATGGACGGTGCGGGCATGTTCGATGAACTCCTCCTCCCCCATCTTGAGGCTGATACTATTGACGATGCCTTTGCCTTGCAGGCACTTCAAGCCAGCCTCAATGACATCAAAGCGGCTGGAATCGACCATGACAGGAACACGGCTGATGGCGGGATCAGAGGCAAGGAGATTGAGGAAGGTGACCATTTCCTGCTTGGCATCAAGGAGGCCATCGTCCATATTGACATCGATGACACGAGCGCCATCTTCTACTTGTTTGCGGGCGATGTCGAGGGCTTCGTCATAGTTCTTTTCGTTGATCAAACGGAGGAATTTGCGGGAACCGGCCACGTTGCAACGCTCGCCCACCGTCACAAAAAGAGTGGAGTGAGGAAAGTGGAATGTGGAATGTGGAGTGAGGAGTGTGGAATGAGAAGTGCCTGCCACCAAAGGCTCCAGGCCGGAGAGGTGCATGGCATGAACATGTTCCACGGGCTTGCGCACAGCCTCTCCTGCACGGCGATCAATCTCGGCTCGCATGGCTGCAATGTGCTCAGGGGTAGTGCCACAGCACCCTCCCACCATATTCACTAAATGCTCCTCGAAATAAGGCTGCATCTGCCGCACCATGTCCTCAGGAGTATCGTCATAGCCGCCGAACTGATTAGGCAACCCGGCATTCGGATGACAGCTCACAAAGCAGGGAGCAGCCATCGACATCTGGCGCAAATAAGGCACCATGCCATCGGCACCCAAACCGCAGTTCAGGCCCAGGCACAAAGGCTGAGCATGCAGCACAGAGGTGACGAAAGCCTCCACCGTCTGTCCGCTGAGTGTTCGTCCGGAGGCATCGCTTACGGTCATCGAAAGGAGCACCTCAGGGAAAGCCTCATCAGCAGCACACTTTACACACTTTACCTTCTCGAAGGCCGAAAGGGCGGCCTTGGCGTTCAATGTGTCGAAGATAGTTTCTACCAGGATGCCATCCACGCCCTCCTCGACCAACGCCTCAATCTGCTCCTGATAGGCAGCCTCAAGTTCATCGAAAGTGATGGCACGAGCAGCAGGGTCGTTGACGTCATCGCTCATCGAGAGCATCTTGCTGGTCGGGCCTACATCGCCTAAGACGAAGACCTTGCGGCCAACAGCCTCATCAGCCGCCTGACGGGCCAAACGGACGGCAGCACGATTCATCTCCACGATGCGCTCCTCCTGATGATACTCATGCTGCGACACACGCTGGCTCGAGAAAGTATTAGTAGTCAGCACATCGACACCAGCCTTCACATAGCGACGATGTATATCGAGTATCACCTCAGGATGTTCGATGGAGAGCATGTCATTATTGGCACCCTTGATGCCATACTCCTGGATCAGGGAACCCATACCGCCATCGAGCAGCAGAATCTTATGTTCAAATGCTTCGCGTAAGGTCATGAAGGAAAATGTAAAATGAAGAATGTAGAATGTAAAATTGACACCTTGGTTTACAATGCCTTCATAATGGTCTCGATCTGCGCAGCCGCATTCATCGTGTAGAAGTGGAGCGAAGGGGCCTCATGCTCGCGCAACTCACGACACTGGCGGATGGCCCATGCCGTGCCCACCTCCTTCACCTCGACATTCGTCTGGCACTTCTCAAGCTGCTCCACCAGCTCATCGGGGAAGTCGATATGGAAGGTGCGTGGCAACATGGTACAATGGGTCAGGGTAGCCAATGGCTTGATACCCGGAACGATAGGCACGGTGATGCCGGCATCGCGGCAGCGATCCACAAAGTCGAAGAACTTCTTGTTGTCGAAGAACATCTGCGTAACGATATAGCCTGCACCCAACTCCACCTTATGCTTCAACCAGCGCATGTCGGCCGCAAAACTCATGGCCTCATCGTGCTTCTCGGGATAGCCAGCCACGCCGTACGAGAAAGGATGCTCCTGTGCCAGCTCATGACTCTCGCCGAAGAGCAGCTGGCCCTGATTGAAGCGGTTCACCTGTTCGCAAAGCTCTGAGGCAAAGCGCAGACCGCCCTCCTTCGGGATGAAGCGCGAATCCTGCTTCGACTTGTCGCCGCGCAGGATGATGAGGTCCCTGAGGTCGAGGAACGAGAGGTCGAGCAGCTCGTATTCCGTCTCTTGCTGCGAGTATCCACTGCAGATGATGTGTGGCACCACCGGCACCCCGTATTTCTGCTTTATGGCATACGCGATGGCCACCGTACCAGGGCGCAGACGCTCCTCCACACGGCGGAATTCCCCCGGAGCCACCTCCTTATAGGCGAAGTCCGAGCGATGCGTTGTCACCTCGATAAAAGCCGGATTGAAAGGCATCAGACGATCGATGGTCTGATAGATCTGTTCGATGCTCTTGCCTCTGAGCGGAGGCAATACCTCGAAGGAGAACAGAGTCTCACTTGTATGCTTGAGAAGATCGGTTACTGACATAAAATCGTTGCTTTTGGGTGGCAAAGATACATATTTATATTTAAAAAGAAAGGCTTTTCGGAAAAAATTCTGCAAAAGAGAGCCAAAAAAGAAAGATTTTCGTTATATTTGCGCGCAATTTATTCGTGCGTGAGCGTAAAATTGCCCATTAAGCACCATTATTGACAATAAAAACATAAAGATATACGACTAAAAAATGGCACAGGTAAAACCAAGCATTCCCAAAGGAACACGCGACTTCTCGCCCATCGAGATGGCGAAGCGCAACTACATCTTCAACACCATCAAGGAGGTCTATGGCCTCTACGGCTACCAGCAGATCGAGACCCCTTCGATGGAGAATCTCTCAACCCTGATGGGCAAGTATGGCGAAGAGGGCGACAAGCTGCTCTTCAAGATCCTCGACTCAGGTAACTTCCTCTCGGACGTGAAGCCAGAAGAACTCTATGCCGACGGCGACACCCAGGGCCGTCTGGACGGCAGCGCCCGACTGGCCGCACGCATCTGCGAGAAGGGCCTGCGCTATGATCTCACCGTGCCATTTGCCCGCTTCGTGGTGATGCACCAGAACGAGCTTGCCTTCCCATTCAAGCGTTACCAGATACAGCCCGTTTGGCGCGCCGATCGTCCACAGAAGGGCCGTTACCGCGAGTTCTTCCAGTGCGATGCTGACGTGGTAGGCAGCGACTCGTTGCTCAACGAGGTGGAGCTCATCCAGATCATCGACGAGGTATTCCGCCGCTTCGGCATCCGCGTAGCCATCAAGATGAACAACCGCAAGATCCTGGCCGGCATTGCCGAGGTGATCGGTGCGCCAGAGCTCCTGGTCGATATCACCGTAGCCATTGACAAGCTCGACAAGATCGGCCTCGACAACGTCAACGCCGAACTCCGCGAGAAGGGTCTCAACGACGAGCAGATCGAGAAGCTGCAGCCTATCATCAAGCTCGAAGGCGAGAACCACCAGAAGCTCCAGATCATCAAGGAGACCCTCGCCGCCAGCGAGATCGGCGTGAAGGGCGTGGAGGAGCTCGAGTTCATCCTGGGCAAGGTAGAGAAGCTCGGCGGCACCCAATGCCAGCTCGACATCGACCTCACCCTGGCCCGTGGTCTCAACTACTACACCGGTGCCATCTTCGAGGTCAAGGCCCTCGACGTGCAGATCGGCTCAATCACCGGCGGCGGCCGTTACGACAACCTCACCGGCGTGTTCGGCATGCCAGGCATGAGCGGCGTAGGCATCTCGTTCGGCGCTGACCGCATCTACGACGTGCTCAATCAGCTCGACCTCTACCCTACCGATGCCCTGCAGTCCACCCAGGTGCTCTTCGTCACCTTTGGCGAAGCCGAGCAGGACTTCTGCCTGCCACTCCTCGCCCAGCTCCGCAAGGCCGGCGTCCGCGCCGAGGTCTATCCGGAGGCTGGTGCCAAGATGAAGAAGCAGATGTCGTACGCCAATGCCAAGCAGATCCCATACGTAGTCATCATCGGTTCGGACGAGGTGGCCAACGAGGAGGTTTCGCTCAAGAATATGCTCACCGGCGAGCAGGAGAAGGTCAAAGCGAGCGAGCTTGTGGCCAGATTCTGAGCCGAAATGCCATTGTAAATCTGCAGAGCGGCCGCAAATGCTTTTTTTCTCCCTCTGCAAACCTGCAGAAGCATGGCTACGACGTTTTTGTGCTTTTGCAAATCTGCGGAGAGGCGTCAAAAGTTTTTTCCATGCCTCTGCAAACCTGCGGAGAGGCGCCAAAAGTTTTTTTCATGCCTCTGCATATCTGCTGAGAGGTGCCAAAATTATTTTCCGAGCCTCTGCAAATCTGCAGAGCGACGCCAAACGTTTTTTCCTGCCTCTGCAAATCTTCAGAAGCATTCCTAAAGTTTTTGGCAAGTTTTTGCAACTTTACAATGGCCCTTTGAATAGAAAAAACAAACAATTACAACTATGAAGTATTACCCAATCATCTGCGCAGCAGCCGCTACAGCCATCTCATTGAGCAGCTGCTCGAACAACCAAAACGCCAACAACATGGATAACCCATTCCTGGTAGAGTCAACCCTGCCGCACGGTGCCTTCCCATTCGATCAGCTGAAGACCGAGCATTATAAGCCAGCCTTCGAGGCAGGCATCAAGGAGCACAACGAGGAGATCAACGCCATCATCGTGAACCGCGCCACTCCAAACTTCGAGAACACCATCGTAGCCCTGAATCGTGCCGGTTCGTTGCTCAATCGTGTGGAGTCGATCTTCTATAACCTCGTGGAGTGCGACGGTACCGACGAGATGCTGGCCCTCAGCGAGGAGCTCCAGCCAATGATGAGCAAGCACAGCCTCGAAGTGAGCCTCAACGAGCAGCTCTTCGAGCGCGTGAAGACCGTATGGAACAACTATCACGACACCGACCTGTGGGAGACCCTCTCGCTCGAACAGCAGCGACTGCTGAAGGAGACCTACGACGGCTATGTCCGTTCGGGTGCCACCCTGCAGGGCGAAGCTCGTGACCGCTGGCAGGTGATCAGCACCGAGCTCGACAGCCTCACCCTTGCCTACGGCCAGAACGTGCAGAAGGCTACCGCTGCCTGGACCTACCAGCTCGACCCAGAAAAGGGCGACATGGAGGGCCTGCCAGGCTTCGTGGTAGAGGCCTTGAAGCAGAACGACAACAAGCTCACCCTCCTGGCACCAAGCTACCGTCCATTCATGATGTACAGCAGCCGTCGCGACCTGCGCGAGATGCTCTACAAGGCATACAATGCCCGCTGTGTGGGTGGTGAGTTCGACAATACCAACAACATCCGCCGCATCGCCACCCTCCGTCAGGAGCGTGCCGAGCTGCTCGGCTATGACAACTTCGCACAGTATCGTGTGGAGAACAACATGGCACACACCCCAGAGGCCGTCAACAGCCTGCTCAACCAGTTGCTCGATGCCTACAAGAAGCCAGCCCTCAACGACGTGAAGGAGGTGGCTCAGCTGGCAGCCAAGGAGGGTGTCAAGGACCTGATGCCATGGGACTTCAGTTACTACTCAGAGAAGCTGAAGACTGCCAAGTATAATGTAAATGACGCTCAGGTGAAGCCATACCTCGCCCTCGACAAGGTGCGCACCGGCGTGTTCGGCCTGGCCAACCGTCTGTATGGCGTGACCTTCAACAAACTCGATGTGCCTGTCTATAACCCAGCCGCCGAGTGCTTCGAGGTGCTCGATGGCGACGGCACCTACCTCGGCCTGCTCTATACCGACTTCTATCCACGCGAGACCAAGCGTCCGGGTGCATGGATGACCGAGTTCAAGGGCCAGTGGCTTGAGGAGGATGGCACCGATTCGCGTCCACACGTCCAGATCGTGATGTCGTTCAGCAAGGCTATCGGCAATCCTGGCGAGGAGGGCTACGTTCCTGCCCTCCTGACCTACGACGAGGCCACCACCTTCCTGCACGAGTTCGGTCACTCGCTCCACGGCTTGCTCACCAAGTGCACATACGCCTCATTGAGCGGCACCTCGGTATCGCGCGACTTCGTAGAGCTGCCATCGCAGTTCAACGAGAACTTCATGGGCAAGAAGGAGTTCCTCGACACCTTTGCCGAGAACTACGAGACCGGCGAGAAGATCCCACAGGAGCTCATCGACCGACTGCATGAGGCTGCCACCTTCCAGGCTGCCTACGCCTGTGTTCGTCAGCTCTCATTCGGCATGCTCGACATGGCCTTCCACTCACTCGGCAAGGGTCAGCAGAATGGTGCCACCGAGATCGACCAGCGTTACCCACAGCTCCAGAACGTTGAGCAGTTCGAGGCCGATGCCATGCTCCCAACCCAGGTATTGCCTCGCGTAGATGGTGCCATGATGGCGACTGCCTTCACCCACATCTTCAGCGGCGGCTATGCTGCCGGCTACTACAGCTACAAGTGGGCAGAGGTGCTCGATGCCGATGCTTTCGCCGTGTTCGAGAAGGAGGGTCTCTTCAACCCAGAGACAGCCAAGCGTTTCCGTCACATCCTTGAGAGTGGCGACACCATCGATCCTGCCGAGCTCTATCGTCAGTTCAAGGGTTCTGATCCTGACATCAAGGCGTTGATGAAGAGGGACGGAATCATCAAGTAATTGAGTTTAGAGTGGAGAGTTTAGGGTTTAGAGTTGTTAACTCTACCCACTACTCTCAACTCTAAACTCTCAACTCTAAACTATGATAACAGACATCTTCTACATTCTCCTTGGTTTCCTCCTCCTCGTCAAGGGTGGCGACTACCTCGTGGATGGAGCCGTAGCCATTGCCCAGCGCGCTAAGTTGAGTAAGATGGTGATTGGCATGACCGTGGTGGGCTTTGGCACATCGATGCCTGAGCTGCTGGTGTCGGCCCAGTCGGCGCTGGTGGGCAATTCGGGCATCGCCATCGGTAATGTGGTGGGTTCGAACATCGCCAACATTGCCCTGATTCTGGGTGTGTCGTCGATGATTGTGCCTATCGCCTCATCACGTGCCACATTGAGAATCGATCATCCATTTATGATGCTCTCGGCCGTGCTGTTTGTAGCCATCGCCATGGCTGGCTCAATAGAGCGATGGGCAGGCGCGCTGATGGTGCTGATGCTGGTGGCATTCGTGTGGTACCAGGTGGTGAAGTCGCGCAAAGCTGAGAAAAAAAGAGCGAATACAGAAGAGGTTGAAACCACCCCTCCCATGGCTCTGTGGAAGGCATTGCTCGTCGTAGCGGTGTCGTTTGCTGCCATGGTGTTCGGATCGGACAAGCTCGTGGAGGGTGCTTCAGACATTGCCAAGCAGCTGGGCGTTACCGACCGCATCATAGGCCTCACCATCGTGGCTGTAGGCACTTCGTTGCCTGAGCTGTTTGCCTCGGTGATGGCTTCGATCAAGGGCGAGTCGGATATGGCCATTGGCAACATCATTGGCTCGGTGACCTTCAATATTCTGAGTGTGATCGGAGTCTCGGCCCTCATTTGTCCTATTCACGATAGCAACGTAGGCTTCGGATTCGACTATCTCACCATGCTCGTGCTGGGTGTCATGCTCTGGATCTTCCTTCGCACGCATCGCAAGCTCGTGCGCTGGGAGGGCCTGGTGCTGACCATGTCATACGTGGCCTACATTATCAAGACCATCGTGATGTAAATGAAAAAAGGCTATCAGAACATAGTGTTGCTCTGCCTGATGGCGATGCCACTGACCGCACATGGCGAGCGCTTCTTCAACACTTGGGAGGCATCGTATGGGCTGGGCACCCCTGGTCCTACGGCCTCCTGGCTCAACTACAAGAGCACGATTGGGCCAGGTGTAGCTATGCACAACGCAAAGTTAACCATTGGCCATCAGTACCAAAAGGGTGATTTCGGAGCGGCAAGGAAGGGGCTGTATTATCCTGTAGTCGGATTCTCACTTAGCTACCTCGATTACACACATTGCCACCTCACGGGCAAAGGCTCGCTCAGCGACTGGCGCACCAGTTTCGGTCGTTTCCTTGCGCTGAGCTGGCATCAGGACCAATACTATTTGAGAGGCGAAAACTTCAGCCTCCGCACCAGCTGGGACCTGGGCTTTGCCTACAATTTCAATCACCACGACGAGACGATGCCTAACCAGATCTTTCCGATGGGTGGGCATCTGCAGATCTATTTAGACATGGCTATGCTTGCCGGATTCGATACGCCATGGGCAGAATGGAGCATCGGTCCGCACTTCATCCACATGAGCAATAGCAATACGCACGAGCCGAACAGTGGTGCCAACAATCTGGGGGTGACGCTGAGCGTGCGTCCTCATGCACGAGATACATCGTCGGGGGGCCGTTCTTCAAAGTTTGTCTCTGATGGCATATCCGGAACCGGCTGGCACAGACAATGGTACTGGGACGTGATGGCCGACATGGGATTCACCCGCGTGGAACAGCATCCTGAGAACCTCTACGGACAGGCCACCTTGGCAGCCTCTGCCCTCTGGCAATACAACCCTCAGAGCGCTATTGGTGCAGGACTGGAGGTTTCGTATCTGCCCGCTGGCGACCGTACGGGACGAACCACCTATACGGGACTCTCGTTCGTACACACCACATGGATTCGCAACTGGTCACTCCATGGACAAGTAGGTTGTTACCTCAATGGCAAACATCCAAAGATGTGGGACCGCACTTCGCGCTTCTACGAACGCTTCGGCCTCCGTTATCATCCATTCCGACCACAAGCAGGGCGAAAAATGTCGCCTTACATCGGATTATATTCTAAAGGTGACGGATTCATCGCACAGCAATTGGAATTGAGCATCGGGTGCTGCATATTCTGAAAAAAATACCCTATCACTCCCTTTTCACTCCCCTTAAATACCCTAAAATACCCTTTAAAAAATGACCAAGCAGGAACTTCGCAAACAGATACGTGAGGAATTGAAACGCATGAGTGCTGCCGACCGCGACACCCAGTCACTCTTTATCTGCCTCCAGATATTAGGCACAGCAGAATGGCAGGAGGCGCAGACCGTGATGCTCTACAATGCCTTGCCCGACGAAGTTTCGCTCCAGCTCCTCATCGACGATGCCAGCGGATCGGGCAAAGAGGTGATCATCCCTGAACAGGGAGCCAATGCACCGATCATCCCCGACGAAGTGCTCACACAGATCGACTTTGCCATCATCCCTGGCCGAGCTTTCACTCGCAATGGCAAGCGCATGGGCCGTGGTGGCGGCTGGTACGACCGCATCCTGCCCAAGATGAAGTGTCCACGTTGGGGCGTGGCCTTCAACTGCCAGATGAAGAAAGACATTCCTACCGACGAGTGGGATGTGCGGATGAACAGGGTAGTGACTGCATAGCAAGTCATATCCTTTCCTTATTTGAAACAAATGAACAAAGCTCTCTTTTCTTTCGGTCCAAAGCATCTGGCCACGATCGTTGCTGTGAGTGTCTGCGCTATATGGGGCGAGACCTTCGTGTCGTCGAAAGTGCTCCTGACAGCCGGGTTGCTTCCTGCCGACATCTTTTTCTTCCGCTTTACGTTAGCCTATCTGTGCCTAAGCATCTTCTCGCATCAAAGACGTTGGGCCGACACCTGGAAGCACGAACTCCTGCTTATGGCCACTGGAGTGCTGGGCGGCTCGCTCTACTTCCTGAGCGAAAACATGGCTTTGCTCTATTCCACAGCTTCGAACGTAGCCATCCTCGTTGGCTCCACCCCATTGGTCACCGCCATACTGCTCGCTTTGTTCTACAAAGACGAACGCATGCACGGCCGCCAGATAGGCGGGTCGCTCATCGCCTTCATTGGCATGGCGTTGGTCATCCTCAACGGACAACTGATGCTACACCTCAACCCTCGCGGCGACATACTTGCCCTGGGAGCCTCTCTCACCTGGGGTTTCTACTCTCTGATCATGAAGAAGCTTACTCCACACTACGACGCCCTGTTCATCACTCGCAAGGTCTTTGCCTACGGTGTACTGAGCATCATCCCCTACTTCATTTTCGTACAACCGCTGCACTTTGACACCACCATCTTACTCAAGCCCAGCGTGTGGGGCAATCTGCTCTATCTGGGGCTCATAGCATCAATGCTCTGCTATTTCGGATGGAACTGGGCGCTTTCGGTTCTGGGCACAGTACCCACTACCAACATCGTGTATCTGCAGCCCTTCTTCACCATGATCATATCATACATCGTGCTCGGCGAACGCATCACCTGGATGGCAATCACCGGTTCCGTCATATTGATACTTGGCATGGTACTGGCCGTCAAGAACCGAAGGGAAAGGGGTTAGTTTTTACGAAGCGGGAGAGCATAAGCTGCATATTGCCCTCTATCAGCGTTCGCATGTGCACATACAAATCGTCATCCTCAATCTCTTCCTCATCGCGCATCTCCAGGTATTTGAACACCAGATCCATCAGCTCCTGTGCCGTGAGGCCAACGATAGGTTCTGGCTCAGGAAGGGTATCTTTCTTCAGGCACTCCAGCACTTTGTTCGGCACACGATAGGTGACATCGCCATCGCGGTCCTTACGACGCATGATGGCACCACGTTGCACCAACGCATCGATCTCTTCCCTTACTGACAACACCTGCAATGGACGCACATCAAAATGATTAGCGATGTCGCGATAGTTTATGCGCGAATCTGTAAACTGATCGACGAACACCGAGAACAGCATCGCCTGCATGGGTGTCAGACCCAGTCGCTTTGCCAGTTCCTTCGTCAGCCGCAGCACCTCTCCCTCCATCGTCAAATCCTCCTGATTCTTGGTCACTATTGAGGCGAACGAGATAGACGCCTGTGACGTTGACGCCACACTGGCTGAGCACATACTTCTGATAAGCAATGTCGTAGGCATATTTCTGCGGGACAGCACGAGTGTTTTTCTTCGGGTCGGTTGATCCCGTACTGCTCTTCACCTCATAGATGGCCCAGCCAGTCTCGGTCTTATGCAGGATGTCCACAGCACAATAGAATCTTCAGAAGGCGGCCAGGCGGTCAAGGATGGAAGGATCTGCGTCAATAATCGTATGTACCATCTGTGATTATGAAGGTCCTTTGATCGTTATTGTTATTGCCATAGATTATTTTGACTACTAATAATAAGTTTCATCCCTTTGCATGCAGAATCATCAAGTATAACCTTCAATTCATTGGCAAACGAAATGATCGTTGCAGCATCTGCGGCGAGCGACTCGATGCGCATGTTGCCCATCACATATATATTCTCGGCAAGCGGGATGGACATGTAAGGGCAATCATTGTCAATGCCACAGGACTCTCTGACCCAAATGGACAGTGTAGCAATATCCTCTTTATATCGGGCATACAAGTCTCTGATCTTTTGTGCAGCATCTACAATCTGACCCAGACTGTCCTTCGGGTTTTCGGACCGAATGCCTGCAAGCATGAAGAGATTCGCTGAAAACTGAAACTGTATGTCAAGTTTCCCCTCTCTCACCTTTCTTGAGACTTTATACTCCAGGTCTTTATCCTTCAGGTAATCATTCACAAAAGGAAGCAGCATGTTGCCAATGATCCTACCCTTGCTCCGCTCGCGTTCATAATGCACCAGTTCTGCGGCTTTTCGCGCTTGCTCTGCAGCCTTCTCTTCTTGCAGCTTGATCTGTGCAGGTACGACTCGTGACACTGGGTTGTACTCCTCTATCGTCATGGCGAGTTTATCGGCAGGGAAGTCTTTCCATTCTATGGCATCAGGAACGACATAAACTTTCGACACATCGAAGCCGCCCTTTTTAAGCACCTTCTCAACCATCTTTTCACTCTCTACATGAATGACGCAACCTGCTGGAATATCAGAAAAAAGATATTGCTTAGTCGAAATCTTTTCTCCCAGATATACGTAATGCTTGAGCTTCGAGTCTTGGAAACAGTAACGCACCTCCGAATCACTGTATGCCTGAAGATACTCCACCCCATTGATATGCCAACACAGTCTATTGAAAGCGTCTGGCAGGCAGAGGACTCGTGGCAACTGGGCACTCGTCTCAATCTCCTGAAGAGACTGCGGGACATTGACAGAAATAGCACTGCCCGCAAATAATTTCAAACTCAGCAAACCTTCATTCAGCAGAAGTTGCTTAACGATAAAACCGGAGGTCTCAGCATTGTCAAACCGGGCGTCAATCCGTAATACGGAGCCTGGTATTTCTACCCGTTCGTATTCGGAAAATGCCTTTGCCAGCTCATTCTTGCTGATTTTGTCCGTACCAGATGGAAACCGAAATGTTTTCATAATTCATCGTTATTGAATTTTGGCAATGTCCCCTAGTGCCAAATAGTATATCATTGCCTTTTTTATTTTTCTGGATGATAGTCTCGCAATCCGAAATGACGGCTGGCCAGGTACTTCTTATCATATTCAGTCATACCTGTATCACCACCCTCGATGTAGCGAGAGTAAGCCCAAACGACACATGACCACCAACCATCAAATACATCTGGTTGCTCGTTATGCTCTACCAAATAAAAAATGACAGAGAGAGAAAAGGTGATGAACAACAGCACCAGCATTGAAATTCCCATCTCACGTCGGGTATTGAGAAATGCCCGATAAAAAGATGCCAATTCGTTTGTTTTTCCAGAAAATAGTTTCATGGTTGTTTTTTGATGAAAAACTAGTGTTTTTATGGCACAAATATAGTTACTTTTTCCAATATTTCAAATTTCCACCTCACTTTTTTTTCTGATTTATGCTGAACAACATATAAAAAGACACTCCAGTCAGGAAATTCCTGCCTAAGTATTGACCTCAGGAACATTTCCCAGATCTCTGCCATATCCACAAACATACCCATTGCCTCGTTCTTGGTTTCAGAGTCCTGCTGCATGATGCCCTTTTGCTGTATCAGTTGCCAAGAGAGGTCAACGATAGGTCTATATGACTCAAATACGGATTTATAATTGATTCTCTTATATTCGTACACTGAGATATGGCGTAACTGGATGCCCAGAGAATGAAGATTGTCGAGGGCATTCTTGGCATTAGGTGAGGCATTGAGCCTATCTGCAGAAGCACAGTTCCGTAGAATAAAACGTTCGGCCTGAAGAATGATGTTTGCTATCACTTCGTCTGGCTGTTTCTCCCAAGTTGTGGAGTAAACCTCTCGCTCTTTATGATATGGTAGAATTGATTTACGGACATTCAACCTTCCTTTGATCGTTACTCCTTTATGTTCAATAGCGACATTGCGGGTAGGAATACCATATTTGTTAGCATTCGACAACTTGTTTGCCCAAATGAAACCAATCAATAAGTTTAGCAAATGATCAACACCAGTTTCTTTGGGCCCAGCTATTTGTTTTTGCTGGCAGCTTAGGTAATACTCGTCGTAATGCTACTATTCATTGCTGCCATTGCTTCTCGAATACTTCTCAACTTTCGATTCTTATCTTCAGGGTAGCATATTCGAGAGTTCTCACATATCTTCAACCGGAAGCAGTCTGGCATAAGTGGACAAGAATGGCAGGATCATAACTTACGACCGGCATCAATCATAAGTTGGGATTGATGCCGGTCTGTTCTATACATGCGAACAATCAGACTAATTATCTCGTCAATGCAGATTTCTATCTTCATTGGATCAAGACATCACTCAACAACCGCGAGACTGACGTATCGTTTCCTCATCTATGCCGTAGTTGACAGCTATAACTTCGACGGGGACATTGTACTATAGCAACAGACGGATGGATGAAGCAAGCATCTCATTTATCTGTTTATCATTCAGACTCAGATGGGAGTTGGAGTTTATGGGCGGCCTTGGGGGCCGCTGGGAAACTCCAACTCTCATCTTATGCTTTGGCTTGGGATTTTTTTGATCTCTTGGTCTACAAGGACTATTCTATGGACACGCAGACCGCGCGGACGGAAGTCCCGTCGCGTCGGTCGTCGTCGTCTGCGTCCTGGCCGCCCGAACCGAAGTAGAGGCAGTACGCGCTGCGCGAGTACGAAGTGCCGAGCGACGACGACCAGTAGACGCCGAGCGAGCCTGCTTTGTTGAGGTCCGAGCCGCCACGACCACCGGCAGCCGGCAAGAAGATGGAATTACCATTCGGGCCTGTGACGGTATAACCTTGCTTTGTGGAGTTCCATGTCCAGGTACAAGAGGTGCGAAGCTGATCCAGCTCTGCCTTGGTTGGCATGCGCCAATTGCCGCCCCAGTTCACCGTGGCGGCATCATCCTCTGGGTCAAGTACGGTTTTGTTATCTACGGTGCCATAACTGCTTTTGGTGCAATACTTTGTCATCGAAGTAGAAGATCCATTGCACCACTTGTAACTTGCCCAATCATAACCGGATGTCTTACCAGTCTTCCATGAAGAACATGGGCTATCCTGTGAATGCCCTGCCAGATAATACGGCTCCGTCTCGCCCCAGGCGAAGTAATCGCCATAGTCCTCTGGTGTGGTAGCACCTACGTTGCACGTTGCCCAATAGATGGTATGGCCATGTGAATCCTTCAGACCCAAATCGACGTAGGCATGACCATTGAAGGGATCTTCATCGAACGAGATGTCGTCTCCACTGGCATTAGTGCCACTCTTGAACTCCAACGCATAGTTATAGCCACCACGCGCCTGCATGTTCTTGCCATCTACTGTACCTACGTATGTTTTGTTAGTAGTACCAGCAACGGTAATGGTCAACTGGCTTCCGCTAAGATTGGTAGGTCCTACGAAAGCATAAACCGTCAGCAACTCCTTATTCTCTGTTGTCGAAGTATTCTTCAGCCTGATGGTATAAGAAGAAGCCTTGCTCTTTGGGGACAATGCAGGTGTTGCTGCTGTGAGATCGTAGGTGGCCGCAGTGGTGAACTTCTCGCCGTCACAAGACAGCGTCACACTCGTATAGGTATCTGCTACCGGCATCGTCAACTGCAAACGCACGAAACTACCAAGATGCTTCATCGCCAGATTGACACCACCCGTTTCATTAGGAGAAGTAGCTGCTGCTGCCATAAAGTCGTACTTGCCAAGGTGAGCTAATGAGCCATTGCCATTCTGCTCCTGGCCGAAATAATCTACAGGGATAGCATTTTCGTTGATGTGGAAATTCTTCGCTGTAAATGGATAATAGGCTGCATAAGTATAAGAAGAGCGTAGTGCCCATGCTCCACCATCAAACATGGCAGAGTTGGAACCCTCTCCCGCAGAAATCGGGAAATCTACCTGAGAGCCTCCGATTGGATAGATGCCAAGTGTGTCTCCATTCGACCACGAGAATTTCAGACTTGATCCCATCGTATAGGCAGTACGTGTTGCACCGCCCAATTCTGGCACGATGTCCTCGCCAGTAACTATGATGTCTGTTACCAGCTCGCTTTTGGCAGAGAATTCTTCTGACTCGCTGCATGAAGCGAAAGCCAAGGCGGCCATTACTCCCGCAAATAATAATTTAGTGCTTTTCATAACAGTTGGCATTTAATCTTCGTCTTCAAAATCTCTAAAACGTGCACTCATTGGGATGTCGTCACCGGTAGCACCTGTGCTTGTTGCAATAATATCTGCATTATTCAACATCACGATCTTCAACTCTGGGTTTGCAAATTGCTTTTTCATAATTGTTTTCTGCCTACCAGTTCCTCCGATCTCAGCATATATAATAATATAATGTGTGACATCCAGACACAAGAAAGCGTGAGGAACTGTCCTTTATTCATCTTATATCAGGCTCTGGTAAACCTTTGTCGAAATGAATAACTACAATTGCCCACGCCGCATATGCTCGGAGCTATACGGCGCAGACACCAACAGACGGCGTGGCAACCGTATGCGCAGATACACATACAGGGGGCGTCCTTGTGGCTACCATCCTTCGACTTTGAAATTTACCAGATTTCGATATAAAGGATGAAAGCGGGAACGCCTTCTTGATGGTTATGGATAAGTCATGATGACCTATGGCTACACGAGAGTGGTAGCATCAGGCCCAATTCCGCCCATAATCCGCCGCAAAGATATACATTTTTTTTCTATCCTCCAAATTTTCTCCTCACTTTTTATTCATTTCATGTTCAACAGCACAAAAAAAAGGCTAAGCAGTACTCCTGCTCAGCCTAATTATCTAAATCAAAATCAACGGTGATTACCAGTTGATGCCCTTGCCAGCCTTTAGCGTGTTCTTCATCAGCGAACAGATGGTCATCGGGCCAACGCCACCTGGCACGGGGGTGATGAACGAGCACTTCGGAGCCACCTCATCGAACTTCACGTCGCCCTTGAGCTTGAAGCCCGACTTCTTGGTGGCATCTGGCACACGGGTAGTGCCTACGTCGATGACCGTGGCACCCTCCTTCACCATGTCGGCAGTCACAAACTCTGGCGAACCGATGGCTGCAATCAGGATGTCGGCCGAAGCACAGATCTCCTTGAGGTTCTCGCTGGCCGAATGGCATACGGTGACGGTAGCGTTGCCCGGATAAGCCTTCTGCATCATGAGCTGAGCCACTGGCTTGCCCACGATGTTCGAGCGGCCGAGCACCACGCAATGCTTGCCCTTGGTCTCCACGCCGTATCGCTCCAGCAGCATCATGATACCGGCTGGGGTGGCGCTTACGAAGCATGGCAGGCCGATGCTCAGACGACCCACATTGACTGGGTGGAAGCCATCCACGTCCTTGCGGTAGTCGATGGCCTCGATCACCTTCTGCGAGTCGATATGCTTTGGCAATGGCAGCTGCACGATGAAGCCGTCCACCTCAGGATTCTTGTTCAACTCGTCCACCTTGGCGAGAAGCTCTGCCTCGGTGATGTCAGCCTCATAGCGGATGAGCGACGAGGTGAATCCACACTCCTCACAAGCCTTGACCTTAGCGGCCACGTATGTCTCCGAACCGCCATCATGGCCCACCAGAATGGCAGCCAGATGTGGTGCGCGCTTGCCAGATGCAAGCATCTGCTTTACTTCTTCGGCAATCTCCTGCTTGATAGCAGCAGCGGTTGCCTTTCCATCAATTAGTTGCATAATCTTTTGTTGTATTGTTAATGTGTTAATTTGTTAATATGTTAATTTGTTATGTATCATTCGACACTAAAAAAACAACATATTAACAAAATAACAAAACAACGCGAAGCGTTTTACATTCCCGGGAATCCCTGTCCCTTCATCTTAGCAGCCATCTGCTGCATCTGCTGCAGAGCGCGCGGATTGGCCTTGAAGTCGTTCATCTTCTTCATCACCTTGCGCATATCATCGAACTGCTTCACCAGACGGTTCACCTCCTGGATCGAGGTACCTGATCCCTTGGCGATACGGTTCTTGCGGCTCTGGTTCATGCACTCAGGGTGCTGACGCTCGTATGGGGTCATGGACTGGATGATGGCCTCAACCGACTTGAAGGCGGAGTTGTCGATGTCGAGGTCCTTGATGGCCTTGCCCACGCCAGGAATCATCGAAGCGAGGTCCTTGATGTTGCCCATCTTCTTGATCTGCTGGATCTGCTCGAAGAAGTCGTTGAAGTCGAACTGGTTCTTGGCGATCTTCTTCTGGAGCTTCTTGGCCTCAGCCTCATCGTACTGCTGCTGGGCACGCTCCACGAGTGAAACCACGTCGCCCATGCCGAGGATACGGCCAGCCATACGCTCAGGATAGAACACGTCGAGGGCCTCCATCTTCTCGCCCGTACCGATGAACTTGATAGGCTTCTGCACCACGGTGCGGATCGAGAGGGCTGCACCGCCACGGGTATCGCCGTCGAGCTTGGTGAGGATCACGCCGGTGAAGTCGAGGCGCTCGTTGAACTCCTTGGCGGTGTTCACGGCATCCTGGCCGGTCATCGAATCGACCACGAAGAGGATCTCCTGTGGCTGCACGGCATTCTTGATGTTCTCGATCTCCTGCATCATGGCCTCGTCGATGGCCAGACGACCGGCGGTATCGAGCAGCACCACGTCATAGCCCTCATGCTTGGCCTTGTCGATGGCATCGCGGGCAATCTTGACAGGATCCTTGCAGTCGCGGTCCTCATAAACTGGCACGCCTACCTGATTGGCAACCACTTCGAGCTGGTCGATAGCAGCTGGACGATACACGTCACAGGCGGCGAGCAACGGCTTCTTGCCCTTCTTGTCCTTGAGCATGAGGGCGAGCTTGCCGGTGTGGGTGGTCTTACCTGCACCGTTCAGGCCGGCCATCAGGATCACGGTAGGATTGGCCTTGAGGTTGAGCTCCACGGCATCTCCGCCCATGAGGATAGCCAGCTCGTCATGCACGAGCTTCACCATGAGCTGGCCAGGCTTTACGGCAGTGAGCACGTCCATGCCCAATGCCTTCTGCTTGACGGTATCGGTAAAAGTCTTGGCTACCTTATAGTTCACGTCGGCATCCAACAGGGCACGACGTACATCTTTCAAGGTCTCTGCAACGTTGATTTCGGTGATCTTGCCTTCACCCTTGAGGATTTTGAACGAGCGCTCAAGACGCTCGGAAAGATTGTCAAACACGGCTGTATTGAATTACAAATTACTAATTACAAATGACTGTAGTTTGACTTGACCGCAGCAATGTAGTGATAATTGCGGTGCAAAGATAACGATTTTTGTTGGGAAAACAAAACATTTGGGAGAAAAAGTGAGGGTTTTCTTGCTCATTGCCCAAAATTTTAGTAACTTTGCAGCGTCCAACAGGAAACAAGTATTCTGTAATTTGTAATCTGTAATCCGCTCAGCGACATGCTCGAAGTCAAGAACCTACATAAATCCTTCGACTCGCAGGAAGTGCTGCGAGGCATCGACTGCACCTTTCAGCCGGGTGTCAACAACCTGATCATCGGTCAATCGGGATCAGGCAAGACCGTCCTGCTGAAGTGCCTCATTGGACTTTATCGCCCCGAACAGGGCGAAGTGCTCTATGATGGTCGCAACTTTCATTCTCTCAGCCGGAAACAGTTGCATGAGGTTCGCAAGGAGATCGGTGTGTTGTTCCAGGGCTCTGCGCTGTTCGACAGCATGTCGGTGGAGGACAATGTGGCCTTCCCATTGCGCATGTTCAGTGATCTGACCGAGGTACAGATTCGTGAACGAGTCGATTTCTGTCTGGAACGCGTCAACCTCAAGGACGCACACCGGAAGATGCCAAGCCAGCTTTCCGGCGGCATGCAGAAGCGTGTAGCTATTGCCCGTGCCATCTCGCTCAAACCCAAATACCTGTTCTGCGACGAGCCGAACTCCGGACTTGACCCGAAAACATCCATTGTCATTGACCAGCTCATCGACGACATCACGAAGGAATACGGCATCATCACCATCGTCAACACCCACGATATGAATTCCGTGCTCGGCATCGGCGACCACATCACCTTCCTTGCAGACGGTCATGTGGAGTGGACAGGAAACAAAAACGACATCCTGCAGACCGAAAACGAAACGCTCCGCAAATTCCTCTTCTCGGCACCGACGTTGCAGAGGATCAAAGACAAATGAGGCCGTGGCAAAAGCCACGGCCTCATCTATTTCTATAACGATATGGTGTGAATCAAAGGAAAGCGTACTTCAAGACAAACAGTACGGCAAGAATATAGGTGCCGACGTTGACATCGCGCCAATGCCCAGAGAGGAGATACAGGAATACATAGGAAATGAGACCCATTAGAATGCCATCAGAGATGCTATATGTGAGTGGCATGAAAGCAATGCAGATAAAGCAAGGGATGCCATTGAGGAAGTCCTGAAAATCGATTTTGCGAATGTCGGACATCATCATCACACCCACAAGCACAAGGGCTGGAGCGGTTGCCTCAGAAGGGATGGCAAGGAAGAGCGGAGCCAAGAAAAGCGCCACTGCAAAACACAGAGCCGAAGTAAATGCAGTAAGACCACTGCGGCCACCCACATTGACGCCCGACGCACTCTCGACGTATGTAGTGACTGTGGAAGTTCCCAATACGGCACCAAGGGTTGTGCCAATAGCATCAGCCATGAATGCCTTGCGCAGACGTGGAATATTGCCCTGCTCATCGACCATGCCTGCTCGGCTGCTCACTCCGATGAGGGTACCGATGGTGTCGAACATATCAATGAAGAGGAAGGTCAAGACACAAACCAGCATGTCGAGCGTCAGGATGCTGCTCCATTCGAACTGACAGAATATGGGAGCCATGCTCGGTGGCGCACTGAAGACTGAAGAGAAATGCGTAACGCCCAATGGAATACCGACAACCGTAGTCGTGAGAATGCCAATAAGGAGAGCACCTGTGACATTGCGGATCAACAACACGGCACTGAGCAGGATTCCGATCATAGCCAAAAGGACTGCTGGCGAATGCAGATCGCCTAAAGTCACGAATGTAGAGGGGCTTGATGCCACAATGCCGGCATTCTTGAGACCGATGAAGGCAATAAACAGACCGATGCCAGGCGAGATTGACTGTCGCAAGATCAGAGGCATGGAATCGACAATACGCTGACGCAAACCTGACAACGTGAGCAAGATAAAGATCAAGCCCTCGATGAAAACAGCCGTGAGAGCGAACTGCCACGAATAGCCCATTGTGAGCACGATGGTATAGGCAAAGAAGGCGTTGAGTCCCATACCCGGCGCCAGCGAGAATGGCAGCTTGGCATAAATAGCCATAACGAGCGTAGCCACAATGGCCGAGACAACGGAAGCGGTAAAGATTGCGCCCTTATCCATACCGGTCGCACTAAGAATGTCTGGATTGACAGCCAGGATATAGGCCATCGTGAGGAAAGTAGTGATGCCACCCATCACCTCTTTCTTGATCGTCATAGTTTCCTTCTGGAAACCAAAAAGTTTCTGTAACATTATAATGAATTAGATTGTTTGTCGATTCACGGAAAGGAACAATGCTTTCAAGGAGCGCCTCACACGTCCAGCACCAGCTGTTCACGGGCAAGCACAGTATCGGGAAACACCTCCTGCGCCTCATTGAGCAACACAGCCTCCTGCTCGTTGGTCATGAACTGGGCGGAATAATGTCCGATGCAGAGGCGTCGGGCATTTGCTTTCTGTGCGATTGTGGCGGCTTGACGGGCGGTGCTGTGACCACGCTGACGGGCCTTGACGGCATCCTCATCGCCGTAGGTGGCCTCGTGATAGAGCAGGTCGCAGCCCTGGATGATCGGCACCACGCTCTCGGCATAGATGGTATCGGAGCAGAAGGCATAGGACTTGCTCGGTGTGGGATCGGACGTGAGGAGTTCGTTGGGCACCACCTTGCCCGACTCGGGATCGGTCCAGTCATTGCCCTTCTTAATGCCGGGATAGTAGGCAAAGGGGATGCCGAGCTCCTCGCAGCGGTCGATGAGCAGATGGCGGTCGCGCGGCTTCTCCTGGAAAAGGAATCCGGCCGTGGGCACACGGTGATGCAGCGGGATGGTGCGGATCAGGAGCGACTTGTCCTCGTAGATCACCTCGCTCTTGTACGGATCGTAAGGCTGGAAAGTCACCTTCATCGAGAGGTCGGGACAGAAATAGTCGAACAGCGGCTGGAAGACACGTTCGGCATCGGGCTGCGCATGGATCACAATCTCGCCCGTGCGCTGTCCCAAACCAAGCGTCGAGATCAAGCCGACCAGACCCAGACAGTGGTCACCATGCAGGTGACTGAGCAGGATGTGGCCGATCTTGCCTACAGGAATGCGGTTCCGGCACAATCCGACCTGCACCCCCTCGCCGCAATCCACCAGGAAGAGATTTCCACGGAAATTCACAACCTGACAGGTGGGCGAATGGCGGAGCGTCGGTTTGGCGGAACCGCATCCTAATATGGTGACGTTAAAACAATCCATTAAAACTTGGTGTTGCGCATATCACCCGTCTCCTCGTATGCCAGATGCATGGCAAAGGCATGGCGAAGCGAGTGTGGGGTGTGGCAGCTCTTGCCCTCGCTGAGCTTGAGATAGTCCCAAAGGAGCTGCTTGTAGTCAGGGTGCGCACAGTTCTCGATGATGAGACGGGCACGCTGTGATGGCGACTTGCCACGCAGATCGGCTACGCCCTGCTCGGTGACGAGCACGCGAACCGAATGCTCGCTTGAGTCGGTGTGGGTCACCATTGGCACGATCGAAGAAATCATGCCACCCTTGGCCATGGAAGGCGTGGTGAAGATCGAAAGGAAAGCGTTGCGTGCAAAGTCGGCCGAGCCGCCGATGCCGTTCATCATCTTCACGCCGCTGACGTGGGTCGAGTTGACGTTGCCGAAGATATCGGCCTCCAAGGCAGTATTGAGCGCGATGATGCCCAGGCGGCGGATGCACTCAGGATGGTTGGTAATCTCCTGTGGACGGAGCAGCACGCGCTGGCCGAACACATCCATGTTGTCGTACATCATGTTAAGGGCATCCTCGGTGAGCGAGAGAGACGAACCGGTCACATAGTTGCAGCGCCCCTTCATAATGAGGTCCATGACTGAATTCTGGATCACCTCGGTGAACATCGAGAAGGCAGGCACATCTGGATTGTCGCCCAGGGCACCAATCACGGCATTGGCCACGTTGCCTACGCCCGACTGCAATGGCAGGAACTCCTTGGGGATGCCGCCACGCTTGAGCTCATTGACCAGGAACTCCGACACATGTGCACCGATGCGACGGGTGTCGTCGTCCAATGGCTTGAAGCCGGCCATGTTGTCGCGGATGTCGGTCTCGACCACGCCGAGCACCTTGGCAGGATCGACCTTCACGTCAATGGTGCCGATGCGGTCGCCAGGGCTGGTGATCATGAATGGCTTGCGATAAGGTGGCATCTCAGGCAGATAGATGTCGTGCATGCCGGTGAGCTTGCCGGTGTGGGCTGCATTGAGCTCGACGAGCACGCGGTCGGCCTTCTGAATCAATGTTGGGCTGATGCCCACCGAAGTGGAGAGGATGATGTTGCCCTCAGGGGTGATGTCCGAAGCCTCGACGATGGCCACGTTGATGGCACCGAGGAAGCCGTATGCCACATCCTGGCCGATCATCGAGAGGTGGCAGTCGAAGTACTGTACCTCGCCAGTGTTGATCAGGCCACGCATGTCCTTGTTGCTCTGGAATGGTGTGCGGAACGACACGGCATTGGCCTGTGCCAGCTGGGTGTCGATCTGTGGGCCGGTGGCGCCACCTGTTACCAATCCTACCTTGAATGCACGGCCGGCAGCATGCTCCTCCTGGGCATACTCAGCCAGCGCTGCAGGAATAACCTTTGGGGTTCCGACAGACGAGAAACCACCGATACCAATTACATCGCCGTCCTTAATGAGGCGGGCTGCCTCCTCGGCAGTCAATCTTGGATAATTAACCATAACACTATTTTTTTACACTATCAAACTCTAAACTAAAAAAACTCTACACTCTAATCTCCAAACTAAGCTACTGCGCCACTGCCATCATGGCGCTGACCTCAGGCACTCGCTGCACCTGGCCGTTGATGGCATAGCCAGCGCGGATCATGTCGTAGATTACTCCACGCTTGGCCACCTCCTGCTCCTTGAATCCGCGAGGATAGAAAGAGTTGATCAACGGAGCATTATTGAGCTTGAAATTGTCGCTGTTGAAGTCATCGACAAAGAGATTTGGCTGAATGAGCGTGATGCCGTAACGTCCGAGCAGGGCAATGGTCTCAGATGCGGCTACCTTGAGGCTATCCACTGGGATGCCGGTGCGCTTCACCTCGGCAAGGAAGTCGGGCGAGATGGCGCTATAGGCGTTGAGACGCAACAGCTCGGCAATCCATGAGTAGTTGTTTTCAAGGGCCTGGCGCATATTCTCCTGCATCAGGTTGTAGAGGCCGTCCACCGTCTTCGAGTCGGGCTCCTCGCCCTGCAGGATGCTGCGGTCGAACCACGACATGAAGCTGACGAACTTCTGTGCCAGATGCAAGGTCAGCATGTGGTAATTGTTGTCGGCATTGTATGCCTCGACCCCCTCCTTCATCAGCATCACGTGTTCCTCGATGTGTGCCAATGAGGCCTGCAAGGCATTGCGGCTGATCTGGAGTGGCAATTGGAGCTGCTCGTTCAGATACTCCGCATGGGCACGAACAGTTGCGATCTCAGCCGTTGCTTGTTCCGTCACCTGCTGCATCTGCTTTTGCACCGCCTCGACCTCAGCGGCTGACTGTTGCTTGGCGGTCTCGATCGCCTCTTCCGCCTGCTGCCGTACGGCAAGGACGGATGCCTCTGCCTGTTCTGATGCTTGCTGGCGTGCGGCTGCAATCTCGGCAGCGGCCTGTTGCTGCACTTTGGTCACATCAGCAGCGGCTTGCTGCTTGGCTGCCATCACCTCGACCTCGGTTTGCTGCTGCAGCGATGCAAGCTTTGCCGATGTATCCTGACGCACAGTGGTCAGTTCATTCTGCACCTGTGCCAAGGCACGGGCAGCGTCATCCTTGACACTCTGCAACTTCTGTGCGTAATCTGCCTCTGCATTGGCAAGCAACTGCTTTCCTGCCGACACTGCGGTCTCAACATCCGTGAGGTGTGATCTACGCTCGGTCTCCAGATCACCCTGCATCTGAACCAGCTCATTCTGCTTTTGCTGCACTACCGTACGAAGCGACTCTATCTGCTTTTGGAGTTCTGGGTTCGGATCAATACGAACCTCAACCGTCTTCTCCACGATCTTCTCGACTGGCTTCTCAACAATCTTTTCGACTATTTTCTCAACAGGCACCTCTACGCGCTTCTCGACAATCTTTTCGACCACCTTCTCAACAGGCACCTCCACGCGCTTCACGACAATCTTCTCGACCACCTTCTCGACAGGCACCTCCACGCGCTTTTCGACGATCTTTTCGACGACTTTCTCAACAGGCACCTCCACGCGCTTCTCGACAATCTTGACGGTTTGATCGACAATAGGTACTCCCATTAGCGGTTCCGTCTGGATTGTTTTGTGGCGTTCACGATAGAACAGATAACAGCCCAATCCGATAGCAGCCAAAACAAGCAGCCAAAGCAGCACACGCTTTACCGAACTGCCCTCGGACACAGCCTCGCCATCGCTGGCTGCCTTCTCTAACAGAGGCTGGGATTTCTCCACATCCTTACCGGCATCCGCCATCGGCTGCTGCTCCTCGGGCGCTGGTTCTCTCACAGTGCCGCCCAATGCCACGATCGCCTCTTTGGGTGAGTTCTCGTCCAACATGCGCAGCTGTATCGGTCGCCTCATGCTGTCGTTGTTCTCCAGGCGGAACCACAAGTTTGCCTGACGAACGCTATCGATGCGGAAGTAGATATGATACTGCATGTTCCTAACACGAGTCACCATGAACTCTCGTTGTGAAGAACCCTGCTGTATTCGGCGATAATCGTATGTCGTGCTTCGTCCTCGGTCAAACGTAATTACACGATATTCATGCGTATTCTTGTCTCGCATATCGTCGCTCGATTCATTTACGACCTTTACGAACGACCGATTCGTATAAAGGACTAGCTGGTTTTGCCCATCACGTATCAAGTAGCCCGTCGGCTTTCCCTGTGCATCATTCTTCACCTTAAAGGGTTCGTCAGCATTATCGATGCACAAACCGACGAAGCAAGTATCCGATTGAGCATTGGCTAACGAAGCGAATCGCATCACGGGGAGCAGCGAGAGCACGACGAGGGCCAGGAGGACAGACAATATCTTGTTTCTATTATTCATTTTGCGATGTACCAAAGGTAAAAAATTCGCGCAAAGATAATAAAAAAACAGCAAAATGCCAAAAAGGAGGCCCGAAAAATGCATTTCGGGTCTCCTTTTTGTATAGGGAAATACTTTTTATGCGCTTTTTTCGCAACTTTTATGCCTCAGCCTCCTTCTCGTGAGCAGCGATAAGCTTCTGCTGGATGTCTGCTGGAGTGAGCTCGTAGCTGGCGAACTTCATGATGAACGAAGCGGCGCCCTGAGTCAATGAAGAAAGCGAAGTTGAGTAGTCGGCCATCTCTGACAGAGGCACCTTGGCCTGCAGCTTCTGGTAGCCAGCCTCAGCACCCATGCCCACGATCATGCCGCGGTGGTTCTGGAGGTCGCTCATCACGTCGCCCATCTTGTCCGATGGCACGAATACCTCAACGTCATAGATAGGCTCCAGGATCTTAGGACCAGCGTTGCGGAATGCCTCGCTGAACGCGTTGCGTGCTGCCAGCATGAACGAGAGCTCGTTAGAGTCAACCGGGTGCATCTTGCCGTCATATACAACGACGCGAACGTCACGAGCATACGAGCCGGTCAATGGACCCTGCTCCAAGCACTGCTGGATGCCCTTGAGGATGGCTGGCATGAAGCGGTTGTCGATGGCACCGCCCACTACCGAGTTGATGAAGACGAGCTTACCGCCCCATGGCAGATCGATCTCCTCCTTGCCCTTCATGGTGACGCGATACTCCTTGCCCTGGAAGTTGTAAACCACAGGATCCTCCATGCCGTCGAAGTATGGCTCCACGATCATGTGAACCTCGCCGAACTGACCGGCACCACCCGACTGCTTCTTGTGACGGTAGTCAGCACGTGCCGACTTGGTGATGGTCTCGCGATATGGGATGCGCTGTGGAGCAAACGAAACCTCTACCTTGTCCAAGTTCTCCAAACGCCACTTCAAGGTGCGCAGGTGGAACTCGCCCTGGCCATGTACCAGGATCTGGCGCAACTCCTTCGACTGCTCAACCACCCAGGTAGGATCCTCCAGACGCATGCGGGTCAGAGCCTGCATCATCTTCTCGGTATCGGCCTGCTTTACAGCGGTGATAGCGCGGGTATATTTGCTCTGTGGGAACTTCACGAAGTTGAACTTATTGTCCGAGTTGCCGGCATTCAAAGTGTTGCCGGTGCGAACGTCACGCAGCTTCACCGTACAGCCGATGTCGCCTGCCTGCAGCTCGCTGACCTTCTCGCGGTTGGCACCCGAGCATACAAAAAGCTGGGCCAGGTGCTCCGAGGTGCCACGGTCGGCATTCACCAGATCGTCGCCCTCCTTGAGGGTACCGCTCATCACCTTGAAGTACTGAACCTCACCGATGTGTGGCTCCACGCCGGTCTTGAAGAAATAGAGCGAAGTAGCTGCAGTTGGATCGAGCTTCACCTCCTCGCCACGGGTGTTGTGTACGGCTGGCATCTCGTCCACGAAAGGAACGACGTTGCCCAGGAACTCCATCAGTCGGCCTACGCCCATGTTCTTGCCTGCGCAAACGCAGAAGATTGGGAAGATTGAGCGGGTAACCATGCCCTTGCGGATGCCTTCGCGCATCTCGTCCTCGGTGAGCTGCTCGGTCTCGAAGAACTTCTCCATCAGGTCCTCATCGTTCTCGGCAGCTGCCTCCACGAGTGCCTTATGCATCTCCATGGCCTTGTCCATCTGGTCAGCAGGGATGTCCTCGATGGTTGGGGTGCCGCCCTCAGGACCGTAGGTGAGCTGCTTCATCAGGATCACGTCGATCAGCTGGTGGAAGCCCTCACCGGTCTCCACTGGGTACTGCACAGGAATAGCCTTCGAGCCGTAGGTCATCTGCAGATCCTCGACGATGGTGTCGAAGTCGCACTCAGGGCTGTCCAGCTGGTTTACGAGGAAGATGACCGGCTTCTGCAGCTTCTCGGTGTAGCGGAAGTGGTTCTGTGTTCCTACCTCAGGACCTACAGATCCGTTGATCAAAAGGATGGTGGTATCGGTTACCGACATGGCGGTGATGGCCTGACCCACAAAGTCGTCCATACCTGGGCAGTCGATGATGTTGAGCTTCTTGCCATTCCACTCAGTGTGGAACACAGTGCTGAACACTGAATATCCGTAGTTCTTCTCTACTGGGAAATAGTCACTCACGGTACTCTGCTGGCTGACGCGGCCCTTGCGGCTGATCTGGCCGCTGATGTAGAGGAGTGTCTCTGTGAGGGTGGTCTTACCCGAACCGTCATTGCCAAGCAAGGCAATGTTCTTGATCTCTTTAGAGCTGTAAACTTTCATAAGCGGTATTATTAAAGGTGATAAGATTTGTTTTCATGTCAAAACCGAGGGCAAATATAGTGTATTTTTTCATTCCTGCCCCATTTTCACCCCCATTTTTTTGCATTTTTGTGTTGTGTAACATATTTTTTGCTGTTTTTGGGGCAAAAAACATGTCATATGTGTACGATTTCGTGCTGCAAGACGTCTGAAAAAAGTCCCATAAGTTAGGGAAACCTTGCCGCGGACTTGCCGGGAGCTCTCAGCCATGCCGCAGGCTGCATCAGGGCTTCCGAACCCTTACCACACGGATTCCAACACAATGCTTCACGCGTTGGGCATACTGCTGCAACGTTCCCTCGTCAAGGGTCACGCACTTCCTGGCCGAACTGGCATGGAACAGCTGGGGCGCACCGACTGAAGGATCCGGCCACCACACGAACCCCGTGTGCTGAACGTCAAGTCCCGGGGTGTCGGTCACGAACACCACAATGTCGCCATGCTGCAACTGCGGATAGGTCCGATCGATCTGTGAAGAGGGTATATAATAATATAAATGTGTAGATAATTCCTGTTCCACCGCCATCACCTCCTGCTGCAGCATGCGGCAGGTCTGCAGCTGCGGGTAGTACTTCACGTTGCGGCTCATGAAGTTGATGGTGCGCTGCTCCTCTACTGCGCCAGCCAGCTCCTGCGTCACTTCGCACAGCAAGCCTTGACGTTCGCCATCGCTGATCCACTCGCTGAAGTAATGCTTGCGTGTGGCATAGTTTCCTCGCACACCGCCACGGTAGCGCAGGGCCTGCAGATAATGCAGGAAGAGCGAGTCCGTGGCCATCTGCTCCAGCGGCAGATGCGACCGATCCTGTAAAGCCAGACGCTCGGCTGTCACATATTCCACCAGCGTGGTGCAATCCACGGCATCCAGCCGCACCACCAGCTCCTCCACATTGGCCACCGGATCCGTCGGCACGGCCTTCGGTTCGAGTGTCGATGCCACATACGGCACGCCATCACCGCCCTTCAACGGATCGAAGAACAGACGTGCCACATCGTCGAAATACACATCCTGAGCAAATGCACAGGCGATGCCGACCGACATCAGCCACAGGCAAAGGAAGATTCTGTGTCTCATCACCTATACCCCTTCAGCACCTCGGCATCGTACTGGATGAGGCGCGTACTGTAAAGTCGCGGGAAGAATGTGTTGCCGACCGACTGGAAACGAATGCGGACAGACTTCTTGCCCTTGAGGTAAGCAGAGCTGAAGACGATAGGCATATCGCAGATCTTGTCCTTGCCCGATCCCTTGGCATTGTTGGGAATGGTGAGCTTGCTCACATTCTTGCCATCGATGGAGATGACACCGCCACGGGCACGATCAGAGACGGAGAGGTGAAGGACAAGGACAGCACTATCGCCCTGTACAGCCTGACCAGAGAGGTCGAAGGCGTATTCGAACCACTGCCCTGGTTGACAGTCACGGAACGACTGCTCGTTGAGCAAGCCGCTTGTCACGGTGGCACTGGTCTTCATGTCGTGCGCCTTCTCGCTGTCGGCCTCACCCACCTCAACGAGGTCGAAGGTGATGTTCTGCAACGTATTATTGCGCAACTCGCGCAGATAGAGCGGATTCTTGAGCCACGCGGTCTCGTTCTGCTGATTCCAGTAGATGGTGTAGCGGCCATGCTGCGTGTCGAAGAACGGACGCATCTCGACCTGGTTATATGCAGAACCCTTGGCCGAGGCATCGACGTTGAACACGAGGTGCGACGACTCCTTGACGCTGATGCGACCTGGCACCTGTCCGCGCTCGGCAATAATCATAGGAGCCAGGGCGAGGCTCTGTGTGCGCTGGTTGGCGGCATTGGAGTGATCACGCTTGCCCTCGCCAGCATATTCGTTGAGGAACGGCTCGGCCTGCGTGCTGCGCTCGGTAACGCCGGCCAGCACGGTCGGACCATACTTGAGCGCTATGTAGGTAGGCACCTTGGGGCACTCCTGGAACGAGAGCGACATGGGGTAAGAGACCTCGATGACGTCGCCAGCCTTCCAGCCCTTACCGCACGATACATAATAGGAACGCGCATCCGCACGCTGCGCCTCGAACTTCTTGGGCACCTTGCCATTGACCAGCACGGAGAACTGTCCGTTGGTCCACTCAGGGCGACGCACGGCAATGACGTAGTTACCCGGCTTGGTGACGGTGATCTTGGAGGTCTGGCCGTATGGGAACTGTGTCTCCTGACGCACGGCCACCTTGGCATTGTTGAGTTCGCTGGCGATGAAGAGGTTGACGAAGAGTGTGTCCTTGTCGTAGGTGTAGATGAAGTCACCATACTTGGACTGGCTCTCCATGCCGGTGCCTACACAGCACCACATGGCCTCGTTGACCTTGGAATAGATGCGGTAGCTGTTAGGACGCGTGGCGGTGTAGAACACATAGCCGCCGGTGACGGGGTCCTGATTGCTGAGTATATGGTTGAGCAGCGCACGCTCGTAGAAGTCGGCATAGCCGGCACGATGGTAGAGGTCGAAGAGCTGCTCGCTGAGCTTGAGCATATTGTAGGTGGTGCAGGCATCAGGACCATCGGCCTCGCTGATGTAGCGACTCGACTTGTTGACTGGCTGGAAGTAGTTGGCCACACCGGCGGCACCGATGGCGGTGGTGCGGGTGACGGCTTCGTTCCAGAACATGCGTGCAGCCTTCTCATAGCGCTCTTCGGGCTTGACGCCATTGACACGGGCAAAGCCCACGAACTTGGCGGTGGCTTCGTTGGCATTCTTCTGGTCGAGGAAGTCGTGGCGGTCGTCACGAATCATGTTCTCGATCATGATCTGGTGCGAGAACTTCTGTGCAGCCTTGTAGTATTTGTTGTCGCCGAAGATGAGGAATGCATCGGCCAGCACCTCGTTGATGGCACCTGGTTCCCACTGCAGGATCTGCATCTCCATGACATCCTCCTTGAAGTTCTTGACCACATCGATGACCCAGTCGCACATGCTGTGGAACGCCTCCTTGGCCTTCTCATTGCCGCCATAGATGTAGGCATCGCGCAGACCGGCCATCACCTTGTGCTCGCAGTAGAAAGGCACCCACACGCCACGCTGGTTGTAGATACGGTAGTCACCTGAATAGAGGGTACGCCAGATCTCGTTGTCGGGCAGGCCGCCGATGAATCCCTTCATGCCCTTCTTGTCGGCGCTGTATGCGTTCTGGCAATCGACCATGACACCGACCATGTAGTCCATGCGCTCCTTGAGTTTGGCTTGCATGGCGACATCGTGGCACGAGCTGTAGCTGATGGCCAGGGCCGACAGATAATGACCGGTGAGGTGACCATCCATGGCAAGGGTGGGATTCCAGGCCCAGTTCTCGAAGGCAGGATGCTTCTGCTCCCAGCCAGCGTATCTGCCTGTGGTAAGTCCGGCCTGACGGATGAAGGGGGTGAGCAGTCGGTCCACATCGTACTGCAACAGGGTCTTGTAGTTAAGGTCCTGTGCACGTTTGAAGGGGCTATCGAGCAGTGTAACCTCGCTCAGATCAAAGTGCGAAGGATACAGGACATGCTGAGCCCGGACTTGCGATGTCCAGAACCCGATAATCGCCAAAGACGCAACTGCCAAGAATTTCAAGATCTTATTCATGTCCATCTCCGTATTTAGGAATTACTTGGATAATACTATACGGAAACCACAGTGCATGACAACGCTCTGCAGGTTTTCGATGTCGAGTGAGCCGCGGGTGTATTCCTGGCGGCTGCTGGAGCCAAATGCCGAAGCTGACGTCTGGTACCACGAACCGCCACGCAGTATGAGGGTGTCGCCCTTATAGCCGCGGTTTTCGTAGAGGGGCAGATGCCGTGCATTGAACGAGGCATTGGCAATGCTGTCACGATAGGTGTAGCGGTAGTAGGTATTCTCGACCCACTCGGCCACGTTGCCTGCCATGTCATAGATGCCGAGCTCATTAGGTTCGAGCTCGCCGCCACGGTGCATGCCGAAGTCCTTGCCGCCTATGCCCTGGCTGAAGGCATTGGACGAGCACCAGGCGACATCGGCATAATCATCGCCACCCGGATAACGATAGCCGCGTGAGTAGCGACCACCACGGGCAGCACACTCCCATTCGGCCTCAGAGGGCAGGCGGAAGCTGCGGCCCTGGGCATCAGGCATGTGGCAGATCTCGTTCAGGCGACGGCAGAACTCCAGCGCATCGGCATACCAGACGTTGTAGGCAGGATAGTCATCGCCACGACCCACGACGGCATACCACGCGCTGTCACGACGCTCGTTGGCCGTGACCTCGATGCAACGGCGACCCGTGGGCCACTGGCCCATCACGGCCATCCACTGGGCCTGGGTGACCTCGTACTTGCCTATGTAGTAATCGTCGGGGATGCACATCTCGGTGACAGGACCCACCCAGAGGTTGCCATTGTCCATGCCCGTGGTCTTGGGCATCTTATAGACCTGGGTGAAGAAGATGGTGTCAGTCATCACCTGGTCATCCACAGTGTGACGATAGGTACGCTTGTCGAGCAGATGTACGTAATCGACAAAAGGGTTGTTGGGCGTATAGGTGAAGACACCGCTGGCATTGTGCGAACCGGTGAGCTTGAGCGAATCCTGATTGGCACCGTATGCTGACAGGTAGTTGGGGCGACTCGTGTTGCGCGACTGGGCACCCATGTGGAACTGGCAGGCCTCGACTTTCACCATATTGTCGAGCAGCGAGGCGATGGCATCGTGCTGCTGCTGCGAGAGTCCCTGGTTGAGGGTGACCTGTCCGATCGAGAAGTTCTCTGCCTCATACAGGAGCGACGGATCGTCTGCATCGCAGGCGGTCATCACAAGGGTCAAGGCAGCAGCTGTAGCTATATTTGCAAATATCTTATTCATTCTTCTTAACGAGGATGTGCAATTGCCTATGCTGGCGAAAGCACAGATTTCAGGGAGCAAAGTTACAACATTTTCCTGAACCAGCAAACTTTTCGTCGTTTTTTATCTTATTTTTGCATAGAATCGGGTATTTTCGGCAAAAAACACATCGTTTCATGACATTTTTTGGGATGTTTAGTATAACTAATCGGATTATTTTTGTATATTTGCGCAACAAATCTTTTCGTATGAGCAAACAAGACCCCCACAAGCCCCTCAACATCTACCGTGCCTCGGCCGGTTCGGGCAAGACCCATCTGCTGACCGGTTTCTACATCAAGCTGCTGTTCCTGTCCGAACTGCTGCCCGAAACGCACTCGGGCGAGATGCACTTCAACGAGGTGCTGGCCGTGACCTTCACCAACAAGGCCACCGCCGAGATGAAGAGCCGCATCATCGAGGAACTGCACCTGCTGAGCCAGACGCCCCGCAAGTCGCACTACTGGGACGAGATCAGCCACCAGGGCGAGCGACCGGAGCAGCAGATACGCGATAAGGCGACGGAACTGCTGGTGCAGATACTGAACGAATATTCATCGTTCAACATCTCGACCATCGACAGTTTCTTCCAGAAGATCGTGCGCAGCTTTGCACGCGAGCTCAATGTGCCGGGCAACTATGAGGTGGAACTCGACAGCAAGAGCGTGGTGGAGGCCTCGGTGGCCAGCTTCCTCGACAAGCTGGATCCGCGCCATGACCGCAGCCTCTTCGACTGGATGCTGCGCTTCTCTGACCAGCGCAGCGAGAAGGGCGAGGGCTGGGACTTCCGCGCCAACCTGCTCGAACTGGCCGACAAGGTGCTGGGAAGCGAGCAATACCGTCGCCACAGCAAGCAGATCAAGGACTTCACCAGCGACAAGCAGCAGCTGGAACAGTACGAAAAGATGTTGCGCAACATCGTCAGCGACTGGCGCAGACAGCTGGTCAGCATCGGCGAGCAGGGGCAGGAACTGCTGACCCGGTACGCCATCGACAAGAAGGAGCTAAGCAATGGAGGATCAGGCACTACATCCGTTTTCCCCACATGGGCCAAAGGCATTGAGAAGAACCCCTCAGAGGGCACCTGGTTCAACAAGATCCTGGAGAGTCCTGACAAGCTCTTCAAGCCCGAGTCCGGACGCGTAGGCTCCGAGCTGCAGCACCAGCTTGTGGGGCTGATGCAGGCAGGTATGGAGCTCTTCCAGGGCGACACCTACACGAACTACGTCACCGCCACCTTCATCCAGCAGGACTTCTACGAACTGGGCATCATCGCCAATATCGACGAGGAGCTGCGCACCTACTGCAACGACCACAACAAGATGCTGCTCAGCTCCGTCACCGAGCTGCTGGCCAAGCTCATCGGCCCTTACGATGCCCCGTTCGTGTACGAGAAGACAGGTTCGCACCTGAAGTCGTACATGATTGACGAATTCCAGGACACCTCGGGCCTGCAGTGGCACAACTTCATGCCGCTGGTGAGCAACGCCCTGAGTCAGGGCTACCAGAACCTCATCGTGGGCGACGTCAAGCAGAGCATCTACCGCTGGCGTGGCAGCGACTGGGGACTGCTCGACTCCGAAATCAGTCATTACGAGCCGCAGCGCCACAACGACAACGACGAGGAACTGCGCACCAACTGGCGATCGCTTCCTGCCATCGTGGAGTGGAACAACCGCTTCTTCACCGCCATTGCCCGGCAGCTCGACGCAATGGCCGGCACACAGCAGATACAGCGCATATATAAAGATGTGTGCCAGGCCCTTCCTGCAGACAAGACCCGGCAGGGCGCTCCCACCGGCATGGTGAGCGTACAGCACCTGATTCCGCTGGGCGAGGATGGCGAGCCCCTGGCATCGCCCACCAAGGATGACCTGGTGCGCGAGGCACGCCGGCAGCTGCCCCTGCAAGTGATCCGACTGCAGCAGCAGGGGTTCGAGCCGAGCGACATCGCCATCCTGTGCCGACGCAAGGAGGAGTGCCGCCAGATGGCCGAGGCTTTGCTGCAATACCGCCAGGAGCATCCCGAGTGCCCCTACCCCATGGACATCATCTCCGACGAGGCCCTGCAGCTGGGTGCCCGCCCTGTGATACAGACGCTCATCAGCATGATGCAGCTGCTGCAATGCCCCGAGTCGGAGCTGCAGCAGGCCATCACCTGGAGCAACTACCTGCAACTGGAGGGCCTCAGCACCGATCAGGCACTGCAGCGCTACTTCCAGCTCACCCCCGAGCAGCGCACCCTGCTGCCACAGATGGCCTTCCGTCCGCTCTACGAACTCACCGAGCTGCTGATCGACCGCCTGCCCCAGAGCGTCGTGCACGAGGAGGCAGCCTTCCTGCAGGCCTTCCGCGACGTGGTGCTCGAATACTGCCACTCGCACAATGCCGACCTCAGCGCCTTCCTGGAGTGGTGGGAGCTGTCGGGCTACAAGAAGGCCATCGCCACCCCCGACGCCATGAACGCCATCCAGATCATGACCATCCACAAGTTGAAGGGCCTGGGCATGCCTGCCGTCATCATCCCTTACGCCTCGTGGGAGATGGACATCAGCACCACACACGAGCAGATCATCTGGTGCGAACCCACCAGCGGCCCCTTCAAGCGCGACATACTGCTGCCCATCAAGCTCGACAAGCGTCTCACCGACACCATCTTCTGTCAGGACTTTGCCGAAGAGCGCCTGCGCTCCATCATCGACAATCTCAACACCGCCTACGTGGCCTTCACCCGCCCCAAGGAGGCCATGGTGATCCTGTGTCCCGAGCCGAAGGAGAAGGGCACCAGCATGCTCGAATACCTGCTCACCGACTACTGCACCCATCTGCCCGACAGCGGAGAATACTGCATCTCCGGCGAACTCTCCATCCCGCTGAGCGTGGCGCCACACCAATTTGAGATTGGTGAATCAGGAATTAGGAACGAGGATTTAGGAATATATAATGTACCCCCCGCCACCGACCCGCAGCACAAACTTGACTCCTCACTCCTAATTCCTCAATCCTCATTCAGCGAAGCGCCTGATTCCTCATTCCTCAACCCTAACTCCTCATTGGAAGGGGCAGGCGCAGGAAATGCTCCGCAGCCCCTGCCTGCCCTCTCCATCATGCACAGCCCCCTGCAGCAGGACAGCGAGGCACGTCGCCGTGGCAACTGCATCCACCGTGCCCTGCAGGAGATCCGCTATGCCCACGAAGCCACCCAGCGTGTGCACGAGCTGTTCGGCAAGGGCATCATCGACGCGCGCATCATCACCGAAGCCGAGATGCTGCAAGCCATTCACCGCCTGCTCGCCATCCCCGAGGTAGCCGCATGGTTCGACGACTCGCTGCAGGTGCTCAACGAGCAGACGCTGATGAACCGCCAAGGCCAGCAGATCCGCCCCGACCGCATCATCCTCGATGCCCAGGGCCAAGCCATCGTCATCGACTACAAGACCGGCTCCGACCACCGCGGCTACCGCAAACAGGTGCACGACTACATGCGTGCTCTCCGCGACCTCGGCTTCCGCCGCGTCAGGGGCTACCTGTTCTTCCTCAAGGATGAGAAGATTGTAGAAGTCCGATAACCATCAATAGCAACAATCAATACATCAAGCGAAATAGAATTCCTTAGAATGACTATAACCTCATAATAACTATAACCTCCAAAGCTCTCGGACGGTCCGACCTGATGCTAGGTCGGACCGTCCGAGAGCTCTTTTAGTCCGACTCAGCACCAGGTCGGACTGTCCGACACCTCCGTTAGTCCGACTCAGCACCAGGTCGGACTGTCCGACACCTCTGTTAGTCCGACTCAGCACCAGGTCGGACCGTCCGACACCTCCGTTAGTCCGACTCAGCACCAGGTCGGACTTTTGTTGATGCACATTTTTGACACAATGTACGAAGTGTCAAAATCCGAGACACACAGAACATGAATCTCTGCAGTAAACCAACTTTTGCACACTTGCAGAGATGCGAACGCGTACACGCTGGCATCTCTGCGCACCAGCAACGCAAAACCCTGGCCACGGAGGTGGTCAGGGTTGACTTTTTGGCATTCAGCGCAGCACTTGGCTGCGGAGAAGCTGTATGTACTGACGGCACTCGATCAGGAGTGCTCGTCGGAATCAGTTCACTGATTACAGAGCGTTGATAACCGAAGCGAACTTGGCGAACTCGAGGTCGGTAGCAGCCTTAGCCTTGAGAGCAGAGTTCATAGAGATAGCCTTCTGGAGGTTGCTCTGAACGTCAGCGCTGTTGTTGGTGCGGGCAGCAACGATAGCCTGGAGGTAGTAGGTCATGGCGTCCTTGTTGGCAACGGCCTGGAGGGTAGCCTTGGCAGCGCTGTAGTTCTGAGCACAGATCTGTGCTACGGCAGCGTTGTTGCTCTTCACATCGCCGAAGCTCTGGATAGCCTGAGCATACTGGCCCTTGTTGGTGAGGAGGGTACCCATAGCCTCGCCGTACTCAGCGCACTGGCCAGCCTTGCCGAGGTAAGTCTGGGCAGCCTGCCAGTCGGCAGCGTTCATGGCTACGAGGCCGAGGTTCATGTTGGCCTGAGCATTGTTGGCGTCCTTGCCGAGGATGTTCTTCCAGATCTGCTCAGCCTCAGCGATCTTGCCCTGTGCGAAGTAGAGACCAGCGAGGTCGTTGGCAGCACGGTAGTCAGAAGAGAACTTGCCCTGGGTGTACTTATAGATGGCCTCCTTGTCGGCAGCTGGCTTGCTGGCGAGGTAGAGGAGCTCCTCGAGGGTGAGGGCATCCTTGTCGCTCTTCCAGAGGTCGGCGATCTCCTCGTCGGTGTGACCGATGTTGCGCACGGTAGCGGTCACCTTAGAGTAACGGAGCTGTGGCAGGATCTCGTCCTCGAGCTCCTTGTAGGCAGCTGAGAGGTTGCGGATCTCCTGCTCGCGCTGAGCTGGGTCGCTGATGCGGCTGAGCACATTGAGCACGAGCTGCTTGTCCTGGATTGAAGAAGCCTCGACGAGGGCCTTGAAGCCGTCCCAGTCCTCAGCAATCTGCTCTGGGGTGATCTGGCCCTGCATCTTAGCCTTCTTGAGGAACTTGTTGAGGTAGGCAGCTGATGACTTCTCACGACCAGCAGCGAGCTGCTCGTTGAGGCTGTACTTACCCTCAGGCGATGCGGTGCTGAGCATGTCGATGCCAGCGAGCTCGCGACGCTCCTGATCCTTGGTAGCCACGATAGCATCCTGCAGGTCCTTTACCTCCTGCTTCTTCTCGCTCTCGGTAGCGCGCAGGTTGGTGCTCTGATACTGATAGATCATGGTGGCGATGTACTTGTCGAAGGTATCCTTTACGAAGTTGTCAGCAGCGTATGCTGGAGTGTTGCTGGCAGCGCTGGCAAGGCTCTCAGTGGCGATAACGCCATCAGCTACATATACGCTTGGAAGAACGATCTCCTTGCCCTTAACGTCAGCGAGGAAGTCGAGGCGGAGCTTAGAAGCAGCCATCTCGTCCTGATAGAGGAAAGAGGCGCGGAATACAGCGGTGCCACCATACTTGTAGTTAACCTCCTGGTCATTGCCGCTTACCTTCTCGCCCTGGAAAGTCACAGGGGTGCCCTTGGTCTCACCGGCAGCGTACTCGAGTACTGGGGTGATGGTGAGGGTAGCCTTCTTGTTAAAATACTTCTCAGGATAGGTTACGGTGATGGTTGCATTCACCTGACCACCCTGCTCAACGAGAGGATTTGGATTGCAGACGAAGTTGTCGGCAGTCAGTGGATCGAGCTTGCCACATGATGATACTACAGCGAGCATCACGGCAGCACAAACGGTCAGAAAGATTTTCTTGATCATGATTGTTTTGGAAAATAAAAAATTGGTTTTGTTTAGTATTTGGGCGCAAAGATAATAAAAATATTTGAATTTTGCACATTTCGGAGCAAAAAAAGAGCGCGCACGGTGCAATTTTGATGGTTTTGTAATGAGGAATGATTATTTGTGAAGGGTTTTAAGGGTTTTAAGGGGAGTGAAAGGGGAGTGAAAGAGGAGTGAAAGGGGAGTGAAAGGGACAAAACTCTTATCTCACCTTATTTCGGGGATGGAAGGTGAGGATTTCCTCGCGGAGCATCTGCTTATCGACCTTGGTGTAGATCTCGGTGGTGGAGATCTGTTCGTGGCCGAGCATCATCTGGATGGCGCGCAGATTGGCACCTCCTTCGAGCAGATGGGTGGCAAAAGTGTGGCGGAAAGTGTGGGGCGAGACCTCCTTGCGGATGCCGGCCTCCTGGCAGTAGCGCTTCACGATGTTGAACACCATGATGCGCGACAGGCTGCGCCCCCAGCGGTTGAGGAAGACGTAGTCCTCGTAGCCGCGCTTCACATCGAGCTCGTACTGGAACGACTGATACAGCCGGATCTGTTTCAATGCCTCGTCGGAGATGGGCACGATGCGCTCCTTGCGCCCCTTGCCGAGCACCTGGATGAAGCCCTCGTCGGCAAAGATGTGCGACCAGCGCAGGTTGGTGAGCTCGGACACACGGAGGCCGCAGCTGTAGAGGGTCTCGAGGATGGCACGGTTGCGCTGGCCATCCCACGTGGAGGGGTCGGGGGCCTCGACTATGCGGTTCACCTCCTCGACGGTGAGCACGGTGGGTATCTGGTCGGGCAGTTTTGGGGCGTCGATGCAGTCGGTGGGATCACGCTCGATGACGCCCTCCAGCCGCAGGAACTTGTAGTAGGAACGTATGCCCACCAGGATGCGCTTCTGCGAGGTGGGCGAGATGCCAAGATCGTGCAGGCTCCAGATGAACGACTCCACCTCCATAGCCTCCATCTCAGTGAGTTCCTTGCCCAGGGCATCGGCATATTTCTGCAATTTGGCGATATCACTCAAGTAAGCTTGGACGGAATTTTCGGTAAAGTTTCGCTCAAATTTTAAATATGTATAATATTTTGTGAGGTTATTTTTGTCCATGTCAAAATTTTTTCGTACTTTTGCGGCGCAAATATAGTGCAAATCGGACAAACAAACAAATAAAATATGAAAATTCTCATCATCAATGGCCCAAACCTCAACCTTTTGGGCCGCAGGGAGCCAGGAATCTACGGTGCTCAGACCTTTGAGGACTATCTGCAGACGTTGCGCCTGGCTTACCCGGACGTTGAGATCACCTACTTCCAGAGCAACCACGAGGGCGACATTGTGGATGCTATCCATCGTGCCGGTTTTGGCAACGAGGCCAACCTGAGCGACGCGGAGCATCGCACGGCATCGGCCATCGGGCTGCAGGACGGCATAGTGCTCAACGCCGGTGCCTACACCCACACCAGCGTGGCCATCCACGACGCCATCAAGGCGGTGAAGACGCCCGTCATCGAGGTGCACATCAGCAACGTGCATCAGCGCGAGGAATTCCGCCACCACTCCTACATCAGCCCGGCCGCCAGCGGCATCGTGGTCGGCTTCGGCATCGATGGGTATCGGCTGGCAGTAGAAGGGTTATTAAAGGGAGTGAAAGGGTAGTGAAAACCCTTCATAGTGTTATTTTAAGGTATTGAAAAAAATTTATGATTCAGAAGAAAACGAAGATCGTCTGCACGATCAGCGACATCAACTGCGATGTCGATTTTATCCGCGACCTCTATGAGCGCGGTTTGAATGTAGTACGAATGAACACGGCACACGCCAACGACGAGGGCATCCGCCGCCTGATCGCCAACGTGCGCACCGTGAGCGAGAATATCCCGATCCTGATCGACACCAAGGGCCCGGAGATCCGCACCACCCAGTTCCCCGACGACTACACCGTCAAGGCGCTCATCTTCGAGCCGGGCGAACAGGTGCGCATGGTGGGCCGCCCCGATGGCCGCACCACCCACGACGAGATCGCGATGAACTATGCCGACTTCTGCCAGGACGTCTCGGTGGGCGACACCGTGCTGATTGACGATGGCGAGATTGCCTTCAAGGTGATCGACCGCCAGGGCGACGCCCTCATCGCCGAGGCACAGAACCATGGCGAGCTGGGCCAGCGCAAGAGCGTCAACGTGCCGGGCGTGAGCATCAAGCTGCCATCGCTCACCGACAAGGACCGCCACAACATCGACCTTGCCATCGCCGAGGACATCGACTTCATCGCCCACTCTTTTGTGCGCTCCAAGCAGGATGTACTCGACATCCAAGAGATCCTCGATGCCCAGCATTCGAAGATCAAGATCATTGCCAAGATCGAGAACCAGGAGGGTGTGGATAACATCGACGAGATTCTGGACGTGGCCTACGGCGTGATGGTGGCACGCGGCGACCTCGGCATCGAGGTGGCACAGGAGAAGATCCCGGGCATCCAGCGCATGCTGATCCGCAAGTGCATGCAGCGTCATAAGCCGGTGATCGTGGCCACCCAGATGCTGCACACCATGATCAAGAACCCAAGGCCTACGCGTGCCGAGATTTCGGACATTGCCAACGCCGTCTTTGCCCACACCGATGCCGTGATGCTCAGCGGCGAGACCGCATACGGTGCCTATCCGCGTGAGGCCGTGCAGACCATGGCACAGGTGTGCCAGGAGGCCGAATACGAGCTGGAGAGCCAGCCATACGCAGTGCCACGCAACCTCAACGGCATTTCGGACAACGCCAACATTTACCTCTGTAAGCACGCAGCCATCGCCACCGAGAGCCTGGGCGTCAAGTCGATCATCACATCGAACAACACCGGCGTCACCAGTCGCACCCTCTGCAGCTTCCGCCCTCAGGTGCCCATCTATGCGCTCTGCAACGACATGCACACCGTGCGCAGCCTCAACCTCAGTTTCGGTGTGCAGCCCTACTACGTTGAGTTTTCTGATGCCTCGATGGGCAACCACATGTTCCAGCAGCTCGGCATCCGTCAGCTCCTGGCCAAGGAGATCATCAGCGACGACGAGCTGGTAGCCTGCCTGCTCGGTGCCACCAGCAAGGGCGCGTATTCGCTGGCGATCAATACGGTGAATCGGTTGAAGTAAGGAAGACGAAGGTTCGAAAAGTTCGAAAGGTTCGAAAAGTTTGAAAGGTTCGAAAGGTTCCACTTTATGCAAAAAGAACTGCGATACGAAGAGATAGCCGATGCCCTGGACGAATACGTCCGCGCGCACATCGACCCCGAGCCTGAGCTGCTGCACCAATTGCAGCGGCTCACGCATTTGCGCCTCACCTATCCGCGCATGTGTTCGGGGCATCTGCAGGGCCGTCTGCTCAAGATGCTCTGCCAGATGGCGGGGGCACATCGCATCCTGGAGCTCGGCACCTTCAGCGGCTACTCTGCCCTCTCGATGGCCGAAGCCCTCACGCCCGACCCCGTCACCGGCCAGTGCGAGCTGCACACCATCGAGGTATTCGACGAGCTGGAGGACTTCCTGCAGGAGGTGATGCAGAAAGCCGGCACATTGGGCGAACGCATCCACCTGCATTTCGGCGACGCTTTGACGCTGATACCTTCGGTAAGTGAGGAGTTAGGAGTGAGGTGTGAGGAAAGCGCAGCGCCCTGGGATGTCGTTTTCATCGATGCCGACAAGCGCATCTACGACCAATACTACGAACTGGTGCTCCCCCATGTCCGCCCCGGCGGCCTCATCCTGGCCGACAACACGCTGTGGGACGGCAAAGTGCTCGACCCCTCGCCCAAGGCATCGGACACCCAGACCCTCGGTCTGCAACGCTTCAACGACCTGGTGGTCAGCGATCCTCGCGTCGAGAAAGTCATCCTCCCGATGCGCGACGGCCTCACCATCATACGAGTGAAATGATAAAATGATATAATTATAAAATGATAGAATTCCTCTCCGGTTTGCAATTCGGCAGCAATTCTTTCATTTTTTCATTCTTTAATTCTATAATTCCAAATATGGAGAATACCCGATTAGACAAAGTCAACCGCCTGCTCGAAAAGGAGCTCGCAGAAATCCTGCGACAGGAAACCGCCAAGACCCATGGCCTGCTGGTCAGCGTGAGTGCCGTGCGCACCGCACCCGACCTCTCGTTCGCCCGCGTCTTCGTCAGCGTCTTCCCTTCGGCCCAGGGCAAGCAGGTAGTCGATAACCTCAACAACCAGGTGAGCGGCATCCGCGGCGCCCTCGGCAACAAGGTGCGCTACCAGCTCCGCGTCATCCCTGAGCTCCGCTTCGACATCGATGACTCGCTCGACTATCTGGAGCGTATCGACGAACTGCTCAAGAAGTAATCTGTAATCTGTAATTCAATGCGTCTCGCATTGCACATCGCCCTACGCTACCTCTTCTCTCCGAAGAGCCATTCGGCCATCAACCTCATCACGTTGGTGGCTGCTTGCGGTGTGGGCATCATCACGGCAGCCATGATCTGCTGCCTGTCAGTCTATAACGGATTCGAGCAGCTGGTGGGAGACCTCACCTCGCGCTTCGATCCCGATCTGCGCATCGAGGCCACACAGGGCAAGACGTTCAGCGATTCGCCCCAGTTGCGCGAACAGCTGCTCAGCCATCCCGATGTCGAGGCAGTCAACGCAACGCTCGAAGAGACCGTGCTGCTCAGCTACAGCGGCCGACAGCTCCCAGCCATCATGAAGGGAGTGGATGAGGGCTTTGCCTCAGTTTCGCAGATTGACAGCATCCTGCTCGGTGCCGACGGCTTCCTGCTCAAGGACGAAGTGGCCGACTACTGTGTCCCTGGAGCCGGCCTGGCATCAGTGCTCGGCATCGGACGCGGCTTCGTACGCCCCATCACCGTCTATTGCCCCCGTCGCGAAGGCAAGATCAGCCTCACCAATCCTGACGAGGCCTTTGCACAGCATTACCTGTATTGCAGCAACATCTTCATGGTGCAGCAGGCCGACTATGACGACCAGTATTTCCTCTGTTCCCTCCCCATCGCCCGCCAGCTGCTGGGCGACAGCCTTCTCACTTCGGCCTACGAGGTGAAGCTGCGTGCAGGAGCAAAGACCCAACGTGTACAAAAGGAATTGCTCCAAATCATCGACGCCAATTCCTCACTCCTCACTCCTAGCTCCTCATTGAGCGAAGTGCCTCATTCCTCATTTACAATATTGAACCGCCATGAGCAGCAGGCCGATGCCTACCGCATCATGCAGATCGAGAAGTGGATCACCTTCCTGCTCATCGTCTTCATCATGCTCATTGCCTCGTTCAATGCCATCGGAGCCCTCTCCATGCTCATCATTGACAAAGAGGCACAGATCACCACGCTACGGAACCTCGGTGCCTCCAGCAGCCTCAACCGCAGGATCTTCACCTTCCTGGGCTGGCTCATCACAGGCAGCGGTGCCCTCTGCGGCGCACTCCTGGGTGTCATCCTGTGCCTCCTGCAGCAACACTTCGGATTCATCACCCTCGGGTCGGGCGACACCACCCGCTACGTCGTCTCGGCCTACCCCGTATATCTCCAGTGGGGCGACGTCCTGCTCACCCTCGCTGCCGTCACCCTCATCGGCTGGCTGGCTACATTCTATACCGTGAGGAGCCAGAGACTTTGAGGCGATGGCATAAAGCAAATAATATATATTAAAGGAGAAATAATAATCCCGTCCTCGCTATTGTCAATTGTAGCGAGGGCGGGATTGCTTTGCTTATCGAATCGAATAAGATTACCTTGCTTACGGAATCGATTAAAGTTACAGATTGAACTTCACAGCCAGCGTTGGATTGATATAGAACTTATCGTTCTTGCCAGTCTGGCCCGAGTAGATGAAGTTGCTCGAAACTTCGACCTCAGTACCTACCGAGATCTTGCTGTTGACATTGTACCAGAGCTGTGGCTCAGCAAGGAACACCATGTGGCGATCACCCCACCAGGCCTTCTCGCTCCAGATATCAGCAAAACCCGAGAATGTGCACTTGCCCTGTGCGAAGGTTGTGCTCCACACACCGGTCAGCTGTGCGCTGGCGTATGCATCGTAGCTGCCATGTCCGAAGAACTGCTTGTAGAGCAACTGTACCGAATAAGTGGTCGAGAAGTCGGCATTGTGGCCATTCCATGCCGGACCAATCAGGGCCGAAGTCTGGAAGCTGCTACCCAGGTTCAAACCACCATCATACTCGATGTGTGCAGCAAAGCCCTTGTTGCCCACATTGAACTCGCGGCTCACCTCCGTGTAGGCACCTGCCGAGCCATGCTGGTTGATATCCATATCGACGAAGTAGAACCACGAACCGAGATCATCGGCCGAGAACTTCTCGAACGTAACAGTGAAGTTCTGGCGACCAGCCTCATCATCGCTGTACAGATTGCGGCCGAAGTCGTAATGTAACTGAATATTCTGTGCGTTGGCAGCAACTGCACCGGCTGCCATAAGGATCATTGCAAAAATCTTTTTCATAATATTTAATTTTTGATAAAATACTCTAAACTCTACACTCAGATCTTATCCCCGTACATCAGATCACCCGCGTCGCCCAATCCAGGCACGATGTACTTGTGCTCGTTCAGGATCGGATCGATGGCGCCGCACACCAGCACCACGTCGTCGCTTGGGAAGGCCTTCTTCAGCGCCTTCACGCCCGTCTGCGAGGCAATGACGCAAGCCATCACCAGTCGGCGGGGCGTGCCCTTGGTCTTCAGTGCCTCGAAGGCGAGCTCCAGGCTGCCGCCGGTGGCCAGCATCGGATCGACCAGGATCAGCGTCTTGCCGTCGAGGCTGGGCGATGCACAGTACTCGATCTTGATGCCCACCTCGTTCATCTCGCGATCCTTATAATAACGATAGGCCGAGACGAAGGCGTTGCCCGCCTTGTCGAAGATGTCGAGGAAGCTCTGGTGCAGCGGCAAGCCGGCACGGAACACGGTGCCCACCACCACATCGTCCGAGCAGACATTCACCGGGCACTCTGCCAATGGGGTCTGCACCGTTCGGTTCTCGTACGACAGGAACTTGCTGATCTCGTATGCCTCGATATGTCCGATGCGGACAATGTTCTGACGGAAACGCATACGCTCCTCCTGCACATTCACGTCACGCAGCTCTGCCAGGAAGTTGTTCAGGATGCTACAGCTTTCGCTTAGGTTGATTACTTTCATAATTCTTCCTTTATATCATGTTTTTCTTTTCCATTGAAGCTCTTCACCTTCATGCCCAGCTGCTCAGGCAGCACGGCATTTAGCACGATGCCCACCAGCGCAGCAATGGCCAGGCCCGACAGATGTACGCTGCCGATGGCCACGCTGTCACCTGCTCCGTACTTCACGCCGATGGCCAGCACCAGGATCAGGGCAGCCACGAAGACGTTGCGCGAGCTTGAGAAATCGACATGCGACTCCACCAGGTTGCGAACGCCCACCGATGAGATCATACCGTACAGGATCAGGCTCACGCCGCCGATGGTGGCAGCTGGCATCAGGCCGATGATGCAGGCGAACTTGGGGCAGAAGCTCAGCGCGATGCTGAAGCAGGCTGCCAGACGGATCACGGCAGGATCGAACACACGGGTGAGGTTCAGCACGCCGGTGTTCTCACCATAGGTCGTATTGGCAGGAGCACCGAAAGCACTGGCCAGGGCGGTAGCCAGACCGTCGCCCGTCAGGGTGCGGTGCAAGCCCGGCCTGTCGAGGAAGTCCTTGCCCACGGTCGATGAGATGGCACACATGTCGCCAATGTGCTCCATGATTGTGGCAAAGGCGATAGGCACGATGGCAATGATGCTGCTCAACAGCAACGTTGAATCGAGGTTGTCAAAGACAGCCAGGATGCTGGTCTCGCGGCTGAAAGGCAGACCAAACCAGGCGGCCTCACTCACGCTCGAGAAATCCACCTCGCCCATCACGGCAGCCAAGACGTACGACACCACCACACCCAGCAGGATCGGGATGATCTTGATGATGCCCTTGCCCCAGATGCTGGCACCGATCACCGTGACGATGGCCACGATGGCCAGCAGCCAGTTGGTGGTGCAGTTGCTGATGGCCGAGCCCGAAAGGGTCAGACCGATGGCAATGACCATAGGACCGGTCACCACAGGAGGGAAGAAGCGCAACACCCTGCCCGTGCCGAAGGCCTTGATCAGCGCAGCCATCACAAAGTAGCAAAGGCCGGCGCAGAGCACGCCCACACAGGCATAGTCAAGCGACAACGTCTCGCTCAACCCCTGCGCCATGCCCATCTCCTTGACCGACAGATAGCCACCGATGAAGGCGAAACTCGAGCCCAGGAACGCCGGCACCTGGCGCCTGGAAATGAAATGGAACAGCAATGTGCCCAGACCCGCCATGAGCAGCGTGGTCGAAACCGACAGGCCCGTCAGCGCAGGCACAAGGATCGTGGCACCGAACATGGCAAACAGATGCTGGATGCCCAGGATCGTAAACTTACCGTACCCCAGCTTGCGGGCATCGGTAATTCCTTGTTGTGGTTGAAATTCCATAGTATAATGTTTTTCGTGTACCCCCAAAATCCCTCCAATACTCTTTAGAAATCCTTCATAGAAATCAAAGGAAATCAAAAAAACAGGATTCAGGGATTGATTTCCTATGATTTCTTTGATGGATCAGAATGGGGCAGTACCAGATTCAGCACGACAGCCAGCAGGAAGACGACAGCCACGCAGTTCTCGGCAAAGACGGTCTGCACGATCTGTGGGAAGATGGAGAACATCTCGGTGGCCTGCGTGAAGCCGAGACCCACGCTGAGCGACAGGGCCACGATGACCATGTTGCGATCGGTGAAGCCGCACTTGGCCAGCATGCCGAAGCCGGCGTACATGATCGAGCCGAACATCATGATGGTGCAGCCGCCCAGCACAGCCTGTGGGATGGTGGTCAGCAAGGTACCCACAGCAGGGAACACACCGCCGATGATCATGATGCAGGCACCCGTGGCGATGGCAAAGCGGTTGACCACGCCTGAGAGTGAAGCCAGGCCCACATTCTGCGAGAACGAGGTGATAGGGGTACAGCCGAAGACGCCGGCCACAGAGCTCACGAAGCCGTCGGCCGAGATGCTGGCGCCCAACTCACGCTGCGTAGGCATTCGCTTCAAGGCACCCGAGCAGAGGGCACTGGTATCGCCGATGGTCTCGGTGGCCGACACCATGAAGATGGCCATGATCGAGAGCGTAGCACCCAGGTTGAACTCGAAGCCGAAAGGCAACAATTTAGGCAACGACACGAAGCCGACATTCGAGAGGCCCGAGAAGTCAACCATGCCCATGCACACAGCCAGGATGTAGCCCACAATCAGGCCCACCAGCACCGACAGCGAACGCAGGAAGCCCTTGGCAAACACCTGGCAGCCGAGGCACACCAGCAGGGTGACGGTGCCCACGATCCAGTTCTGCATCGAGCCGAAGTCCTCAGCGCCCTGACCGCCGGCGAACGAGTTGGCACCGATAGGCAGCAGCGAGAAGCCGATGGCCGTAACCACCGTGGCAGCCACGATGGGCGAAATGATCTTGATCCAATACTTGGCAAACAGGCCCAGCAGGCCCTCGAACAGACCGCCGATGATCACGGCGCCCATCAGCACGCCCATGCCCTGCGTGGTGGCAATGAAGATGGCTAGCGACAGGAAGGTGAAGCTGATGCCCATGACGACAGGCAGACGTGAGCCGATGCGCCACACCGGATAGAGCTGCACCAGGGTGCCGATGCCGGCAATGATCATACAGTTCTGCACCAGGGCGGCACTCAGGGCAGGGTCGATGCCTGCCACATTGGCCAGGATGATGATTGGCGTGATGTTGGACACGAACATGGCCAACACGTGCTGGAGGCCGAATGGCACAGCCTGCACCAAAGGCACGCGTCCATCCAGCTGATAAAGGTTACTCTTCTCGTTTTTCATAAGGTGATAATATAAAAGTGGTGTATTCTATTATACAGCGCTCAGCTTGGCGCCAGTGAGTGGCTTGGCCTCCTGCTCGCGGAACTTGATGGTCTGCGTCTGCCAGTCCATTGACTCCACGATGGCGAGCGACTCCACGCGGTAGCCCTCGGCACGGAGTTCGCGTCCGCCCTTCTGCTGGCCCTTCTCCACAGCGATGCCGATGCCCATCACCTCACCGCCAGCCTGATGCACCAGGTCGATCAGGGCGTGGGCTGCCTCGCCGTCGGCCAGGAAGTCGTCCACGATCAAGACCTTGTCCGTGGCGTGCAGGTAGGGACGCGAGATGAAGATGTTGTTCATCTTCTTGTGCGTAAACGAATAGGCCTGCGACACGTACTTGTCGTCGGTGCTGTTGGCCGTCTGGCTCTTCTTGGCAAAGACCACAGGCACGTCGTACAGATGTCCGAGCAACGTGGCAATGGCGATACCGCTGGCCTCGATGGTCAGTACCTTGTTGATCTCCACACCCCGGAAGCGACGCTTGAACTCGTAGGCCATCTGGCGCATGATGTCAATGTCAATCTGATGATTGAGGAAGCTGTCCACTTTCAGGATGTTACCCTCCTTGATGCTGCCATCCTGGAGGATTTTTTCTTCGAGGAAATTCATGATAGTATGCGTATTTCTTATAGATTGTTTTACAGGTAATGAGCCCAAAGGGTTGCAGGTCGGATCACTTCAGTCCGATGTACCCCACGCCGAACGACTTGCGCTTGACCAGAGCCTTGATGCGGAACCAGGCATCGACCAGCGGGAGGTAGAGGTCCATGAACAGCGGCCAGGCGATGAACCGACGCAGTCGGAGCGATTTGGCGAAGGCCGACTCGGCCCAGACCATCAGGATGGCGCGTATCAGCAGCAGGGCAAGCGCCACCCCGAAGAGCACCCAGCCTGCTGATTGCAGAGACGGGACATCGGCTGAAGATTCGAGCTGCAGCATGCCCGGCTGCAAGGCCAGCACGAGGCCCAGGGCAGCCAAAGCCAGGCCGGGCAGCACGGTGAGGTAACGCGTCACATCGTCGATGACCTTGACGCAGACTGGTGCCATGGCATATAGGCGCGACGTGAAGCCGCGGTTCAGGCGCTCCATGCTCCAGCCCAGAAAAAGGGGTGAGGTCTGATCGGTGAGCAGACTGTCTGCACGGCACTCGATAGCCACGTTCGAGCCACGCGCCACGTCCGACACGAAGAGGTCGTCCTCGCCCGGCTGGATGTGCAGGTGGCGCTGGTAGCCCTGACTGCGGTTGGCATAGAAGGTCGATTTGCGGAACGCCATGTTCTGCGCCCAGCCTGCAAACGGACGCACAGCCAGCGAGAGGCCGAACATGCCCGTCAGGCGATGAAAGAGGTCGTACTGTGCGAAGCGCGAGAGGAAGCTGGCACGGCGTTCGTAGGCCACGGGGCCGAGCACCACCTCCACGCCGGGATTCTGGAAGTGCTGCACCATGTTGGCCAGCCACTTGTCCGACGTAGGCAGACACTGCGCCTGCGTCATCACAACCAGCTCATAGTGAGCCGCCTTGGTGCCGAGCAGCACGGCCAGCTTGCGGTGGCTCATGGTGCGCACACGCTCGTCGATGCGGCTGTGGAACAGGTGCTCGAAACGCTGGTCCATCATCGTCAGGACATCCTGCGTCTCGTCGCGCGACGTATCGTCGATCACAATGACCTCATAGGCAGGATAGTCCTGCGACAGGAGCACGGGCAGATTGCGCACCAGAGCCTCGCCCTGATTGTGGGCATACACCAGGATGCTGACGCCCGGCTGCGGACCGGCAGGCTGTCCCAGTTGGGCAGCAGCCTCCTTCTGTTGACGACGGAGATGACGCAACGGGCGGCTCCACACCACCAACTGCAATACGATTTGCACCAGCCACGCCACCACAAAGACGACGGCCAGTGCCACAAACCACCATGGACTATCGGATAGTATATTCATAATGTTCATTTTTCGGGTGCAAAGTTAATGTTTTTTTACAAAAATTCCAAATTTTTTGAGCACTTTTTTCAGTGTTTCTGCAGAAGATGGCAAGCAAAGGAGCTTTACTCACACACACGCGCAATTGAATATAACATGCACGCCCGCCCACCTCACGCCTCCGCCTGCCCAGGCACCTGTCCAGGCACCTGCCCAGGCACCTGCTCAGGGACGCGCACTCTTTCTTAGCAGAAAGAGAAATTAAAAAAAGAGAAAGAGAAAGAGAGAGAGAATTTGGGTGGAGGTAAAGATGCGTGTATGCGCGCATGCGTAAAGGAGTTCGGGAAGGCGGAAACCGGTATCCGAGACATCGAAAAGTCTGTCACGGGTTCGGGACAAGCTTTTCGAGATGTCGAAATGGTTGCCACAGGTTCGGGACGAACTTTTCGAGATGTCGAAACGGTTGCCACAGGTGCGGGACGAACTTTTCGAGATGTCGAAACGGTTGCCACAGGTTCGGGACAAACTTTTCGAGATGTCGAAACGGCCGACGCAGGCTCAGACCAGACTTTCGAGATGTCGAGCCACACACTTCGTGTACGTGCCCGAGGAGCGTTACATCTTCGACGGAAAAGCTGCAAAAAAGTCATGATTAACGACAACTCTGACACGAAAACGCCCGAATTACGGCCAAAACTTCAAAAGTTGGAGCAAAAATTTGGCAATGTCAGAAGAAATCATTATATTTGCGCCAAATATCCTCATACGACAACATGAATCGCATAGCAAAATATCTCGTCATCACGCTGTGGACCCTCCTGGTGCTGGGTGCGCTGGGCGCCTGGTTTATCTTCTCGCAGATCAATCGCGGCAACATCGGCTACATGCCGCCCATCGACGAGCTGGAGAATCCGCAGAGCAAATATGCCACCATCATCTATTCGGCCGACTCGGTGGAGCTGGGTCGTTTCAGCCAGGCCAAGGAGAACCGCGTGTTCACCAACTTCAACGAGCTATCGCCCAATCTGATCAATGCCCTGATCTCGACCGAGGACGCACGATTCCGCGACCACTCGGGCATCGACATGAAGGCGCTGTTCCGTGCCATGTTCAAGACCGTGCTGATGCGCCAGAAGCAGGCCGGTGGCGGTTCGACCATCACGCAGCAGCTGGCCAAGCAGCTCTACACCGAAGACCCCGCATCGGGCCTGATGGAACGCGCCATGCAGAAACCCATCGAATGGGTGATTGCCGTCAACCTGGAGCGACTCTACACCAAGGACGAGATCATCAACATGTATCTCAACAAGTTCGACTTCTGCTACAACGCCGTGGGCATCCAAAGCGCCTCACGCATCTACTTCGACAAGCAGCCATCAGAGCTGAACGTGGAGCAGGCCGCCATGCTGGTGGGCATGCTGCAGAACCCCTCGATGTACAACCCCATCCGTCGCCCGGAGAAGACGCAGGCACGCCGCGCTGTGGTGCTGGGCCAGATGGTGAAGGCCGGACACCTGACGCAGGCCGAAGCCGACTCGCTCAGCGCACTGCCCCTGCTGCCACAGACCGATGCCGAGGGCCGCTACAAGCTGGCACACTCGGCCGACCACAAGTCGGGTCTGGCGCCCTATCTGCGTGAATATCTGCGCAAGATCATGCGAGCCAAAAAGCCCGAGCGTCGCAACTACGCCTCATGGCAGGACCAGCAGTACCACGACGACTCGCTAGCCTGGGAGAGCAACCCGCTGTACGGCTGGTGTGCCAAGAACCGCAAGCCCAATGGCGAGAACTACAACCTCACCACTGACGGTCTGCGCATCTACACCACCATCGACTCACGCATGCAACGCTATGCCGAGGAGGCCGTGACCGAGCACCTGAGCGAGACGCTGCAGCCCGAGTTCTTCAAGGAGAAGCAGAACCAGGCCAATGCACCCTACAGCCGCAAGCTCTCGGCCGACGAGGTGAACGCCTCGCTGACCCGCGCCATGCGCCAGAGCGACCGCTACCTCACCATGAAGGCAGGCGGAAAGAGCGCAGAGGAGATCGAAAAGGCCTTCCACACGGCCGTGGATATGAAAGTATTCTCATGGCAGGGCGAGATTGACACCATCATGACCCCATGGGACTCGCTGCGCTGGCAGAAGCAGTTCCTGCGTGCCGGATTCATGTGCATGGACACGCTGGGCCACGTCAAGGCCTACGTAGGCGGTCCAGACTTCAACTACTTCCAGTACGACATGGTGACCGCCGGCCGCCGACAGGTGGGTTCGACCATCAAGCCATTCCTCTACACCCTGGCCATGCAGGAGGGCCGCACCCCTTGCGACCTGGAGCTGAACACACAGCCTGTGCTCTACGACGCCGTGGGCCGTCCCTGGACGCCACGCGACGCCGGCAAGGAGCGCATCGGCGAGATGGTGACGCTGCACTGGGGCCTGATGAAGTCGAACAACTGGATTTCGGCCCGCGTCATGAGCCGCATGACGCCTGAGAGCTTTGTAGAGTTCCTGCACAGCGCAGGCATCACCAACAAGCTGGATCCGGTGCTGTCGCTCTGCCTGGGTGTATGCGACATTTCGGTGGCCGAGATGGTGACCGGCTACTCGGCCTTCCCCGGACGCGGCATGCGCTCGACCCCGATCTACGTCACCTCCATCCAGGACAACTCGGGCGTAGAGATCGCCGAATTCTCGACACAGCGACATGAGGTATTCTCATACGAGGCCTACCTGAAGATGCTGCCCATCCTGCGCGACGTAGTGGACCATGGCACGGGTGGCCGCATCCGTTCGCGCTACAAGATCACCGCACCGATGGGCGGCAAGACCGGTACGACCAACGACAACTCCGACGGCTGGTTCATGGCCTTCACGCCATCGCTCGTGGCCGGCACCTGGGTAGGTGGCGAGGAGCGCAGCATCTGCTTCGACCGCATGGCCATGGGCCAGGGTGCCTCAATGGCGCTGCCTATCTTTGCCCGCTTCATCCAGAAGGTATATGACGACAACCGCCTGCCATACAGCCAGAACGAGCAGTTCCAGTACCTGCAGGGCTACGATCCATGCGCCACGTCAGGAACGTTCGAACAGGAGGATCTGTCCCCATCGGGCGAGGGCGGCATTTTCGACTAAACGCTTACTTACAACCGTTCACTAACGGCCTTGACAAACGTCGTCAATCAAGATTATCACTTATTAAATATTATTAATTCAACATTTACTGCTTATGAAAAAGTATCTTGCAGAAATGGTCGGCACCTTCGTGCTCACCCTTCTCGGTTGCGGCGCTGCCGTCAGCCTGAACTGCGGCGTTGACACCGCCTCTGTAGTTGGCACTTCTGTTGCATTTGGCCTGGCCGTTGTAGCCATGGCTTACGCCATCGGCGGTATCTCAGGCTGTCACATCAACCCAGCCATCACCCTGGGCTGCCTCCTCACCAAGCGCATCTCGGGCAAGGACGCAGGCATGTACATGGTATTCCAGGTGATCGGGGCCATCCTCGCTTCCTGCGTGCTCTACGCACTCGTTTCTACCTCACCTGAACTCGCACTGGGCACCACCACTGGCGCCAACGCTTGCTCTGGCACTGTAATGAATGGACTGCTGGCCGAGATCGTTCTCACCATGATCTTCGTGCTCGTAGTGCTCGGCACCACCGATGCCAAGAAGGGCGCTGGCAACCTCGCCGGACTCGCCATCGGCCTTTCTCTGATTCTGATTCACCTCGTAGGCATCCACTACACTGGCACCTCAGTGAACCCAGCTCGCTCTATCGGCCCAGCCCTCTTTGAGGGTGGCAAGGCTCTCGAGCAGCTCTGGGTGTTCATCGTCGGTCCATTCGTAGGCGCAGCTCTGGCAGCCTGCATCTGGGGCGTAATCGGTGGCGAGGAGAAGAAGTAATATAAAATCGCAACCGACACCATGGGTGGGAATATCCTGCAAAAAACGAGGATTTTCCCACCCAATTTTGCACTATCAGGGGAACAAACAGCAGAGAAATGTAAAAAAGTATTAAAAAACTGACAATTTTCCACCAAAAATTTGGTCAGGCGAAAAAAACCCCCTATCTTTGCAGCGTGAGTAATTCCACAAAACTTCATAAAAATGAGAGAAAGGACTGACGATCGTCGTGAGATGAGCGTCAGTTTTTATTTTTTTCGATCCGCAAGACCGATGACGGGACAAGAAGGGAGATTCACACCAGTTTCCGACGAGTTATTGCATCAAAATTGACTGAGAAAGTAGGCAAAAAAGGGCACAAACGAATAAAATTAGGGGGAAAGTGCATTTTTTAAGGCTCGAAAGATACAACTTTGCAAAAAAAACAGTATATTTGCTCCGTATTTATCTATAGATAAACGCAACTGGTTTCGAAACACAAAAAGACACGATTATATGCGAAAGAACAGACTGACCCGCGTATTCTTTTCGGCATTGGTAGCCTTAGGCATGCTGATGCCAGCATCCCCTCTCACCCAGCAGGCCCTTGCCGAGGCCGACGTGTGGGACGGCACCTTGCGTCGTCCAATCCTTGGCAGCGGCACCCAGCAGGATCCTTACCTGATCACCACTGCTGAAGAGTTTGCCTTCCTGATGCAGAACTACGACAATGCTTCAGGCATCTGCCTGCGCAAGTACTACAAGCTCACTGTCGATATCGACATGGCCAACAACATCTACTGCTATGGCGCCACCACCACAGCCAGTCGCACCTTCATTGCACAGCTCGACGGCGACGGACACAAGGTGAGCAACCTGCAGCTGATCGTATTCGACAATACCAGCGAAGTACATGCAGGCCTGATTCCTCAGCTGGGCGGTGATGCAGAGTTCCGCTCGGGTGTCCGCAATCTGCAGATCGACGGTGTCAACATCACATATCACGATAATAGCGCCATCTCGCAAGGCGGCATCCACCAGTTTGCCATCTCACCACTGGTGGGTCAGATGTACAGCAACGCCTTTGTCGAGAACTGTATCGTGAGCAATGCTGTGCTCGACAGCTCGTTCGACAAGGTGCTTGCCGACAAGCAGGCATCGGTGCGCGTGGCTCCTATTGCCGGCGAGTACAAGGCCGCCTTTGGCAAGAAAGGCGCAGGCAGCAAGGTGCCTGAGGCCAGCATGATCCATTCGTTCGGCCACATCAAGTCAAACGCCACCCAGGGCAAAGGCACCCTCAGCTTCACCGCCACACAGGGCAAGGCCGCTGAGGGCAAATACAACGACTTCACATGGCATAAGCTGGGTGACAACGTCTATTCTTTCGTGTCGAATAGCGTGCAGGTGATCCCAGTGGAGACGGCCACGGGCAATCGCAAATACCGTGCCCAGGTCAGCAAGGCCGGCAACTTTTCTTACCGTTGGCACTTCAATGGCAACGTCTTGCCCGACAAGGGAGCCGAGTGCCAGATTCCATTCGTAACCAACTACAGCACCCTCGGCGTGGACGTATTGGACGCCAAGGGCAATATCGTGACCAGCGGCGGCATCATGACCGTGGCTCCTACCTTGCAGATGCATGCGGTGTCAGTCACTTCGGTGGCCGGCGGCAAGTCATACAACATCAAGGCCGAAGTCGTTGGCCCAGGCATCAGCCAGATGACCTCGGAGCTGAACTATGAATGGCTGGACCTCACCGACGGCGAGAAGGTGGTGGGCAAAAGCATCAACCTGGTGGGCGCACACGCCGGACACACCTATCTGGCACTGGCACGCAGCAACCGCAACCCACAGATGGCTGTCAGCACCCTCTGCACACTGGGCCGCGTGGTCTATGTCTGCCATAATGGCATCACATCGCCTGACGACATTGCCAAGTACACCTTCGACGGCAAGACCGCCTATCCGGCCGGTGACGACAGCAACGACGGCAGTGCTCCTGACAAGGCCGTGCGCACCCTGCAGCGTGCCATGGAGCTGATCATGCCCGAGAGCCAGGGCGGCACAATGGCCGACAACGTCATCGTCATCATGGGCGACTACAGCGAGAACGCCATGGCCCAGTATCTGGACCGCGACTGCCTCACCCCTAACCCGACGGCCCTGCAGGTGTTCTACCCATCGATCATCTGCGGCAGCTACGGCAACATCCGCAATGGCGAGCTGATGGCTTCGGGCGAAATCATGATCGGTGCCGACGTGCGACTGGAGAACATCAACTTCCACGGCGATCCAGCAGACAACGGCAATAGCGTCGCTTCGGTCTATGCACAGAACCACAACGTCACCTTCGGCTACGGACTGACCATGAAGGGCTATGCCATGATGGATCTGGCCCACGGTCTGCCATACGGTGCACACAGCCCAATGATCTCCATCTATGGCGGATTCCTCAATCCCGACATGGAGGAGTTCGACTACAAGGAGAATACCATCCGTCTGCTGTCGGGCTACTACGGCCGACTCGTGGCAGGCAGCCGCTTCTCGAAGAACTGCTACACTTCAGGCAACATGGCGGGTTCGGCACGCAAGCCTATGCGACCGCACCTCATTGCCGACATCTCCAACCAGGACAACTTCCAGGCGCATCCATTCGACATCGGCATGATTGTAGGCGGACAGGCCGATGGTTCGTGCTGGACGGTATCGACCATGGACGTCAAGGGCCGCAGCCGCGTAGGCCGCATCATCGGTGGCAACATCGGTCTGGGTCGAAAGGCTTACGTCAAGGACCGCAAGGGCACGCTCTCGCCACGTCCTTCTGACAGCTTCTATGGCAAGAGCAGCATCAACATCGAGTCGGGCATCGTGCATGAGATCTATGGCGGCAGCCTGGGCCGTACTATGCACAATATACGTACCGGCATCGAGATGGTGGATTCATGTTCCACCTACTTCTATGGAATCTCTGAGATCAACATCTCGGGCGGCAGCATTCGCAACACCATCTACGGTGCAGGTGCTGGTGGTGTGACAGGTGTCATCGGCGATATGGAGGATGGCCAGTATCATTCCTTCGATCCACTGCTTCCCTATTCTACAGCCAACGGCAAGATCGCATACGGCAACTACGAGAAGGCACAGTACAAGATGCCTCGCATCATCGACACCGACGGCTCGCTCATCTACATCACCCGCTCAAAGGTGGTGATCAACATCAGCGACCGTGCCCACCTCTATGGCTCTGTCTATGGCGGAGGTCTGGGCTTCAGCGAGTCGATTCAGACGCGTGAGGCCACCAGCCAGAGCGGCAACGTGTTTGGCGACATCAGCATCAACATGGATGGCGGCATCGTGGATGGCTACATCTTCGGCGGCGGCCGTGGCAGCCTCAACTACTACGACAACTACGACCTGACCGGCTATCCGACCGTGAATGGCAAGGCGCAGGACAAGTCATACTTCAACGCCATGGCTCAGGTCTATGGCAACACCAACATCCGAATCAGCGGCGGTGAGGTCAAGGGCATGATCTACGGCGGCGGCGAGGGCTGCTACTATCGCGCCACCAGCGACAAGGACGCCACCAACCACGTGAGCAACATGGCCAACGTCTATGGCACCACCAACGTGACCATCGAGGGCAATGCCCAGATTGATGACTTCGTATTCGGTGCCGGCAACTATGGCAACATCTGCAAGATCGAGGGCGTCGAGGAATCGGGCAACACCTACGTCAACATCCTGGGCGGCAAGATCGGCAACTCCATCTTCGGTGCAGGCCACGGCCATTTCGAGACAGAGAGCCCCGAGAAGTCGGTACTTGCCTACGTCGAGGGCGATGCCCATGTGCTGATCAAGGGCGGCGAGTTCTTCTTCCTGCCTACCGGTTCGCGCTATGCAGCCAAGCGTTACTATGGCATCTTCGGTTCGGGCCGCAGCGCCAGCATCGTGAAGGGCGACACATACGTGGAGGCTCACCGCAGCCTCTTCAGCCAGGCGATGATCGACAGCATCGGATTCCACCACTGGAACACCGACAAGTCGTGGGATCAGCGCTTCGCCCTTTGTGGCGGCGGCAGCGGCGAGATCGCTGACGTGATGGGCGACACCCACGTGCTCATCGACGTGGACGACCTGGAGGGTCGCAATGGCCTCCCGGCCGTGCACATCGCCCCTGACATGGTCGAGAAGCAGATTACGGTTCCTTACATTGCCTTCACCGACATCTTCGGCGGCGGTCTAAAGGGCAACGTCTATGGCTCGACCAACGTCACGGTGAAGGGCAATCCACTCATCCGCAACCTCTATGGCGGCGCATTGCAGGGCGACTGCGGTCTGCGCGACAAGCACCTCAATGGCTCGAGCATCTTCAGCCACAGCAACGATGAACGCGCCTACACCACACGCGCCACCACCAACATCCTCTCAGGCCGAATCCTGCGTCTGTATGGCGGTTCGCTGATGGGCGACGTGATGGGCGAGACTGAGGTCAACATCGGATCTCTGACCGACACCATCGGCAACAGCAGCATTTTCATCAACCGTGTCACTGCAGGCAACGATGCAACAGGTGCCATTGCAGGCGGCAACAACGAGCGCTATGGCACGCACCTCAACATCTATGGCGGCACCATCCTGAGCGACGTATATGGAGCAGGTGATGGTGAGGACCTCAACAGCGAGCACATGCTGCCATCGCCTCACAGCAAGAATCCTGACGCTCCGGTGATGCGTGCCCGTCCTCATGTGGCCAGCACGATGATCAACGTGCAGGGCGCCAGCGCCACCAGTCGTGTCAACATCCTGGGCACACTCTTCTGCGGCGGCAACAACACCACCGTGGGCCTGTTCGAGGCCGACACCTACGACAATGCCGAATGGGGCATGTTGCGCGAGGTGCTCGTACCTAACTCCGGTCGTGTGCACCTCAACATCGGCAGCCATGTCAACATGGGCAGCCTCGTCATGGGCTGCAATGGCCGACAGTTCCTCACCAAGAGCAACATTCCATATTCGACGACCGACGGCAAGGAGTGGTATCGCGGCTTCCTGAGCAACGATGACTTCGAGCACTTCTGCCGTGCCATCGACATGTCGTGCGTGCCTACGCTTACCTTCAACGCCGACGGCAAGTTCCACAACGACTACCCGATCGACGACCGCATGGGCGACAAGATCGAGTTCAACACCCCGGGCGAGATGGATGCACGTGACATCCTGATCGGCGACTTCGTGGGCGGCGGCTACCGTGGCTCCATGACCAGCGATTCCTGCTACATCTACACTTTGCCTCTGGGCGTCACCATCAGCAACCAGATCGTGGGCGGTGCTCTGAATGCACATTTCGATTACACCGAGAAGCAAGGTCCGAACAAGGGCGAAAAGCGTACCAAGCTGGGCGGAATCGCACCTTATCATGACGACTTCATCATGACCGACCGTCTGCAGCTCAACCTCTTCAACCGCTTTGCCGACATGGAGGCTGTCATCGACAAGAATGGCAATCCATCGCACAAGGGTGCCAAGGTCTTCACCGGCTGTCTGGACTACGGCATCATCATGGGCTACGCTTCGCTCAACTACCACTCGGACATCATCGGCAACTATCAGCTCAAGGAGGGCGAGTCATGGCGCAACATCTCGCGTGAATGGAACTCTGAGACCGGCTACATCTACGGTGCCGGCAAGGGAGAGAACACCGAGATCCTGGGCAACACCTACATCAACATCCGTGGCTGCGTGCTCAATGGAGAGAAGTGTCTGCCTAACTGTCTGAACGTGTTCGGCGGTGGTCTGGCAGGTCGCGTCATCGGCCGTACCAACGTGGGCGTTGACATCCAGTGCAAGGGTTCGTCGTCAGTCGAAGCTGCCCAGCACGCCGTATGGGGCAACGTCTATGGCGGTGGCCGCATGGGCGATGTGTGCGAGCACAGTACGCTGATGCCTCAGTTCCATGCACTGAGCGGTGTGTCAACCCACGTCCGCGTACACAGCGGTCGCGTGGGTGACGTCTTCGGCGGCGCCCGCATGGCCAACATCGAGGGTGGCACATGGGTCGAGATCGAGGATCACTCTACCGACCACTTCCATGCCATCATCGACCGCGTCTTTGGCGGTTCAGACCTCTCGGGCAGCATCGGTCTCTCCAAGCACACCCAGAAGACCCGTGGCTCAGAGTTCACCTCGAACACATACGTATATATTAATGAGGCTCCACATGAGGACGGCACCTTCACCGGCTTCCCACTCATCGGCGAGGTCTATGCTGGTGGCAACGGCGACTACGGCGTGCCTGGCAGCAATGGTCACTATGGTGGCGGTCAGGTGCTGACCCGTCATGGCGACATGATGGACCTCACAGGCATGCGTTATCCTGACGTGGACAGCACCTATCTCGAGATCAACGGCGGCACCATCCTGAGTGCCTTCGGCGGCGCCAACAGCAGTAATGTGCTCCATAAGTCAGCCATCGTCATCGACTATCCGAACAAGGAGGACAAGGCCCACTTCGACCGCACCCTCTCGGAGTCGTGCTTCGCCCGTGGCCAGGAGTTCCTGATCCTGCCAGCATTGCACGAGGGCTTCAGCAACGATGGCACACAGATCCTCTTTGCCAACAACATCTGCCGACTGTATGGTGGCAACAACAAGACACCACTCACCCTGCAGCCTGACTGGGATATGCAGCGTGCTGACATCGGTACCATCTATGGCGGCTGCAACAATGGCGATGTACTCTACTACAAGGAGTCGGGCGACCGCAACCTCTATCCAGAGGCCGGTGGCTCACCAGGCCTGTGGCTCGTGCTGTGCAACGACGATCTGAAGGTGGACAACATCTTCGGTGGTTCGCGCATGGGCGACATCCGTCCGAGCAAGATCACCTTCGATCCTGCCACTGGTCGCAGCGATACCACACAGGTGCAGCTGGCCGACAACCAGTACGCTTCGGTCATTCTGATCAATGCAGGCAAGTATGGTCGCGTATTCGGCGGCAATGACGTAACTGGCTACGCACACAACGGCACCCGCATCCAGATGACCGGTGGTACCATTGAGTCAATCTATGGCGCAGGCAATGGTCACTACCTCTACAAGTGGGATCCTTCAGTGACCCGCGTGACTGAGACCTGGGATGAGACCCTGCAGCAGTACGTTTACCTCACGCCAACCAACGAGCACTACCCTGATGCTGCCAACGATCCTAACCATCGTCTGCATGCCATCAACTTCGTCCGTCCTCACAGCACAAAGTCGCTCATCGAGGTAGGCGGCGACCAGTACACCACAGCCTACGTCAACGACGGCATCTTCAGCGGTGGCAACTGCGCAACGATCATCGGCAAGGAGCCTGGCACGAATGGCGACGTGGTAGTGGATCTGGGCGACAACGCTGTCATCAACAGCCTCTACATCGGCTCGGACGCTGAGGACTACATCGGCCAGAAGTATGTCAGCCAGCTCTTCAAGCTCAACGACATCAACGACCTCACCCAGCGTACTTCACACGACCAGAGCCTGCTCGACGTCTATATGAATGCCGTGGCACTGTATGGCCTGCCTAAGTACTTCCACTTCCGCAACAACTACGACAACTGCTACGTAGGTTCGTTCTATCTGGGTGGCCGTCACGCTTCGCTTGTGGCTCATGGTTCGCTCGACATCAGCTTCCCACGTCAGCTCAAGATTTTCGATAAGGTAGTAGGCGGTGCTGATCGTGCCGACTTCACTATCGTGGCTCCAGACGGACAGCATGTATCGCACAATGGCGGCATCCTCTGGGATCGCACCGGCGAAATGCCAAGCATCAACATGGATGTACAATGCCAGTTCATCGAGGCTGAAATGGATCTCCATGACGAGTCGCTGAGCGGAAGCAACTTCCTGCGTTTCGGCATCAATGGCACCAATACTGTCGATCCGACCATCTACAGCGGATGCTATCAGTCGGGCAAGATTGAGGGTACAGTCGAAATCGAGGTCGATGGTGCTCAGGAGGAAGAATTCTTCTTCTAATGGACTTTACACATTATTATATAATATACCTTTTACAAAATGGCTAAGCAAATAACCGATCAGAACATTGCCGAGCTTCTCGCCGGCGATCAGCTTGTAGTAATCGACTTCTGGGCAACCTGGTGTGGCCCATGCCAGCGCCTCACCCCAATCATCGAGCAGCTCGCCGAGGAATACGAGGGTCGCGCCATCATCGGCAAATACAACGTCGATGAGGGCGAGGATGTTGTTGCCGACTACGGCATCCGCAACATCCCTGTAGTCCTCTTCCTCAAGGATGGCGAGGTTGTCCACAAGATGGTAGGTGCTGCCACCAAGGCCGCGCTGCAGGAGCAGATTGAAAAGTTTCTGTAATGAAGATAGAAATCTGCTTCTCCCCCAGTCTGCTCAATCTTTATGACCACAAGGACGCAGTAGTGGTGGTGACCGATGTATTTCGTGCCACCACCACTATCTGTACGGCCTTCGCCAATGGCGTGAAGGATATCATCCCTGTGGCCACCGAGCAGGAGGCGCTCTCGTACAAATCGCTCGGATACCTTGTGGGTGCAGAGCAGAGCACCGAGCGTTGTTCGTTTGCCGACTTTGGCAATTCGCCGGCTGAGTACTCTGTGGAGCACGTCAATGGCAAGTCGCTTGTCATCAAGACCACCAACGGTACCGTGGCCATCAAGGGCGCACAGCATTGTCACAAGCTACTCATCGGAGCGTTCGTCAACCTGCAGGCGCTGGCCAACCGCATCCTGCAACTCGGCAAGGACGTGCTCATCGTCTGCTCGGGTGCCGATGGCCGCATCTGTCTGGAGGACTCGCTCTTTGCCGGTGCCCTCACCAGCACGCTGCTGTGTGAAGACAACGTAGAGGCCGCCTCCGATGGCGCACGCATGGCTGTGGCTCTGTGGCATCAGGCCAACCGCGACTTCTCATCGTTCCTCATGCAGAGCGAGCACGCCAAGCGCCTCATCCGCCACGGCTTCCGCGCTGACCTCAACTATTGCCTCCGCAAGAGCATCCTGGGCGTTGTGCCTGAGCTCGTGGGAGACAAGCTTGTCGTCAACAAATCCTAATTCCTAAAACCAAATTTATTCCCATGGTTTTACTGGGTCAATACAATACACTTCCCGTTCTCAAACTCGTAGATTTCGGCCTGTACCTCGATGGCGGTGATGGGCTGGAGATCCTCATGCCCAAGCGCTACATGCCTGAGGGAGCCAAGGAGGGCGACGAGTTGCGTGTCTTCGTCTATCAGGACAGCGAGGCACGCCTCATCGCCACCAACGAGCATCCTTACGCCACCGTAGGTCAGTTCGCCTCATTGCGCATCAACAGCGTCAACCAGGTGGGCGCCTTTGCCGACTGGGGCACCTCGAAGGAGCTCCTCATCCCCCACCGCGAGCAGAACCAGCGCATGGAGGAGGGTCGCCGCTATCTGGTCCACATCTACATCGACCAGCTCTCTGGCCGCATCGTAGGCACTGCCAAGCTCGACAAGTATCTGGACAACGTGCCGCCCACCTACGAGCCCAACCAGGAGGTGGAGGTCATTGTGTGGAAGCCTACCCCTATGGGCTGGAAGGTGATCATCAACCACCAGCACACTGGTCTGCTCTACAAGAATCAGATTTTCCAGGAGTTGCATACAGGCGAACGTCTGCGTGCCTGGGTTCGTGGCGTGCGCGAAGACGACAAGATCGACCTCTCGCTCCAGCCCCTCGGCTATCGCCAGATGATCGATCCCGCCGAGGCCACCATCCTCAAGGCGCTGCACAATCACAACGGCTTCATGCCCCTCACCGACCACAGCACCCCTGAGCTCATTGCCTACGAGCTGCAGATGTCCAAGAAAACCTTTAAGAAGGCCATCGGTGCACTCTACAAGCAGCAGCGCATCGCCATCCTCCCCGATGGCATCACGTTGCTGTGATAACACAAGGACTTTTCTCCCTCAAAGAAATCAAAGGAAATCATAAGATTTCGGATTCAGCAATTGATTTACTGTGATTTCTTTGAAGGAGATGAAACCTCTAAAAAAAGTTTGCTGGCGCAAAAAGAAGCCTCCCGACTCTTGCGAGTGGGAGGCTTTGCTATGTTTGATTGTTTGCAATCAAGTGATCTAAGCGATCAAATTAGATCTCTGAGAAGTACTTGATGGTGCGAACCATCTGAGAAGTGTAAGAGTTCTCATTGTCGTACCAAGAAACAACCTGTACCTGATAGGTATCCTCGTCGATCTTGCTAACCATGGTCTGGGTAGCGTCGAAGAGTGAACCGAACTTCATGCCGATGATGTCACTAGAAACGATCTGATCCTCGGTGTAGCCGAAGCTCTCGGTAGAAGCAGCCTTCATAGCAGCGTTGATGCCCTCAACGGTAACGTCCTTAGCCTTAACTACAGCTACGAGGATGGTGGTAGAACCAGTTGGGGTTGGAACACGCTGAGCAGAGCCGATGAGCTTGCCGTTGAGCTCTGGGATAACGAGACCGATAGCCTTAGCAGCGCCGGTTGAGTTAGGAACGATGTTCTGAGCACCTGCACGTGAACGACGGAGATCGCCCTTGCGCTGTGGGCCGTCGAGGATCATCTGGTCGCCAGTGTAAGCGTGGATGGTGCTCATGATGCCTGAAGCGATAGGAGCGTAGTTGTTGAGGGCAGCTGCCATAGGAGCGAGGCAGTTGGTGGTGCAAGAGGCAGCAGAGATAACCTTATCCTCAGCGGTGAGGGTGGTGTGGTTAACGTTGTAAACGATGGTTGGGAGGTCCTTGCCAGCAGGAGCAGAGATAACGACCTTCTTAGCACCAGCAGCGAGGTGAGCAGAAGCCTTCTCCTTTGAGGTATAGAAACCGGTGCACTCGAGAACTACGTCTACGTCGTTAGCAGCCCAAGGGCAGTTAGCAGCGTCCTTCTCAGCAGAGATCTTGATCTCCTTGCCGTCAACGATGATAGAGTTCTCAGTTGCCTCTACAGTGTGCTTGCCCTCGCCGAACTTGCCAGCGAAACCACCCTGAGCGGTGTCATACTTGAGAAGGTGAGCGAGCATTGCAGGAGAGGTAAGGTCGTTGATTGCTACAACCTCATAACCCTCAGCCTCGAACATCTGACGGAATGCGAGACGGCCGATACGACCGAAACCATTGATAGCTACTTTAGTCATCTTGTTTAGATTTAAATTGTTTAGAATATTTGGGTTAAAATAACACTTCGTGATTTTATTTCACGATGCAAAGATACTATATTATTTATAATGTTGCGCAATTATCATGCAATAAGTTGCAAAAAAAACTGCTTTGCATCGGGGTTTGATAGATGTAATTTGCATTTAAGGGTTTGAAGAGTTTGAAAAGTTTGAGGGGTTTGAGAGGTTTGAGAGTACAGAATTAAGCGACCGCCCCCCTTTGCTCACACTCAAACTATCTAACCCCTCAACCCTCTCAAACCCTTCAAACTTCCCTTACCGCAGGAACAGCAACGACGAATCGCCGTAGCTGAGGAAGCGGAAATCGTGGTCGAGAGCGTACTGGTAGATGCGATGCCAGTTGTCGCCACTGAGGCTGTCGCCATCGGTCAGGGCGCTCACCAGCAGCAGCAGCGTCGATTGCGGCATGTGGAAGTTGGTCACGATGGCATCGATGATGCGGTACTGGAAGCCTGGGGCAATCAGGATCTGCGTAGCCGTAACCAGCTGCTCCTGGTGCGTGGCATCCAGATAGTCGAGGATGCGCTGCAACGAGGCTTCGAGCGTGAGTCGATAGTCCAGGTCGTAGGGCTCCCACTGGTGCACGATGAGGTCCTCGGAGTGGACGGCATGGAAATCAGCCACAAGCGAGAGTTTCACGCCGATGTAATAGAGCGACTCGAGGGTGCGGACGCTGGTGGTGCCGGTGGCTACCAAAAGTGGAGTGTTTGGAGTGGAGTGTTTAGAGTTGTTTTGCTGGCGCTTGAACTGCAGGATCGACGCAATGACCGCGCGGGGCACAGAAATGAACTCGGTGTGCATGTCGTGGCCTTCGATGGTCTCGCTCTTCACGGGCTTGAAGGTGCCGGCACCGACGTGCAGGGTCAGATACTGCAACGAGCAGCCGTTCTGCTGCAAGGCATCGAGCACAGCAGGCGTGTAGTGCAATCCGGCGGTTGGGGCAGCCACCGAGCCTTTGATCTTGGAATAGACGGTCTGGTAGGTCTCCTTGTCCTTCTCCTCGGTCTCGCGATTGAGATATGGGGGGATGGGGAGCTCGCCCATGGCATCGAGCAGGTGGGCGAAGGTGATAGCTTCGCTGTTGTTTTGTTCTTTTGTTAATGTGTTGTTTTGTTCTCCCCAATAGAAACGAATTTTCTGGCTGGGACCTGGTTCGCTGGCTCGCTCGCAATAGAGCGTGACTTCGCGTCCGTCGGGCATGTTGACAGTAAGGCTCAACGAGCCCTCCTTCCACTTCTTCGAGTTGCCCACCAGGCAGGTCCAAGTGCACTCATGCTCAGAGGCGAACGACTGCTGGTAGTCCTTCGGGGCTTCAGGTTCGAGGCAGAAGACCTCGACGATGCCGCCTGTCGGTTTGCGGAAGTGCAGACGGGCCTGGATGACCTTGGTGTTGTTGAACACGATCATCGAGCCCGCGGGGAGCTGCGAGGGCAGGTCGAAGAAGTGATGCTGTTCGATGGTTCCAGCCGTGTCGGCCGAGCCATCGGCCGAAGCACAGGCCGCCGCAGCATCCTTGGCTGCAGGATGCCACACCAGCAGCTTCGACTGGTCGCGCTGAGCCAGCGGATATTTGGCGATTCGCTCGTCGGGCAACGCATAGTCGTAGTCCTTGATTTCTATATTTCTGGGATTATTCTTTGTCATTTCGGGGTGTATAAATATAATAATGTAGGCGCAAAGATACGCAAAAAAAATCTTTTTGCCAAAATTATTTTGAGAAAACAAATAATTTGGGTATCTTTGCGCGCTCGTTTCGAGAATACGAGGCAACCAAACAAGACAAAACGACAATGAAAGTAGGCGATAGAGTACGATTCCTCGACGCTCAAGGCGGAGGCATCGTGAAGAGTTTCGACAGCAAGGGACTGGTGATGGTGGAGGACGAAGACGGCTTCGAGATTCCCACCCTGGCCACCCAGTGCGTAGTAGTGAGCGAGGAGGACGACCAGCGTCAGGCCGGTCATGCGCCCGTGCATCAGGCCCCATTGACCCGTGCCCAGATGGCAGCGCGCCAGGCACAGAGCGAGGTGGACAAGCTGCGCGAGGAGAACCGCCAGCTCAAGGAGAAGATCCACGCCCTCAACGCCGAAATGAGCGACCTGAAGCTCGCCCTGCTCCGCGCACAGTACCAGACGCCCGCGCAGAAGAAGCAGGGCAAAGGCAACGTGGCCAACGAGATCAAGTCCAATCCGCACGAGGTATTGCGCAACGGTATCATTGAGGTAGATCTGCACATCAACAATTTGCTCGAAACCACTGCTGGCATGGACAATGCCTCGATGTTGCAGCACCAATTGGGCATCTTCCGCCAGACCATGGAGTCGTATCGCAACGCCAAGGGCCAGCGCATCGTCTTCATCCACGGCAAGGGCGAGGGCGTGCTCCGCAAGGCCATCATCGACGAACTGAAGCTGCGCTACTCCAAGTGCGACTGGCAGGACGCCTCGTTCCAGCAGTACGGATTCGGAGCAACACAGGTTACAATTAAATAAGAGTATGTAAGGGTAGTGAAAGAGGAGTGAAAGGGGAGTGAAAGGGACGATACTTCCAGTTGTCAAAGCCCTGGATCTAACACCCCAAGCACTCGACCCAAGAAACATTCGTCCCTTTCACTCCCCTTAAAACCCTTAAAACCCTTAAAACCCTTTATCAATATGCCAAAATTCAACGACATCGTCAAGGCACGTCAGTTCCAGATGATGATGAAGGACTACTTCTTCATCTTCATGGGCATTGCCTTGTACTCCATAGGCTTCAATGCCTTTATCCTGCCCGAAAAGATCGTGCAGGGCGGCGTGACCGGTATATCATCCCTCCTTTATTATGCATGGAACTGGTCGCCCGCCATCTGCATCTGGGTGATCAACGTGATGCTGCTCGTCATCGCCTTCCGTGCCCTGAGCAAGGTGTTCGTGATCCGCACCATCATCGGCGTCACCATGCTTTCCTCGCTCATCGCGCTGTTCCAGCCCGTCTTCCAGTCCTATCCGCTCATCACACCGGGCGAAGACAAGTTCATGCACGTCATGATCGGTGCCATGATGGGTGGCGCAGGCCTGGCGTTGGTCTTTGCGCACAACGGTTCGACGGGCGGCACCGACATCATCGTGGCCCTCATCAACAAGTACTCGCGCATGAGCCTGGGTCGCGCCATGCAGCTGGTCGACATCTGCATCATCGCCTCCTCCTACATCCTGTTCCATTCGTTCGAGGTCATCGTCTATGGCATCGTGTTCACGCTGGTGGCCAGCTTCACGATGGACTACGTCATCAACGGTTCGCGCCAGACGGTACAGTTCCTCATCGTGTCCAAGCGCTACGAGGAGATTGCCAATGCCGTCAACCAGCAGATGGACCGCGGCGTGACCATCCTGCACGGCCAGGGCTGGTACTCGAAGAAGGACGTCGAGGTCGTCATGGTCCTCTGCCGTCGCTACGAGAGCCAGGGCCTCTTCAACCTCATCAAGTCACTCGACCCCAACGCCATCGTCAGCCAGCAGTTCTGCCACGGTGTGTTTGGCGAGGGATTTGATAAAATCAAATAACTTTCAAATGAAAAGGCATTCAACACGAATTATCAAAAAAAGCACCAGCAATGGTGCTTTTTTATTTTATGCTTTTCCGAGCAACTCCTTGAGCGTCCGCACGGGATGCACGATCTTCTTTTTGATCCTGCGGTTGCGGTCGTGCCTCACCTTCCATTGCGAAGCACGCGTCACGAAGGCTTCGGGCTCGAGGCCGCGCACCACGGCATACTCCCGCGCCACGAAGGCATGCACCTCCAGGCTGCGGGTGAAGAGCGTCAGGTTCTCCAGACACTCGCGCATCGGGGCAGGCTCTCCTGCAGGCATGAAGCGCATGCGGTTCAGGTCGATGAGCTGGAAGTCGAACGTGCCGTCCGCCAGCTCCTTGTAGAGGATGTTGCCCGAATTGAGGTCGAAGTGCAGGATGCCCTGCTCGTGCAGCCGTGCCACACAGGCGGCAAAGGCCCGGCCGAATGGCGCGTCGAAGGGCTGGGTGCGGTTCAGTCGCTGCTCCACCGACTCGTATTCGGTGTGCAGACAGATGTAGTAGGCATCGTGCAGCAGACCATGGCGAGGCTGCTCGATGTATGCCACCGGCTCGGGCGATCCGATGCCGCGCTCCATCAGCTTCAGCGCGTTCTGGTACGAGCGCACCGCCTTGCCCGGACGGAACCAGGTGTAGATGGCGCCCTTCACCAAGCCCAGCGGCTTGAAGCGCTTCACCACCAGCTGCAGGTTGCCCACGCTGTAGGCCTTCAGCACGTTGCGACGGCGGAACAGCTCGGTGCCCGATGCCTCGAACTCCCCGGGCAGCGCCTCGATCCATGTGCGCAGCGACTCATATTTCGGATTAATGATTATCATCGTTTATTATTATTTCTGCAAAAATAATACATTTCCGCCAAACCTCCAAATTTCCCATCCTTTTTTCTGGCGCATACATGGCAAATCGCCTGCTCCCTGTCGAAAATGCAATGTAAGCTCCGCTTTTCGTAGCAAAGATTTGGTAAATCAGAAGAAAATAGTTATATTTGCGCCCGTATTATAGGCAGGAGCCCCGGCCCGCTGCCCATCCGATCTCACGCAATGAACCTCAAGGAACTCTATTATACCACCCTCGGTGGCATTCACAAGAAGCTGAAAGCCTCCTACTATCTGCGCGGCTACCGGCTGATGCTCACGCCCCGGTTCCTGTGCCGATGGCAGGCACGGCGCCGGCTGGCGGCCTACGATCGCCTCTCCCCTGCCCTGCAGCAGCACATCGACGAGCGCGTGGCCTACTATTGCCGTCCGCACCAGCCCGCCACGTTGCCTGCCGATGCACCCCGCCTGCGCGACAACCGCCTCAAGAAGCCGCGTCTGGTGAAGCAGACGGTCTATTACTTCGACTCGATGGAATACACCCGCTGCTTCGACCCCGACCTGCGCTGGCAGATCATCGGTGGCGACGTCAACACCGAGGCACCCGTGGCATCGATCACCAAGAGCCGCCCCATCCCCGCCCCCGGTGCTCCGAGCAACAACGTGCTGCTCAAGCTCAACAAGACGCGCCACTTCATCTTCTTCCACGACCCCTTCAGCTGGGAGCAGAAGCAGACGCGCATCATCTTCCGCGGCGTGGTGCTCACCAAGGAGAACCGCCGACGCTTCATCGAGATGTGGCAGCACCATCCGCTCTGCGACCTGCAGGACACCTACACGGGCATGAGCCTCTACGACCACCTGCACTATCGCTACATCATGGCGCTCGAAGGCAACGATGTGGCCACCAACCTGAAGTGGATCATGTCGTCCAACTCCATCGCCGTCATGCCGCGCCCCACGTGCGAGACGTGGTTCATGGAGGGCCGGCTCATCCCCAACTACCACTACATCGAGATTGCCGACGACTTCCACGACCTCATCGACCGCATCACCTACTACGAGGAACACCCCGACGAGGCCAAGCAGATCATCGCCCATGCCAACGAGTGGACGCGGCAGTTCCAGAACAACAAGGTGGAGGACATCATCTCGCTCAAGGTGATGCAGCGTTACCTCGAAATGTCGAATGCTTAGACGCAGCAGGACATTCGTCCCTTTCACTCCCCTTTCACTCCCCTTAAAACCCTTAAAACCCTAAAAAAACCCTTCGACATCAATATTCACATTAACTTAAATAATTACTTACACATGAATCAAAACGAAAAAGGGTCAAAGACCTATTTGTTTTCCATCGTGCTCGTAGCCGTGCTGGGCGGTCTGCTCTTCGGCTATGACACCGCGGTGATTTCAGGTGCCGAGAAGGGCCTCCAGGCCTTCTTCATGGGTGCACAGGACTTCCAGTACACCGACTTCTGGCACGGCTTCACCAGTTCGAGTGCTCTCATCGGCTGCATCATCGGTGCCGCCATCTCAGGCTCCCTCGCCTCCAACTGGGGCCGCAAGAAGAGTCTGATCTTCGCCGGCGTCATGTTCTTCATCTCGGCATGGGGCTCCATGTGTCCTGAGACCATGATCCTCACCAAGGGCGAGCCTAACGTGACGCTCTTCGTAGTGTTCAACATCTACCGCGTCATCGGTGGCGTGGGCGTAGGTCTGGCTTCGGCTGTCTGCCCAATGTACATCGGCGAGATCGCTCCATCGGGCATCCGCGGCATGCTCGTCAGCTGGAACCAGTTCGCCATCATCTTCGGCCAGCTGGTTGTCTATTTCGTCAACTTCTTCATCCTGGGCGAGCACACCCAGCCTATCATCGAGAGCATCGGCCAGGGCCTCAACGCCCTCAACCCTGCCAGCGATCCTTGGACCATCGAGAACGGCTGGCGTTACATGTTCGGCTCTGAGATGGTTCCTGCCGGCCTCTTCGCCCTGCTCATCTGCCTCGTGCCTGAGACTCCACGCTACCTCGCCTCTATCGGCCAGGATCAGCAGGCTGAGGGCATCCTCGCCAAGATCAATGGTGCCGCCAAGGCCAAGGAGATCCTGAAGGAGATCAAGGAGACCATGACCGTGAAGACCGAGCCACTCATGACCTACGGCTTCCTCTGCATCTTCGTGGGCATCATGCTCTCGGTGTTCCAGCAGGCTGTGGGCATCAACGCTGTGCTCTATTTCGCTCCACGCATCTATGGCGCCATGGGCTTCGACGACCCAATGAAGCTTACCGTCTTCAACGGTGTGGTCAACCTCGCCTTCACCTGCGTGGCCATCTTCACTGTCGAGAAGCTCGGCCGTAAGCCACTCCTCATTGTCGGCTCTCTGGGCATGGCCCTCGGTGCCATCGGCGTAGCCTGCACCTTCGAGGGTGCCATTGGCAACGATTCCACCATGCAGCTCCTCTGCATGATCTCGCTCATGGTTTACTCTGCCTCGTTCATGTTCTCATGGGGCCCAATCTGCTGGGTACTCATCGCCGAGGTATTCCCCAACACCATCCGTGGCGGTGCCGTAGCCATCGCCGTAGCCTTCCAGTGGATCTTCAACTGGATCGTCTCTACCTCGTTCGTCCCAATGGCCAACAGCCTCGGCTACTGGTTCGTCTATGCCCTCTACGGCATCATCTGCGTCATCGCCGCCGTCTTCGTCTGGCGTCTCGTTCCTGAGACCAAGGGCAAGACCCTGGAGGATATGACCAAGCTTTGGAAGAACAAGAAGTGATTCATTTGAAGTTTGAAGGGTTTGAAGGGTTTGAAAGGTTTGAAAGTTTGAAGGGTTCGAAAGGTTCGAGAGTTTGAAAAGTTTGAGAGTTTGAAAAGTTCGAGAGTTCGAGAAGTTTGAAAGTTCGAAAGGTTTGAAAGTATGAAAGTGACAGATTTTGAAGAATTGTTCATCTATCAAAGGTCTCGTGTCCTTGCCAAACAAATATACAATATTACACGGCAAGGAGACTTTCGGTTCGACTCTCGCTTCGTTCAGCAGATCCGTGCTGCAGTAGGATCCATTAGTGACAATATTGCAGAAGGATTCGAGCGTCAAGGCAATAAAGAATTCGTAAACTTTCTTTACATAGCCAAGGGTTCTTGTGGCGAAGTTCGTTCCCAACTCAACAGAGCTCATGATGTCGGTTTTATAGCAGATGATATATATAACAGCCTCTATAAAGATTGCAAAATCCTTTCTTCTGGAATTCTGAATATGATCAACAGCTTAAAACAGTCTGAGATCAAAGGATCCCGTTTTCAAACTCCCCCTACCCTTCAAACCCCTCAAACCCTTCAAACCCTTCAAACTCCTCAAACCCCTCAAACTCCTCAAACCCCTCAAACCCTTCAAACTCCTCAAACCCTTCAAACCCCACAAACCCTTCAAACCCCTCAAACTCCCCCCTATGAAACAAGTAATTAGCACTCCTAACGCACCTGCAGCTATTGGTGCATACAGCCAGGCAATCGTATTGAACGGTATGTTGTATGCCAGCGGACAGCTGGGCATCAATCCTGCAACGGGTGATCTCGCTGGCGAGGACTTCGCAAGCCAGGCAGAGCAGTCGCTCAAGAACGTGGCAGCCATCCTGGAGGCTGCAGGCTCAGACTTCAGCAAGGTGGTCAAGGTGACCGTGTTCATGAGCGACATGGCCAACTTCGGCGCGCTCAACGAAGCATACGCACGCTACTTCGTGCAGCCTTATCCAGCACGCTCAGCCGTGGCTGTCAAGACGCTGCCAAAGAATGCGCTCGTAGAGATCGAGGTTGTGGCCGAGGTGTAAATTGCTGCGGCACATTGAGATCCTTCAAAGAACTCAAAGGAAAATCCAACATTTCTTCCCTGCACATGGAGTAAATGGAGTGAAAGGAGTTTTTCCGACACAACTATCCAAGATAAACTCTACCAACTCCATTTACTCCATGGGCAAAATAATGGAAAAAGGAGCGAAAAGAAGCGGCTTCATTACTTGTCGACAAGTAATGAAGCCGTAAATTGTATGCTTCATCACTTGGTGACAAGTAATGAAGCGGCAGATCTGCAAAAGCACGAAACTGGTTGAGGACGAGGAATTGCAGATTGCGGACTTCATCACTTGGCGACAAGTAATGAAGCAGCAGATTCGCAAAAGCACGAAACGAACCGTGGACGAGGAATTGCAGATTGCGGGCTTCATCACTTGGCGACAAGTAATGAAGCCCGCAATTTGCAATAGATTAACTTAAGTAAAGGACAAAGAACAACTTGTTTTTTTTTTACACAAATTTCGATGAATTACCACGAATTTATCATGAATTATATTTTGAAGAATAAAAATTTATGAATAATTCATGGCAATTTATGATAATTCGTGTTAAGGACATTCCGTACATGCTGTTATTTGCATGTCATTACCCTACAGCCACCAGATTGTAGCCGTTGCGACGGAGCTCGATGGCGGCGCCGAGGCGATAGAGGACCTTGATGCTGCGTGCATAAACGTGGAAGGCGATGGCGGTACCTGCCTCGAACTGCTCATGACGCATCTGGTCGAGAACGAACTGTGACAGCGTGCGCACCTGATCTTCGCAGGCGGTATAGGCAGCGTCCTTGAGGCCCAGAATGTCGCCGCGCACCACTTCGTCGAGGTAGTCGAAGCCGCGCTTGTCGCGGATGTGCGTGTAGAGGTTCGGCACCTGGCTATAGACGGCCCAGTCCTCGTCCCAGTAGCGTGCCACGGCCATGCCCACATACATGGCCCAGCCTAAGGCTACGGTGGGATACTTGGCAAACTCCTTGACTGCATCGGTGACGTACTCGGCATCGATGCCGTGCCACTTGTCGGTGATGTCGGGTGTCTCCAAAAGCTTACCCTCCAGCAGCTGCATGTCAGTGCTGAGCTTCAGGAGTCCCTGCACGAGCTTCTGCTCGTAGGCGTTCAAGTATTCTAATGTTTGCTGTTCCATTGATCTGTAAAACTGATATTATGCTACAAAACCGAGCATTTCAGCTGGAGAAATACTCAAAATCTGACAAAGCTGACGAGCAATTCGAAGAGTCGGTTCGCAGCGGTTATGGATATAATCGCTGATTCGGCTTGGACTCACGCCAATTTGATCAGCAAGCTGTTTTGCAGTCATCCCTGCCGTATCGAGCGCGTCAAGGATAATCTCCCCTAGTGTTGGAACAGGAATATGGCAATGTTCTGCCTCGTATGCTTCTACAACATCAGTCACAATCATCAGTTCCATCATCAATGGATCATCAGCAGGAGTATTCTCTGAAATTTGAGGCAACAAAGCATCAATACGTGCCTGTGCAAACTCATATTTCTCTTTTGTTATTTCCATACTTCAATAGTAATTAAATAGTGCTACAATCGATCTTGTCATAATCAGCATGAGTCCCAACCCACCGGATATAAACAAGGCCTGGTGTGAACATTACGACCACAACGAGTCTGTAATTATTACCTTTGATGTTAAAAACATAGTGTTGGTTGCCTACATAGTCTGCACTGGGAAAATCTTTGCGCATATCTGCAAAGTTTTGCCAACGTGCCTGGCATACTTTTTGATGCCATCGTTCCAGTGCTATCCGGCAATCTGCATGCCCTGATTGCAGATAGAACTCTTCCAGTCTTCTTTTGGTAATAACTCTCATTGTGGTATTCAATTGGTGGTGCAAAGATACCAAAATAATTCGGTTTAGCAAAACAAAACAGTAAAAATCTTTTGAATTTTGCAATTATTGAGTCTATGAAGACCAATCTTGGGAAATTAACGAGCAAAAACGAGCACAAAAAGGGGCGGCACGTGAGTGTCGCCCCTGATTTATTTGGCAATCTGTAAGATTACTTGATCATCATACCGAAGCCGTTGAACTTGTTGCCGTTGTTGCGGATAACAACGTTGTTGTTCTCCATGAACTTGCCGTTCTTCTGAGCCTCAGCAGCTACGTTAGAGATAGCGGTAGCCTGCTTGTTAACAGTTACGTGAACGTTGTAGCCATTGGTGTTAGAACCGATAACCTCCATTGAAGGAACGCCCTCAGCATCGTAGCTTACAGTAAGGGTACCAGCAACGATCCAGCAGAATGGGAGGTTGATGTAACCATCCTCAGTCATGGTAGCATAGAAGGTTGGGTAAACGTTGTTGCCGTAAAGCTCACCTGCCTGAACAGTACCTACAGCATAGGTATCGTTGATCTCGTAGGTACCAGCCTCGAGCTCAGAGCCGTCGATGTAGATAAGGGTAGCGAATACGTCGTTGCGCTCTACGTTGATAGCGCGGAGGTAAGCGAAGCCGTCAGCCTCATAGATCTCGAAGTCGTCGATATCCTCAGCTGAGAATGAAACCTCAGTATCCTCCTGAACGTCGTCTGGGTTTGGACCTGGCTCATTACCTACATAGGTACCATCAAGCTCTACGAACCAGAGTACAGCACCTGCCTGGCACTCGCCATCAAGGGTCCAATCCTCCTCGTTGCACTCGAGGTCGAGGTTGCAAGAGTAAACATAGTAGAGCTCGTTGCTAAAGCTGAAGTAGTTGTAATCCTTCCACGCCTCAGAAACTGCATCGAAGTGAGCAGACTTAACCTCAGTAGCATCGAATACGAATGAGATCCAGTTCTCAGTTTGATTGTCAGCGTTGCAGATCTGGAATGCGCCGAGGTTCTCGGTGAGGTCGGTGAGGATCATTGGCTCGTTAGATACGAGTGGACGCTCCTCCTCGATGTCTGGGATACGGAAGGTAAGGTCGAGGGTGTAAACGGTGCTGTTCCAGCAGAGGATCTCGCCGGTAACTGCAAACTGACCGTCAACAACAGCTACGTCAACTGAACCAGAGTACATGTCAACGCCATTAACGGTGAATGAGTTGAGGGTACCATCCTCAGTGCTGAAGTGACCAGGAACTGTGCCATCATAGGTGATGCAAGCGCCCTCTACTACATAGTCAGCGTTGTCAGCGTTGATGAAGTACACACCATAGCCGTAGAACGCCATGTAGAGATCCATCATAGAGGTATCAACGGTGAGGTTGGTAGCGGTGATGGTCTCGAAGTTCTCAGGAGTTGGAGCTACGAACTGGGTGTGGAGCTTGTAGTTCTTGCCGCTGTAAGCATAGTAAGTAGCCTCGATAGCGTAGTCGGTATCGTTGATCTTGGTGATGTCAGCCTCTACGTTGTAGAGCTTCTCCATTGAACCATTAGGAGCAATGAAGGTGTACTGCCAACCACCGTAGCAGTTATCAGCGTCATAGCTGCCCTCTACTGCTGCAGACTCGAAGCAGAGACCGAACTCATACTCGCTGTTGTGACCCATGAACTGGAATACGCCCATGTCAGCGATGAAATCTGAAAGGGTAACCTGATCCATAGCAGAAACCTCAACGTCAACGGTCTCGGCTGGGAGCTCAAGAGCCTTGTAATATACATGGTACTCGTCGCCATACTCGCTTACGACCTTGCACTCCATCTTCCAGTCCTCGGTGATAACGCACTCGAGCTCAGCGAAGTCGAAGTAAGAGCCAGCAGCCATGTCGATGGCGTAGGTGTAGCTAACGAGCATATCGTCCATGGTGTAAACCTTGCCGAACTCGATGTCAGACATGGCAACAGCTGGGTTTACATACCACTTGTAAGCGCCATCGGTGCTGGTAGCGATGAACCAGGTATCAGTACCGTAGTCCTGAACTGAGATCTCATCGTAGGTGCTCTCGATCACCTCAGCCTTAGCACGAAGTGCGGTGCTGGTGGCATTGTTGAGCTTGTAAGCCTGACCAGGAGCAGCGATCTTCTGACCAGCGACCTTGGTCAAAGTGTTCTGGGTAGCTACGTTGCTCAAAGACTTGTGAGCCTTCATGAGCTGTGGAGCTGCGCTAACGCCCATAACCATAGCGAAAGCAGCGCAAAGGGTAAAGATTTTCTTCATAACGAAAAAAAAATTTGTTAATAATATTGGTTAAATAGATAAAATTTCCCAAAAAGGATGTGCAAAGGTATGGATTAATTTATTTCCTGCCAAATTTTTTTTAAAGTTTTTTTCGATTATATACGATATTTGTTACATTTGCTTTCATTTTGACAGAAAAATACGCAAAAAATGCAATAAAAAATGTCTCATGCCACAGTTTTCCTTCATCTTTTTCTTGATTCGACTGAAAAAACATGCATTTGCGGCAGGCGTTCCCATTCTTAGGGCAGGATCAGGGCAAGAAGGGAACAACAAATGACAACTTGCGCCATGTATAGATAGCATTTATCTTGCTTTCTGACGGCTTATACATATTTTATATTATTTTTTGCACAAGAATAGAGACAAATGGCAAGAATATCTCTATCTTTGCGCTCGGGTATTACTCATCGGTACCTGATGGCGTCTGTATGACTACTACATTCACAACAATAATCATTCACTAAATTCTCACACAACATGAAGAAAACTTTACTTTCTCTGTTCGCGCTGGCATGCACCGCAAGTGCTGTCTATGCCGCCCCTGCCAAGGCTTATGCCGCTAACGCTTCGACCATCGACTGTCCTTACGAGACACTCCGCATCGTGGACTACTCGACCGACGTGTATTTCGAGGTTGTAACTACCGACAACCGCTACGCTTTCGCCTTCGACCTCAACCATCCTGCAAGCGTATTGGATTATAATGTCACCTATACGATGGACGACATCCTCACCTCATGGTCGTATGGCTATGACTATGTGGCAAACACCTACATCTACTTCGAGGAGCTGGCTGTGACCCTCATCGAGAGCAACGGCGAGACCCTGCTCGAGGCTACCGTCAAGGATACCAACGCCAATGAGTATCACATCTACTCTACTTCAGCCGGCACTCCAGGCGACGAGCCAGCCGAATACACCGAGGTGGAGACAGGCGAGTTCACCAGCGTCACCCTGAGCACCTACTTCGAGTACGACGGCACCTTCCAGTTCACTATGAAGAACGACATTTACTGGGTTTACCTGTCGCTCGTAAACTACAACAGCGAGATTGCCGGCACCTACACCCTTGAGGACGTTGATGTCCTGAACTACTACACCGCATTGGTAGAGAATGGCACCCAGATCCTGCTGAACGACGTAGAGGCTACCATCACCGAGGTTGGTGAGGATGCTTACGTGATTGATGCCAAGCTCTATGCCAACAACGGCAACGTATATCTGGTCAACGCTCACTACAACGACAACACCACCGGCATCGAGGCCGTAGAGACCATCAAGGCCGTGAAGGCATACAACCTGCAGGGCCAGGCTGTGAAGAATGCTGACGCTGCCGGCTTCTACATCCAGAATGGCAAGAAGGTGATGATGAAGTAATGGCGATGAGCCAATAAAAGGATGGGATGGCAACCGAAACCAATTGCCATCGCTATAACAAATAATGACACCCAGGGCGCAGGCGCTGGGTGTCATTATTTGCTATTTGCTATCTGTTATTTGCCATTTAGCATTATTGCTGCTGGCCGTAGGCATTGTACTGGCGGCCGTGGCTGCGGATGACGATGCTGTTGCCATCGAAGAACTTGCCATGCTGCTGAGCCTGACCGGCGTCAAGGGACTGGATGCCGGTGTCGGGCCCGTTGACAACGATGTGGGCGGTGCGGCCCCAGGTGTTGTGGGCATCGATGGTGAGCGAGAGGAGGCCTTCGGCATCGTAGCTGACGGTGATGGTGCCAGAGTCGAGGATCCAGAGGCTGGCAAGCTCACCACGGTCGGTCATGGTGAAATATACACTTGGGTAGATGTCGTAGCCCTGCACCTCGCCAGCCACAGCGGTGCCTGGCTGCTCGGTGTGATTGATCGGATAGACACCGGCAGGGAGTTCGTTGCCATCGACCACAAAGTAGAGCGCAAGCTGGTCGTGACGCTCGGCGTTCTGAGCCGACACGGCAGCAAGGCCGTAGCTGGTCCAGATTTCGTTCTGAGTGATCTCGCTGGCGGTGAAGGTGAGGTCGAGGTCATTCTCCTTGTCGTCGTAGTCGTCGCCAGCCAATACGCCAGAGGCTTCGATGAGCCAAAGGATTTCGCCGGTCTGGCAAACGCCATCGACCGAAAACTCGCGGCCATCCATGCCAAGCTCGATGTCGCAGGTGAGCATCAGGTTCATGGTCTGACGACCGTTGGCGTCGGTCACGATGTAGCAGTAGGCCTTGTTGTCCTCGCTGAGCTGGTCGTAGCGGCCAGGAGTTACCTTGCTGGCATCGAAGACGAAGGAGATCCACTCATTTTCGTCAGCGGAGTAGCCATAGATCTGGAAGCCTCCGATCTGAGCAGTATAGTCGGCAAGCTCGAGCTTAGATGAGAAGAACGTACGATTCTCGGTAGGCTCAGGCAGCACGAAGTCGAGGTGAACGGTGTAAGGCACGAAGTTCTCGCCCACGAACTCGCCATCGACAACATATCGGCCATCGGCATCGAGCGAAAGGTTGGCATAGAGCGTGGTGAGCGACCAGACTTCGTCACCTTCGGCATCAACCAGGTAGAAGCCCATGTAGTCGGTTACCTCGCCAGCGTATGGCTCGCAGAAGAGCTGTGCTTCGATGACCGGATACTCGGGCGTAGAGCCATCGAAGAGCCATACGAGGTCCTGATAACTGGTGGTGAAGAGGTTATGCGCCTCAATGCTGACAGGCTCGCCCAGTTCAAGCTGCTTCTCAGCTTCGAACACATAGCACACAGCATCCTTGCAGGTGAGTTCGGCATACACATAGAGCTGATAAGCCACATTGATATCGACCGAGAGGTAGCCATTGTCGAGCTTCGTGGACTTGCCGGTGGTGAGGTCGGTAACCTTGGTATATACCACGTCGAGCTTTGAGGTGTCGAAGTCGCCGATGATGCCGTCCCAGACGATGTCGATCTGGAGCGTGCCATCGTCAGAAGTGGCTGCGAGGTGGCTCTTGCCGTCATAAGTGGCAGACGAAAGCTCAAACACGTCGATGGTGGCACCACTCAGGATAACCTCTTCGTCGGGATCGATAGCGGGCAGGTTGGCATAGTGGAAGGTTACCTCCTTGCCATCCTTGAGCACGCCTTCGCCCGTAATCTCGCAGTATCCTTCGGGATCGCCGGTGGTGATGACGTTGAGCTCGCTGAAATCATAGCGCTCAGCACCATTGAGCGACACGATGTAGGTGCCCCACATGTCGCAGTCCTCGGTGGTATAGCCGCCCTCGAACTGACCTTCGACCGAAGGATTGATGAGGTCAAGATAGATGCGATAGGTATTGTCCTGGATGCCCAGATACCAGTCGTGGTACTTTGGCGAATAGTCAGCGCCCCAGAGGGTGGTGCACTCGATGTGCATGCCGTCGGTTATGACCTGCGGGGCCTTGTGCATGGGATTGTCCACACGGGCACCAGACTGCAGGTTCGGAAACGTGCGCAATGACTGCTGCTGAGGCACCTCGACAGGAAGTGGCGTCCGCTGGTCAACGCCCGCGAAAGCACTGGCAGCAAAGGCCAGCGACATCAGTACGGTTGAGAGTAATTTCATACTTTCAAGAGGTTGTAAAAAATGTTTGTTAGTAAAGTTTTTTATGTGGAATAGGAGAATTGCACCTTAAAAATCGAGCGCAAAGATACGGAAAATAATTGGCTCAGCAATTTTTCGAGCAGAAATAGATGCTTTTTCTTGTATGGATTCGGGAAAATGTATATATTTGCACATTCAAGTTACACATTATATATAATAATAATGAGAATTCATAATTCATAATTGAGAATTAGGATGACGATAGGACTTGCTGACAGTTGTGCTCCGGAGGATGTGAGCATGATGCGGACGTACGTGGAGGCGGTGCGCAGGAGCGGACATCTGCCCGTGGTGCTGCCTGCCACCTGCGAGCGCGACGAGGTGAAACGACAGCTGCTGGCGGTGGATGCGCTGCTGCTGGCTGGAGGTGGTGACGTGGCGGCCGAACGGTTCGGAGCCACGGCCTTGCCTACCGACGGTGAGCCGAACCCATTGCGCGATGCCTACGAATTGCTGCTGATGGAGGTGGCGCTGGAGATGCGCAAGCCTGTGCTGGGCATCTGCCGCGGCATGCAGGTGATCAACATAGCGATGGGCGGCACCTTGTGCCAGGACCTGCCCTCGCAATGGCGCGCCTCTGCCCTACCCGACGGACGGGAGGCGCTGCCCTTGATCGAACACAAACGACCCGACAAAAAATGGGAACCGGTGCACGAGGTGTGCATCGATTCCCAATCATGGCTGGCAAGGGTGCTCCAGACGGAGCGCATCGGCGTAAACAGCACGCATCATCAGGCCGTGGACCGCCTGGGCAAGGGGCTACGGGTTGTGGCGTGGAGCGAGGATGGCGTCGTGGAGGCCATCGAGGCGGAGCATTACCCCATTTGGGGAGTACAGTTCCACCCGGAGCGGCTGCTCATGGAGCCGTTTACAAAGCTATTCCAATTTTGACACCTGAACGTCCCGAATCTATTGCTCGTACCTGCGGCGATAGACCGAGCGGCAGGCGCCGAAGTTGAAATAGAAGCCTGGGATCTCCTCGGCATTCTCCTTCACCTTGATGTACTCCACCTGATCGTTGCATAGCGAATCCTTTTCGACACGGAGGCCCAGGCGATTGAGCACCTCATATTCGTGCTCGATGTTGGTGACGTGGATGGCAGACTCCATGGTCTCGCCATCGCCACTTGAGAGGATGGCATCGAGCAGGGAGTTCTGCTTGTCGGTCCAGAGGTGATAGCTCACGGTATCCTTCAGCTGCAGATAGGCGAACGAGAGGGTCGAGATGGCCATGAGGTCGAAGGGATTGTCATCGAGCGCAGCCAGCGACACCTGCACGGCCTCCGGACAGATGGCCGGGTTGCCCTTGGAGGAGGTCATCTTGCGACGCACATCAAGCAACTCCTTCCGCTGCGACTGGTAAGGCACGAAATCCTCCTGCAATGTGAAGCCATAGTAGAGCGCACGATACTGCTCCATGGAGAGCGTGGTATCGTTGGCCAGATAGCGACGCATCAAAGTGGGATAATAATTCGGACCCTTGGCATTCTGTATCTGCGAACGAAGACTCTTGTAATCGGGAGCCGCCATCTCTTGGGCAGAGAGGGAGACACAAAGTGTCAAGAACAGGAGGAGGGAAAGGAGACGTTTCATTAATGGGGAGTTGAGGGGAGTTGAGGGAGTTGAGGGGAGTTGAGGCTTAGAATGGAGCCTCATCGGACGAGGGTGCAGGACCGAACGATCCAAATTCCGTAGGCTGCTGCGACATGTCGGGAGCAGAGGCATTCATGCGCGAACCGAGTTCCTGGCCACCGCCCTTCCACTGCGTGAGGGTGCTGGTGAGGCTGGAGTCCTCGTCCATGTTCTGGAAGCGGACGAACTCGCCACGGAAACGCAGGCGCACATCGCCCACCGAACCGCTACGATGCTTGGCAATGATGATCTCGGCCAGGCCGCGCAGGTCGTTGCCCTTCTCGTCCTCGTATATCTTGTAATACTCGGGACGGTGGATGAAGCATACCATATCGGCATCCTGCTCGATGGCTCCGGATTCGCGGAGGTCGGCCAGCTGCGGACGCTTGCCCTCGCCCTGACGCGTCTCGACACCACGGTTGAGCTGTGACAGCGCAATGATCGGGATGTTCAGTTCCTTGGCCAGGCCCTTGAGCGAACGCGAGATGGTAGAGACCTCCTGCTCGCGTGAGCCGAACTGCATGCCAGCGGCGGTCATGAGCTGCAGGTAGTCGATCATGATCATCTTGACGCCATGCTCGCGCACCAGACGACGTGCCTTGGTACGGAGCTCGAACACTGAGAGGCCCGGAGTGTCATCGACGAAGATCGGGGCACCCTGCAGGCGGGTGATGCGGGTGGAGAGCTGTGACCACTCATCGTTGGTGAGTTTGCCGGACTTGACCTTCTCGCCCGAGATCTCGCAGACGTTCTGCAAGAGACGGTTGACGAGCTGGAGGTTGGACATCTCAAGCGAGAACATGCCGACGGGGATGTTGTAATCGACCGCCATGTTCTTGACCATGGAGAGCACGAAGGCGGTCTTACCCATGGCAGGGCGGGCAGCGATGATGACGAGGTCGGTGTTCTGCCAGCCAGAGGTCATCTTGTCGAGCTCGTGGAAGCCGGAAGGGAGACCCGAGAGGCCGTCCTCGCGGTTCGAAGCCTGCTCGATCTTCTTGAGGGCCTCCTGGATGACGGGGTCGATCTGCACCACATCCTTCTTGATGTTGTGCTGGCTGAGCTGGAAGAGCTCACCCTCAGCGGTCTGCATCAGGTTCTCGATGTCGGTGGTCTCGTCGAAAGCCTCAGCTTCGAGCTTGCCAGCGTAGTTGATGAGCTGGCGGGCAAGCGACTTCTGCGCGATGATGCGGGCATGGTACTCGACATGCGCAGCCGACCCCACCTTGCCGGTGAGGCTGGCGATGTAGTAGCCACCGCCCACCTCCTCGAACACACCATTCTGCTGCAGCTTGTTGGTGACCGTGAGCAAGTCGATAGGTTCCTGTGCAAGCGCCAGCTGCTGGATGGCCTCGAAGATGAGCTGGTTCTTGTGCTCGTAGAAGGTCTCGGGCTTGAGCAATTCCGAGACTACCGAATAGGCATCCTTCTCGAGCATAAGCGCACCGAGCACAGCCTCTTCCACATCAGTGGCTTGAGGCTGCACCTTACCCATGGCGGGCTGAGCTGGTGCCTGTTGGCGGGGGCGACGGGGGGATTGGGGCATGGTTGAAGGGGTTTGAAGGGTTTGAGGGGGTTGAAGGGTTTGAAAGGTTTGAGAGGGTTGAGGGGGTTGAGAGGGAGTAGGACTCTCGAACTTTCATACTTTTCGAACTTTCAAACCTTTCGAACTTTCAAACTTAGATACCGCTGAGCAAACCCTTGCGACGACGACGGATCTCGTTCTCGTTGGCGAGCTCCTCGTCGATGAGGATGCGGCCGCAGTACTCGCAGACGATGATGTGCTTGCGCATGCGAACGTCGATCTGACGCTGTGGGGTGATCTTATTGAAGCAGCCTGAGCATGACTCGCGCTCGATAGGCACGATGGCGAGGCCGTTGTGTGCCTTCTTGTGGATGCGGCGGAAGGTGGCCAGCATCTTCTGATCGACGTTGTTCTCGATCTTCTTGGCCTTCTCGCGCAGCATCTCCTCTTCGTTGCGGGTCTCGGCGATGATCTCGTCAAGCTCGCCCTTCTTGGTCTCAAGGTCAGCCTTGCGCTCCTCGATGTCGGCCATGGCAGCGGCCTCACGGTTCTCGAGCTCCTGAATCTGGTCGAGGTTCTCGCGGATGCGCTTGTTGCAAAGCTCGATCTCAAGGCCCTGGTACTCGATCTCCTTGGTGAGGAACTCGTACTGCTTGTTGTTCTGCACGTCGTCCTGCTGCTGGGTGTACTGTTCGATGAGGGCCTCAGCCTGGCTGATCTTCTCCTGCATGTCGCCAATCTTCTTCTGGCATACAGCAACCTCATCGCGCAGCTTGTTGACCTTGTTCTCAAGGTTCTCCAGCTGTGCCTCCATGTCGGCCACCTCCTGTGGCAGCTCGCCACGCAGGCTCTTGATGCGGTCAATCTCAGATACGAGTACCTGCAGCTTGTACAGGTTGGCGAGCTTCTCGGGCACGCTCAGTTCTTTTTCAATCTTTGGCATAGTCGTTTGTTGTTATGTTGTTTTGTTATTTTGTTATTCTGTTGGGTGTTTCCATGGGAGGCTGGAAACACGGGGGCACAAAAAAGGCCATACAACCGTCGCGCAATGCCCTGTGGGGAGGGCTGACAAGTGCCTGAGGCCATGGGGACATCAGGACTGGTCGCTGTTCCTTCGAGCCGAGTAAATCAGGCTCTTGGGCGGACGTTTATATAGCTTTGAATGTTAGTTCTTGGTTGCAAAGATAGGTGCTTCGCTCTGAAAAAACAAACTTTTTGACCTAAATTAAGGAATTATCTTGCAGGTTTGGGATTTTAGACGTACTTTTGCATGTCTAAAATAGCAAAACGGGAGTAAATAATAAATATCAAAATAATAAATAATGATGAATTACAAAAATCTGTTTACCGCCATCGCGCTGATGGCCGCAGCAGTGCCAGCCTTTGCCGGCGAAACCGCTGCCGAAGAGTCTCATTGGACCAAGAAGGGCAATGCTGCCCTGCAGTTCACCCAGGGTTTTGTATCGAAGAACTGGTACAAGGGCGGACAGTCGAGCTTCTCACTCCTCGCCACCGGTGACTACACCTTCAACTACAAGCAGGACAAGTTCACCTGGGACAACATGCTCGAGGGCAAGCTCGGCTTCGTGAACTCAAGCAGCCAGTACCGCACCTTCATCACCAACCAGGACATTCTGCGCTGGACCTCGAAGGTGGGTTATGAGGCCGGACACAACTGGTTCTATACCTTGCAGGGCATCGGCCAGACACAGTTCTGCACCGGCTGGAAGGACAATGGCGCCGACAAACCTGCCACCGAGATCTCTAAGTTCTTCAACCCTGCCACACTCAACGTATCTCTGGGTATGGACTGGAAGAAGGAGACCGAGAAGGTGAGCTGGACCGTGTTCCTCGGCCCTGTAGCCTATAACCTGAAGTTCGTGAGCGACCCTCGTCGCAACTTTGCGGATGAGAACGACAAAAATTCATACAGAGCTGGCCGCATTGATGCTACCGCCTTTGGTATTCCTCAGGGTCAGTTCAATGCCTACGACCTCGGTGCCACCGGCAAGGCTGTGATGAGCTGGAAGGCTTGCAAGTACCTCACCTGGACCAGCCAGGCCACCTACTTCTCACCTCTCTACGGCGTGGGCAAGAAGGATCTGGATGGCAAGCACCACGGCTACACCAACTTCGAGTGGCAGAACACCTTTGACATGCCGCTCAACAAGTTCTTCTCGACCAAGGTATTTACCCACCTGCGTTTCGATGACTCTGTAGGTCCAGCCCACAAGTTCGGCGGCTGGGGCTACTTCCAGTTCACCGAGCTGCTGAGCTTCGGTATTTCGTATAACTGGTAATTTAGTAATGATAAAATAATAAATTGGTCTTTTTGAAGTCACGAATTATCATGAATTATCACGAATTTTTCCATGAATATTTTTGACAATAAGTAATTTATGAATAATTCGTGGCAATTTGTGATAATTTATGACAAAAAGACTTTTGCACCAAGTTATTATTTGCATGTTTCTAGTTTAGAGTTTCTAAAACAATAAAAATAATACACCATCCGTGACATTCATTGTCATTCGGATGGTGTATTATTTATTCCTTAATATTTATTATTTTGCTGAATGAGCATCACACCTCATCATCAGCATAGCCGTAGTCGGTGCAAGCTACGCCAGAGTATTCGAATACCTCCTCGTCCTTGAAGAAGCGCTTCACCTCGACAGCAGCACTCTCAAGCGAGTCGCTGGCATGTACGATGTTCTGCTGACCGCTCATCGAGAAGTCGCCACGGATGGTGCCAGGCAGCGCCTTGCGACCGTTGGTAGCGCCAGCCATCTGACGAACCACATCGACAGCACCCACGCCCTCAAGGCAGAGAGCCACGACTGGGGTGCGGGTCATAGACTTCTTGAGGCCAGGGAAGAATGGACGATCCACGAGGTGAGCATAGTGCTCGTTGAGGATCTCGTCGTTGAGCTGCATCATCTTCAGGCCTACGATCTTCAAGCCCTTCTGCTCAAAACGCTTCAGGACTTCACCTGCCAGGCCACGCTGCAGGGTAACAGGTTTCAGGAGTACAAGTGTTCTTTCCATGATTGTATTGTTTTTCGTTTGGTGATAGTTTGTTTATAAAATTGTACGTGCAAAGATACGCGCTTTTCCTCAAACCTCCAAATAAAACGAAAGCAAAGATGCCATTTTCATCAAACATTCATGCAATGGGGCGCGTTTTGCACAAAAAAAGAGCAAAAATGAGCGCAACAAACATTTATTTTATTATATTTGCAGCGTAATAACGAACACAATCAATTTATAACCGACTAATACAATTACAAACATTATGGCAAATGTTCCATTCAAGTATGCTCCCATGTTCCAGCTTGGCGAGGATACTACCGAATATTACCTGCTGACCAAGGAGGGTGTCTCTGTCAGCGAGTTCGAGGGCCACAAGATCCTCAAGGTTTCGCCTGAGGCGCTGACCAAGTTGGCACAGCAGTGCTTCCACGACGTGGAGTTCATGCTCCGTCGCGAGCACAACCTGCAGGTGGCCAAGATCCTGCGCGACCCAGAGGCTACCGAGAACGACAAGTACGTTGCACTGCAGTTCCTTCGCAATGCCGAGACCGCAGCCAAGGGCATCCTACCTTTCTGCCAGGACACCGGCACCGCCATCATCCACGCCGAGAAGGGCCAGCAGGTCTGGACCGGCTTCGAGGATGAGGAGGCTCTCTCGCGCGGCGTTTATAACACCTACACCGAGGACAACCTGCGCTACTCGCAGAACGCTCCTCTCAACATGTACGATGAGGTGAACACCAAGTGCAACCTCCCTGCCCAGATCGACATCGAGGCTTGCGAGGGTGCTGAGTATAAGTTCGTGTGCGTTGCCAAGGGCGGTGGCTCGGCCAACAAGACCTACTTCTACCCAATGACCAAGGCCCTCATCCAGAACGAGAGCACCCTGCTGCCTTGGCTCGTGGAGGAGATCAAGCACTTCGGCACCGCAGCCTGTCCTCCATACCACATCTGCGTGGTAATCGGCGGCACCTCGGCAGAGAAGAACCTGCTGACCGTGAAACTCGGCTCTATCAAGTACTATGACTCGCTGCCAACCACCGGTGACGAGACCGGCCGTGCCTTCCGCGACCTCGACCTCGAGGAGAAGCTCCTCAAGGAGGTTTACAAGATCGGCCTCGGCGCACAGTTCGGCGGCAAGTATCTGGCTCACGACGTCCGCGTGATCCGTCTGCCACGCCACGGTGCTTCGCTCCCAGTAGGTATGGGTGTAAGCTGCTCGGCTGACCGCAACATCAAGGCTAAGATCAACGAGGATGGTATCTGGATCGAGAAGATGGACTCTTGCCCATCAGAGCTCATTCCTGAGGAGCTCCGTCAGCCAGGCGAGGGCGGCAAGGGCATCGAGATCGACCTCAACCAGGGCATCGACGCCGTGCGCAAGGAGCTCTCGAAGTATCCTGTTTCGACCCGCGTGAACCTGAAGGGCACCATCATCGTGGCTCGCGACATCGCTCATGCCAAGCTCAAGGCTCGCCTCGACGCTGGTGAGGGCATGCCACAGTATTTCAAGGATTACCCTGTGCTCTACGCAGGTCCTGCCAAGACTCCAGAGGGCTATCCATGTGGCTCAATGGGCCCAACCACCGCAGGCCGTATGGATCCATACGTTGATGAGTTCCAGGCCAATGGCGGCAGCCTCGTGATGATCGCCAAGGGCAACCGTGCCCAGTGCGTGACCGATGCCTGCAAGAAGCACGGCGGCTTCTACCTCGGCACCATCGGCGGCGTGGCTGCAGTGCTCTCACAGACTTCTATCAAGAGCATCGAGTGCGTAGAGTTCCCAGAGCTCGGCATGGAGGCTGTCTGGAAGATCGACGTTGAGGACTTCCCTGCATTCATCCTCGTGGACGACAAGGGCAACGACTTCTTCAAGCAGTTGAAGCCTTGCGCTGGTTGCACCATCCTGTAATCCGACGTCTCTAAAACACACCCGAAGTTCGGGACAAACATTTCGAGCGCTCGAAAACCTCGTCAGCAATGTCTGGCAGCGTTTTCGAGCGCTCGAATTGTATATCCATGACCTCTGGCAGAGAATCCGACTGCTCGAATAGTTCACCCCACCCCCCCGACAAAGAATTCGAGCCCTCGGAAAGTCCATCCCAAACTGCTGGAGGACTTTCCGAGGGCTCGGATGCAAAAATCGTCATTGTGAGATTACTCGACAACAACTTCTTGAAGTCCCTCTTGTGCCAACGCAACCAATTCGTTGCGGATGGCCAAAAGGAGATAATCTTCGGACATTCCTACAGGAAGGGCATCAAGGTGTTGGCCACCTGTCACTGGGTTGCCAGATACAGAAATGAAAATACCTGCATGCGAAGGAGTTTGAGGGCTACCGCAATCCATGACATCGTAGGAAACCAGAGGCAAATCTATATCTCTGATGTCACCCACATTCATCTCTGCATAACCATACAGCGTACGATTCTTATGCTGAGGAATTCGCATAATATCCTCCATCCATGAATCAATGGCCATACGCGCCACTGAGAGATAATCTTCCTGTATCTGAGGTCGCAAGGTAAAAGCAGCAGGCAGAAGTCTGCCCTCATAGATCATCTTGGGCGAAAAAATAGCGCGAGCTACATTCTCGGAATCTTCTATCTTCATGATTCCACTTTTCTCATTATGTTCAGCACGGACTTTGAAGAAAAAGCTACAGCATTCTCACCTTCAATCTTTCCGCCACGCTTAATATAGTAAGAGAAAGCATCGTTGCCGATATTGATGGCAGCATTGTGAGTGAGGCTCTGAAGCAAGAGAGTTCCATTTGTCTCAGGAGAGATTGTCCATCCTTGCAGATCTTCGTCCTTGCTATCATTGAGCACAGCCTTAAAGTTCTTGACTGTAGAACGTTCCAGCGGAGAGGCATCCTCGCCATCCCAGCCCGTAGTGTATTCCTGGAAATCGGAAAGCTGACGAAGCAAGGTGGTATAAGCAATGCCACGCATCTCATCTTTCTGTCGTCCTTGTGCGAATGTAAGGCTCTTCAGGAAGTCCAAGGTTCGCGTCAGATAGTTCTCATTGTCAGCGATGAGGCTCAGCTGGTAGAACACTTCTGCATTGATACTCGCTGTATTCATAATATAAATAATGTATGGTTTGCGGGTGCAAATCTACGAATAATTATTGTATCTTCCAAATTTTAAGAAGAGAAAATGTCATTGTGCAGCCACAAAAGATATTTATTGGCTACATCTCTATCTTGACAATAGGGACAATCGTTCTACATCTTCATTATTCGCAAACTTGTATCCGGCAATGTCCAAGAGTGTATAGATCAGTTTATCGGTACAATACGGCTTGTCCACACATGAATTTATCCGTTGGCAAAGAGATGGATAAGTTGCCATGAACAAGTCTGTCTGGTATATCATAAACGGAATACGTTTTCCGTAATATTGCGACTCTGGCGTAGCATTGGCATGAGCGCAATGCGTATCACTTGATTCATACAGATCAAGCGCATGGTCGGACAGGTAAAGGATAATGGCATTTTGGTCTTTGTACTTGTCGATAATAGAGCTCACGACAAAATCGTTAAACAACGTCGCATTGTCATAATCTGCCAGTTTATCTTCGTTTGCTGCATTGTTATAGTCAGTAATCTTTGACCCGAATTTACAGAAATCTCTTGGATACCTTTGGCTGAATGCTGGATGCTGACCATACATGTGGTAAACGATAAAACTCTTTTGGTCAAAAGTCGGAGAAAAAGCATCGATCAAGAAATCGTCATATCTCTCATTTTTTGTTCTTTTGTCAAAGATGGCCTCATTACAGAGTTTGGAATATCCACTGGGCAGATTGTCGAACATGCCTGTCTCATTTTGCTCACTTATCCATGTTGTATGATAGCCCAAGAGATTGAACGACTCCAAAACATTGGTGCATTCATACCACTTTTTACCTTGTTCTTCATCTCCGACTTGGTAGGTAGTGAGAAGATATTTGAATGTTTTGGTCGTGCCAGTCGCTGGAGACGAAACATCTGCGAAAACTGTCAGATTACCGCAATCTTGTTTTTGTGACAACAGGGGATTTGTTTCTCGAGCATATCCGTACAGAGAACTATGACTTTTAGAGAAAGATTCGCCAATGATCAGGACAATCGTTTGAGGGTGTATAGAGTCGATTTCGGCAAATACAGGATTAGTGGGATGTTGGCGGAGATCAACGATTTCGTCAAATTGAAAAGACCAGTGTCCATTTTGTGTATGTGTTCCAAATTCTGCTTCAATCATTCCAGAATTGCGACAAGTAGCCAACGTCGCTACGACCAAAACAGAGGCAAGTGCTTTAGTCATCCATGAAGGTGTGATGAAATTCTTTCGAGAAACCAAGACAAGACTAAGAAGTACCACACAAACGACAATAGCAACTATTGCAATATCTGTCCACTCTACACATGTTGCGAAAAACTCTCTGGCTTCGTCAGTGTTCGTTCCTGCTATGATCTCCAGATAATCGGACGTTAGAAGACAGCGATATGCTCTGACACAAAAAATATTGGCCAGGCAGATGACTGTTGTTATTATAGTCACTACTGGTTTAAGAACCACAGATACTCTACTACACAGATCTATCACAAATGTAATGAGATAACATAAAGCAAAGAACATTAAGGCAAGGTAAATATAGTAGGATATTTCTAAAGTTCCATGAGACAAAAAGCTATCCAATTTAAAATAAGCCATTGGCGAAGACAGCAAGACATACAATAGACAGAAGAACAGTAGGTCATGAGCGAAAGGATACAAGAGTTTATCCTTGATTCTCGAAAGCATAGAGCAGAGACAGATATATGCCTATCGGCTCCTGGTTAGGCTATGGGACAAAGAAAGCGTGGGAGCCAAACTTCTGTTCGTCCGTTGTCTCGGGCCCTAGGATAGCCATTACCTGCTGACGAACAGAGATAGTACCCCCACGCGTATATATAACATGCCCCAAAAGGTGTGCATGAAGGGGTAGAATGCCCCTATGCACACTGAAAATGGAGTATATGTAGATATACACCTGAAGCATACACCTCTGCAATGTCTCTGGCAGGTAGTTGAATTTCCTAGGTTCAAGACAACCAAAAACAAAGCGTTAGTACACGCTCTTTTCAAAAAAAACATAAAATGAACTGAAAAATTCATTTTACGATGCAAAGATATGCAAAATATCAATTAGTCGGTACACTACAAGCATAAAAAATAGTGTTTACCTCACTTTTTTCACCTGAATGCTAATGGAATATTCTTTTTTCGAGAATTATTTTGGAGTTTTTCGTAGGTAACGATAATCACCGTGACAATCCATACGAATGCCACGGTGATAAACCTAAAATCCGCAGCTTAACTATTTATCATTTCAAAAAAGGGCCTGAGCAACAAAAAGTCACTAAAAGAACATCACAATATCTTCGTAATAAGGACAGCATAGACTCAAAAGCAACGAGATTGGACGAAAACGGATTGATTCGAGTATTTTTCGGCCCAAAAACTTGCATCGTAAGAGAAAAACCGTTACCTTTGCAGCGCAATTATGCAAAAATACATAATGCAAAAATACATAATCCAAGAATATGGCAGTAGTTAGAAACCCATTTGTGATAGGCAAATATGTTGGCGCGGAATATTTCTGCGACCGACAGGAGGAGACACGTCTGTTGACTCACCATATTGACAATGGCAGGAATACCGTGGTGATATCTGAACGAAGATTGGGAAAGACAGGATTGATAGAGCACACAATGGCTCAGCCGCACATCCAGAAGGATTACTACTGCTTCTTCATCGACATCTATGCGCTGCATAACCTGCGGGAACTGGTGTGCGAGTTGGCGAATGAGGTATTCAACAAGCTGTCCTCAAGGCAAAAGAACTTTATCGAGAGGTTCTCGGCCATCATGCGGAGCATCCAGACATCGTTCAGCTTCGAGCAATTCAGCGGAGTGCCTCAGTTGAGTTTCTCCCTGGGCGACATCAACCAGCCAGAGAAGTCGCTGGATGAAATACTGGCATGTCTGGAGTCGGCAGATCGTCCCTGTCTGGTGGCTATCGACGAATTTCAGAAAATCACGGAGTTTGAAGAGGACAACATGGAGGCGTTGCTCAGAACCAAGGTGCAGCACCTGAAGAACGTGCAGTTTGTCTTTGCCGGGAGCAAGAAGCATCTGCTGGAGGGCATCTTCAATTCGCCCGAGCGGCCCTTCTACAACAGTGTGGTGTTCCTGCCCTTGGCACCTATCGACGAAGAAATCTATGTTGCCTTTGCCGAAAAGCTTTTTATGAAGTACGGTAAAGAGGTTGATGCAGAGCTGACCCGCAAGGCATACGAATATTTCCATGGCGTGACCTGGTATCTGCAACTCTTCATGAACGAGGCATTTTCCCTTACAGAACGTGGACAGAGGGCTACACTACAGGACTTTGACGAAGTATTGCAACACCTGATCGACACCAAGCGCTTCAACTTCGAAGAGACCTACGCCCGACTGACTGAGAAGCAGAAGAGTGTGCTGCGAGCCATTGCCGCTGAATATCCGAATACGGCCAGCCCTACGTCGAAGGACTTTATCGGAAAGCACAAACTGAAGACCGCCAGCAGCGTGCAGACAGCCTTGAAGGGATTGCAGGACAAGGGCATCATCAGCGAATATGGCGATTCGAGACAAATCTCGGACATATTGTTCCTGCTTTGGCTGAGGCAAAGGAGATAAGCCTACGGCATAGCATCAAAATAAGCGCAAAAGGCAATCGCCGCGACATTCACACTGAACGTCACGGCGATTGCTCTATTTGTAAGGAATGCTTAGTAGCTGACCTTATGGCTCTGGCGGCCGCACTTGATGATGTAGGTGTGGCCGGCAGGAAGATCGAGGGCATTGTCGCCACTGGCTGAGGGACATACGGCCAGGCGATGGCCCTGGAGGTCATAGACGAGGGCGGGAGCATCGCCAAGGACGCAGACGTGCAGCTTGTCGTCGAGCACATAGACCTGCATCAGGGATGCATTGTCGGCAAGGATCTCATCCAGAGCGTCGTCCTCGTTATCCACAATCTGGAAATCCTGCCATACAGGGGCCGAAGCATAGGCATCGATGAGGTTGCCAGGCACGGCGAGCACACACTGGCTACGATCCAGACCCTCGAAGACATCTTCGGTGATGGCCAATGGTGAGCCATGCACCACGATGCGCTGCAAGGCGGTGCAGTAGGCAAAGGCGTACTGGCCCAGCTGATTGACAGAGGCGGGCAGCTCGATCTGCGTGAGCGAGGAACAGTGATAGAAGGCATTGGAGGCAATGCTGCGCACGCCGCTGCAGAGCGAGACATGCTCCAGATCGTAGCAGAAGCCGAAGGCACCGGCTCCCACACGCTTCACGCTGGCAGGCACAGCCACCTGCTTGAGGTGGGCATCGCGATAAAAACTCAGATCGCTCAGCGTGGTGAGGCTCGATGGCAACGTCACCTCAGTCAATGCATCGCAATCAGAGAACGCAGCATAACCGATGCTTTCGATGCCCTCGCTCAGGGTCACGCCCTGCAGGTCCTTGCAATAGACGCAGGCCACGGCGGTGATGCCACGCACGGGCATCGTGCCTTGTGGTGCCTCCACCTGGGCAGGGACGACGAGCCGGCCGCTGTAGGCCTCAGCGTTATCGACATCCAGCGCCTGATAGGTCAGGTAGGCCGCGCCCTGCTCGGCATCGAACATGAAGCGCAGGCTATCGGCCGTGGCGAAGTCGTAGGCCATGGCGGGAATCGCAGTCAGCAGGCCGAGGCCTATCACTGCCAGTTTCTTCTTGATATCGATGCACTTCATATAATTTGTTTTTATCCCTCAAAGAAATCAAAGGAAATCAAAAAAACGGTACTCTCCAATGGATTTCCTATGATTTCTTTAATGGCGTTAATATTTCGGATAAAGGATACGTCTGTCCAGTTATTAGGAGGGCATTCCTTACTTCACGAGTTCATTGACCTCGAGTGTCCACTTCTCGCGCTGCAGGATGCCAGGCTTCTCGCCCTTGAACATCTTGGCGGCCTCCTCGTCGCCACGCAGCTGCCAGTTGAGCCAGGCGATGGCTGGGATGCTGAACTCGCCGCCGTGAGGCTGACGATAGGTGCCGCCATGGCCTACAGGGAAGTTGATGGCAACGGCTGGCACATGGCTGATGCGATGGAAGTCGTCCATGCCGTTCTCGTAAGCGATGTCCTCAGGACCACCAAGCATATACATGATTGGAGCATGCAGCTTCTGGAGCTGATCCTTGCCAGGCATTGGCATGTTAGGAATGGCAGCCGATGGGTCGATGAAGAGACCGCTGTTGCAGATCATGTAGGCAGTGATGCGTGGATCGGCGCAGTTGTAGAGGGTCTGCAAGCCGCCGCATGACATACCGGCAGCGCAGATGGCCTTGGTGTTGACCTTGTGATAGAGCGGGCTCTTTGGGTCGAGGTTCTGGAGCAATGCCCACTCGATGGACTGCATCTGCTGCTCAGGAGTTGACATGTCGCCACGATAAGGAGTATCATCGACAGGGAAGAAACCGGTGGCGATGACCAGATAGCCCTGCGAGGCGATCTCGTTGAGGAAGAGGTAATGCTCCCATGGCGAGTTGCTGCAAGCGCCATTGCCCCACACGAGCACTGGCAGCGGATTGTTCTGGTCGAAAGCACCGAGGTCGCGTGGACAAAGCACGGTGTGGGCTGGCAGCGAAGTGGCCTCGAGCATCATGGCCTTGTGAGCGCCTGTGCCACCCTCCTCGACGGTACGCGACTGCACCTCGAAAGGCTGCTTGGCATCCTGGCGCAATAGGCCGAGCATGGTCTCAGCATAGCGGCGACCCAGGATGCGATAGCCCTCGGCCGTGAAATGCAGGTGGTCACGACGACCAGGGCAACCAACGGCAGAGACTGCGTAAGCGGTTGGAATCTCCTCGTGGATGCGGTCGATGATGGCGTTGTGATGCCAGCAGGCGCCGCCCTCCTCCTTGGTCATGAGCTCACCCACGAGCAATGGCACGTCGGCAGCATTGAGGTTCAACTCGCTGAGTATGCGGTCATAAACCACCTTGACGCGCTGTGGCCAGTCCTGCTGATTGTTGTCGGTGCAACCCTGATGGAGCAGGATGCCCTTGATGACGCCCACCTTCTGAGCCTCGCGGGCGCAGTCGATGAGGCGACGGTATGGATTGTTGTCGTATTCGCGGCAGAAGTTCTTGAACCAGTCGGCGCTGTGCTCGATGACATCGGCGGTCTTGTCCTCGTCAAAGAGGTTGATGCTGGCGCCACCCACGGCTACATGCACCACGCCCACCTTGATCGAATCTGGCAATTCCTCGACCAGGGTGCGGCCGAAGTAGTCAGCAGGGGTCAAACCGGTCCACTCACGGCAGAGCGGTGGCACAGCGGCATACCACTTGCCCTGCTCACGACCGATGTTGGGCATATTGACAGCCGACATCATGCGGAAACGGGTGCTGATGCCCTGACGGTCCTGTGCCTCGATCTTGGCATTGCCCTCCATGTTGGACTGGCCGAAGCAGAGGTAGATGTGGAAGTTTGGATCGAACTGCGTTGGCTGAGGAATCTCGCCAGCGGCCTTCTCGCCGTCGCTATAGTTGAGCACGGTGTTCTGCTCGTAGAAGCTGGAAACGCTCTGAGCCATGGCCAGCATTGGCAACATCATGGCAGAGAGGAGCAAAGGGAGGATTTTGGTTTTCATAATGAGATTGTTTGATTTAGGCAATGTGCCAAGAATTACTTGAAACAAATTTCTTGACACGAATTATCATGAATGTCCATGAATTATTCATTAATTATTGACTAAAAAATATTTATGAGAAATTCGTGATAATTCGTGATAATTCGTGTTTAGGAAAAATCCAATTGTTATTTGTTCATTACTAATATCCGAATAATGCCGAACCCGTCAGTCCGGCATTATTCATTTTTGATTATCTGAGATCTGAGATCTGAGATTTGTTACTTCTTGTTCTGCTCAACCCACTTGCGTGCGTTGATGAAGATCTGGATCCAAGGAGTCACCTCGTCCTGAGCGTGGTCGGCAGGATAGTAGCCGCACTGCCATGGGAACATGGCACGCTCTGGGTGTGGCATCATGGCGAGGTGACGGCCATCGGCCGAGCAGATGCCGGCCAGGCCTTCTGGCGAGCCGTTAGGGTTGGCTGGGTAGGTCTTGTAGCCATAGAGTGCCACGCAGTTGTAGTCCTCGAGGGTCTTGCCTGCAGGCAGGCCGAACTTGCCCTCACCGTGAGCTGCCCAGATGCCGATGCGAGCACCTGAGAGGCTGCCCATCATGATGCTCTGGTTCTTAGGGATGCGAACGTTGACGAAGTTCGACTCGAACTTGTGGCTGTCGTTGTGGAGCATGTGTACACGATCAGGGTTCTGTGCTGCACGGAGGATGTCAGGATTCTTGGCATCGAGGTTAGAGCCTACGAGACCCATCTCGATCATCAGCTGGCAACCGTTGCAGATGCCGAGCGATAGGGTGTCAGGACGGGCGTAGAAGTTCTCCAGCGCCTTACGTGCCTTCTCGTTGTAGAGGAAGCCGGCAGCCCAGCCCTTGGCCGAACCAAGAACGTCGGAGTTAGAGAAACCACCGCAGAAGACGATGAGGTTGACGTCCGAAAGATCCTCGCGACCAGAGATGAGGTCGGTGATGTGAACGTCCTTCACGTCGAAGCCAGCCAGCCACATCGAGTAGGCCATCTCACGCTCAGAGTTGACACCCTTCTCGCGGAGGATAGCAGCCTTGATGCCGGTCTTGTTGCGACGGTCAGGGTTCAGGCCCATCTCAGCGAGCTTGCCGCTGAAGTTCTTTGGCCAGAGGTAGTAGAGAGGCTGTTTCTTGTAGTTCTCGAAGCGCTCGTCAGCCTTGGCTACGCCCGACTGCTTGCGATCGAGGAGGTGTGAAGACTCGTACCATACGTCGCGGAGCTGATCGATATCGAATACCTCCTGACGCTCGCCCTGACGAACCGATACGGTGCGCTCGTCGCATGGATAACCGATCTTGGCCACAGCCACGCCAGCCTTCTCCATGAGCTTCTCGAAGGTCTTGCCCTCCTTGACCTGGAGGATGACGCCTGGGTTCTCGGCGAAGAGGAGCTTCACGAGGTCCTTCTCGGCAAAGTCGGTGAGGTTGATGCGGAGACCGCCCTCGGTGTTGGCAAAGCACATCTCGAGCAGCGTGGTCAACATACCACCGGCAGAGATATCGTGACCAGCGAGGATCAGGCCCTCGTTGATGGCCTTCTGTACGGCATCGAATGCATCGGCAAAATACTCTGGATTCTCAACGGTTGGCACGCTGTCGCCCACACGGTTGAGGGTCTGAGCAAGGGCCGAACCGCCCAGACGCATCTCGCAGAACGAGAAGTCGACGTAGTAGAGATCGGTAGAGCGATCGAGCTGTACGACTGGCGAAACGACCTTGCGCACATCGGTCACCTCACCGCCACCCGAGATGATCACACAACCTGGGCTGATGACCTTCTCAGAGGTGCCGTCGGCCTTGTTGTACTGCTGGGTCATTGAGAGGGAGTCCTTACCGGTTGGGATGTTGACGCCCAATGAGATAGCGAAGTCAGAGCAAGCCTGGACAGCAGCATACAGACGAGCATCCTCACCCGCATTGCGGCAAGGCCACATCCAGTTGGCTGAGAGGCTGACACCCTCAATGCCGCCCTCGATAGGAGCAAAGACGATGTTGGTCAAAGCCTCAGCTACAGCCATAACAGAACCGGCAGGAGCATCGACGAGAGCAACGGCTGGAGCATGACCGATAGAGGTAGCGATACCTGCCTTTCCGCGATAGTCAAGGGCAACGACACCACAGTCGCTGAGTGGCAACTGGAGCACACCCTGACACTGCTGACGGGCAATCTTGCCGGTTACGGAACGATCCACCTTGTTGGTCAACCAGTCCTTGCAGGCTACTGACTCCAGACGAAGCACATTATTAATATAAGTATGGAACTCAGAGTCGGCAGTAACGACTGGCTGGTAGTGGTGCTCCACGGTCGAGTCGTGCATGTAGGTCTTTGGCGCATGGCCGAACATATCAGCCAGCGAGAGGTCGATAGGCTTGACGCCATCGGCCTGCTCGAAGCAGAAACGCATATCGTTGGTAGCCTCGCCGATCACATAGAATGGCGAACGCTCACGCTCGGCAATCTTGCGGCAGTAGTCGATGGCCTCCTCCTTGACGAGGAAGCCCATACGCTCCTGGCTCTCGTTGCCAGAGATCTCCTTGGCGCTCAAGGTTGGGTCGCCGATAGGGAGCTTGTCCATATAGATCTTGCCACCGGTAGCATCGATGAGCTCAGAGAGGCAGTTGATGTGGCCACCAGCACCGTGGTCGTGGATAGAGACGATCGGGTTGTTGTCCGACTCACCGAGGGCACGCACCACGTTGTAGGCACGCTTCTGCATCTCAGGGTTGGCACGCTGCACGGCATTGAGCTCGATGCCCGAGGTGTACTTGCCGGTGTTGACCGAAGAAACAGCGCCACCGCCCATACCGATGCGGTAGTTGTCACCACCGATCAACACCACCTTCTCGCCTGGCTCAGGCTCGCCCTTCAGGGCATCGCGCATCTTGCCATAGCCAACGCCACCAGCCAGCATGATGACTTTGTCGAAGCCGTACTTGAGGGTTGAGGGGTTTGAAGGGTTTGAAGGGTTTGAGGAGTTTGAGGGGTTTTCATCGCTCTGGAACTCGTAGGTGAGCAGCGAACCGCAGATCAGTGGCTGACCGAACTTGTTGCCGAAGTCAGAAGCACCATTCGAAGCCTTGATCAGCACCTGCTCAGGGGTCTGATAGAGCCAAGGACGAGCCTCCATGCCCTGCTCCCACTGCTTCTTCTCGTCGTTGCGAGGATACGAGGTGATGTAAACTGCTGTGCCAGCGATTGGCATCGAAGCCTTGCCGCCGCCCATACGGTCACGGATCTCACCGCCCGTACCGGTAGCTGCACCGTTGAAAGGCTCGACGGTGGTTGGGAAGTTGTGAGTCTCGGCCTTGAGCGAAATGACCGACTCGAACTCCTTGACCTCGAACTCAGAGGCGGTGGTAGGATCGGCTGGAGCGAACTGCTCGATGACCGGGCCCTTGTTGAAGGCCACATTATCCTTGTAAGCGCTCACCAGCTTGCCTGGCTGGCACTTCGAGGTCTTCTTGATGAGGTTGAAGAGCGATGACTCCTTCTCCTCGCCATCGATGATGAACGTGCCACCGAAGATCTTGTGACGGCAGTGCTCAGAGTTGACCTGGCTGAAGCCGAACACCTCCGAGTCGGTCAATGGGCGGCCTACGCGCTTCGACACCTCGTTCAGGTACTCGATCTCCTCGGGCGAAAGGGCCAGACCCTCCTTCTTGTTGTACTCCTCGAGGTTCTCGATATAGACAATCGGATCAGGCTGCTTGTCGATTGTGAAACACTTCTGGTCGATGCCCTCGTACAGGCGACGGAGCATGGGGTCGAACTCGGCATCAGGACCGCTGGCAGGGAAGTACTCCTCGATGCGGACAATGCCCGTGAGACCCATGTTCTGGGTGATCTCGACGGCGTTGGTTGACCATGGGGTGATCATCTCACGACGAGGGCCAACATACCAGCCCTTGACCTCGGTCTCGGGCATAAGAACGGCATCACTGAAGAGCCAACACAGACGCTGCGACTCATCCAGGCTGAGCTGATGATCCACATCGACGGCCAGCACAGTGGCTGACGGTTGCTTGAAGAAGAAAATCATAGTGTATTTATTTCAAATTACAAATTTCAAATTTCAGATTACAGATTACGGATTACGGATTACAGATTACGGATTTCAGATTACGGATTTCAGATTATTGATTTCAACGCTGTCGAACCGATGTCGCAATTTGTAATCTGTAATCTGTAATTTTGTATAAGTTTTCCTCGTTGCAGAGGCGAAAAAGAGCCAAAAAGCGCTTTCGCGGTGCAAAAATACAAAAAAATTTCGATACTTTAGTATGTTTTTCAAAAAATAACACTATCTTTGCGCAAAAAATAACAGAAACCGACCAAATTACATGTTAGAGACGACGATATTCACCATTATCTGGGGATTCTTCATTGGCGTGCTTGTGTCCGCGCCAATGGGGCCGACGGGTATCCTCGTCATCCAGCGCACGCTCAACAAAGGTCGGCTTCCCGGCCTGCTCACCGGCCTCGGCGCCTCGCTCTCCGACTTCTTCTACGCCGTCATCTCGGTCTTCTTCCTCGGCCTGGTGGTCGATTGGCTCGAACAGTACAAATCCACCCTGCAGTTTGCCGGCTCCCTCTTCATCGCCCTCTACGCCATCTACCTGTGGCGCTCCAACCCCGCCTCGGGCCTCGGTGCCAAGGACAAGACTGCCGAACTGATGTCGCCCCGCATGCGTGCCTCGGGCATCCTCAAGAACTTCTTCTCGGGCTTCGGCATCACCATCAGCAATCCCCTCATCATCTTCTTCTACATCGCGCTCTTTGCCCGCACCAACTTCCTGTTTGAGGCCGATGCCGAGCACTGGTGGCTCTACATCATCGGCTTTGCCTGCCTCGTGGCCGGTGCCTTCTGCTGGTGGATGCTCATCACCTGGGCCATCGACAAGGTGCGCAACAACTTCGGCCTCCGCACCCTGCGCATCATCAACCGCTCCATTGCCGGCATCATGTTCGGCATCGCCCTGGTCGGCTGTGCCAATGGCATCTACTATCTGATATTCTGATCCACACCCTCCCCTCATTCTCCATCCACACCTTCCCCATCCATCTTCCCCCGTCCCATTCGTCAGAGCTCGGCTCCGACGGCTCCCACACTTATCAACATCCAGTGTTGATAACCCCCTCCTCTTCCACCTATCCACAGCCTAATGTTGATAAATCAGCCCCAAACACCCCAACTTATCAACAATTCCCTGTTCATATCCTGTGGATAACCGCCCACACCTTTGGCGTCACACCTCCTCAGCCACCTGGTCGTCGATGCCCGCAAGCTGCTGCTGCTCCTGCTGAAGCAACTGCAGTGTTCGATCCGCAATAGACAGCGCTTTGGCCATGATTGAGGCCTCGTCATCTTCTTGCGTCACAGGCACGTAGCCGCCCGTGCGACGTATCTGCGGCAGCACCTCATGGGTCACCCAGCGCTGGAAAGCCTTAGCCTCAGGCAGTTTGCTCTGCATGATCAATTCATAGACACCCGCCTCACTGATCAGGGTAGTCTTCGACTTTCTCAACAGATTCCCATTTCGTGCACCCCCTTCAGCACTCACCATCACCTTAGCCTTATGCCGATCATCCTCATGCACCATCACCGCCTTGCTGGCAGTATTGTCCTTTAACTCCCTCTAACTCCCTTAACTTCTTTAACTTCCTCAAATGGGAAACTTGAATTATTATAATTCTCAACAGATTCCCATTTCGTGCACCCCCATCAGCACTCACCATCACCTTGGCCTTATGCCGATCATCCACATGCACCATCACCGCCTTGCTGGCATTGCTATAACCCAGCACCTTGGCCACATCCGCACCCACGATCTCAAATCTCAAATCTCAGATCTCAAATCTCAAATCTCAGATCTCAGATCTCAGATAATTTTTTTGAACGATAAAATAAGTCTATTATTATATATAATAATAGAAGTCTAAAATCGTATTTTCAAATCGATTTCAATTAACTGAGATCTGAGATTTGAGATCACGATTTTTTTTTTGAAAAAAAGTTGCCTAAAAATTTTGAAATGTCAAAAAAAATGCGTACCTTTGCACCCAGAAAA
>JAZQPJ010000057.1:0-16263 GCA_045628525.1 Bacteroidales bacterium
CCGAGGGCGATTACTACGCCATCGTGCAGATCCCTGCCGACATCGACACCTCCCTGCGCCTCAATGTATTCAGCGAGCTCTCCGTGCCTGCCTCGCTGGGTCGTGATATCGAGCACCTCCTGCGTCCTGCACTGCGCGACACCCGCATCGCCAGTTATGACATCCAGGGACTCGAACAGATCATTCAGGACTGCGACGTATCGCTGCAGGTCAACTCTGTCAAATGGGGTGAGGATGGCCAGGAGAACATCTCCAGTTCCGAACTCAGTTCCGTACTGGGCCTCGTCCTGGCTCTCGCCATCTATATGTTCGTGCTGATGTATGGCGCCATGATCATGGGTGGTGTAGTCGAGGAGAAGACCAACCGCATCGTCGAGGTCATCATCTCTGCATGCAAGCCCATTGAGCTGATGCTTGGCAAGATTATCGGCGTGGCCCTTGTCGGCTTCACTCAGTTCGCCATCTGGGCGCTCCTTCTCGGCATCGGTGGCACTGTCATGGCCGGCATGTTCGGCATCAGCACTGTGTCGCCCGATGCCATGGCTGCCGGTTCCATCGATCCCGATGCCCTTGCCTCTGCTCTCGGTTCGGTTGAGGCGCAGTCTCCGGTCGCTGAGATCTTCCAGATGCTCGCCAGCGTCAACTATGCACTTATCCTCACCAGCTTTGTCCTCTATTTCATCGGCGGCTATCTCCTTTATGCCAGCCTCTTTGCCGCCTTTGGCTCGGCTGTCGATCAGCAGCAGGATACCTCGCAGTTCATGGGCCCTATCATGTTCTTCATGGTCTTTGCCCTCTATGCTGGCATGTTCTCCATGGAGAATCCTGACGGTCCGCTGGCCTGGTGGTGCTCGATGATCCCCTTCACATCGCCCATCACCATGATGGTGCGACTGCCTTTCGACGTCCCCTTCTGGGAGCTTGCCCTCTCCCTCGGTGTGCTCTATGGCACCGCCTTCCTGACCCTCTGGCTCGCCTCACGCATCTATCGCACAGGCATCCTGATGTATGGCAAGAAGTTCAACTGGAAGGACATCATTAAGTGGATTAAACAGTGAGAAACTTCCGCCTTTCAGAGCAAAACGTCCTAAAAACGCCCCCAAATTGCAAATTCTCTTGCTAAAATTTGGGGGTGTTATTTTTTTTTTGTATTTTTGCGCGGTGTTATACGGCTCTTTTGCTGCTTAGTCGCTTGGCCGTTTGGCCCTTTAGTTCCCTCGGCCCTTGGCCTCCAACCCTTGTGGTTGCTTTCCTGTGGCGACCATTGCCGTAGGCATGACTTGTAACAAAATCACTCCCGATATGAAAAGATTTCATTATTCGCTCTTCATCATTTCGCTATTCCTTCTGGCGTTGACTTCCTGCTCAACGCCGTACAATGTGGCCTATTTCCAGGATATGCCGTTGGAGAAGCAGGTCACCATTACTCCGCCTGTCAGCGTGCGTCTGATGCCTGCCGACAAGATCAGCATCCTTGTCAGTACCCGCGATGCTTCCCTTTCTTCACTCTTCAGCTTGTATAGCAATTATACCATCGGCAGCAACACCGGTGGCTCGTCGATGAACAACCAGCGCCCCTCTGAATATACTGTCGGTTCCGATGGTATGATCGACTTCCCCGTGCTGGGCCGCATCGCGGTGCAGGGCAAGACGCGTGAAGAGCTGCAATTCGATATCAAGCAGATGCTCATTGACCAGAACCTCGTCAAGGATCCCATTGTCACTGTCGAGTTTGTCAACCTCAATGTCACTGTCGTGGGTGCAGCCGGTACCGTCGGCCGTATCCCGATCGACCGCGATAAGTTCACCATCCTTGATGCCATCAGTCAGTCGGGTGACCTCGAACTGATGGCGCAGCGCGAGAATGTCCGTGTCATCCGCGAGGTCGGTCTCGACCAGCTGATCTCCTACGAGGTCAATCTCTGCTCTGCCGAGGATCTCTATAACTCGCCAGTCTATTACCTGCAGCAGAATGACGTCATCTATATCGAACCGAACAACAAGGTGAAGCGTACCTCAACCGAGTATGGCACTAACCTGGTGAACTACACCTTCTGGGTCGGCATCGTCACCTCATTCATCGCTATCCTTGCCATCTTCAAGTAACTCTTAACTCTTCACTTTTAACTTTTCACTTGAAAATGCTTCCCTACAACGAGAATACCACCTCCCAGCCACAGCAGTCCACGCCTGTGCCCTCTACGAGTCTCAAGCCCTTGGACATTGTCGTTCTCCTCGTTTCCAACTGGCCTTGGATTATCCTGTGTTTGCTCCTCTCGTGGGGCGCTGCTGAGCTCTATCTGCGTTACACGCGTCCTATTTACACCCGTGAGGCTTCCATCCTGATCAAGGACATCAACAAGGGTAACTCGCTTGGTCAGGCTGTCAGCGGCTTTTCCGATGCAGGCCTCTTCGCACAGGCTACCGACCTCAACAACGAGATCTTCCTGCTCCGTTCTCCTTCGGTCATGACCGAGGTCATCAAGCGTCTGAACCTCCAGATGGAGTATGCTGTTGAGGGTCGATTCCATCGTGGCACACTTTATGGCAGCACACTCCCTGTGCAGGTGCAGCTGCTCGATGTCTCTGATCGCAATGCCGCTGGTTTCGATCTGGAGTTGCGCAAGGACTCCACCTGTGTCATCTCGCATCTCTATCTCGACAATCAGGAGTACAACGATAAGGTGCTTTCCTTCAAGTTGGGCAAGACGGTCAAGACGCCTATCGGCCGCATCTGCATCAATCCTTCGGCGTTCTATTCTGTTTACGATCGTCCTATCGCGGTCGAGCAGCACAGCATGCAGAGCACCCTCGCTTTCTATGCCAGCGAGCTGAGTGTCACTTCGGCCGATAACTCCACGATTATCAACCTCCATGTTGCCGACCACGATCAGCAGAAGGCCGAAGACATTCTCTACAGCTTGATCTCCATCTACAACGAGCAGTGGATGAACGACCGCAACCAGGTCTCTGTCTCTACCAACGAGTTCATCAACGAGCGTCTGCAGGTCATCGAGAGCGAGTTGGGCAATGTCGAGGGCGACATCACCAGCTATAAGTCCGAGCACCTCATCCTCGGTTCTGCCGAGGCTGTGGCTGGCGCTTACATGAGTGAGGCACAGGGTGCCCGTACGCAGCAGATCGAGCTCAACAATCAGCTCTACCTCGCCCGTTCGGTGCGTAACTACCTCACCAACGAGCAGAACAACAACCAGCTGCTCCCTTCCAGTCAGGGCTTCAACGACTCCGGCATCTCGGGTCAGATCTCTGAGTACAATGCCCTCCTCCTGCGCCGCAACAATCTTGTCTCGGCCTCTTCGCTCCAGAATCCACTCGTGCAGGATCTTGACGCACAGCTCGCTGTCATGCGCCAGAACCTCATCGGCACCATCGATGCGCACATCAACGAGATCAACATTATGATCCGCAGCGCACAGTCGGTTCAGGCCATGGGCAACAGCAAGGTGGCCAGTGCACCTACCCAGTCGCGTCAGCTGCTCTCTTACGAGCGTCAGCAGAAGGTCAAGGAGGAACTCTACCTCTTCCTCCTTCAGAAGCGTGAGGAGAACGAACTCTCTCAGGCCTTCACCGCCTACAACAACCGCCTCGTGACGCCTCCTTCTGGCTCAAGTGAGCCTGCCTTCCCTGTCAAGCGCAATGTCTATGGACTTTGTTTTCTCATAGGCCTGTTGATTCCGATTGCCATCATCCTCCTCGATGAGCTGGCCAACACCTCCGTGCGTGGTCGCAAGGATCTCGATGTGCTCAACATTCCTTTCCTCGGTGAGATTCCTTTGAACAACCCCGACAACCGCTTTGTCCGCTTCTTCAAGCGTCTCAAGCAGCGTTTCACCATCGAGACCAAGGGTAAGCACCGCAAGGAGGACAAGACCCTTCACCTTTTGGTCAGGGAGGGCAAGACCGACATCATGAACGAGGCCTTCCGCGTGGTCCGCACCAATATGGAGTTCATTGCTGGTCGCAGTGACAATGCCCGCTGCATCATGCTCACCTCTTTCAACCCGAACTCTGGTAAGACATTCGTGGTCAGCAACCTCGCTCTGGCTTTGGCCATCAAGGGCAAGCGTGTCCTCATCATCGACCTCGATATGCGTAAGCGCTCTATCTCGGCCCTTGTCGGCAAGCGTCTGCCTGGTCTCTCCAACTATCTCGGTGGCTATATCGACGACTATCATGAGGTCATCAAGACGGCTCCTGTCCACGAGAAACTCGATGTCCTCCCTGCCGGCAAGATCCCACCGAACCCTACCGAGCTCCTCTTCGAGCCTCGTCTCGATGATCTTTTGAAGCAGATGCGTCAGGAATACGACTACATCTTCCTCGACTGTCCACCGCTCGAGATCGTGGCCGACTCCTCTATCATCGCCCGCCTCGCCGATATGTCTATCTTCGTGGTTCGTGCCGAGGGCTTGCAGCGCACCGCCCTCCCGGATGTCCAGAAGTATTACGATGAGAAGCGTCTGCCTAAGATGACCATCCTCCTCAACGGCACCACCGATGCCTTCTCTCGCTATGGCTACCACCGCTACGGCAGCCGCTATGGCTATTCTTACGGCTACGGCCGCAGCTACTCGTATGGCTACGGCTACAGCGACGACGAGCGCGAGAGCAAGAAGGAATAATCTTTGCTCCGAGCTTTGCTCACGTGGAGTTTTCGGAACAACCCTTCTGAACCTCGTTTTGAACCCTGGAACCTGCTAATCAGGCATCCTTCCATGCACACTACAGTAATTACCCCACATCGTCATTGGCTTAGCCTGGATCTCCGCGGTCTATGGCGTTATCGGGATCTTTACGTAATGTATATCCGCCGGGATATCGTCACGCAGTATAAGCAGACCATCCTCGGCCCTCTGTGGTATGTCATCCAGCCTCTGTTCACCACCCTCATCTACATGTTTGTATTTGGCGGGCTGGCGGGCATCAGCACCGATGGCGTACCACAGCCATTGTTTTATCTCTCTGGCATCCTGTTGTGGAATTATTTCAGCGAGACCTTCCTGCAATGCAGTGATACATTCACGGCCAATGCCGGTGTCTTCGGCAAGGTCTATTTCCCCCGTTTGGTCGTTCCTCTCAGTGTCGCCACCAGCAATCTGCTGAAGTTCGCCATCCAGCTGCTGATATTCGTGGTGGTCTATCTCTACTATGGATTTTTCACTACGGCATCCCTGTCATTTAATATTTATTATTTAATATTTTTAGCACCTGTTCTGGTGCTTCTCCTTGCCCTCCATGCACTCTCCTGGGGTCTCATCATCTCCAGCCTTACCACCAAGTATCGCGATCTGCGCTTTCTTCTCCAGTTCGGAGTCCAGCTCCTGATGTACGCTACCCCGGTTATCTATCCTTTGAGTGCGGCTCCAGGTCGTTATGCCAGCATCCTATCCCTCAATCCACTGGTTCCTATCTTTGAGGCGTTCCGTCATATCACGCTTTCATGTGGATCACTTCCTTTGACAGGCCTCCTATATAGCATGTGTTTCATGCTCGTCACCCTCTTCCTTTCTATGGTAATCTTCACCCGTACTGAACGCAACTTTATGGACACCATATAAGTATGTCTCCTATCATCGAATTCCATAACGTGGGCAAGATGTACCGACTCGGACGAGTCGGTACCGGCACATTGAGCCACGACCTCAATCGCTGGTGGCAGACACGTGTACTACGTAGGGAAGATCCTTATCTACGTATCGGCGAGACCAACGATCGCTCCAGTCGTGGCACAAGTGACTACGTCTGGGCGCTTCGTGACATCAACTTTAGTGTCCAGCCCGGCGAGGTAGTAGGCATCATCGGCCGGAACGGTGCAGGCAAATCGACCCTCCTCAAGCTTCTCAGCCACATTACAGCCCCCACCACGGGCCGCATTGAGTATCGTGGCCGCATCGCCTCCTTGCTCGAAGTCGGCACCGGCTTCCATCCCGAGATGACCGGTCGCGAGAACATCTACATGAACGGCTCCATCATGGGCATGACCAGGCGCGAGATCACCAGCAAGCTCGATGAGATCGTCGATTTCGCCGGCATCGAACGTTACCTCGACACCCCCGTCAAGCGTTACAGCTCCGGCATGACCGTCCGCCTCGGCTTCTCCGTCGCTGCCCACCTCGAGCCCGACATCCTCGTCGTCGATGAAGTCCTCGCTGTGGGTGATGCCGAATTCCAGAAAAAAGCCATCGGCAAGATTCAGGACGTGTCGCGAGGGGAGGGGCGTACTGTATTGTTCGTCAGTCACAACATGGCAGCAGTCAAGAATCTTTGTGCCCGAGGAATTGTTCTTGATAATGGTTATCAGGCGTTTGATGGTTCTATCGATGCAGCTGTAACCTATTATCAGGGTTCTAGTTCTTATAATCAGCATCAGAGCATTTGTCAAGGCGTTCAATGGACAAGTTCCTTTCTCACTGTGGACAATATTGAACTCAATGGCACAACAAATTCTCACAGTACGATAGTCAGTAATCAGGAATATTTGGATCTTGTTGTTGAAGGTACTACTACAGAACCTCTTCCTGCCCTTGATGCTCGTTTAGAATTTCGTAATCGAGAAGGCGTTCCTATGGCTGTCCTTGCAGAGGGACACTATCGAGGTTTGACACATTCTTTTCGTCCAGGACCATATCGATTAGAGAAGCATATTCTTTTGCCTAGATACTTGGCTCAAGGAGATTATGTCGTCGATATTGTTTTGCATAATCCCAATACTTGTCTCTACATGCAGGCACCCTCTTGTGCCTTGATTCACTTTGATGGAGGCCAAGATTCTTTTGGCCACCCGTTGATCTCTTATCGTGATGGTTTCTTGGGATTAGAATCAACAGATAGCGTGCAATGATCTCATCCGCAGTTTCAAAAAAGTTATATGTTTTTCATGGTATTGGCGTTTTTTTCGTCATACTAAGGCATTCTAAGTTGCCTTGTATGTCTTCATCAATGGTTGTTGCGGCAGATTGCATATCTAATTATGCCCGTCTGTTTTGGCCATTATATATGATTATTGCGGGGTATCTTTTTTATGAAGGAATAACCGTAGATCATTTGTTCCGAAACTTTACAGATAAGTATAAACGCCGTTTTGTTTCAGTTGTCATACCTTTTCTGATTTGGGATTTTCTAGGAGTAGTTCTTTTATTATTGCTATGTTATGTGGGCGCAGAAGATGAGTGGAGCATTTTGGCATCTGATATCTATACTAGTCGGGGTGTTTTCGGCCTTTTTGCTGATTGCGGAACACTACAGATGTGGTTTATTAGAGATTTGTTGGTCTGTTTCTTTTTTGCACTTCCCCTTTTCTTCTTTCTTCGAATATGCCATCCTCTCATCTCTTTATTAGCTATTCTCTCCCTGTTTCTCCTTCCTGAATGGATTGGTTTTTATGATTTCATTGTTAGTCCTTTCTCGTTGGCGATGTTTTCTATTGGAGGCTTGCTTCAACTCAAGGGCGGGACAATCGAAAAATATACATTGTCTCCTTGGGGAGCTTGGTTGTTGTTCGTGTTTATGATTCTGCTGGTATTCATATTGACGATTTGTAATCCTGGGCTCAGTTTTTATCATTTTCAGTGGCTTTCTGTTTTTTCCTTTCTTTCACTTTGGTTTTTGTATGATCACATGTCATACGCTTTTATCTTTGTTGAGCAGACATGGTCATTGGGCGCTCATCACTTCTTAATTTTTGCCACTTTTGAACCAATGTATAGTATAATAAAACATGGAGTCGTGAGAGTGTTAGGATTGTTTTATTATGATTCACTTTTTTGCCAATTTGTCTTGTTATGTTTATTGCCTTTTCTCATGCTCTACTTAACAAGTGGGTTAGCGAAGTGTATTGAATGTCATATTCCTAAGTTGTATAATATGCTTTCCGGCTATAGAAACAAATAATTATGATACCCCGTAAGATTCATTACTGTTGGTTTAGTCACGATCCATTTCCGTCGCTTGTTCTGCGATGCATCGAATCCTGGCATCAATATATGCCTGATTGGGAGTTCGTTTTATGGGATTATGACAAGATTAAGGATATCGATTCTATTTGGCTGAAGGAATGTCTGTCCGTAGGGAAATGGGCATTTGCTGCTGACTTTATCCGTCTTTGGGCAGTTTACCATGAAGGCGGCATTTATTTGGATAGTGATGTCTTGGTTTTTCAATCATTGGAACCTTTCTTGAAGCATAGTTTTTTTATTGGTCGAGAAGGCGTTTCTTATCCAACTTTTGATGACGGCATTCTGGTATTCCTTACATCTCATTGTTTTGGTGCTGAAGCTGGACATCCATTCGCAAAACTGAATCTTGCTTATTATCAGGATCGTCATTTTGTTGTTAGTACGGCTTCCGATGTTCCGAATTCCTTACGTTACGATATGCTGATGATGCCATATTCTCAGTGTCGATTAGCCGAAACCATAGGATATAACCCCTCACCTGATGCAGATTATTTTCAAAGACTTCTTGATGGTATGGTGGTATATCCATCAATCTTTTTTGGAAAGAATCAAGATAGTAGCCTCTCTGATTGTTATGTGACACACCTTGGACATGGAAGCTGGCGAGAACCCGAATATTGGCAGAAGCATCCCAAACAACCCAATATTACATTTCGCTACAAAATCCGTTGGCGAATTGTCGCATTTTTGAAACGATGTGCGCGTCGCATGGATTACATGATGTACAGAATTCATCCTGATGGACTTGAATAACAATCACATGCCCAAGGTTTCAGTCATTGTTCCAGTATATCATTCTGAAGCATTTCTTGAACGCTGTTGCCGGAGTCTATTCGGTCAGTCTCTTGATGATATTGAATATATCTTCATCATAGATGGAGTTTCTACAGATGCAGAACAGATTATTCAGAACACTCTGGCATCCTATCCTTTACATCAAGGGCAAGTCACCATACTTAGGCATCTTGAGAATCAAGGAATAAGTTATAGTCGTCAGGAAGGACATGATCAAGCAAGGGGAGAATTCCTTTTTCATTGCGATAGCGATGACTGGCTTGAAGCGGATGCCCTGCTTTCTGCTTACGAACTAGCCATCAGGGAAAAGTCAGATCTCGTCTTCTTCGATTATGTCCGTCATTATGAGGATACAGGGAAGGAGATTATTTACAGTTCTTCGCATGTCCAGCAAGGCTTCATTTCGACAATGGATGCTTCCTTGCATAATGTTTTTATTCGTCGTCAATTGTTGATCTCCCAAGGGTTGCGTTTCCCAAAAGGAATCAACTGGGGTGAAGATCTCTATTTGTCGGTTTTATTACAAGTCTTGACTAAGAAGATTGTCTATTTGCCACAAGTCTTTTACCACTATTGCATGCACTCCAGAAGTTTTACCTCAGAGGTTGACGTGGAAAAGTATATGCAACTGGTTGCTTGTCCACTATATGTTGAGCAGGAGTTAGCAAAACGACATTTGTCTGCGCAATTTACTCCAATGCTTTTGCAGATGAAATATGAGGTAAAGGAGTATTTTCTTCTTCATCCCAAAATGCGCAATATAGACCAGTGGCTGGGCATCTATCCAGAGTGTCATTCTTCTATCTGGCAGTATTCAAGTGTACCTTTTTATTTGAAATGTCTTTCTTGGATGTCAGTCCACCATATGACGAAGGTGGTCGAAGTGCTGCTCTGTTGTCGGGATCTCATTCACCGTTGTCGTAGATTGTAAATCTGTCAGATGTTGGTATCCATTATTATTCCAGTTTTCAATGTCGAACCCTACATAGTCCGATGTCTGAATTCTGTGATTGCACAGGATTATACTGGTGCAATGGAGTGTATTCTTGTCGATGATTGTGGTCAGGATCAGAGTGTCGCGATTGCTCGTAAGGTTATTGATGTCTATCATGGGTCAATTCATTTCCGTATTGTTACACATGAGGATAATCGAGGTCTTGCGGCTTCACGCAATACTGGTATTGAATCATCACAGGGACATTATCTGTATTTCTTGGATTCAGACGATTGGATAGAGCCAGATTGTATCTCCTCAATGATGGCATTGGCTGAACGATATCCGGGTATCGAAATGATTCAGGCAGGAGCCACGCCACATGGTGGAAATGCGAACCCTTGGCTCAATATGCTTGGTAGTTCTTTGCCTGAGTTTATTCAAGGAAAAGATGCTGTTCAATCCATTATGCTTGATCGAAATCAGATTCCAGTGACGGCTTGGAATCGGCTGGTGAAGAAAGACGTCCTTCTTCATCAGCATCTTTTTTTTCAAGATGGGCTCATTCATGAAGATGAATTATGGACTTTCCAGCTTGCATTGCATCTTTCTTCTTTGGCCATCCTAAAGAAGAATACCTATCATTATGAATTCCATCCCTCTGGCCTGATGGCAAGTGCAAGCATTACAAAAGATGAAAGCCTGGTTTCCATTGTTCGACAGATGATCATCTCAATGAAAGACAGCTGTTCATATTCTACTGTTTCCTATATTACCGCTTTCATCCAGTTGAGATCCTTCGATGTCAGAGACGAGTCTCTACGCATTGCCATGCTTGACCAAATGCCTCAATTATATCCTTACTATTCTTTTATTAGGAAGTTGCAGGCTCGATTCTGGTTAGCTTTGGCCAGTCTGCCCATACGTGATCATTATTGGCTTTATACATTACTATATCATTGGAAAATCTAATGGAGAAGCCGTCATTGCGTAGCTTTATTGCCTATCATTTAGGGGCGGCAGGTTTTGTCTATGCTTATAAGAGCCAGATACTTAAACGTAAACTTGTTTCAAGAGCGTATAGCTTTCCGCCCGATTTGGGAAACACTCTCATTGCGGTCAATGATGAGATATGTCAGAATGGAGGGCTTTGTGACTGTCTGCATGGCATCGTATCTGCTTATTATGTCGCGAAAGAATGTAATAACCAGTTTAGGCTTTGTTTCACAGACCCATTTCAATTATCTGACTATCTTTTGCCCAATTTGGTCGATTGGCAAATTGGCTCTGGCGTTATGGATTATCGCTCTTGTCGAGTCGCCCATGTCCCTATGATGTTAGGTCGGTTTCATGCCACTTGGGCCGAAGAACGTTCATTTCATTTCAAGTATTTATGTCAATTTGCAAGGCAAAAAGGGACTAAATTGTTGTACACCAATGCCCATTTGGTTGGCGAGTCTGAATTCTCAATGTTATTTTCAGACCTTTTTAAGCCTTCGCCGAAACTTCAGGAACAGATTGACTTCCATTTGTCAAAGATTGGTGGAACTTTTATTGGTGCCAGTTTCCGTTTTCGTAATCTGTTGGGAGACTTTTTTGAGCCTGACTCCTTACCATTGAATCCAAAGGAAAAATCAGATTTGTTATTGCGTAGTATTCGTCAGATTGAAGCTCTGCATATCGCTCATCCTATGCAAAAAATCCTAGTAACGGCAGATTCCTCACAATTCTGCAATTTGGCACAGTCTTTACCTTATGTATATTGCGTACAGGGAGTCCGCGGCCATGTGGCTTACCAAGGTGACGATGCAGTATTGTGTTCTTTCCTTGATCTCTTCTTGTTGTCAAAGTCTCAGGGTAACACACTTTTTGTTTCTGAATTGTTATATCGTTCTGGCTTTGCAATGACCGCTTCATTCATTGGCAACGTGCCATATAGAGAAATACGATTTTGAATCGCATGAAACGCATTTTCATCACTTACGGTAACCAAGGGTTCGAAAAAACGAAGAGGAGAATTGTTGAAGAGGCAAGATCACTCGGTATTTTTGATGAGGTTCTTGCTTATGGACCAGAGGATACGTCTGACGCTATACAGAGAGCAGAGGCTTATAAGGTTCATCGTGGCGGTGGCATGTGGGTTTGGAAGCCCGACGTGATTCTATCCACGATGCTAACTCATGAAGATGGGGATCTTATTGTATATTGTGATGCAGGATGTACTCTATCTCGGTCATCGGAATGGACTCATTATTGGAATAAGCTTTTGAAGCGAGATATCATTGCTCAAAGATTGATCCAACGTTCTGATAGGTGGACAAGGAAGGAATTGATTTTGCTTTTTTCTGATATGGGAGATCGATGGTTGCATGATTACCAGTATTTGACAAGCATCATATTCTTTCGGAATACACCTTTCAGCAGAGATTTTGTTACAGAGTGGAGAAATATAATGGTTCAGCATCCTGAATGTGTGGTTGATGTACCCTCTGATCAACGTCATCTCCAACATGCATCATTCATTGAGAGCCGACATGACCAGTCAGTTTTCTCAGCACTCATCTATAAACATCTGTCATTGCCAGAAACTCGGAGCCTTATTTATACCCAGTGGGAGCATATCGAGTTTTATGATGTTATTTGTAAACAAGCAATACGCGCCACTCGTCTTCGAACAGGGGAGGATGAGACTTTTCACGAGAAAGTTCTTGGTGTCAGACGTTGGATGAAAAAGAATTTTTGTTTGTTGCCATTTTACCATGCTCCTTTGCATTGGTGGTATAATTGTATAAAGTAACCCATGATTCCCAAGCTCATTCATTATTGCTGGCTCAGCGATAATCCCATCCCCAAGCAGTTGTATCGTTGCATGGAGTCTTGGCGTCGCATGCTTCCTGACTATGAGTTTGTCTTGTGGGATCGTTCGCGTTTCGACCTCGATTCCGTGCCTTGGGTCCGCGAGGCCTACGATGCGGGCATGTTTGCCTTTGCTGCCGACTACATCCGTTTTTATGCGGTCTATACCATGGGTGGTATTTATCTGGATATGGATGTCGAGGTCATCCGCTCTTTCGGCGTTTTGCTGGAGCGTCCGTATTTCCTGGGCGAGGAATATACCGATCATCCTGAAGCTGGCATAATCGGTGCCGAACCCCATTCCGTCCTGATGCGTTGGTGCATGGAGTTCTACCATAATCGCCATTTTTCGCCTGATCAGGACATGCTTTCCACTTGTAAGGCCCCCCAGGTGATGCACCAGGCAATAGGAGCACACTGTAGGTTCCTGCTTACCGAGTCTTTTATCCCAGACGAAGCCATAGTCTGCCTCTTGCCCTCTGACTATCTTACCGCCATGAGTGCCGACACCGGTATCGCTCACCCTACGGCCAATACCCGCACCATCCATCATTTCGCCGGCAGCTGGTGTTATCCGACCTTTGGATCTCGCTTGCGCCGGTGGCTGAAAGTCTCACTGTCTAAGATACTGGGCGAGACGCTGGTTCGTAGAGTTCGAAATATCCTAATCAAAAACTGAGGTTCCCGATGCAACTTCCAAAGCCATCAGGAACCTCGATTTTTTTTGTTATCTTTGCACGATTCTCCCATACTCCCTCTCTGCATCGAAGCACGGACACGCCTTCTTCACCCCGGGTAGGTCGCGGTGGCCGCAGATGTGGGCGGTGGGGTAGAGGGCATGCAGGGTGCTGAGCAGTTCGTAGAGGGTCACCTGCTGTTCGGCAGTGCGGTTGTCTTCCCAGGGCGACATCAAGTGCAGTCCTTTCGGGCACTGACACCCGCGTTTCCCGCAGTCTGTGCATCCGTCCCGATGCCAGCCTCGGCACTCCTCGCGTCGTCCCCCTTCGTAGCATACGCCGATCGAGCCTGTGTTGTAGCCTTTGGCATGGCAGCCCTTCACTGAGAGTGGACGACAGTAATACAGCGTGCCATCCCTCGTCACGTAGAAGTGGTAGCCTGGGTATTCCCCAAAGCCCTCCCGTTTGTGCGATGCCGCCAGCTTCTCGATGGTGAAGTTCGCCGATGGCCAGGTATCGCTGCAATGAAGTACGATGTACTTCATTGCAGTGAGGAGTGAGTAATTAGGATCGGGAAAAACCTCATTCGGCTGTGTCGCTGACCCAGCTGCCGAGTCCGACCGCAGCCATGACAGCAGTGCCGATCTTGACAAAGGTACGGAGCATTTCTGTCCAAAAGTTACGACGGCACGTTCGCTTGCATTCGTCACAGCATTCTCCATGCTCGGTCGTGGGACTACTTTCTGATTCTTTCTTCATGCTTGTTTCGTTTTTTTTTGATTGGGGGCGATCCTTCAGTTCCTCGGTTCCTCGATTCCTTACGGATCGTCCCACGTTACTTACTCTTCATCGGTGGTCTCAGAGGTGACATCCTTACCCTCCCCCTCCATGGGTGAGTCCGAGGGGGCTTCGCCACCCAGTCGCTGTGCCAGGCGGTTCTTGGCGTCACGGATCACCACGTTGATCTTCATCAGCGTCTCGCGGCCTGCCTTGACCTGCTCCTCCTTGGCGGGGTCGGTATCGTTGGCAAGGGCGTTGAGGGTAATGCAGATGTGCTCGTATGCCTCGTCGGTCTGGGCGCGGAGCTTGGCAGAGAGCTGGGTGTCGCCTGCCGCCTTCTCGGCCACGCGCTCCTGGTACATCTGGTTAAACTTCTGGTTCACCTCCTCAAGGTCATCGAGGTCATTGTCGATGCCGATGGCGTCGATCTGCTCCAGGGTGAGCAGGTTGCGGCAGTCCTGCACGAAGCCGGTGATCGTGGCGGTCTCCTCCTGGTAGGCGAGGCTCGACACGGCGTTCGAATACTTGCCCAGCAGGTGCTTCTTCACCACGGGCGTTGCCTTGTATGCGACGCTGTCGGCATTCTCCAGCTCACAGAGCTCCAGCTTGCGACGCACGCGCTTATACACGATGTCACGCTGTGCATCGGCTGCCTGCATCTCGAGGGTGTAGGGCGAGCCCATGGCCTTGTTCACGATATCCTGCTCATCGGCGATGGCCTGCAGGTAGGGTACATACACCAGCTGAGGCATGCCGATGGCAGTCGTTCCGGCATTGTTGATCACGTTGCGCACGTTGGTGTGCAGTTGTACGTGTTCGGCGTTCTTCAGACGCCCCAGTTCGATGTGGTTTACTTTCAAGAGTTCCATTGTTTTTTTTGTTTTTGAGTTTATTGTTGTTGCGGTTTCGCAAAACCTCGTCCGGCGTCCCGGACAAGCCTTTGCGTTTTCACAAAACCTTGTCCGGCGTCCCGGACGGGGTTTTGTGTTTTCGTGGTGCAAAGATACGCATTTCTGTTGGCACTTGGAGTAGCTACGAGTAGCTATGGGAAATATCGTTGAAAAAAGTGCAAAATCACCCCAGATGCTCCAGAATGATGGCTGCTTGCTCCTTGGTGAGCACCCTGTTTCGGGGATTATAGCCCGTCTTTTCCAGTGCTTGCAGCAGGTGCTGGTCCCCATTGATCCATCGTCTCAACCGGTTCGCCGCCCCACTTGCCGACAGGTTGGGTGCATAGCGCAATGCCAGCTCCTTCTTCGTCATGCTCTCAGCTTCACTATCATTTCGTTTCATATTTCTTTTCATTGTTTTTTGATCCTAATTCAAGTTTCCCACTTGAGGAAGTTAAAGAAGTGTCTTTAACCCTACCCATCGCATTCCACCAGCCCGAACGTCTCGATCAGCGTCCTGACTGCCGGATACTTCTCCATCATCCACGCCAGTTTCTGCGAGGGGGCAGGCTCCAACGCCGTCGTTTGTCCTGTGTCCGCAGCCTCCGGCATCGGCTTGGTCTGCTCCGTCAGTTCCGTCCGCTCCGTGTCCTCCATCAGCCAATCCACCAGGTCGATCTTGCGCTGCTTCTGCTCCGGCGAGGCCATGCGTTCCAGCAGGTCGCTGACGCTGATGTCCAGATGCAGCTGTTCGCGTGCCTCTTGCGCCCGCTGTAGCCACGCTGCATAGGTGTGGCCGTCGGGGTCGGTGTCAGGGAAGAGCATCACACGTCGCCCCACCAGGGGTCGCAGTTTCTCCACCGACAGCTGCTGCTCGCCGCCCGCTGCCAGCCAGAGCCCCTCGGGCATGCGCTGCGACAGGATCACCGCCGTCTTCTCAGCTTCGACAATGAAGCACGGCCTCGGGTCGTTGTCGCTTGTTGTCATCTGGTTCCCTTCGTCGCCACTCGGTGGCGTCGTGCCCAGCAGCTGCAGCCCGAACAGGCACCGCTCCCCTTGCCAGTCCATCGGCAGCAGTGGATGTCCCTGCTCGTCGCGCAGGCGGAAGCGCATCAGCCAGCTCACCCATTGCGCCCCGTGCTCCTTCAGCCGGTGGCAGTCGGGGCCATAGTGCATCACCTTGCCGTCGCGCAACTGTCCGTCGGCATCGATCTGCCAGAAGATGACCGCCCCGTCGCGCGTGGCTCCCAGCTGGTACAGGGCGGCAGCGGCCAGTGCCTGTTCATGGGTGAGCAGTCCGGTGGCGATGAGCGACTGCACAAAGGTGCTTTGGTTCGAGCGGCAGCGCTGCAGGT
>JAZQPJ010000058.1:0-8924 GCA_045628525.1 Bacteroidales bacterium
CTTGCAGAAATAGCATTCTCCGCAATAGGTCTCAACATTGACGGTCACACGATCACCTGGCTTGACGTTAATGACCTCGTTACCGACCTCCTCAACAATGCCGACCATCTCATGACCGACAGTAATTCCAGGGACGGCACGGGGCACGCTACCATGCTTGATGTGCAGGTCACTCGTACAGATACTGCTCAATGTCACACGCACAATGGCGTCTGTTGGCTCAATGAGCGTTGGTTTGGGTTTCTCGATCAAAGCAAACTTGCCTTGCTCAATATAAGTGTATGCTAACATGATTATTCTTTGAGATTCGTTATATTAGATAAATCTGTTTTCACTACAGAAATAGGACTATCTTTTTGATCAGGCAGAACTGTACCAATTATAATATACACGTACACGCGCGTAAAAAATACCAATCGCCTTTAGCCTAGCAGCAATAGTAGTCAAAACCGTCGTGTGTGGCCAATGGATTCATTGTAGGCTTGATTGAGCATGGCATTGCGGTTAAATTGACTATTATTTCACACGCTTCAGCACATTGCTTACTTTCCAGTTTTGGCCAATTTTGTGAGTGTAGCTTGATTTCTGACGCACATCTTCAATGTTGGCAGCAAACAGCAGTTGGTATTCACCGGCTGCAGTTTCCCACTGGCTCAGAGCCTCGTTGAAACTGGCCAAACTATAGGCATCGACCTTGAAGGTCAGAGTTTGGCTCTCGCCAGGTTTCAGCTCCTTGGTCTTAGCAAAGCTCTTCAGCTCACAAATAGGCTTGTCCAAACCACCGGCAGGAGCACTTACGTACAGCTGTACCGCCTCTTTGCCAGCCACATTACCGGTATTCTTTACGGTGATGGTTGCAGTAAATCCGTCCTCCTCTGCCTTGACGGTAGGGTTGGAGTAACTGAAGGTGGTGTAGCTCAAACCAAATCCAAATGGGTAGCTTACCTTTACGTTTTGGGTGTTATAGTAACGATATCCCACATAGATGCCCTCCTCGTAATCGGTATAATGCACGTTCTTGCGCTGAGGGTAAGGTGTCATTGCGTACTTTCCCATAGCCACAGGACCTGTATAATCGTAGGCAAAGTTTTCGTAGGTGTTGGTGTCGAAGTAATTGACCGGAATACTCATGCTCAGCTTGCCCGATGGGTTCTGGCGACCGCTCAGCACATCCATGACGGTATTGCCACCCTCCTGACCTGGTAGCCAGCAGCAAACTACGGCATCGGCCAGTTCCTTCAGCGGTTCCAGTTCGGTAGCACCACTGATATTCAGGATCACAATCACCTTCTTGCCCTGTTGGTGGAAGGCATTGGAAACCTGCGACAACATGTTACGTTCTACCGAGGTGAGCTGATAATCCTCGAAGGCATGGCGATCCAAGCCCTCGCCGTTACTGCGGCCGATGGTAACTACAGCCAGATCATCTTGCTGGGCACTCTGCTCAATCATCTTACCGTTGATCATCACCTCAGGCAGAGCGGTACGGCCCAGATATGAAGCGTATGGATTCTTCAGGGTAATCACCTCCAGCTGCTTCTTGACGGCATCCTGGTAGAAGGAGATCAGTTCCTGATTGACCGTGTAGCCATCGTTCTTGAAACCATCCATCAGATTGATGGTGTAAGCCTGGTTTACTGAACCCGAACCTGTGCCACCGGCAATGAAGTCGTATGAAGAAATGCCAAAGAGTCCCACTTTCTTGCCAATGTTTCTCAGTGGTAAGGTGTTGTCCTTGTTCTCCAACAGCACGATGCACTCGGTCGCTGCCTGTCGGGCAACCTCGGCATGCGCCTTCAGGTCGGGCTTGTCGCTGTACTTATAACCTTTGAAGCGAGGCGATTTTACCACGATGCTCAGGATACGCTCTACGTTCAGATCCAGATCGCTCTCCTTCAGTGTGCCCTTCTTGATGGCATCCAGAACCTCTTGATACTGCTGGTCGGAACCTGGAGTCAGCAGGTCGTTACCTGCCCACAGTTCCATGTCGGTCTTGCGCAGACCGGCATAGGCCCAGTCGCACATCACATAGCCCTCGAAGCCCCATTCGTCACGCAGGATATCGGTCAGCAACTCACGGCTTTCCATGCTCTGCTGTCCGTTGATCGCATTGTAGGCAGTCATTACCGTCCAGGGATTACTCTCCTTGACTGAAATCTCGAAGCTTTTCAGATACAGCTCGCGCAGAGGACGCTGATCCAGACGGCTGTCATTGTCCTTGCGGTTGGTTTCTGCATTGTTTACGGCAAAGTGCTTCACACTGGTACCTACACTCTGGCTCTGCACACCGCGAACGTATGCAGCAGCAATCTTACCGCTCAGCAGAGGATCCTCGCTGTAGTACTCGAAGTTACGGCCGCACAGCGGGTCGCGCTGCAGGTTCTGTCCCGGTGCCAGCAGCACATCTACACCATATTCCAGCACCTCATTGCCGATAGTGGCACCCACTTCCTCCACCAGTTCGCAGTTCCAACTGCACGCCAATGCGGTTCCGATAGGGAATGAGGTACAATAATAGGTCTGGTCTGACCCCTGGCGGGTAGGGCTGATGCGCAGGCCTGCAGGTCCGTCTGCCAATACGGTTGGAGGAATGCCCAATCGCTCAATCATGGCTGTACTGGCGGCACTTCCCGGTACGTACAAAGTAGAATTGCCATAACCTGTAAAAGCGCTTGACGAACAGCCAATTACCATCTTAGCTTTTTCTTCCAGCGTCATTGCTTTTACGATCTCCTTAATATTTGTCTCTGTGAGTTTCTGAGCACTGGCACTATCTGCCATGAGCATCAAACTCAGAACAATTAGCGTGTTCTTTTTCATTATATTATCTTTTTTTTAACTTATTCTTAACGAATGGTCTCTCTTCTTGCTTGCCGTGCAAATGTAAGACCTCCTCTACTATACTTTTTTTCAAAGAAGAAATATCGGGCACAAAGATAAGCAAAATCTTTCGAAATGCCAAATCTTTATGCCCGTATTCTTTTTCTTTTAACTATTCTTCGTGGTTACTTTACAAATCCCACTTTATCTGCATCCGTAATTGGCCTTATTACACGGCAAGGATTTCCTGCAGCAACTACACGAGGTGGAATATCGTGAGTCACGATACTTCCGCATCCGATGACAGCCCCTTCGCCGATGGTCACGCCGGCCATGATCTTCACGTCACCGGCAATCCATGCCTTGTCGCCAATGGTGATACGACCGCCGATGAGCGCACCCTGAGCACGTTCTTCAGGGTCAAGGCTATGATTGGCGCTATACATTCCCACGTTAGGGCCAATCAGCACATTATTGCCGATGGTGATACGTGAGCAGTCGAGCAGCACGGCACCGAAGTTGATATAGACATCATTGCCGATGTAGATATTCTTGCCGAACTCGCATTTGAATGTCGGTTCAATATAGACATTCTCGCCGATGCTGCCGAACAGTTGTTTCAGGAGTTCCTTTCGTTCCTCCACTTGCTCGTCTGTCGTCTGGTTAAACTTGTTGAAGATGTTCTTGGCATCGACCCTACGCCAGAAGAGATCTTGATCAAAGTCGTCATATATCATGTCTAGCTGCATCTTTTCCCATGCAGATAGTTTGTTGTCTTGTTCCATAGTTCGATGATTGATTTATTTCTTCAGCCAATGTTCCTTCAGCCAAGCACGAGCTGGCTCATCAACGAGTTTCAAGCAAGCCCAAGCCACACCGATGCACATGATCAGAGTGGTAATGCCTACGAAGACATGAGTGCTGACAGGTAAATCCATGTGGTTTTCTGCCCAACTCATGTGCATGTAGAGGATAGGGTAGTGCGTGATGTAGAGCGGGAAGGAGAGCTGACCCACGAAGAGGCAAAGCCGTGTGGCACGTTTGCCTTCGAGTCTGCTACCTGCACCAATAGAAAGGATGAGTGGGAATAGCAAAAGGATGGCACAAAGTTCATAGATGCCTTCGTAGAGAGGGCTGATGCTGGTAAGCATAGGCGTGGAAACCATAGCCAGAACCAGCAACGAAGCTGCCCAGAAACCACCTTTGATGCGGATGAACTTGCCGATGCGAGAGAGTAGCAAGCCCATGGTGAATGGGTACATGAGTCGCACTATGGCACGATAGACGTGCTCAGGATCGCAGATAAATCCGCCATTGATGGTGCAGTAGTAGTCAGGATCTACAAGGTTGCCCCAAAGGTTGAGCTGCAGGCAGAGGTCGGCCGAAAGGAGTGCACAGAAGGCCACGATGATTCCTAGGACGAGCTTGCCAGTGCGACGCAGGAAGAGCGCATAGAGAATGTTGGCCACATACTCGTAGATGAGTGTCCAGATAGGGCCATTGATGCTGGTGAGCTCACCCCATCCGCGGATGTCCATCGACTTTGGCAGCGGAATCATGAAGATGAGCAGCAAGGCTTCGAGCAGCAACATGTACCAAGGAGCGGAATCAACGGCATTGAAGGTCGGACCACCTGTGTAGTAGAAGAAGCATACGCCAATAATCACACCCATGATAGCCATTGGTTGGAGGCGAGTGAGACGACGCTTGAAGAAGTCCCAGGTACTCATCTTGTCCCAACGGTCATCGTATGCATAACCGAGCACAAGACCGCTGAGGGCAAAGAAGAAATCGACCGACATGAAGCCGTGTGGCATTACCCATCGTGTAATCTCCGAAGGGTAGCACTCCATCATGTGGAACATCACAACACCCAGAGCAGCAACGCCTCTGAGTCCGTCCAGAATCTCATAGCGTGGCTTGGATTCCAGGTAAGTCGTTGGTTTTAGATTCATATTGTAAAACAATTTTTTTATTCGTTTTTGCGGGTGCAAAGATAAAGCTTTCTGCACAGTCTTACAATAGTCATTTATAACCATTTTCAGCCTCATATCCTCATAACCTCACAACCTCACAACCTCACAACCTCATATTATCCCCATCACCCTGGCCACTTTACATGCTTTGATGGCATGATCCACATTCAGCTTATCGAGGATATTCTGGCGATGCCGATTGACGGTATTGATGCTGATAGACAAGAGGTCGGCAATCTCTTTCGAGAGCTTCCCTTGGTCGATAAGCCGTAGCACCTCAAGTTCACGCTCGGAAAGTACATTCTCGTAATCCTTGTTCGAGAGCAGATGAACCTCCCCCGTACGGGTGTTGATGATACGAGCTTGACGCGATTCGTCTTTGGCAAGGGTATAGACGCACGCCATGAGCCTGAAACTGCCGTTGGAGGAAGCTGCCATGGGAAACATACGATGCTCGACCTCGCACCATCGTCCCTCTCTGTCGCGAAGTCGGATGTAGTCACTCAGATAGAAATCATGACGTTTTTTTACATCCATAGGTCTGAGCATGTGAATGAAAGCCACCTCGTCGGCATGCCGCCTTGCAAGGTCGTCAGTATCTGCTCGGTTGAAGATGAAGCCTTCGTAAAGCGAGGGGATGACATCCTGACGCTCCTCGGCAGTCAACCCCAGTTCGTCAGCCAACCCACCGAAATAGCAATAGCTGCAATTCAGTTTGTTGTCACCCATTGAGACGATCGCATTCTCGGTGAAGGCGTATGCTTTGGCAATTGCCTTGCATTCTGTCATCATGCCCTCTTCGTTTTCCTCTTCCGAGAAACTCTGAGCTAGGTAAATGCGGCTTATCTGTTCGAAATCTTTATCCATGTTTCTGTTGACTTCCATTGATTGCTATTACCTTTAAAAATGAAAAAATTACTTGATTGGCGAATGACCAGTATGCCGTTTGAAGAAAGTGCCGAAATGGCTTTGATTGACAAACCCGAGACGATTGCTGATTTCCTTGATGGAGAGATCGGGGTTCTGCAGAAGTCGGATGGCTTCCTGTATGACGCTTTCGGCAATCAGGGTGCGAGCCGATTTGCCCTCAACCTCACGGCATACTGCACTCTGGTATTTGGCCGAAACGCTAACTCTTGATGCCCACCATGACACAGGCCGGTTCTTGACGGGCGTTTGCTCCAAGAGGCTCGTGAACCTGCAGAATATGTTTTGGGCAGAGGTGGTATTGCCGATCTCAATATTCTGTGTCTGTGCCGATGATTCACGGTTTTGAAAATCAGTATCTTTGATGTAACTTTCGATACGGAGCAACATTTCTACCGAGAGTATCTGCAGCAGCTGCCGGAGTATGGCTGGCCGTTGCGGAAAATCTTTACTTTGACATTTCGCTTTCAGGAAATCGTAGTTTTCCATTACATAATGCCGGTCATCTGGTGAAAGATGAAACAGCGCATTGCAAACCAGCGCTTGTCGTACCTTCCACGACATTTTGATCGACAGCGAAAACTGGCGGTTGAACTCTGAGGACACACAGAGTGCAATCATGCTGAAACCATTCGCAGGCATGAGCTCTGCTCTCGCACTTTCCATGTTGTGAATCAGCAGGTCTCCTTTCGTGATGGCTATGCTTTCGTCATTTTCAATCCAATACCCGTCGCCTTGCATTACGTACAGAGTAACAGTACATCTGAAAGAGAGTGAGGCAACGACCTGGCTTAAATCCTGTGCATCGTGCACTATCATTGCCTGACCTTCAATGACAGGTATAACGCCCTTCTCGCATTCTGTGGAATAGATATTCATGCTGACTTTGTTCAGATTTGTCACATTTGACAGGTGCAAAGATACTAATTTTTTCAATATAGTGAAAAATTATTGTTCTGTTTGGCCAATTTTTTCGTCAAATCAGCAATATAGAACAATAATCGAGCGGTTTGTTTCAACAAGTTTGTTACAATCGCATTACCTTTGTGCCCAAAAAGAAATATAATATGAAGCAGAATATAGACAAGAAGAAAGCCAAGCTTTTCACGGATGATCCCCTTCTCATGCAATATCAGGAAGCGATAGAGGGGCGTCATGATTATTATCAGCAGCGCCTTACGCGATTGCTCGGTGGTCGCCGGCACAAGTTATCGTCCTTTGCCAACGGGCATCTGTATTACGGTTTGCATTGCATGGATGACCGATCGTGGGTATTCCGCGAATGGCTGCCCAATGCTGAGCGTGTAGTGTTGATAGGCGATTTCAACGGATGGAAGGAAGAGGAAGGCTTTGCCCTAAAACGCATCAACACGCATGGTGACTGGGAACTGACACTTGCTCCCGACGTCATAAAACACGGTCAGCTCTATCGCATGAAAGTCTATTGGGCAGAAGGGTGTGGCGAGAGGCTGCCTGCCTGGTGCCGACGTGCTGTACAGGATTCGCACACGATGCAATTCTCAGCTCAGGTTTGGTATCCGGAAGCACCTTACCAATTCAAGGTGAGAGACTTTCGTCCTTGTCGGGAGCCGTTGCTAATCTATGAGGCACACATCGGCATGGCAACCAAAGAGGAGCGTGTCGGAACCTACGATGAGTTCCGGACAAATGTCCTGCCACGCATCGCCAGATTGGGCTACAACACCCTGCAGCTGATGGCCATCCAGGAGCATCCGTATTACGGTAGTTTCGGTTATCATGTCAGTAATTTCTTTGCGCCAAGCAGTCGTTTCGGCACGCCCGAACAGCTCAAGCAATTGATTGACGAGGCGCATCAGATGGGTATTGCCGTGATTATGGATCTGGTGCATAGCCATGCGGTAAGGAATACCGATGAAGGTCTTGGCGATCTGTGCGGATGTCAGTCGCAGTTCTTCCATACAGGCACTCGCGGATTGCATCCGGCTTGGAACAGCCTTTGCTTCAATTATGGGTCGGACGATGTGGCGCATTTCCTGCTCAGTAACTGCAAATACTGGCTGCAGGAGTTCCGTTTCGACGGTTTCCGCTTTGATGGTGTCACCTCAATGATTTACTTGAATCATGGTCTTGGTCAGGACTTTACATCATACGCCGATTACTACAATCTGAATGAGGATGGAGAGGCCATCTGCTACCTGACTTTGGCAAACCAGCTCATCCATGAGGTCAATCCTAACGCTGTCACGATAGCCGAAGAAATGTCTGGAATGCCAGGGTTGGCATCGCCTATCAACAAGTGTGGTATGGGGTTCGATTACCGTCTGGCAATGGGAATCCCTGATTATTGGATTCGTCTGCTGAAGGAGAAAACGCCATCGCAGTGGAATCCGGAAGAGATGTATTGGATGCTGCAGAACAGACGCATGGAGGAGAGGACGATCTCATACGTCGAGAGCCATGACCAGGCATTGGTGGGCGATAAGACTTTGATTTTCCGCCTGCTTGACAGCGAGATGTACTGGCATTTCCGCAAAAGGGACGAGACGCAGAAGGTCATTGATGGTATTGCCCTTCACAAGATGATCACGCTCTTGACTATGGTCACTATCAATGGTGGCTATCTCAACTTCATGGGCAATGAATTTGGTCATCCCGAATGGATAGACTTCCCGCGAAAGGGCAATGGGTGGTCGTACAAGCATGCACTCCGCAGATGGGATCTTGCCGATCGAGATGACCTGTGGTATGAAGACCTGAATGATTGGCACACTAAAATGGTGGCATTGTTGCGCTCGATACCTGATTTCAGTCGGTCAAGCCTACGGCTGCTTCTTTCAAATGTGCACGATCAGGTGCTGGCTTTTGAGCGAAAAGATTTATTGTTCGTATTCAACTTCAGTTCAAGATCTTATCGTGGTTATAGGATTCCTTGCACTCCTGGCGTTTATTCTCTGGTGCTTTCAAATGCGACACCCAATGGTTTGTCTTCTCCGATAGATTGCTCCGCTAGCGATGAGGGATGTTATCTTTATCTTGATGTTCCTAAGTATGGGGTTAGTGTCTATAGATTCAGTTTTTATCACTCCGCTTCAGACTATCGTTTTGTGCGGTTCTAATTATTTGTTGTTTTTTATCGGTCATTGTTCTATGTCTCTTATTCCGATACCACCTCCAGATCGTCATAGAAGATGTTATTTCCGGCGGAGATGCGGGTGCAGT
>JAZQPJ010000059.1:0-54980 GCA_045628525.1 Bacteroidales bacterium
TTCATAGCCTCTAATCAGACTTTCCAATTTCGTCTTTGCATCACTTACTGAGAGGTTCTTCAATCCGCTCAAGGTGAAGTGCAGCACTGGGTATTTTTTCCACTGTTTCTCTAGCTCCATCACTTTCAGCCCTTCAAACAAATCTTTCTGTCCCTGAAAGTAAGCCTTGAAGGTGTTGCAAAGCAGAGACTTTCCAAAACGACGTGGACGAGCCAAGAAGACATACTTATACCTGTTGGCAAGATCATACATCATGTCTGTCTTGTCAACATACAATAGTCCCTGTTCCCTTATTTCCTGGAACTGATCATTGTCAATCGGGTATCTGTATTTGCTCATTTTTATCTGCTTTTTGTGGTTTCCAATGTCCTGTTTCCAATGTCCTTTTAGCCGACTTTTGTCGACAAAGATACGATTTTTTTCAGAATAACAATCATTTTTATCTTGTTTTGTGCAATCTTTAACATATTTTCGGGTGAAATAAGCATTATTGAGAAATAAACATTTCAGCAAATGCCAAATTATCTCTCTATGAGTATAGCCTAAATAAATTTCAGAAGCGAATAATCGAGAACAATACCCAACTCCAGCACCTTCATCTGCTGTATAGCAATCTGATTAAGCTTGATGAGACGCTCCGATTGCGGCAAGCCATCGTTGATGAACACGGCGTTGAGGTTCTCCATATTCGAGAGGCAGATGAGTTCATTGATGGTGGCATAATCACGGATGTTCCCCTTCTTATCCGGATTGGCATCGCGCCATTCCTTAGCAGTCATGCCAAACATTGCCACATTGAGCACGTCGGCTTCATTACTCCCTGCCTCTTGGAAAAGGGGGTCGAATCCGACCCCTTTAAATTGTGGGTTATTGAGCTTTTCCCAGAGCCCCATATACTCGATGGTATTCTTCAGGCGCATCCAATTCTTCACCACATCCTTTGGCTCCTCAGCATTCTTTTGACGAGCGATGTCTGTGATATCAAAGAATATTTACAATACTTTCAGCTTTGCTCTCTTTTGTCTCATATTTTGTAATAGCTTATGGTACAGAAAGACTTATTTCCTGTATCTGGTGCATCGCTTGCTGATGAAGCGAGGCATCTATTGTATTCTTGGATAGGTACCTGGTGAATACTTGTAGAGGTGGGCTGGAACAAGTTCGCCATTGGCAGTCTTGCTGAAGAGGCCGTTGAGCACTTGCACCTGGCGGGCGGAGAAGGTGTGGCAGGGGAGGACTACCTCTCCCGTTTCGGCAGCCTCGGCAGCCTTCTGATTCACCCACACACTGAATTTCTGGAGTGCGGTGTTCAGGCTGTAGTGATACTGTGGTCCGAACAGAACGCCGTCTATCGTGCCTGCTATATAAGGCTCGTAAGTGTCTCCTTCAGCTGGTGTTGTGACTCCAATATTAAATGGGTCAGCCAAATTTGATTTCACAAAATCCTCTGACTGCATCTGCAGCGTGGTCAATGGCCAGGCGGCGCGGCAATAGAGCAGATTGGGGTCGTGGGTGGCCAGGTCGCCATTCTGGTAGCAGCTGAAGACGATACTCGTCAATTGGTCCTTCAGGCCCGTAGAGCCACCGATATTCACCTTCTGTGCATCCGTGGCATCGGCCGCATACGACACATTACCAGCGTGGTATGATGCCACCAGGGCACCGGCATTGCGACCCACAAGACCGCCCACATAGCCATAGCCGGTTACATCGCCTACGTGCGTGCATGCCACGATGAAGCTTTGGTTGTCTCCTACGAAACTGCCACAATATGAATCGCCTGAACCGGTGGGTTTCGCCTGCTCGATGTTGCCTTCAACGTTGCAGCCAGCCAACAGGCCGTTGTTTACGTTAGCTACTACACCCGAACCTGTCACGTTGAGGACGTGCGAGAAGTTCACCTTGTCAACCACGGCATATTCGCCAATGGTATGGAACAGCGGCTGGCCATTGAGGTAGTGGATATAGCGGCTATCGCCCAGGAACACACCATTGAACGGATGATCGGCATCGCCAATGCTCGGCCATGTGATGTCGGTGTCGGTAAGCGTCTTCTGCAGGTAGATGTCGGTATCGAGCTTGATGTACTTGCCCTCAAACGTGTTTCCATTCTTCACCTCGTAGGCAAACGAGAGGAACTGGCGGGCTGTCTTGATGATGTACGGATCGGCTGGCGTGCCCGTGGCTGGATTTGGCGGTGTGCCCTTGTGGCCATAGATATCAATTGTGTCATTGTTGTTCTTGTACAGCCATGTGGCATCGTCCTTGGTGGCCATAGTATCGCCCACGATGGTGATGTCGGTCCGCTTGTCGGTATCGAGGAATATGTCGAGCATCTGCAAGTCGCCGCGGTCGGGCACGTCGATGTCCTCCCAGTCGATATACTCAGCACCGATATATACAGGCTCGCCTTCGTGGTTGAGCGACACGCGGATGGTGGTGGTGTAGCCGGGCAGGAAGTTGACGGTGACAGGCTTGCTATCGGCATCAAGCAGGCTTGCCCGATAGTTCTTGTTTACAATCTTGTCAGGATCCAGATGGTTGGGATAGTGCACCTTGTAGTTGATGGTGAAGCCCTGCTGCTTGCCTGGCACGATGAGCGAATAGAAGGTGAAGATCTTGGCTTGACCGTTGCCCTCGCCCGAGGGACGGGGTTGCCATGCCATGATATCGACGGTGCCGTCGGCTTCTGCGGTGCTATTGGCAACGCCCCAACCGGGAATCACGGTGCCGTCGGTCATATAAAATGGGGTATCGGTGATGGCATTGTGCCAGGTGTATTTATAGGGCTGGTTGAGGATCACCATGCTGTCGATGGTGGTCTTGACATCCTCCGCATAGGTGCTTGGCGCAAAGCCTTGAATGTCGATGATGACGCGGAGCGAAGCCAGTGCATGGCGGTAGTGCAGCGTGGTGGTCAGACCGCCCGGATCGGCAAACATGCGGGTGGAATGGGTGAGGAGCAGGTCCTCTTGCTTGAGGCGGTAGCCTGTGCTGTCTATCTGCTGGCCCGTGGACTGCTTCTTGGAGTCCAGAATGTCCTTCAAGTCACTCTCTCGTACTGAGAAGTCAACGACCTTCTTGTCGCCCTCCACTGTGTAGGAGAACTGGCCGGAATAGATGTCGCTGGTGTTGACCCATTTGCCGTTTTCTTGAGCCAGTGCGGGTGTCCCCCAATTTTGAGGAAGCGAATACCCGATGAAGGTGTGTGGCGAGGCATTGTCCGACCAATAGAGACGATCGGGCTGGCCGTCGGATGCATCTCGGCTCCATGCCGAACCGCTGTAGGTCAGGTTTACGCCTGCGTAAGAGAAGTCCGCAAGGGGCTTCTCTGTGCGCTGCATTCGAGTGAGCACCATGCGGTCATCGGCCACAAAGCGGTTGCGACCAATGTAGTCGTTGTTGGCCGTGGCGCGAGTCTCCGCCATGCCGACTACGGCATCGATGCTGCTGAGTTCCAGGGCGGAATCGCCTGCGGGTGAGATGACGTCGTCCTCATCCTTGCACGATGCCATTAGCATCAAGATGGCGGTAAGAATATATAGATTTCTTTGCATTGGAATCGAATTATTCGCAGATTAGGGTTGAGGGGCAGGATCGGGAACGGGAACGGCCGGAGCCTGCATCGTGACATGATAGCGTACACCAGACTCAAAAGTGCGGTCGGTCTGATTTTCATTCAAGCTATGGTCTGGCAGTGGGAGAGGTGCCGACCAACGCTTTGTGCCCTGACGAAGCCATAGGGTAGGAGTCACGCCGGCTGGTACGGTGTAAGGAGGAATGATAAGCTGGAAGGTGGTGGCATCCTGCTTGTGTGCCGTGTAAATGCCCGTCTGTGTGACTGCTTCGCCGGTGAAAGGTATCTGCACAAAGTGCTTGGCTGCCTCATCGGGCACCACGATGCCCAGTACCTTGCCGTTGTCGTCGTACGGGCACTCGCAGCGCCAGTAATCGCCAAAGTCGCGTCTGGACTTCATCTTGGCCACATAGTAGTTGCCGATGGCTACCTCCTGCTGGTCGATGTCGGGCATATTCTCCAAGGTCAATACCACCTCTGGAGCATTTGGTGTGTTATCAAGTTCTGTCGCGAATTCGCTGATGTCAATCTGCAGAGCTGCCATCTTGTGCTCGAAGCTGAGGCGCACGTGGGGTGAGCCCGTCTGCATATACTGCTGCGCCCACAGCACGTTGCTGGCCTTGTAGTTGGCATCGGAGCGCTGGTCGGCCTTGAAGACGTTGCTGAAGGTGATCACCACTTTGCTGCTTTCATAGCCTGAACCGACGGTGGAGGTGAGCACGTAGTGGATCTCCTCGGTCCAGGTGGTGGCGGTGAAGACGAATGGCGTGGCCTGCGGCATGATGATGCTTGAGGGGGCGCCGCTGGGATTGAAGTCGTTATCGACGTCGAAGCCGCGGTTGCTGCCCACATTACCCCAATTGGCATGATAGCCGGTCCACTGATAGAGGCGCCAGTCGTCGTAGGAACTGCCCCAGGTGCTCTCGCCATATTCCGACGTGGGCGCATAGGGGGCAATGACGCGCAGGCGCATCAGGTCGCCAGCCTCGAAACAGTCGCCTTCCATATTGACGCGTGTCGCTGGCCCTTCGCAACCGTCTTCGACAAACGGAATGATCTCCGTTTCGAAGGCTGAACCATCGATGGTGATATACTGTGGTTCGGCCTCCTCCAGGTTGGAGGTGCAGCCCCAGCACACCAGCGGCAACAGCAGGTATATGTAATTCTTGATTCTCATCTTTATTGTTTGCTTAGTTGAACTGCTCCAGCACGTTGAGGTACTGCTCCTTAGTAGGTTCATCAGACTTCAGCTCCGGATAGCGGTGCGAATATCCCAGGGAGGACTCGTTCTCGTAGTGCATCTTGCATCGGTTGGGCATGTCCGTAACATAGCTGTTGTACATATAGATACCCCAGTTCATGGCCTTCCATGGTGCCACGCCATAGACCTCCTGCTTGCGCTGGTCGGACAGTTCTTTCCACTTCGTCTTGTTGTCCACCAGGAAGTCGTTCTTGGCACACATGATGTGTGTGGGCACGCCTCGGATGTACTGCAAGCGGTGGAACGGGCGGGCCTGCGGCAGGTCGATTTCATTGCTAAAGCTGAAAGCCTTGGCACCCGGGGAGAGCTCGGTGTCGTAATAGTTGCATGCAACATCGGTCCATCCCACGGAATCGACAGCCATGTCTTCACGCAGGCAGAAGATGAAGTTGTCCTCGCTCTGGGGATTATAGGCCGAGGCCACATTGGCAAGAGCCGCCTTGGAGAGGTCGGTAGCAGCCTGCATGCAGCCATACATCTGGAATCGGTCAGCAGCATTGTTTACCAATGGAGCATTGCTGCTGCCTTGATGGAAACAGCCCACGAAGTAGCAGATGCCGCTGGTGGCATTGGCCAGGGTAGCCTGTGTGGATGGCGCGATGATGGAGCAGCCCACGATACGACCATTCTGGAGCGTGTGGGTCACGCTGAGCGGATGCGTGCTCTCCAGGCGGAGGTTGGCCACGGTACCGTCCAGGACGTAGCCGAAAAGCATCGAACCATCGCCCAAAGGCGTGGCACCATCCTCATAACCCATATAGACATTGCTCAGCAGATGTGCGTCGCCATCGAAATAGCCAGAGAACGGATGGCTGGTGTCCTTGCCTATCGGCTCGAGTTTCCAGTCCTTCAGGTCGATGTCGGCTTTAAGCGTCACTGTCAATCGACGTCCCACTTGCTCATCGAAGAATGTATAAGGTCCTCTGAGGTAATCCTCCTCAATCATTGTAGATCGGTCGGCAATGGATCGTGTATATTTATTATAGAATATGTATCCTGCTGCCTCCAAGTCCGACTTTTCCACCCATAGGGTGTCAGGGGTGCCATCACCATTCACACCAATGCCGGCATACCAGCGCACAACGCGATGATCTTCCTCTGTCTTGCTGCCTTGTTTGTATACAATGGTCACTTCCTTGCTCAGCGGCTCGTCATTGTATATGCCAGAAGTGTTGAAGTTGCCATTGACCAGGTTGATGAACTCCTGCAGCTCGGTAGCATTCTTTATCTCGAACTTCGGCTCATACTGAGCGCCTCCCTTTGTGCTGTTGCAGGCCGTGGTGATGGCATCTGCCCACCAGGCATAATTATCGGCAACGGGAGCAGGGGTGGCCTCGTCGGCAGACTCGGCATCGGCCAGATCTTGTTCGGACCACGAGAAGTTGTCCTCGGCATAGACCTCCAGGGTCTTGTAGTTGTAGCCTACGGTGAAGTTGTAGCTGTAGCCGGCCTGCAGGGTGATGCCGTTGGGGAAGGCCTGCACATCCTTGCCGTCTTTCTTGATCTTCACGTCTGAGAGTGTAAAGATGTGGAAGCGGTTTTCCGAAGTGCCTGGGGCATTGTTGTCCGGATGCACACCATCGCCATTGTTCACATCACGAAGCCACACGCGGAAACGGGTGTATGAAGGCAGGGTGATGGGCTTGTCCTTGTCTGGTCCGTCACTCATGTCGTAGGGGATTGTGACCATATACAGGCGGCTATCGACGCTGGACTTGAACTCTGGGCGGCGAACTGTGGTGGCAATCTGCTCTGTTGTCTTTGTGCCGTGCAGGATGTTGCCCTGATCTTCGTCGGTCAAACAGGTGGTGAGCGAGAAGTCGTCCATGTGCACGCCACCGGGCCAGCACATGCTCTTGTAGGCTTTCTCTACGTTGGCTGCTGCTGCGGCGGCAGTGAGGACTGCTGGATCGTCTGAGGTCTCAGGGAACTTGTCGGATTCATCGTATATAATGGAGTCTGCATTGTCCTCACGCATATAGTCTGCAGGATCGAAGGTAATTTCGATCTTGGCAAACTGGTTGTTGTCGCGAGGCGTGAAGCCTAGGCGGCAGCCCAGATGGCGCATGGCCATTGGGATGGTTTTGGTCGGACCTGACACCGTCACCCAGTCGCACACCATATAGTCAGGGTAGTTGACGGTTTTCTGCACGCCACCTGCAGCCGTCCTGTCGGAGAGGTCATTGCTCAGACGACTCAGCACCCATGCACGGAAACGAATCGTCACACCGCTCTCCCAGGTGATGGAGTCACCTTCGGTAAGGAGTTTGGAGTAGGAATGAGAATTGTCTAAAGGATTGGTATAACTATCATCGGTGAAGTTAAACCTCTTGCCATCGTACACCTTCCAGCTGGTCTTCTCGAAGAGTCCGGTCTCGGCGTTATTGATCTCTGTGTACTTGTAGATGGTGCCTGGAGGCGTCTTATACACCCATTCTCCGTTCTCCTGATACTGACGATACATATACATCATGTCGCCGGCATTGAAGAGTCCGTTGTGATCGTAGGTCTGAGCCACACGAGTTGTGTTGAATGCGTCAACATAGGGCTCGAAATGGATGGCCGTACCGATCAGACTCTGCTGTTCGGGAGTCAACGAAGAATTCCATGACAGGTCGTCGTCGCAACCTGTCAGCATGCAGAGTGACAATATAAATAAGGTATTTAGCTTCTTCATTTAATACTCGGGTATTGGCACCACGTTGGAGATCGGATTATTGGGAGCTTCGTGGCTGATGTCGAAACAATTGTAGATATAGCCAGTCACTGTGGCACCATCGAGGGTGAGGTTCTTGCCACAGAACATGGCATCATCAGGGAAGAGTGCTCCGCCAGCCACTGTGGTGTTATACAGTTCAGCGCGATAGCCTTTGACTGGAATCAGGTGCTGCACGCCATCCTTGTCGGTCTCGTTATGCAGGTTATATTGTCCGGCAGTTCCGTCATAAGTGCCATTGAGGCCAGCGAAGAGTGTACTTGGGCTTTGGTGCGTTACTGCATCGTGGTGGATGGTAGATGGGGCTGTGTAAGGCGTTCCTTGATCATCGGCATAGAAAGTACCAGAAGATATCTCATCCCAAGATGTAGGGGGGAACGCTTCATAGTGGGCTGGCGTTTTGACCATTTCTGTTGTGATAGGTGCAAAGTCGTCATCATCTTTATGCGTATTATTATATTCTTCAACTTCTTCATCCGTGTAATAAATAGCAGCTACATATCTGTACAGAATAGTAGGCAATGGTTCATCCCATGCAGCTTCATCTATAACCGTCTGCCCTGTCTTGGTAAGCGTGATGGTATGACCGCGTCCATCCAGATGCCCGCTGAATACAAAATTTTCTGGCAGTAGTGTTGCGTCAATAGTGATGTTTGCATCGAGCACGAAGTAATCTCCTTGACGTGCACCGCCCATGTTGGCCTTGGCAAACTCCTCGATCCACTGTTTCACATCGTTGAAATACTGACCCAGGTCATCTTCGTCCACACGACTGTCGTCATAGTAATTGCCATCGGTAACATCGAGTTTCGGTTCTGAGGTTGTATATGTCACAGCTCTCTGCCAGCTACTACCAGCAATTGACATATTGTGACCGAGATCGTTGTTCACACCATAGTAGCCGTCTTCAACACTGGTGCTCACCCACTTGTCTGGCGTTGACTGATCATAGTCGATATGTTCACGGTCGATGGTGATATAGACCACGGTCTGCTGGTTGGCATTGAGGTCGAACTCAAATACCTTGGTATAGACCAGTCCGTTGTTGAGCGTCATCTCGAACTCAATCTGGTTCGTCTCCTTGACTAAGTTTGCGATGGCGTCCTGGTTGGGAGTCTTGTCGGCATTGTAATAGTCTTTCTCATCGTACATCACATCGTCTGTTTTCTCGTAGGTAGGACGCACAATCACGTCATAGATAGGTACGCGATGATAGGCCTGCTGGGTGTAGGCGCTATTGTCACGCTTGTCAATGAAGTCCTTGTGTGCAGCCAGCCAGCCGCTTTCGCGTGGATGCAGCTTCTTCTCGGTACGCTTATCGGTATATACCAGGAAGGCCTGATTGGCAGGATCCTTGTACTTCGCATCTTCGGTTGCAGGAACAGCCGACTCCCTCAGATTAGGGTGATCGGCATTGGGCTCGCTCTTGTAGCAACGATCGAACTCATCGCAGAAATGAGGGATCACACGACGGGCCTCACCCCATACCGGAGTGAGTGTTGGTGTCGAATTCGCATTAGCAGCAGCCGTCTCGGCCACATAATCCAGCACCTTGACGTTGGCAAAGCGGAAGCTTGTAGTGGATGGGTCATCCTTTGTAGCGGTGAGGTTCCCTCCTTTGTATCCATCCAACACAGCCGGACTGCCATCGAGCGCCAGCAATTGGTCGTCGATCAGCACGTACACGATTACGCGGGCCAAACGATGCTTGAATGGCAGCAGGATCTGGTCAACAGTAGCCGATGCCGTCCAGTTGGGCGGCATGCCGACATAGTGGGAGAGGAGGGTGTAGTTGCCGATCTCGCCGCTGGCAGCACCCGTCTGGGGGTCGTAGCTGAAATCTCGATCGTCGGCCTGATTGGTCATGAGGTCGGCAATGTCCATTGTCTTGCCATTTCCATTGCGGATCATGTCCGGTACATATTGCCCCTCGAAGTAGTGTGGGCCATTGTCATACCATTCGGCATCGTCATCGGTGCCCTTATACTTGAATGTATATTCGCCACGATTGGTTTTGGGATCTCTTCGTCCCGTCCATTGCAGAATGGCGACCTTCTCATTGTCTATGTTATGGCTGCCTTCACTATTAATGTTTGAATAGGTGATGTCCAGTCCATAAAGCAAAGCACCTTGCATCCAGGGTACATTCTCGGCACGAACAATAGTGTCGCGCGATGCACGTGTCTGGGTGACAACCATTTGGCCGCCATCGGTCAGCAGGCCACCCACATGGATGATGTCACCTGTGCCGTGCTGCACAACACTGTCAGTGAGATTGTCATTGCATCCCACTGCAAGTGCTGCCATGAGTAGAGGTATGAATCTGAATTTCTGCTTCATCTCAATTCTTTCTTGAATCTGTTAATCCTCCCATACTTCTGTCGGGGTGACTGCGTTTCGTTTGCCGAGTGTCTTGGCAGCATCATCATTGCTGATGTCGGATGCAGCCTTGAAACCCTCTGTCCACCAGTTGCCACCTTGACCTGCTGCCAGACCCGACTGCTTCTGAAGAGCTACGTTCACATAGTTCGTGGCACCGATCAATGTGCCGGCAGGAGAGTCGCCATTTTCAAGTGTACCATAGGTCCACCACGAGTTACAGTCTTCTATGATGGTGTGAGGAACATACGGACGGTTCTGGTCGTCATTGACCTTCGTACTGATACCGCCCACGATACCACCACGATACTGATTGCTGCGCGAATGGGAATATGATGGATCCTGCAAGATTTGTGTGCCAGAGTGAACCTGACATCCAGTAAAGGTCGCATCAATGGAACAAGCTGCAATAACCCCGGCAAAGCGTTGCGCATCGCTATCGTTGAATCCCTCATTGAACACCACGCGAAGATCAGCCTTCACCTCGCAATCCTTAATGGTTGCACCATTGAAAGCCCAGCATATAAGGCCGGCGGGTTGAGAAGCCTTGATAAAGGTGTCTTTAGCCATCTTGACCTTGATGTTCTCAATCGTTGCCAGTCCGTCATTGCTTGAAGTGCGGTTCACGGAGTAAGCAAAAGGAGAAATCATATCCGTTGCATCCGAGCGCGACTCAGTAACAATTGAAGTGGCACAATAGATGGTCATATCGTGGAAATAGCCATTGATGTGCGAGAAGAGTCGCTTACCGTTGATGGTAATGGTCTTGTCGTTGCCATCCAGTTCGAAGTTAAGGTTGTACTTCGGCTCGTTGGAACTATACCCGTCGCTTTCTCCTATTCCAAGATCCCAGTTGCTGCTTACCTCGAAGTCGTCAGCAAGACGATAACGGGAATCGGCTGCATGGATGGTACTGACGAGCAGTTCGCGAAGTTCTTCCTCACTGTCTAAGACGGCATCGTAACGAGCATAAATATTGACATTGGTATTATCGCCAGAGCCAATAGTGTTCGTGGCAAGAGTAGGCCAGGAATTGCTGTATGCTTTCACAATGAGTGAAGCTTTATCAATGTTGTCTGGTGGTACGGTTGCCTGAACGATATTCCTGTATTTCTCGTTGTTCTGCTGGGTCAATGTCATTCCGTAGTTGAAGGTGCAACGGCTGACACGTCCCTCGGCGTAACCGGCAATGCCACCGACACCGGTGAAGTCTGTACCCGAGGCACCCACACGTCCGTTCACAACACATCCGTCAATAATAGGTAAGGTAGTAAGGTCGTTGGATTTCTTGGATTCGCCTGCAATGCCGCCAATGTAACCGCTCGAACCCTTTACCTGCAGGTCACTGACGCAATCGATGATTGTGCCATAGTTCACGCCTACCATGCCGCCCTTGGAGGCATACACAGTCTTGCGCACTTCTTTGTCAACCGTCACATTTATTTGCTCTATATTGCCTTTGTTCTCTGTTGCAATAGCCGAAATAAATGGTTTATTTCCTGTGATGTTGACAGTACCGTTGATGAGCGTAGCGTCAGCATTCATATTGCTAAATAATTGACCATGGCATTTCAGTGTGCCACCAGCAAGGTTGAGCATGCAATTGAGTGAATAAGAAGATGAGTTCCACTCATTCCCTTCATCAAGGTCGATCTCATTGGCAGAGATCAATCCGATTTCGCCAGGCTTGTTATTGTTGTTGAGGAAGTTTAGTAATTGCTGCTTATTTGCTATGATTATCGGGTCACCGTCCTTGCCATAGTCGTCACAGATGCTCGACATGGTGATGTCCTCCCAGTCCTCCAGGAGGGCTGTGATGAGGATGATGCGGTCGGTGGTGAGCGTCGCTGTAATAGTGAGGTGCTTGCCTGGCTCCAGATTGTAAGCCTGCATGGCAGCAATGGCCTCCTTCTCGGCATCGGTCAGCTTGCTCTCCGACTTGTTCTTGGCCGTATTCCAGGTGGCATAGTTTAAGTCGTTGCTTGGATAGAACTCGTACTTCGAAGTGTTGAGCTCGAACTGCAGCATAGGTTGCTCGATGGTCTCAAGGAAATTCTGTGGCTCAACGATGGCATGGAGCGAGATTGTCTGGCCTTTGGGATCGTCAGGGCCATTCTTGTCTTCGACATATTTCACGGTGTCTGGCGTGCGCCAAGGGTCAATAGCTACGGTGCTGCCTTCGTACGAGAACATCTTGCTGGTGAAACCATTTTCTGTGGCTGCATAAGTAATCAGGTTGCGAGGTATGCCCTTGCCTGCCTTCAATTTCACGGTCACCCAGCAACGCTGGTGCTTGAGGTAGAGGGGTACCTTGCGCCAATCCATATCCGATTGGGTAGGGTAGAGCTTCTTGTTGGCAGCATACCATTCGCGGCTGCTACGGAAGTTCAGGGCATCGAGGTCGTCTGCAGACTGTGACTTGTCGTTGTCCCACACCGGTTCAAAGCCAAAGCCCTTCAGCAGGTCGTTGTCATAGAAGAGGGTGGCGTCAGACTGATCGCTGACACCAGCCTTCTCGCCATCGAGCTTGTCATTGCCCGCTTTCACGCTGAATCCGTACTGGTTGGAGTTGTCCGGCCAATAGAGAGGCTGGTTAGTGTTAGAGCTATTCTCTACATATTTAAGCGCCAGCGTGCCGTCGTTGGCATAGGCGCCACCTTCGTAAGCCAGCTGGTAGTCGGCTGACCCTAACGCTGTGTTGGGCGCGTTTTTGCCAAACATGGTAATGTTGAATGTATAGAGATAGGTGTTCTCACTATACTGATCCACCACAGGGTGATAATTCTGCATCTCTGCATTCATATCGCTCTCACTGGTGAAAGGGGCACGGGTACTCTTCTTCACAGTGTGAAGTCCAGAGGCAAATGCAATGGGTTCACTAGTCATGTCGGGAGCATCAATGCTCTGTGCAACATCGATATCGTCATGGCAACTCACCATGATCAGCATCAGCAGTATGTATGATAAAAACCTTTTCAAATTCGTATCAACTTAATAAACCTTATATCTAAAAAAACTCAAGACCTCACTTCACCACCGTACCCTCGGTCGTGTACTCTGTCTCGTAAGGAATCCAGTCAACAATATCGGCCTTGATTACCGCTAACGTGCCACGTCGGAGCTCCAGATTGAAGATGTATCGCTTGCCGCTCTCCAGCACTTTGAACTTGTCATCAGTAATCTTGAACACGATGTTATGCTCGACATCATTCTCAGGGTTATCAGGGTCTTCATGCCATACGATACGTAATGCACCGAGGTTCCCGTATGCAATTCCCTCGTATCCTTTGATGTAACCCTCCATCACATCGCTCTCTGCCATATCGAAGAGGTTGAAGGATGTTCCGAATTCGTTGTCTTTCTGTTGTGCTTCGGTGTACTTAGTCAGGTCCACCTTCTCTGCAAGGGCAGGACGAAGCAGATCCATGCGATCCTTTCCCTGACGGGCGATGGTCCATGAGGTGGAGACCTCTATCTTGGGGTTACCATTGGCATCCAGCACGGGTTGCTTATCGTCATCTACTACATAGGTCGTGTCATTGACGCAACCATACTCAGGGTATGGGAACACGTATGCATATTCCGATACACCGAGCAATTCGACGCGCTCAATGTTTTCTTTCGAGATATTGGCACTCGTCTTGCTGCCTCGCAGATTGACCTGAACCTGTGCAAACTGATGACGGAAGGTGAGATACACGCGGTTTTTCTCTGGAGACGAACTCTCAGGTACCTTTTCGGCGTAGGCAACGAGCGGGTCTTTCTGCTCACTCATCTTTGTCTGTCCGTCCTTGCGTCTCAGGTCGAACTTCTCATATTGCTGCCAGCGTAGGATGGTGCCGTCCTTTTTCAGTGTGTAGAGTATCTGCAGGTTCGGTTGTGTCTTGTCCACCTTCTTGTCTCCCTCCTCACCGATACCCGGGCCAGTCGGGTCCCAGTCGCTGATGGTCTTGGGAAAGTATGGATCGGAAAGAGAAGCATATTCCTGTTCTCCCGCTTCGTGCTTAGCCCACGGCAATGCCTTGTTGTAGTCATCGATGTAACCTACGAAACCATGCAACAGACGGTTCTGCCAGTAGAACACCGAGGCATCATCATCGTTGTTGTAGTCATCATAGTGTGTCGGCGTGCTATAATCACTCTTATAATACCAGCTGTTTCCGGTTCCTGCATTGTCAACAATCATGTTGGCAAAGAACGGATGCTCATACTTGTACTCTCCTGGGCCTTCGTGGATGATCATCATGGCCGAGAAGCGTACATGGCTGGGCATATAGCTGATGTTGCCGGCACGGGTAGCACTACGCTGCTCCGTGCCTGCCGACAGGCACACCATATTCTTCAGCTCTCCTTCTGGCACGCCCTCAACATCGCCGCCATTGTCAAAAATGTCGTCGGTACAGCCTGCCATAAGGATTGCTGCAATAATATATAATATGTCTTTATACAGTTTCAACTCTACAATAAACTATAAATCGTAAACTCTGAATTACCATTCCGGCGTGATGATGCCGCTAACTTTTACCTCATCCCACTCCTTGATCTCGGCGCGGAACATAATCTGATCCTTGGCCAGGGTGATGGTGTAGATGTAATGCTTGCCAGGCTCCCATTCTTGCACAGGAATCGCACCTCCTGTCAAATTGCACAGGTTGAGCTTGGTCTTATAGGTGGTTCCATTAGCCAATGTCACGATGAGCAAGGCAGGATCTTCGCCTGATTTGTCCATGAAGCTTTGTGGCGTGATGAAGTAGTCGCGCACGGTCACATTGCTGTTGTAATTGGTAGGACTTCCATTCTCGTTGGCTGCAAAGAATCCCATGCGGGATGGGATGGCTCCTTGATCCTCGCTGAAAGTCTTCTCTACCTTGTTCGTCGGGGTGATCTTACCCTCGTCAAGTTCAATGGTTCCGCCAGAATAGAGATTGGTCAACTGAATGGTGGCACCTTCCAGATCGAGCAGAGATTCAGGGTCTGCTTTTTCTTTATAGTCAGCACCGTATATTGAATAGATATAATCTTCCAGATTTATAGTAATCTTCGACATCGCATGATAGAACACCAATGGCACATGACCTGTTCTTGGGGGCAAAGCGTCACCCTCTGCATAATTGTATGGTGTATTATCATCATACTTGCCAGCATGCTCTGCTGTCGTTCCCCAGAGAGCATCTCGCCCGTTCTCCATGATGAGGGACTCGTTGTCGGAAGTTCCCGACGCATCAGGTTTCACATTCGAGAGGGCACGGAAGTATTGGTTACCACCCATCCAGTAGATCGTAGGATTATACTTCCACTTCTGCGATGTTCTGTTCCAGCGAAGCGAGGTGGCCTTGGTGCCGAAATCTGTCTCACCCTCTGCTTTGGTATAAACATCGAAGCCATTAGTCTGGAGCGCTTCAGCAATAGAGTCTTTGTCTGCTGTAGTGACATCCTTGACATCGTGTTCGAAGTAGATCACGCCCTTGCCCTCTGCTGTCACCTCAGTCCAGTCGAGGATGGTGGCTGTAACGTTCACCTCGGTCTTGTTGACGGTGACATTGAGTACATAGTTCACGCCCGACTTCATCTGGTGTCCTTTTCCGCCGGGTATCTTGTCCTTATCGGCTCTTGTCAATGGTCTGGCCTGTGCCGTGCCATTATGGATATCCTCGTCGGTATCGGTGAGTTGTACACTCCAGCCATTGATGATGTTATCCGTAACATAGATGTCATAGTTGTTGCCGTCCATGGCTTTGATTTGGGCCAACTTATTGCCTACAGTCAACACCGAGGGGACGACGATGGCCTGGAAAGGTCGAATGCTTTCTGTTGTGCCAATGGTTCCAGGATACATGTCGATGTCGCCTTTCTCGGAATCCTTGCAGTCCAGAGTCGCTGTTGGGGCAATGGCCTTGCATGAGATGCGGAACTTGTCGAGAGTAACGCCTGTGCCACTGAAGTAATAGGGGCTGGCAAAGCCATCGCCTGCAATGACATTGATGGTCACCTTGCTCATGGCGTGGGTATAAGGCAATACGATACCTGCACGGTTAGTATCCTCTCGGCTGGTAGCTGGGTCGTATTTTACAGGGGTCTGCTCTGCCGACCAGAGGAGGTCGCTGGTCTGGAAGCCGCTTGTTTGATCTTTGGCAACCTGCCAGCCAAGCTCACCCGTGTCTTCTACGAGTTCTGAGGTTATAGAAGAACCTGCTTCACCAAAAGCGGGACTACCGTTATAGCAGTAGCCATAGAATGACTGCAGGTAGTGACCGTCAGTATGCAAGTCGGTTTCTGCTGAAGACGCATCGCTGAAATCATCCCAGTAGATCTTGCCACCGCTTAGGTCATTGGTGAGGTCAGATGTCTGCTGAGTGTTAGTTGTGGATAGATGAAGAGATCGGTCTTCTTCCATTTCTTTATCTGCAAGACCAATAGGAGCAATGTCCTCACCAGAATAGGCTGCCATTGCATCACTTCCTTTGGTAAAGGTAACCAATACCGGAGCCTTGTCTGCGTTTACAGATTCACGAGTATCAGCATTCGTTCTATCCCACTTCACATGGCGAATATAAGCCAACAGTTTGTCGTCTGTTTCAAACTTCATGTCCTGCGCACGCGTCTTCATGGACTGGCTGCTCACGTCAAGTAACGCGATTACAGTGAGGGGAGTCTTCTCCTCATCCGTCAGCTTTAGGTCCAAGTCATTGTCTGCACATGCGGTGAGCATGAGCAGCGGACACAGGGACAGGATATTATGTAAATTCTTGCGTATCATTACTCGTTAACGTAAACTTTAATCGTTCTACCATTCGACATCTTCATGATGTTCATGCCCTTCTGCAAGCCCTCTCGCTTGAGTCCCTGCATATCAAAGACAGCTTCGATCTCGTTCTCCATAAGCACGGCGTCGATGTCCTCCGTGTCGTCGTCATCGGTGCTGATGTTGAGCACTCTGGCTGCAGAAACAATATCAGGGCCGTAAATGTAAGCACGGAAGGCAGGAACTGTCAGCTCGGTGTCAGCCTGATGGAAATGATCTCCGTTCAGGTAATAGATTTTATCGAGATCTGTTTTTATAGTTGTCTTTTTAAATGTGCCAACGAGTCCGTTTTCTTCGCCTGCAACTATGGGACTAATCTGAGCATCCGTGCTCTCGATGGAGAACGAAGTGCTAAGGTCTCCTGTACGCGCAAAAACGACAGGCTTTCCTGCGGCAATAGTAGCATCAGTATCAATAGCATTAAGATAGAGCCATTCTTTGTCTATATTATGGATAGCATAGAACGTCATATTGGGTTGTGTCGCAGAAAATGCAAATGGCAGGCAGAGCGTACCATACTTCGTAGTACCCATGCCACTATTACGAATATATCTGGCAGTATGGATGGTGTATTTGTCTTCTTCTGTTTCTGGAGCTAACGGTGCTTCCCATATTGTAGCATCGGTGATGACAAGCTCGCTGACGAGATAGAACATGCGATTGTTGTTCTCTGTTGTAGAAATTCTGAAGCCAGTTGCACAAAGAATCTGGGCAATCTTGTTGTTGAAGTAATCACCCTCCACAAAGCCTGTTGCGTCAGTTGCGACAATAGGAGCGGAGTCTCCAGCGTGATAGAATGAGCCATGCATCACGCTTGGAGTACAATTAGAGCCGTCAATATACAAAGCACAGCCTGAGTTTTCGCCAGTACCAGTTCCCTTAAATGTGCCACCCTTGATGGCGACAGAACCTTTGTTGGCATATACAGCACCGGCACCGGTCACCTTGCCCCCTTCGATGGTCAATGTGCCAGTTGATTCCCAGTCAATACCCTTTCCTGTAGCCGAGGTAATAGTTGCACCTGTATTTACGGTTGTCGCTGCTGTTCCCGTACCGGCAATAGCTGCGTTTGAACCCGAGTTAGTCACCTTGCCGTTGATGGTCAAGTTACCAGCACTGATTGTAAAGGTATTGTCTGTGCTTGAAGTAAAGACTGATCTGTTATCTGTGGTAACTTCGGTCGAAGCACCGCTCACAATGAGACTGCCGGCATCGGCATTAACCTCCAACTGCTGCAAGGTCACTTTTCCTCCAGTGATGGCGATACCCTGCTGGGCTGTTGTGATGCCACCATTCTTTATGGTTGCATCGCTGCTTACAGCGATAGCTGCACCCGAAGTCTGGTTGCCTGTAATGTCATAGACATCGAGGTTGAGCGTAATATTCTTTGTGATGTTGAGCGTTTCGGTCAGCGTGACGTAATCCAGGATTCGCACGGTCTTGACATTCTCGGATGTGGTAACAGCCTCTGCTGCGGTCACGGCATCGGCAAGCTTCGCATACTTCTCGCCGTAGGTTTCGGTCATCATCACCTCAGCCAGCATATAGACATCGCCATTGAACTCCGGCTCTGCCACATTGTTGTTCTTTGAGTCGATAAGGGAAGCAATGACACCGGTGACTGTGGCATCCTTGTCGATAAAGACCTTGCCTACGCCTGAGAAGTGCTCGTTCTCGACGATGGCGATGGCGTAACCGTTGGTCGAAGGAGCATTATCGCTTGCTGTATGAGTAGATGTGCCTGTAGCGGTGACTGTTGCGCCGGCATTTACGGTCAGGTCGCCACCCTTCATCTCAATGGCACCACCAGTAGTACCACTGCCAATTACCTTGCCATCAATGACAAGGTCTCCGCTCTGTGGATGGTAGATGGCAACATTGTTGCTGGTCGTAACGGTGCTCGTTGCCGCAATGGTGATAGTGGTGCCGCCCTTCTCGGCATCGCCACTGCCGATGATGGCTGGTTTGCCAGAGGAAGTAACATCGCCATACACGGTGAGGGTCTCGCGCGTCTTGCTTCCTGCCACGGCAATGCCGCTGCAATCGGTCGCGTTGATATCCACCTTCTCGCCGATGGTCAACGAGGTGGTGCGCTTGTCGCCTGTGTCGCTGCCAAACTGGATAACAGCATCCGAACCTGAAGAAGTAATGGTTCCTTTGGGCGACTCGGCACTTGATGTGATGGTGACGTGCCCATTTGTTACGGCAACAGCCGTACAGCCATTACCTGTCAGTATGTGTCCGTTGAGATCCAGCGTGCTGGTGATCACTCGGTCAAGATTGATGGGGCTGCTCGATGTAATGTCATCAAGCAGCTTCACCGTTCCGTTGGTCGGAACGATGGCGATGGCATCGGTCAGCTTGAAGTATTCATCATTGCCAATGGCAGCAACCTTGATGCTTACGGCGCCTGAGTACGAAGGAGCGAAATCGGCAATCTGAGAATCATAAAGCTCAGCAACAGGACCCTTGACGATGGTTGCGGAATTTTCGATAGTCACAGTCGTTACCTTGCCGTTGTTCTCATTCTCTACGACAGCAATAGAATAACCGCAGCTTGACGGGCCGTCATTGTTTGGCGTATGGGTTGGAGTGCCAGTGGCTTCAATGCTTGCATGCTCGCCAACCGAAAGTGAGCCAGCTTTAATCTCGATGCCTCCGGCACCGGTTATTGTACCATCAACTGAAAGTGCGCTAATCTGCGGATGATATATTGCAACATTATTATCGGTTGAGACCTTTGCACCTTCTGTAACACTTACAAAAGCTCCATTGGTTTTGTCATTCTTGTCTCCGCTAATGGCAGGATAATCCTTAGTCAGGACACTGCCCGCAACGGTCAGTGTCTCCTGGGTTGCTGATCCGTATGCGGTGATGCCATGGCATAACTCTGTCAGCACTGTCACGCCTGCTCCGATGTTAAGTGTGACTGTTCGTGAATCGCCTGCATCATCGCCCAAATGAATCACAGAATTTGTAGGATCCATCGACCCCACCACCCTTATGGTATCAGGGGTTGCGTCTGAAGTCGTCACATTCAGACTACCGCTCTTTATCCAGAAGGCACGATTATTCTTGACCGTGATATCTTGGCCGTTGAGGTCGAGCGTGATATTCTTCTCGATGACAGAAGTTTTCGTCATCTCAATATCCTTAAGCAATCTCAGGGATGCTGTTGCATCACATGCACTGAGCGCATCAGCGAAGTTCACATATTTGTTTCCGCCTACAATTTCCACGGTCATCTGCAATCCATCCTCATCGTAAGTGACGTTTTGCTTGGGATTGTCCGAATCCTTCAACTCTGCTATAGGACCTATGATTGTAGCACCTGGGCTGATGCTTACGTTGCCGACACCTTCATAACCCCCACCATTCTCGACAATGGCGATGGCGTAGCCGAGCGTTGAAGAACCTTCGGATGAAGGATTATGGTATGGAGTGCCTGTAGCTTCGATGTGTGCACCCGAAGCAACAGTCAGGCTTCCTGCCTTCAGCTCGATGCCACCCAGACCCGTTACACTGCCTTTCACGGTGAGCGAACCGTTCTGTGGCTGGTATATGGCTAATTCGTTGGTAGTAGCGATCTGTGCCGTTTCTCCAATCTCGATGGTTGTATTGCCAAATCCTGTGCTTCCATTACCGCCAATGGCAGGCATGGCGGTCGTGCTGATCTGTCCGTTGACGATCAGCGTCTCCGTTGTTTTGCTTCCAAAGACGGTGACACCATAGCATTTGTCAGAGCTTACGATAATGTTTTCGCCAAGGGTGAGTTTGACATTTCTTGGGTCTCCGCTGTTGTCACCTATGCGAATCACGGAACTGGTTGCTCCTACAGCTCCGGAAGCAGATATCGTCGCAGGTGTTGCAGAAGTTATCACCACATTGTCGCCCGAAGTGATGTGAATGGCACGAACGCCATCGGACGTGATGCTGTGTCCGTTGAGGTCCAGAGTGACATTGCTCGTGATCGTCAGCGTCGATGTCAGCGCAATATCGCTTTTCAAGGTGATTTCGAGCTGTGTTTGATCAGCCAAAGCCGTGATCAGATCATTCTCGGTAGCAACCTCCACGGCCCATGCCATGCTGACTCCGGTCATCATGCAGAGTAGGAGGAGGGCTCTCCTTAATATATATATAATGTTTCTTTTCATTGTCATCTAATAAAAAGATATTCTTTAGAACCAGACTTCGTCACTGGCCTCAACTGGGATCCAGTCTTTGATGGTGGCGGTGACGTTGATTTCGGTCTTCTTCAGGGTGAGGGTATATTTGTAGTGAACACCACTTTCCCATTTGCCTTCTGGAGCAACCTTGCCAGATTTATCACTCTTTAAGATTGGTGCTACATCGGCGTAATAAATGTCGGTAGTAGCAGCGGTCTTTACGTCTCCTACCTGCTTGTCTCCAGCTATTACTTCTGCGTCCTCGTCAGTATAATATACCGCATCGTTGTTTGTTACAGTAATCCTGAATCGCAAATTAGTCGATGCTCCAGCTGAAGTATAAGTCAAAACTTGTGGCACGATGGCGCTATGACGTTTACGTTGCGCTACTGTCAGTTCATCTCCAGAAAGTCCAGATGTACTTACTGCATTAAGCTCATAACTATCGCTTTGTTCTGCAGGCACAATCTCGCGGTCTTCAAATTTTACATAGCCGGTGTTTGCTACATTGATGATTTCTACCTTGGTGTCTGCTCCGATGTTGACGGAAGCAACCCCTTCGACAGTTGCTAAAACAACTTCAACCTGAGACATCATGTAGTTGAAGTTCATACGAACCTTGCCCTCTGTGGCACAGATACCGTATGTGTCAATGTTTTTTTGATGTGCTTTACATTCTTCATTTTCGTGATCTGTACATCCGCTAGCTGCATGTGGCAAAGCCAGCATCAGATCAGAGGGGTAGGTGTCTGGCGTATAGGCAACGTTTTCGATGTCGATGACGGTAGCACCTGCAGCATCATCATGCAGTTTCCCATTTGGTATATATTCTTCGTTGATGTCCGTTTGTCCGTTAGTTCCAAGCACAGGCCATGTGCCGCGGAAGAAGTAGTGAACAGAATGGTTCTCCCAATACAACGGTGTTGTCATCGTATAGGTGCCAGCATCGTATGTGACAGCCGAGTGGTTGCCACTTGTAAGGTAAGAGCCAACTTTGTTTTCGCTTAAGAAGAAATCGAAGTTCTTGACAAAGTTCGTTCCAGTGTCTCCATAGCTGTCATCAATATCAATCTTTGGTGCTACAGATTCAGCCTCTACCGAAATCCAGTTTATGATCGTAGCCTCAACGTCGATGTCTGTCTTGTTGATGGTGACTTTGAAGATGTAGTTATATCCCTGACGAAATTCTGTATTACCATATTTCGTCTTCATTGCATCATTGATCTTTTCTGCAGTGACATAGAGTGTATTGCCGTCAGCTTCAATCTTTAGGATGTCTTTGTCATCTGTAAATGTATTGCCAGGGAAGAAAAGACCTGTGAACGTTGACTCATTCGCCTTGGCCCATGTTGCGCCATTGTCGCGATATAGCTTGATTTCATTCGCAGCAGTAGCTGTAGAGGTCTTCGCCTCAATGCTAACGTTTCCTTTGTAATAGAAATCAAGCATTGTGACCTTGGGCGCTGTCTGGAACTTGCCGTCTGGATATCCCACACCTGCAGTCAGAGTGACGGAGATCCCGCTCATGGCATGAGTGAACTCCAGCAGATCGCTGGGATCCGTTGCGGCATTGTTATCATATATGTCGTCGAACTTGAGCGTACCATCGGCATCCTTGCGGATATTATTGCTCGTCAATAAGTCTTTGTGCTTCCAGCCTGTAGTCGTCTGATCGGTGGGCAATTCCCATTCCTGTGCAGTCCAGCTCGTGATTGTTGGAGCTTCGGCCTTCTCGTCACTCACGGCAGCGCCATAGATGGTCAAGCCTTTTTTGCGTCCGCCCCCAACTACCATATTCGCAGGGTCGGCGGTGCCATAGTCATCCCAATAAAGGACGGGAGAATAAGATGTGATCTTATTGTGCTTGCTATCTGTGGCGGTTTCTGCTCCGACCGTGGCAATGGTCGCCTGCGAAACATCAGGTTTCCCAGTCCATGTGCCGTCAACGCGCAGTCTCAGCTTTGTGCCAGAAGTGAATGGCACATGCTGACTATGCTTGTCTTCTTTAGCGCGTGTCCCCACTTCATTGTCATTGCCAGACAATCCGGCGCGGAGCGTGATGACATTGTAGTCCTCGCCTACAGTATAGGCAGGTATGAAGTCATCATCGCTGTTGCAGGCGGTGAGGAATGCGAGGGCGGCACACATATTATATATATATGTTCTTATGCTCATTCTATTATAATAGTTGCATATTCGTTAATGTTCAGTTTGGCATTATTGGAGGGATTTCAACCCGTGACAATTTGTCACGATTTGAATTGCGCCTTATTTGATCGTAATGACTTCATCAACATCTACCGTTTCCCAGTTAACGATTGTTGCTCGAAGATCGGCGATGCCTGTCTTAAGGAGCTTCAAATTGTATGAATATTGGTACCCGGGATACCAATAGTTTATTGTACATTTACCATCAACTATTTTATATGGATTGGCAAGGTTATGATTACTTGGATTTGCATTAGTAGCAGGAATTGTTACTGATGCAAGATCTACAAGATATTGATTGCCATCGGCGGTAGTAATACAAAGTTCTGTGCCTGTTAGACTTTGTGGAATAACACCATATATCACCGAAAGTTTTTTGTCAGTATCGCTTTTTTTGTATAGATTTTCTGACAAATAGATGTTTTTCTTTTCGCCGGTTGTACTAACCAAGCCATCTCCCAACTGAACTTTGCCTGCTTGGTAACATCCTCTGAGTTCAATCTTTGTGATTGAAGTGGCAGAACCGTCTCCAAACAATACCTTATCGTCGTCGTCAGAAGTTGTTATGTTTACAGTTACTTCACTCATCATGTGGAATGAAATAATCTTAATCGGATCATTGGTCGGGCCGATAGCTTGATAGATTTGATGCTTAATGGGATTGGCTGTATCCTCGGCATCCTTGCCATCAAATCCTTTGCTCGTACTATATGTCAGTTTTTCGGAAGTGTTCTTGAATGGAGCTCCCCACTTTACATCAATATATTTTTGAGCGGAATCTGCAGCTAAAGACAGCGTTGGATTGGGAGACGGTTTGCTGTTGCCATCGACTCCATGTCCAGATGGGATAACTGAACGGAAATTGTAGAAATGTCGGTTACTTTCCCAATACCATTCAGTAGTCCACTTGTCGTCTCCGTATTGTGCGTTTGCCTTCTCGTACTGAATCTTCTGCCAATTATAAGTGTTTTCCCAATTAACATCTTCATAGCTTACCCAGTCATCGTTAATGTCCTGACCTGGATACAGATTAAGACCGCGATAGAAGTCAACGCCTGAATCAAGTTTTTTGCCATCTGGATCCCACAGATCCAGCTTGATACGTGCATTGTCCGGCTTCAGATCGTCTGCTTTTACAGTTACCCAATCGACGAGTTGGGCAGTTATATTGTTAACTGCGGTTTTGCTTATAGTGAAGGTAAAGATGTAATGAACACCAGCCTTGAGTTTTTTGCCATTTTCAAGGTAAGTATTCCTGTCAGCTTCAGAAATAGCATTATATAATTTCTGGCGCGAGATAACGTATTTATTATGATTGATAGCGAAAGAAACTGCATTATTAGCTGCTTCTGTATCTTCTGTAAGATCTGTGCCAGGGAAAACTAAACCACGGACGGTATAATCGGAATCATCAACCTTTTCAGTGTTGTCTATCGACATTTTGCTGATTTCACCCACCGTGTATCCGCCACCGGAGATAAAATCTCCAGTTGCTAAATCAAAGCCTGAGATTTTTCTATTAAATCCCGTCAACTTGATTGTTCCATCTGTGAAACTAAAAGACTCTTCAGAGGTATAGCCTTTATCTTTTTTAATGACAAAGGTTATTTTTGAAGTGGCATGGTAGAATACAAGATTGCCTCCTTTGAATTTCTTTGTTGAGGTATCGAACTTCAAACGTGCATCAGTTTCTACTTCGTTTATGGTATATTTTGAGATATTATTACTATAGCAAAGATCATTAAAAATTAAGCAATTTGTAGTAGTCTGATCTTTTGGCAAATCCCAATCGGGGAGAACTGTAGTCATTACGGTTGTTGACCAAGGTATATTTTGGAAGACGGTTTCTCCTCCCAAAGAAACAGATCCAGAAGGTTTATAGCCATCACCGGAAAGATCATTGTCACCACCATTACAGCCTGGCATACAAATGGCATAAAGAGAGATGGCTGATTCACGAGCATACGCATCATCCCAGTAACGAATAAATATACCTCCTTCACGGGTAAAATCAACGTTAGAATAACTTCCGTCTGCAGGATCGGAAACTTTACCTGCAAGTCCATACGTGCGAGTATATTTTGCCGCACGATTAGCATCGCTCAAGTCATCACATTTCATTATCATATATAATGATGTACTGTTCTTGAACGCACGATACTTGCTTGTTTCATTTGGCTGGATGGTGATAGCCCTAGTGACAGACTGCTTTTCTCCTGTCAACTGTACAGACAAATCAATAGGAGTTTTGCCGGCATTTGGATCTGTGACATCCGACACCTCATCTCTACATGCCGTGAATAAGGCACATAGAGACAAGAGGGCGGTTGTATATTTCTGGCTATATAATTTCATCAGACTAATGTCGTGATTTGTTGGTTTTGTGTTTGTTTTGCTATCCGACGTCTCGGATTGTCTGTCCGAGACGTCGGATAGGGTTTTCGAGTGCTCGGATTCTTTGTCGGGTGACTCGGATGAGGTTCCCGAGTGCTCGGATAGCTCGGTTCTGGATTCGGACATGGTTTTCGAGTGCTCGAAATGTCTGTCCGGGTCTCTGTCGCGGTTTTCGAGCGCTCGAAAGGCTTGACCAAGGTGTCTGGCAAGGTTTTCGAGTGCTCGGAAAGATTGTTAGTTCGTTCCCTCCAGAGTGATCTCACCGAGGTCGCCGGTCACGGTCTCCCAATCAACAAGCTGGGCGGTGATGTGTACGATGCCGGTCTTGACAATCTTTACATTATAGTAATATTTATATCCAGGATACCAATAGTTAACTAGATATTTGCCAGCATTAGTGCCAGTTCCTTCTGTGTATGGGTTCTTTATGTGATTCTCAGATATAGTTGCGTACACATTCTTGCTTAAATCTTCAATGACATATTGGTTGCCATCAGGAGTAGTAATGCGCAGACCAACCTTATAAGAATTGCCATCAGTTCCCGAAACGAAACGGTCCAGCGTTTGTGGTACCATTCCATAACTGAACGTTGTAATGGCAGGATCTTCTGCTGTTCCTGCTGTATATCCAGTATGAGTTATCTCTTGTGCATCTTCCAAATGGTCGCCGGTTACCATTTCGCGACCGTTGCCCATCAATACTTTTCCGTTATCATAGAAACGGAGTATTTCAACTTTGGTATCATTTGTGACGTCATTGAGAACCACATGCGAAGGATCAGAATCTAATGATGTGGTGACATTTACAAAGATCTGGCTGGTCATGTGGAACAGCATCATGTTGATGGTCTGTTTGGTAGCACCAATAGCATGATATATTTGCTTGGTAGTACCATTCAAAGCAAAACCGTCAGTTGTTGTGTAAACAAACTTATATGCATCGGTTACATCTGCGAATGGTGCACCCCAAATAAAGTCATTATAATAAACTTCATCAGAATTCTTGGTTGTTGTGCCATCAATAGAACCAGCAGCAATGGTATAATAATCGCCATCCGTTTCATCTTTATTTACGGTAGGATTATCATTTTTATTTGAATCATTGCCTGCAACTCGGAAGTGGTAAGCTGTCTTATTGTCAGGCCAGAACCAACCTGTGCTCCACTCTCCGTCAGTTTCAGAAATTTCTTCGTTAATTTTTTTGCCGATCCAAGACGGTGTTGCTTTTCCATCTGTAGTGTATCCGGTTTTCCAAGCATAGAAATCTTGGAAACCTTCGTTGGAAGTAACTATATCCGTAGCCTTTTGTTCCGCACGGTAAATATCAAAGTTGTCTTGTTTAGACTTTGTATATTTTTCAATTTTTGAAGAAGATCCACGATCCTCCAAGTTCATTGTAATATAAGCATTTTCGGCAGTAATTGAATTGGTTTCAACTGTTTCCCAATCAACAATTTCTGCTGTAATGTTATCGATGGCCTTCTTTCCTACAGTAATGTTGATGACATAATGATAACCCTGTACAAACTTATGAAATTCTTTAGCAGTGGTCTCTGTTTTATTATTTGCCTCAGCCCATTCTGCAATCTTCTTTTGAATCTGCTCCTTCGTAACTACGTACTCATTGTAGTCGATCGTGAAACGAAGTGCATTTGCAGTAGGATCTTCCACAAGGTCATATCCTGGCAAAGAAAGAGCCTGTAATGTACGAGTTTTGGTCTTGCCATTATGTTCTGCGTCTGTGATTTCTGGCAGGTTCTTTACGTCATTTCTTTCGGAGATAGTCCATGTCGCGGTTGACAAATCGAAAGATCCCTTTGTTGGGAAATTAAGTAGAGCAACATTTTCTGTATTATTTGTGAAAGCGAAATCTGTTTCGATGCTATTGCTAAAGCCAGCACCCTCAGTGAGATTGATGGTGTACTTGGTCAAAGCATGTTTAAAGATAAGATGTCCTTGGTCGAACTTGCCTGCGGTCTCACTCGAAGTTGTGATATCCTTGCCGTCCTTGCCATACCAGTACATCTGTCCATTGGTCAAATATTGCGACCATGTTCCTGTGCCGCTGTCATACGAACTGCGGTAAACACCTTTTTCTGCAGTAGTAGCACGGTAGCGGATATTATTGCTATAGCATAAATCTTTTGACTCAAGCGTGCCGTCAGTCACGTTATTAAGTGTTGCACTTAATCCAGCTTGCCCTGTTGTTTGGTTCGTAGCAGGAACCTCCCAAATCAAACTCTCGTTTTCTGTAGCTTCTGTGAACCAATTTGGATTATTAGTTGCATCTACTTTGTCCGATCCTTCTGTCAAAATATCATTTCCCAAAATGCCGTCTTTGCTTTTGTTTGGTACGCAAACAGCATATACCGATAACTTAGAATAACGTCCAAAGGCATCATCCCAATAGCGAACGTTTTCGCCAGAAATAGTAACATCAGAGTGTCGGAAAGTGCTGGCAAGGAGGTTTTCTCCATTATGATCATCATCAGCCGTAGTTTGTGTTTTCGCTGATGCTATTGTTCTGGTGTAACGAGTATCTTCAGCAGATGTGTGTAAATCCTCAGCCTTAATTCGCATGACAATTTTGGTAGGAGCGGTGAATCCTGCACGAGTGCCATCTATAGATGCCCTGGTTATTGCTTCGCCGCCATTGCTAGTGAATGCAATCATTTCCTTTCCTGCATTGGGATCGATAGGTTCGGGGATGACTTTTTCATCATCATCCCAGCAGGAGGTGAGGGCTGTGGCTGCGAGGGCCATCAGGGGGAGGGTGAATAGGTTGTTTGTCTTCATGATTGTATCTTTTTTATATTATTATTTGCTTGATATATGTTGTGCGGAAGTGACCGGGTGGGGTCAGAGTCCGATTTCGATGTCTGAGGTTTGTACGATCTCCCACGGGACGATCTCGGCGGTGCAGACGATGATGGGGTACTGCTCGAGGTTCTTGAGGTGGAGATAGTAGATGTAGTGGGTGTTGGGATCCCAGTCGAATGGGTCACCCGCGGGGTTCTCGCCGTCGAGGCTGAGGAGGGTATCGTAGTCAAAAGACTTGGGCTCGCCATTGATGGTGTAGCTCAATGTGAGGCGAGCGTGTATCTTGAGCTCTTTCTGAGGAAGCTGTATCATGTCGTCCGGGCAGTGGAAGTCGAAGGCTGTGGCCTTGTTGAGATGGTTGGCCATGTTGACGTCCGAGTAGGGCTCGGTCTTGGTGATCAGGGATTGCTCGTTGACGGTGACAGGCTGGACGAAGGTGCCGTTCAGCAGGCCGTTGGCATTGTCGGCCTTGTACTGCTTGCTGCTGAGCATGAAGCCGTCTTTTACGATGCTGATGTTCACATCGCTGAGCGTGATGTCGTAGGATGGCACTTCGGGGTCGTCGATATACAATCGGAAGCCCACTTTCGACACCAGGTGGTGGAAGGGGAGGTGCACGTCGCGCACGCCCCAGCTGTTGTTGTTTGTGTTGATTTCCAACGGTCCGGCCACGTCGTGCTTCAGCATGTCGAAGTCGCGGTAGCTGCCGTTGATGTCCTTGCCCATGCGCTTGACTTCGGCGATGAGGCAGGGCTCGCTGTGTTTGAGGTCCTGGTTGTATTGACGCTCCAGGAAGGTCTGTGCGCAGAAGAAACGGTCGCTGCCAGTGAGGTTGAGGCTGAATCCGCTGGCTTCGAAGTGTGCATCCTCCAGATAAGGGGTGCAGGCACGGAAGTCGTAGGGATAGGCCGAGAGGTCCCAGTAGTGCAGGTACTGGTCGCGCACGTCGTCGTAGGTCCATCGCTGGGCAGCGCCCGGATGGTAAGCCACCTCGTAATCGGTCATTACGGGCAGCGAGGTGATGTTGTTGCCATCGAAGCTCTTCCAGCACGTCACCTTAAAGCCGTCTTCAAGGTCGATGGCACGTGTAGTGTTCTCCATATCTGCGCCGAAGGTGCCCGAGGTGCCGAAGCGCATCGGGTTGTCGTGCCCGGTGATGTCGTCAACCTCCTCCAACGTCTTGTCGGAAGAGCATGCGGCCATCATCAGCAGCGTCGTGGCGAGTATGAAGAAGCGATTATACATTATATATATATTATATGTGATAGATAAACCCTCGGGGGTGTCAGCGTGGACACCCCCAGGGGAATATGAGGGAAGGGGATTAATCCTGTACGATGAAGGTAGCAACCTTGTCTCCGATCTTCACGGTGTAAGTACCGGGAGTTGCATCAACTGCAGTGTTGATAGTCGCACCAGTAAGGGTTACACCGGTAGCACCTGCAGGGCTTTCAAGGGTAATGCCTGAAGTCTGGGCGGTACCATTCTTCGTTGCGTTTACGTTGATGGCGTTAGGCACATCATTGTCAACGAGAGTTGCAGAGAGTGAGAGGGTATAAACATCCTTCACAGTGTATGACTTGGTATAAGTCATGGTTGAACCATTGTTAACAACGGTAGCAGTTACTGAGTAAGTGCCATTGGTTGCAGCGTCAGCAGCAACGGTTGATACACCTGTAGTTGTATTGAAGGTAACACCAGCAGCTGCAGTAGCAAGAGCATAAGTTACGGTACCAGTAGGAGTAACACCCCAAGAAGGAGTAACGGTCTGGTCAGCAGTTGTCACCTCTACAATGTTCTTGTCGAGAGTCATAGCGTAAGCCTTGACGGTCAGAGTGATGTCTGCTGTATTACCCTCAGCTGTATTGTATCTTACAACATAGTCACCAGGAACGGCGTTCTTCTCAACAACGAGAGTAGTAGCATTGTCTACATAAACGCGGTTCTTGTTGTCACCTGAGATAACGATACCGCCAGTTGTTACTGCTGCAGGATATACAACCTCGTAGTCGCTTACAGAAGGAGCATAAGCTGTACCATCCACCTGAGGAACGAGTACTACATTGAAGTTTGCATCAGTACCAGTACCAACAGTCATTGTAGTTGTTGAAGCTGCATTGAAGCCGAGAGTATAGTGACCAATTACGTCGAATGTAGCGGTATAGCTCTTTGCAGGAGCATAGTCGCCAGAGGTTCCAGGATTGAAGCCAACGTTATCAGGCTCGAAGATTACGGTGTAAGTACCTGCAGTTGTAATTTCAGAAGCTTCCAATGTTTCACCTGCAGAAGTACCTGCAACCTGATCTACAATTGCAGTTCCAGCAGGATTCTTGATTGTCCACTTACCGCTGATAGCAGGAGCAGCAATAGCATTCTCACGATAGAGTGAGTAAACAACATCGGTAGCAGAAGTAAGCATCATTGAGTAAGTGCTCAGATGAACGCTGTAGTTAACGATATCAGTGCCATCAGAGATTACGTGATCGCTCTCTGCCTCTGTGTAATCAACAACGGTGCAGTTATCAAATACGATAGGATAGAGACCACCTTCTGTGGGTACATCAGGATCGTTGGGATCGATAGTAGGATCGTTTTCAGTAGAACCGTTAGAACCCTTAGTAATCTTGAAGATGTAGGTGTAGTGTGTGTTTGCAGCCCAGTTACAGTTAGTAGCGGGAACGAATACACGTGCATCCTTAACAAGGATCTTCTCACCAGTGGTTGAAGTCAGCTCGTATGAAACGTGGAAAGTGAAACCGCAATCAGTCTCTGTGGTAGCACCCTTAGGAATAGCGTAGTAGGTATCCTCAGAAGCAGAAGCCAAAGCACGAGTTGTACCGATAGCATCAGCTGTAGGAGCAGAGAATACAAGAGCATCACTTGTCTTGGTGCCGGTTGCCATTGTGATAACAGGACTGGTATAAGTTGTGAAGTCAACAGTTGCACCGCTCTTGGTGTAGTACTCAGCAACAGTGTATGTGGCACCAGTAGTATTTGCAGTACCTGTGCACTTTGCAGGCTTAGCCTGAACACCAGTATAGGTTCCTTCCTTCAAATCAATAATACGAACTGAGTAACCATCGATGTCCTCCCAGAACTTGATATTAACCTTAGCATTCAGACGGTTGAAGTTGAGAGCTACATCGTGACCATAGTTTGCCTTTACTACCTGATTAGCTGCTACCATGAACTCGTAAGCAGTTGGGTTGTTCATGCCAGCCACGATGGTGCCATCAGGAATGGTCATAACCTTAGTGCTGTTGTCGTAGGTTGCAGTACCCGTGCCATTCACATAAGGTGAATAGGCATAGAACATGGTGTTTTCAGATGCATTATCCCAGTAGCGGAGGTACTGGTTGGCAACGTTTGACATGTACGTCATCTGGTCCTTGGTGTAGTAGCCCTCGCCACCAGTATAGTCATACTCAGCGCTACCGAGGCCCTCGTACTGCCACATAGACTTGCCGTTGAGCTCACCATTAGAATCGCCCTGTGTGGTCTGGTTTGCACCGAACTTGTAACCAGCATTATTAACTACATCGCTATAACCAACAAGGTAGTTCTCCATGATGTTGTTGGTGGCTTCGGTGTTCTTGTATGCGAATACACCGAAGTTGTAGTGACCCTTCTCCTGAAGTGGAGATTTGCCTCTCGTGATGTTTTTCTGGTTGGTGATGAAACTGATCGGAGCGTCGGTCTTGCCTGTGTAGCCACCGAGGTGCTCATCTACAATCGCATCACTGGCGCAGCTGGCTAATACTAAAGCCGGGGCTGCCAAAAGAATGCTTTTCTTCATAGCTTTAAAAAAATGTAAGTGTTAATAATAATAATTTGTTATATTGTTTTGTTTTTGTCTGCTTGAGGGTCAGAGCATGAGGTCGAATACCACCTCGTCGTAGTCCTCCACGGTGGGGACGAAGAGCGAGCCGCTGCCACTCTGTCCGGGATCCGGATTGGGTATCTCGATGTCGTTGGCATCGATGACCACGGTGATGATTCCGCCGTGTGCCTGGCTCTGGCATTGTTCAGTGACGTCGGCCTGCAGGGTGGCGGATGTGCCGTTCGAGAAGGTCAGATCCACGTAGAGGAAGTTCTTGAGGTCGGTGCGGCTGCCTGTGTAGTGCGAGCTGGCCTTGGTCTGGGTGTATGAATCCATGTCGCACAGACCGTAGGTGGTGAGCTTGCCGCCGATGACGTCGGCCTTGGTGCCACCGACTTCGATGCCTTGCTTGAAGCGCGAGCCGTAATAGACCATTACAGGCTTGTCCCACGTGTGGCCGGTGTTGACCGATGTGCCGCTGGCGAACGATGAGATGGCGTTGTCGCCCGTGCTGCCTGTGATTCGGCCGTCATTATTATATATTATTACCTGTACGAGGTAAATATATACCAGTGGTTCGAGCTCGCAGTTGATCTGCTTCACCCAGCATCGCTTCTCTTCGTCGTAGTAGTCGTAGTCCTCCTGGTTGCGCGAGATGAAGATGTCGCGCGGGTAGGCGGAGTAGAAGATCTCCGGCTGGTTGTAGAGGGCGGTGACCACGGTCGATTCGCTTGTGCCGGTCATCACCGTGGCGCTTGAGGTGACGGTGGTGGCTGTGCCGACGCGGGTCATGCCGCGCGTCACGGTGGTCGATGCAGTCACTTCGTCGAGGTCGTCTTCGTTGATGGTGACCACCTGGGTGCCGTCATCCGAGTCGATGTTGCTCCACAGCAGTATGTCGTAGTAACCGAATTCGTAGTTGCGGCGGAAGTTGGTAGTGTAGATGGTGAACGGATCGACATTCGTGTGCGGAGCCCTCGGTTCCGGTCCCACAAAGTAGCGGCGCACCTCGTAGTTGGTCGGCTCGGGATAGGCGATCTCGCCCCAATGGGAGGAGTCGATAGAGTCCCAGCCGTAGTGCCATTGCGTGTGCCAGTCGATGTCGAGGTTCCACACCACATCGAGATCCACGATGACGATAGGCAGATCCACCAGCACCTCGTCGGCGGGCAGCTTCAGGGGCGGCTCGATGCACGACGACACCAGGCTTGCCATCAGCAGGCCCGGCGCCAACAGTATCTTGCGTAGGTGGTTTCGTTTCATCGTGATGAGGGTTTCTTTTTGCGATAGATGATGTCGTAGGTCAGTTGCAGGCCCAGGTTGGTAGGGCCGAACCATGAGAACTGGTGGTTGCGCTTCTTGAAGTCGGATGCCGCACCGAAGTACTCGTAGTAGTAATCGCCGTCGATGGTGCCCGTGATGGGGTTGCCATAGATGTAGGGATCGTAGTAGGTGAGGTAGAAGCCTGCCGTAGCCATGGCCTCCAGTCGGAGGTTGCCGCGGCGGTTGAGCGGCATCACGTAGCCGATGCCCAGACCGGCGCCACCGCCTTCGCCCTGCCAGCCCTTCTTGGGGGAAAGGCCGATGCCGTACTTGTCGCCATGGGCGTAGGCGCTGGCATAGGGCCCGGTGAAGTCGCCGTTGCCGCGGAAATAGCGGCGGAGCTCCAGCTGCACGTCACGCACCTGAAAGAACTCCTGCGTGTCCCAGTGGCGGTGTGTGCCCCAGGTGAGTCCGGCGTTGTAGGTGTAGTGGCCATCCAGGGGGTAATACTCCAGCTGCACATTGGGCGACATGGCCCAGCCGAACTGTGGCATGTAGAAGAGGTCGTGTGCCAGATTGGTGCGGACGGCGATGAGGTGGCGGCGGATATATTCCTGCGCAGGAGCCTGCTCGGCAATCGTGCCAGCCCAGGGTGAGGGATACACGAGCGGAGCCATCTGGGGCTCAGGCAGTCCGAGGAGGGTCACGGAGTCGGCCTGCAGCGGGGTGATTTCGGAGAGCGGGGCGTGCTCGCGGTCGGGCTCGCTGAACCACAGGATCAAACGTGCCGAACGCAGGCGGGGGAAGTATTCCTTCAGCAGGCGCCTCCACAGCTTGCCGCCCTGGGCTGCCATCAGCTTCTGCTTGCAACAGGGCTCGTCGCCCCGGCAGAGGTCGTAGATGTCCTGCACCGTCTGGTAGTCGGGGTCGTTGGCCTCACGCATCAGGTAGCACAGATAGCCGTAGTCCTCGGTCACGCTGCTCACCTCGGCATCGGTCTCGATGTACTGGTTGCGCAGACGGCTGCGGAGAGCGTCGAGCAATGCCTTGCTTCGGCCCTGGCCCAGTCGGCGGTTGTTGGCATACGGACCCTCAGGCGATGCGGCACCGCGGATGAATACCTTGCGGAGCTGCAGGTGCTGCAGCGTGATGCGTGGCAGTATCTCCTCCTCGTACAGGGTGAAGAACGGGTCGTCGGGGCGGATGAATGTCTTGTTGACCTGAAAGATGACGCCCGTGCTCATGGTGTAGAACTCTTCGTCCTTGAACTGCGGCGTCTCCTCGTCCGAGGCGGTGGTGATGACGATGAATGGAAAGTCCTTGTCCTGGCGATATGCGGCATCCTGCGCCTGGCAGCAAAGCGCTGTCAGCACGAGTGCGGTGATGATCGTCAGGATCCTTTTCATGTCTGTTTAATTTATTGTTTGTGCGCATTTGTGTGCGCGTAATAATAATGTATCAGCTGCAAAGATAAGGAAAAATTATAAGACTGCAAAGCATCGCGGCCGAAAATATGTTGTGAAACATGTTAATTTGTTAGATTGATGGCATTTTTTGTTCAAATGAATCACGAAAATCTCAATTTTTTGTGAATTTTCATGTGAAAAATGCTGTTTTGGACAAGAATGCGGTCCGAAAAACAATGTAAATGTGCAGAGCGACCAGTCCGGATGACGACGTGCCATTGTAAACTTACAGAGGCACGCCGCAGGGTGGTGGCGTGCCTCTGTAAGTTTACATTGAATCTTCGGCAGTGAGTGCCGCCGAATGGCATTATTTCAGGAACTCGAAAACCTTGGTGGCGTACTTGACGCAGCAGAGCAGGAAGTTGCTGTAAAGACCGTTGGAGCGACAGGCCTTGGCATCCTCGCGGGTGAGGAGCATGCGGTTGCGAAAGCTGTTGTTGCTCAGTCCGCCGGTGCGCATGGTGACCATATCCTTCTTGATGTAGGAGGCGCCGATCTTGTATTTGCAGAAGAGGCGCACCATCATCTCGTAGTCGGAGGCCAGTTCGTAGTCGAGCGAATAGTGCCCGGCTGCCTGCATGGCCTCGCGGCGGATGTAGAAGGCCGGATGGGCAGGCATGTAGCCAAACCTAAGCTTCCATGGCGAGAAGCTGGCCGAACTGTAATAGCGCACCATGCGGTCGAGATTGTCGGCGTTGACGTAGTGCACGTCGCCGTAGACAGCCGAGACGGAGGGGTGCTTGCGCAGCTTGCTGACCACGGTTTCGAGCACGTCGTCAGATGTGTAGAAGTCGTCGCTGTTGAGGATGCCGACGATGTCGCCCGTCACGCGGTCCAGGCCCTTGTTCATGGCATCGTACAGCCCCTTGTCGGGCTCGCTGAGCCAGTGGAGGCAGCCGTTGAAGCGTTGTTCGTAAGTGTGGATGATGTTGAGCGTGCCGTCAGTCGAGCCACCGTCGATGACCCAGCATTCCACCTCCTTGTGCGTCTGGCGCAGGATGGATTCCAGGGTGTCGGCCAGCGTCTTGGCGCTGTTGAAGGTGGCGGTTATGATTGAAACTTTCATTGTCTTAGTGTTGCGAGCCGATCCAGAGCAGGATCATGGCGATGATGACGAAGAGGAGGTCGAGTGCCTTGGTGCGGATGTTCTTCTCTTTGAAGAAGAGCCAGCCGCATACGAAGCCCACGATGACGCCCGAGCGGCGCACCAGCGAGGTGACCGAGATCAGCGCATCGGGATAGGAGAGGGCGTAGAAGTAACAGAAGTCGGCCACCGAAAGGAAGATGGAGATGAGCGGAATCTGCCAGCGCCAATGGAAGGGATGCTTGAGGCGGTGACGCTTCGGCGTCCAGCAGATGAGGCATACGATGCCCATCATCAGGACCTGGTAGAAGTTGTACCACGACTGGATGATCATCTTGTCGAAGCCGCGGTTGGGCCAGATGCCGAACAGGCCGTGGCCATTGGCCGGATCGCCCACCAGAAACTTGTCGTAAAGGCCCGAGAGGGCACCCACGATGGTGCCGGCGATCACCATCCAGATCCAGATGGAGTGGCGCAGGGTGATGCCCTCCTTCCGGCCGCTCTGGCTGATGAGGCCGAAGGCGAGGATGGAGATGATGACGCCTGCCCATTGCCAGGCGTTGAGTTCCTCGCCGAAGATGAAGATGGCACCCAGCAGCACCAGGATGGGGCGGGTGGCATTGATGGGCGAGGCGATGGTGATGGGCAGATGCTTCAGGCCGTAGTAGGCACAGATCCAGGAGAGGAGCACGATGGCCGACTTCAGGATGATGTAGCCGTGAATCGAGGGGTCCTGGATGGGAGGGATGTAGAGCGGACTATCGGCAGCAATCATGCCCTGGGCCGAGAGAAGGACCAGAGGCAGAAAGATGCACGAACAGAAAAAGGTGTTGAGCAGCAGAACAGGAATGACAGCATTATCGCACAACGATACCTTCTTGAACACGTCGTAGAAACCCAGCAGCATGGCTGAGGTAAATGCAAGGATGATCCACATCGGGCAGACTTACTTGATAAGGAAGGCCAGCTTGAGTGAAGCCTCGTATTCGTCGATGAGGTCGATGGTCTTGATGCGGAACTTCTTGTAGCCGGGCACCAGCTTCCGGCCCTTCTTGAAGAGGGCCACGCGGTCGGCAATGTGATCCTCAGCGGTATATTTGAGCATCTTGCGGTCGCGGTTCTCTCCGTTGTACTTGTAGGTGATGTGCGACATCTTGAGGCGCAGCATGCCGTCTTCTACCGAGGCGGCGAGCACGAAGGTGGACTCGGTCTCGTCGAGCGCCATCAGCGACTTGCTGAAGGTGATGGTCTGGGTGACCAGCTGTTGGATGGTCAGCGGCTTGTCGGTGGCTACGTCGGAGTGATGGCTGATGCGCTTGTCCTGCATGCAGCGGTCGAACCATACCTGCAGCTTCTCGTATGCCTCGCCCTCGCTGATGCCAGCAGGCAGCGGCATTTCGCGCAGGAGGTAAACCTTGCCGTTCTCCTCAGGAATGGGTGCAAGATACTTGGCGTCGGGATTGCCCGTGGCCTGATGAACCGGCTCGGCAGGAGCCGTGATCTGTGCGCTGGCAGGGATGGCAAGCGCCACAGAGAGTAAAAGGATATAGAGATATTTCATTGCGATTTGCGATTTGTGATCTGCGATTTATGGTTTACGAATTGCGGTTTGCGACTGGCATCAGGCCTTGGCCTTGAACGCCAGGGCATAGATGCGCATCTGCTTGATCATGGACAGGAAACCGTTGGAGCGGGTGGGAGAGAGGTTCTCCTTCAGTCCGATCTCCTCGATGAAGTAAAGTTCGGAAGAGAGAATCTCGTCGGGTGTGTGGTCGGAGAGCACCTGGATGACGAGGCTTACGAGACCCTTGACGATGACGGCGTCGCTGTCGCCCGTGAAGTGGATGCGGCCGGTGGCATCGTCGTAGTCGGCCTGGAGCCATACGCGGCTCTGGCAGCCCTCGATGAGGTTCTGAGGTGTCTTGTATTTTTCGTCGAGTGGTTCCAGGTTGTTGCCCATCTCGATGATCATCTGATACTTGTCCATCCAGTCGTCGAATGCGCTGAAGTCATCGATGATCTGGTCCTGTATTTCATTGATTTGCATGTCGGGAGTGTCGTTAAATGTTTGTGATGTATTAAGGGGGAGGGGTATCGGCTTACCAAAGCAATGCTACCAGCACGTTGCCCACCTTGCCGAGCGTCTCGGGCGAGATCTTGTCGAGCGTGTCCTCAGTGGTGTGCCAGTAGGGGAAGAAGGTTCCGTCGTTGTCCATGCGCGTGTCGATGATGTCGAGCGTGGGGATGCCGAGCATCTGGTTGACAAAGACATGATCGTCGGTGATGCCGCCGCCGCGCGCGTTGACGAAGAGGTCGCCATAGCCGAGGCTGGCCGCCTTGTTCCACACCTGATCGACGTAGGCCGAGGCAAAGCGTTCGCTGTAGTATTCGCGATAGAAGGTGGCGTCGGGGGCGCCCACCATGTCGAGCAGGATGCCGTATTCCGCCCGGTAACTCTGGTTGCGCATCTGCCGGCACCAGGCTTGAGTGCCCATGGCCCACCACGATTCGTCGTGCGAGCCCTTCCAGTCATCGGGGGCACCGTAGTCCTCGGCATCGGTCAGGAAGATGTCGATGCACACCTCGGGCAGTTGTTGGTGAGCCAGGCGGGCCAGTTCGAGCAGTACGCCCACGCCGCTGGCACCATCGTTGGCGGCGGGCACGGGCAGCTTGCGCTTGGCAGGGTCGGCGTCATGGTCAGCAATGTGGCGGCTGTCCCAGTGGCTCATCAGGAGCACATGCATGCGGGCATTCGGATTGATGCGTCCTAGCAGGTTGATGACGGGGAGCGTGGTGCCATCGTAGGCCTTCACAGTGGTGCGTTGCACCGAGACCTCGGCACCATGGCGCTTCAGTTCGGATTCGAGCCAGGCGGCAGTCAGCTGATGAGCCTCCGAACCGGGTACGCGTGGGCCGAATTCGAGTTGTCGGGCCACGTACTGGAAGGCAGAGTCGGCTTGGAAATGGGGAAGGCTGGCCTTGGACGTCTGTGCAGCAGTCCCCGGCGAAGCAGTTGCCGAGGCGTTGCTCTTGGGGGCTTTGGAGCATGAGCTGCATGCCGTGAGCGTAACGAGACCAAGGGTCCAAAACAGATTCTTGAGTTGCATTTTTGTTTGATTTTTCGGTGCAAATTTACAAAAAAAGACTTAAATCGCCCACAAAATACCGAAAATTTAGTGCTTGATAACATAAATAAGCATTTTTTTTGCCCAAAGTTGTAGATATTTCAACAAAAATCACTAAATTTGCAGCAAAAATCAGGGCACAGAGACCCTGTCTTAAAATAAACATCTTATATCCGTGAGCAATAATATCACACATGAAGGAGTGGTGATCAAAACCGAGGGCACGCTTGTGACCGTACGTTTTGTTCAGAGTTCCGCTTGTTCGGGTTGTCATGCCAAGGGCATCTGCTCCAGTCAGGACAGCGCGGAAAAGATTGTTGTGGCCGAGAGCTATGGTGTGCCCTATCAGACAGGCGAGGCGGTGAACATCCTCGTGAGCAACCGTATGGCTTGGCAGGCCGTGCTGTTCGCCTTTGCCATTCCGCTGGTGCTGGCATTGGCTATGCTGTTCGGCATGGTGTCGCTCTTTGGCGAGCTTACGGGTTGCCTTGCCACGCTCGGCGTGCTGTTTTTCTACTATGTGGGGCTCTACCTCCTCCGCCACAGGCTGGGGTCGAAGGTGGAGTTTACGCTGGAGAGGAAGGTGTAGTGTCGGCGGTAGGTGCTTTGCTTATACATTATAATATTATATAACATTAGTATCACTATGAACGTAATTTTGTTAGCATTGGGTGTCCTTGGAGCACTCGGTGTCGTAGGCTCTTTGGTGCTCTTCTGGGTGTCGAAGAAGTTCTATGTGTTCGAGGACCCTCGTGTGGGTCAAGTTGAAGAGTTGCTGCCAGGTGCAAACTGCGGCGGCTGCGGCTTCCCCGGATGTCATGGTATGGCTGATGCTTGCGTCAAGGAGAAGGACGCCACCAATTCGCTCGGCAGCTTGCTCTGCCCGGTAGGTGGTGCGGACTGCATGGCCAAGGTAGCCGAAGTGTTGGGTGTGGAGGCCGGTTCTGCCGAGCCTAAGCTCGCTGTGGTTCGTTGCAATGGTACGCTGGCTTGCCGTCCCAAGGTAGCAGCCTATGATGGCGCCAAGTCGTGTGCAGTAGCAGCTGCTACTTTCGCAGGCGAGACGGGATGTGCATTCGGTTGCCTCGGTTTGGGCGATTGCGTCAAGGCTTGTACCTTCGATGCCATCCACATGAACAACGAGACCGGTCTGCCAGAGGTGGACGAGGACAAGTGCGTGGCATGTGGCGCTTGCGCCAAGGCATGTCCTAAGATCGTTATCGAGATCCGCAAGAAGAATTCGATGAAGACCCCAGCCGTGAAGCGCGTATGGGTAAGCTGCATCAACAAGGACAAGGGCGCTGTGGCCCGCAAGGCATGCTCAAGCGCATGTATCGGTTGCGGCAAGTGCCAGAAGACCTGTAAGTTCGAAGCCATCACCGTGGAGAACAACGTGGCCTACATCGACCCAGAGAAGTGCAAGGCCTGTGGCATGTGCGTGAGCGAGTGTCCAACCGGCGCCATCCACTGCACCGCTCCAGTCCAGGCTGTGGTCGATAAGCTCAAGGCCAAGAAGGAGGCTGAGAAGAAGGCCGCCGCTGAGGCCGCTGCCGCTGCAAAGGCCGAGGCCGAAGCTGCCAAGGCTGCCGAAGCAGCTGCCCCAGTAGCACAGCAGGAGGCCCCTGTTGCCCCTGAGGCACCAAAGGCTGCCGAGCAGTAATTTGTAATTAGTAATTTGTAATTTCGAAAGAAAATATGAAGACTTTCAAACTCGGCGGTGTACATCCCGCCGCTAACAAGCTTTCGGACAAGGCTCCTATCGAGGTGGCAGCAGTGCCAGCTCTCGTGGCCATCCCCATGGCGCAGAACCTGGGTGCTCCGTCAAAGGCTATAGTCGCAAAGGGCGACAAGGTGAAGGTTGGTACTCCCATTGGCGAACCAGGTGGCTTCCTCTCTTCATTCGTTCATTCATCGGTCAGCGGTACCGTCGATAAGGTAGATCTCGTGGAGGATGCTACCGGCAAGAAGGTGCCAGCCGTCTTCATCAAGGTGGAGGGCGACGAGTGGGAGGAGAGCATCGACCGCTCGAAGGACATCGTCAAGGAGATCAAACTGGATAAGCAGCAGATCATCGACAAGGTGAAGGAGATGGGTATCGTCGGCATGGGCGGTGCCACCTTTCCAACCCAGGTGAAGCTCACTCCACCCCCTACAGCCAAGCCAGAGTGCGTCATCATCAACGCTGTGGAGTGCGAGCCATACCTCACCTCAGACCATTCGCTCATGCTGGCTCATCCTGAGGAGATCTGCATCGGTGTGCAGATCCTGGAGAAGGCCATGGGCGTGAACAAGGCATATATCGGCATCGAGGCCAACAAGCCAGATGCCATCGAACTGATGCGCAAGACCGCAGCAGCAGGCTATCCCGAAATCGAAATCGTGCCACTGCAGCTCAAGTACCCACAGGGTGGTGAGAAGCAGCTCATCAACGCTGTGATCGGCAAGGAGGTGCCATCGGGCGGTCTGCCAATCGCCACCGGTGCGCTGGTGCAGAACGTCGGCACCGCATTCGCCGTATATGAGGCTGTGCAGAAGAACAAGCCACTCATCGAGCGCATCGTGACTGTGACCGGCAAGTCGGTCAAGAAGCCATCGAACTTCCTGGCTCGTCTGGGCGTGCCTGTTGCCGACCTCATCGCTGCCGCAGGTGGCGTGCCTGAGGACACCGGTAAGATCATCTCGGGCGGCCCAATGATGGGCAAGGCCATGCCTGACACCAACTCGTACATGGTCAAGGGCTGCTCCGGCATCCTGATCATGAAGAACGAGGAGGCACGTCGCAAGGCAGCCGGCCCATGTATCAAGTGTGCCAAGTGCGTGCATGCCTGCCCAATGGGCCTGCAGCCAAACTTCCTGGCTCGCTATTCTGAGCTCAACATGCTCGACAAGGCCGAGGAGGAGCGCGTATATGACTGCATCGAGTGCGGTTCATGCTCATTCTCATGCCCAGCCAACCGTCCGCTGCTCGACTGGATCCGTCAGGGCAAGCCAAAGGTGATGGGCATCCTCCGTGCCCGTGCCGCTGAGGCCAAGGCCAAGGCTGATGCTGCCAAGGCAGCTGCTGAGAAGAAGTAATTTTTTTTGTTATTTTGTTCTTATGTTAATATGTTAATGTGTTGCACAATGATGCAAGGGCTTAACGGAAAGCATGGTAACAAAACAACAAAACAACAAAATAACAAAACAACAACCAAAAGAATATGAAACTTAACGTCTCATTGTCACCCCACGTACACAGTGGCAATACCACCCAGAAGTGCATGCTTCAGGTGATCATTGCCCTCTGTCCTGCCTTGCTCTGGTCGTTCTACCAGTTCGGCATGGGTGCCATCATTGTCACGCTGACCTCAGTATGTGCCTGCGTGCTTTTCGAATTCCTGATTCAGAAGTTCCTGATGAAGCAGCAGCCCACCCTCTGCGACTGCTCAGCCATCCTCACCGGTCTGCTCCTGGCCTTCAACGTGCCAAGCAACCTCCCTATCTGGATTATCATCTACGGTGCACTCGTTGCCATCGGCGTAGGTAAGATGTCATTCGGTGGCCTCGGCCAGAACATCTTCAACCCAGCCCTCGTAGGCCGTGTGTTCCTCCTCGTGGCCTTCCCAGTGCAGATGACCACCTGGCCAACCGAAGCAGGTTATGCCGACGTGGCTACCGGTGCCACCCCACTCTCGGTTATCGGCCAGTACATCAACGGTGCCAACGTCGAGCTTCCTTCGCTGGTTGACTGCCTCGTAGGTAACACAGGCGGTTCAATGGGTGAGATTTCGGCCATTGCCCTGCTCATCGGCTTCGTCTATATGCTCATCCGCAAGACCATCACCTGGCATATTCCAGTCAGCGTGCTCGTCTCTGCGCTTGTGTTCGGCTTCCTGTTCTACGGCTTTGACTTCGAGATCGCTGTTGAGGAGCTCCTCTGCGGTGGTATGATGCTTGGCGCCATCTACATGGCTACCGACTATGTCAGCTCGCCAATGAACAACCGTTCGCAGCTCATCTACGGTGCCTGCATCGGCTTCCTTACTATTGTGATTCGTCGTTTCGGTGCTTATCCAGAGGGTATGTCATTCGCCATTCTCATCATGAATGCCTTCACCCCACTGCTCAACACCTATGTTAAACCAGTGCGTTTCGGCGTTGTTAAAAAGTAATCACCACTATGGCAAAACTTGAAAATTCTCTGAAGAACATGGTCCTGTCGCTGACAGTGATCACTGTTGTAGTGGGTGCACTGCTGGGCCTTGTGGCTCACGTTACCGATGCTCCAATCAAGGCAGCTGCTGAGGCTGCACAGACCGATGCCATCAAGGCCGTAGCTCCTGAGTTCGATCAGGTGGGTGAGGCCAAGACCGCTACATCAACCAATGGCGAGCCAGCCACCATCTTCCCAGTGATGAAGGGTGGTCAGTTGGTAGGCAATGCCGTACAGGCAGTCACCAAGAACGGTTTCGGTGGCAAGGTGACCGTCATGATCGGTTTCGATGCCCAGAACAATATCTCTGGCTATGCCGTTCTCAACCATGCTGAGACCCCAGGCCTCGGTTCCAAGATGCCAGACTGGTTCCAGAAGGGAGCCAAGGGCGATGTGATCGGCAAGAACCCATCCACCAATAACCTGACCGTGTCGAAGGATGGTGGAGAGATCGATGCTATCACCGCAGCTACCATCTCGAGCCGTGCCTTCCTCGATGCCGTTGCCCAGGCAGCCAGCGTTCTCACCGGTGTTGATGCAGCCACCTCTGCCACCCAGCAGGTGCATGATGCCGCTGAGCATACCGCTGAGTCATTCGAAGCAGCCGCTGAAGCTGTGGAAGAAGTTACAGCTCCAATGTAAATTGTCAAATAGAAAACAGTCAAATAGTACATTTTACATTGTCAAATAGTACATTGTAAATGGTAAATTGTACATGAACTTATGAGTAAACTTGGAATCATCATCAATGGCCTCATCAAGGAGAACCCAACTTTCGTGCTTCTCCTCGGCATGTGCCCAACGCTGGGTACCACCTCATCGGCCATCAACGGTATGTCAATGGGCCTTGCCACCATGGTTGTGCTCATTGCCGCCAATATGGTTATCTCGGCCATCGCCCGTTTCATCCCAGATAAGGTACACATCCCTTGCTACATCGTCGTGATCGCAGGATTCGTGACCATCGTCCAGCTCTGCCTCCAGGCCTATCTGCCAGAGATAAACAAGAGCCTTGGCCTCTTCATCCCACTCATCGTGGTGAACTGTATCGTGCTCGGCCGAGCTGAGTCATTCGCCTGCAAGAATGGCGTCATTGATTCTGCATGCGACGGCATCGGCATCGGTCTTGGCTTCACCGTAGCCCTCACCCTCATCGGCGCATGCCGTGAGATCCTCGGCACAGGTGCAGTCTTCGGCCTTCCTCTCTTCTCAGAGGATTTCGGTGCCCTCACCTTCGTCCTGGCCCCAGGCGCATTCATCACCCTGGCTTATCTGAGTGCTATCTTTAACAAGATCTTTAACAAGTAAACGTTCTTTTGTTACAATGTTAACATGTTAATATGTTAATGTGTTGCCTTTTTCGCAGCAATTGACAAATTAGCAGATTAACAATACAACAAATTAACAAATTAACAAAACAACAGAAGAAATGAGTTACATTATTATGATCATCACGGCGATATTCGTCAACAATATCGTCCTCGCCCAGTTCCTTGGCATCTGTCCGTTCCTTGGTGTATCCAAGAAGGTCGACACCGCTGCCGGCATGGGCATGGCCGTAGCATTCGTAATGCTCATCGCCACCCTGGTGACCTATCCGATCTACCACGGATTGCTCGTACCAATGGAGCTGCAGTTCATGCAGACCATCGTATATATCCTCGTGATTGCAGCTCTCGTGCAGATGGTTGAGATCATTCTCAAGAAGTCCATGCCATCGCTCTATGCAGCTTTGGGCGTGTTCCTCCCACTCATCACTACCAACTGTACCATCCTCGGCGTGGCCATTAACGTCATCAACTTCGAGTACAACATCCTCGAGTCGGCCGTCTATGCCGTAGCCACCGCTCTCGGCTTCACTCTCGCCATGGTACTCTTCGCAGGCATCCGTGAGCAGCTTGAACTTTCGAATATTCCTAAGGGCATGAAAGGCACTCCGATCGCCCTGCTCACTGCTGGTCTTCTTGCCATGGCCTTCATGGGCTTCTCGGGCATCAACACCACCCTTGAAAAGATCTTCGAGATTGGTTAAGATATGATACAATCATTACAAGGAAAAGTGCCACGTCTGGGACGTGGCACTTTTGTTGCTGAGACGGCTGCCGTGATAGGCGATGTGGTGATAGGCGAGGAGTCGAGCGTATGGTATTCGGCTGTGATACGTGGCGACGTCAATAAGATCCGTATCGGTGATCGCGTGTCGATACAGGACTGCTCCTGCCTGCATTGTTCGGAAGATGATGCGTACATCGAAATCGGTAATGATGTGACCGTGGGCCATAATGTGTGCCTGCATGGTTGCAAGATCGAAGACAATGTGCTGATAGGCATGGGCAGCACGGTTCTGGACAATGCGCACGTGTGCTCGGGCAGTGTAGTGGCTGCGGGTGCGTTGGTGCTGGCACGTACAGAAATCGGTCCCGGGGAACTGTGGGCCGGTGTGCCGGCTAAGCTGGTCAAGAAACTGTCGCAGACCGATATTGACCGTATAGTGACGCCTTTGCCAAAGCATTATCAGTATTGGACGGAGGAATATCTGAAGGAAAAGGCTGCAGAGATGCCGGACTTGAGTCTGGATTGATTGCTGTAGTGTCGGATCCTTCAAAGAAAACATGGGAAATCAATGGCGAGTTCCTGCTTACATAGAGATAATGGGTTTTCTCTGCATTAAAACTCATTATAAATTGTGTGTATTGTAAGGCGTGTGTTGCAAAATATGGCAAATGTGGACTATTTTTGAATGTAATGTTGAAAAATTGATGAGAATGTTTGGCGGCCTCAAAAAAACACGCTATCTTTGCAGCGCTAAAACAGAAAAGAAGTCCTCTCAAGGACATCGAAAATAAGGCGGTTATAGCACAAGGGCTCCACCTCTTACCATTCCGAACAGAGAAGTTAAACCTTGTAACGTCGATGGTACTGCGAAAGCGGGAGAGTAGAAAGCCGCCACCTTACAAGAGTCTGGACAGCTATAGTCCAGACTCTTTTTTATTATATAATGAGTAAGAAAAGAACGATCAATGACGAGTTGCTGAAGAGCTTGGCAGTGGCTGCGGGAGTGCAGATGGACCAAGAGGCAACAGTGGGAACAGAAGGGCTCGTGGATGAGCAGGCAGTAATTGATACGCTTGGAGACAAGCAGGCTGCAGCTGACGAGCTGCCAGTGAAAGAGCAGACGGAGGAGGTGCAGAATTTCAAGACCTTCGAGGACCTTGGCATCGAATATAACCTGTTGCGCGCCATCGAGGAGATGGGTTATGAGCATCCTATGCCCATACAGGAGCAAGTGATTCCGGTGATCTTAGGACGTACGGAGAATGGTGAGGGCCGCGATGTGGTGGGCCTTGCCCAGACGGGTACGGGCAAGACGGCCGCCTTCGGCCTGCCCTTGCTTCAGAGTGTCGATATCGTGCCGGTGTATAGCGAGTACCAGATCAAGAAGGACTGGAAGACGGGCAAGTGGATGGATCCGGAGGATGCGCCACAGCCGCAGGCCTTGATCCTGGCACCAACGCGTGAGCTCTGTCTGCAGATAGCCAGCGACTTGCAGGACTATGCCAAGTACCTCCGCGGCATTGCCATCCTGCCTGTGTATGGCGGATCGAGCATCGGCAGCCAGATCGGTGCCCTGAAGCGAGGCGTGCATGTGGTGGTGGCCACCCCGGGCCGACTGATCGACCTGGTGGAGCGAGGTGCCGTACGTCTGACCGAGGTGAAGACGCTGGTGCTGGATGAGGCGGACGAGATGCTGTCGATGGGCTTCCAGGAGGACATCGAGACCATCCTCTCGAACCTGCCGGCCGACCATCGCACCATGTTGTTCTCGGCCACCATGCCCAAGCAGATTGCCGAGATCGCGAAGAAATACATGACCAACCCTGTGGAGGTGACCATCGGCCAAAAGAACGAGGGTGCCGCCAACGTGAACCATGTCTATTACCTGGTGCATGCGGCCGACAAGTATGCGGCCCTGAAGCGCATCGTGGATTACTATCCGCAGATCTACGGCATCATCTTCTGCCGCACCAAGGCCGACACGCAGGAGATAGCCAAGAACCTGATGGATGAGGGCTACAATTGCGATGCACTGCATGGCGACCTGAGTCAGGAGCAGCGTGACATGGTGATGCGCAAGTTCCGCACCCGTCACCTGCAGCTGCTGGTGGCTACCGATGTGGCTGCCCGCGGCCTGGATGTGGACGACCTGACGCACGTGATCAACTACGGATTGCCCGATGATGTGGAGGTCTATACCCACCGCTCGGGCCGTACGGGACGTGCCGGCAAGAAGGGAACCTCGATCGCCATTGTGCACATCAAGGAGCGCAGAAGGCTGAACGACATAGAGCGCATCATCGGCAAGCAGTTCGAGAAGGGCTATGTGCCTACCACCGAGCGTATTATCGAGAAGCAGCTGTTCGGACTGGCCGACCGCCTGGAGAAGGTGGACGTGAAGGACGAAGAGATCGAGCAGTATATGGAACCCGTGCTCAAGAAGCTGGGCTGGCTTTCGGCCGAGGATCTGGTGAAGCGTATGGTGAGCCTGGAGTTCAACCGTATGCTGGAGTTCTACAAGGGGTCGGAGAATCTGGATATCATCGAGGAGCGACCCAAGCGCGACCTGAACCGTGCCCGCAAGGGAGAGCGTGCCGCCCGCCGTGGCGAAGGCTTCACGGGCGAGGGTGCCCGCAATGCATCGTACGGCCGTGTTTATGAAGGAGCCGAGACGAAAGCCGAACCTGGCTTTGCCCGCCTGTTCATCAACCTGGGCAAGCGCGATGGCATCTTCCCGAAGCAGCTGATCGCCCTGATGAACGCCAATGTGCACCACCGTGTGGAGATGGGCCGCATCGACCTGCTGACCAACTTCTCGTATTTCGAGGTGCCCGAGCAGGATGCCCGCTTCGTGATCAAGGACATGAACGGCGCCGACTGGCATGGGCGACGGGTGGTGGTGAGTCCCGCCAACAGCGAGCCATCGGACGAGGAACGTCCGATGAAGAAGAAGCGCGCCCGTCGAGAGGAGGGCGAGGGCTTCGAGCCAAGGCATGCCCGCAGAGAAGAAGGCTTTGAGCCCAGACGCCAGCGCCGGGACGATGGCGAGGGTCGCAAGCCATTCGAGCGATTTATTGACAAAGATGGCGAGCGTAGAGGCAGAGGACCCAAGCGCTTTAAGAAATAAAAAGATAACGCGTGCGAACGCAGATATGGGCGCGAGTCGCAATATCTAAAAAGCATAGGGAGCAAAAATATGAAAAAAATGCATGTTTTCATATTTTTTGCTCCCTTTTTTTGTCGCTTTGTATTTTTTTTAGTATCTTTGTGCCGATTTTGGGGCTTAAGACAAGCCAGATGGAAATTGATGGAATCGATGTAATTCGGTTGGATCGATTGGAATCAAAAAAACAATAAAAAAATATGAAATTCTTTAGTTTCGCAATGTCATCAATGATTATTGCAGGTGCACTGGCCAGCTGTGCATCTGAGTCACCTATCCCTGTCGAAGAGGCTCCGGAGGCATGGAGCAAAGATCGTTTTGCCGACATCGAGGTGCTCCGTTATGAGGTGCCTGCCTTTGAGTCGCTCAACCTGCAGCAGAAGCAGCTCATCTATCATCTCACCGAAGCAGCCCTTTGGGGCCGTGATATCCTGTGGGATCAGAACTGCAAGTACAATCTTGCCATTCGTGACATTTGCGAGGCCATCTACAAGAACTATAAGGGCGATCGTGAGTCTGCCGACTGGAAAGCCTTTGAGCAGTATATGAAGCAGATCTGGTTTGCCAATGGCATCCATCATCACTACAGCACGGCCAAGTTCCGTCCCGGTTTCAGCCAGGAATGGGCAATGCTTCAGGCCCGTCAGGTGCCAGGTATTCTGGGCATGTTGCATGGTTACGCACCAGAGGAATTGGCCCGTGTGGTGTTCGACAGTACATACATGGCTATCAAGGTCAACCAGGCCGATGGCGTGGATCTGGTAACCACTTCAGCCACCAACTTCTATGATGGCGTGAACCAGAAAGAAGCAGAGGCCTTCTATGCCAAGATGAAGAACCCTAAGGACCAGACCCCAGTGATGTATGGATTGAACAGCCAGCTTGCCAAGGTCGATGGGAAGATCGTAGAGAAAGTATGGAAGATGGATGGCATGTATGGTGCCGCCATCAGCCACATCGTGGAGCACCTGAAGGCCGCACAGGCCTTTGTGGAAAACGAGGAGCAGGGAGCTGCCCTCCAGGCCCTGATCGACTACTATGTGAGTGGCGACCTGAAGGACTTCGACACTTACTCGATCCTGTGGGTGAAGGACCTGAACTCGAAGGTGGATTTCATCAACGGATTCATTGAGGACTATGGCGACCCATTGGGCATGAAGGGCTCGTGGGAGGCCATGGTGAATTTCAAGGACTCGGCCAATACGGCTCGCACTGAGGTGATTTCGGCCAACGCACAATGGTTTGAGGATCATTCGCCTGTGAAGCCGGCCTTCCGCAAGCCAGTCGTGAAGGGCGTGACCGCCAAGGTGATCACTGCCGCCATCCTGGCCGGCGACAGCTATCCGGCTACACCAATCGGCATCAACCTGCCTAACTCGAACTGGATCCGTGCACAGCATGGCTCGAAGTCGGTAAGTATCGACAATATCACAGCTGCATACGATGCCGCTGCCCAGGGCAATGGCTTCGGTGAGGAGTTCATGTGGAGTGAGGTGGAAATCCAGACCGCCAAGCAGTATGCCCACTATGTAGATAATGTACACACCGACCTGCACGAGTGCCTGGGTCACGCCAGCGGCCAGTTGCTGCCAGGTGTAGATCCCAACGCTTTGCGTTCGTACAGCGCAACGCTTGAGGAGGCTCGTGCCGACATCTTTGCACTCTACTACATGGCTGATCCCAAGCTCGTGGAGTTGGGAGTGATGCCGACTGCCGATGCCTACAAGGCTGGCTACTATCAGCAGATGATGAACGGCCTGATGACTCAGCTGGTGCGTATTATCCCAGGCGACAATCTGGAAGAGGCCCACATGCGCAATCGTGCCCTGATCGCCTACTGGACCCTGGAGCGTGCCGAGCAGGACGCCAACGGTGGTGAACCAGCCCTGCAGTTTGCTCAGCGTGATGGCAAGACCTATGTGAAGATCAACGATTACGACAAGTTGCGCCAGTACTTCGGCGAGCTGCTTGGCGAATTGCAGCGCATTAAGTCGGAGGGCGACTACAAGGCTGGTCGTCAGCTGGTCGAGAAGTATGGCGTGAAAGTGAATCCAGAACTCCATGCCGAAGTCCTGGCTCGCTACAAGGGCTTGAACATTGCACCCTACAAGGGCTTCGTGAACCCTCGTTATGAGTTGGTGAAGGATGCCGAGGGCAACGTCATCGACGTGCAGGTAATCTATGGCGAGGGCTATGTAGAGCAGATGCAGAGATACAGTCGTGACTATAGCGCGATGTAAAATAACAACCTAACCTAATGACACCATTGCAGCTCAGTCAGATACACGCCCTGTTCCGTGGCCGCCAGAACGTGGTGGTCAGCAATCTGTTGCGCGAGCATGGCTATCAGTACAAGGTAGCCTTTGGTTGCTCGTTGCCCGACGTGAAGCAGGTGGCGCGAATGCTCGGCGAGGGCGTTGTAGAGGGTGTGGAGCCTGGTGTGGAGTTGGCCGAAGCCCTGTGGGCAGATGAGGCTATACGCGAGAGTAAGTTGTGTGCCCCCATGCTTTATCCCAGAGGCGAGATGACCGTAGAGACAGCCGAGCGATGGTCGCGCACCATACCGACGCACGAGGTAGCCGATGTGGTGTGTATGTATGCCTTCCAGTTCGGCATCGGCCAGCGGCTCATCGAACTGTGGTGTGAGAGTGAGGACCCTATGCAGCGCTATTGTGCGCGAAGCCTATCAAAACGCCTGAATGATGAGTAAGCCGAAATCCCCCACATCCATCACACAGGAGGGCGTGCATGAGGCGGCCAACCGCAAGCGTGACAACATCATACGGCAGGCAGGATCTGGTCGCAAGGGCAAGTGTAAAGACGAACTGCAGATGTATTGCACAAAGGCGCAGGAACTCTTCGCGGCCTACCTCACCAGTCATGCCAAGAAGCATACGCCAGAGCGCTTCTTCGTGCTCAGGAAAGTGTATGAGAGCGCTGGTCCCATCGACATCCAGACCCTCCATGCGCGAATTTGCGAAGACGAGGGAATGGTGTCGCTCACCACGGTCTATAATAATCTGGCACTCCTTGTCGATGCCCGTCTGGTGCGAAAGCTGGATCTGGTGGGTGGCAAGATGGCGTTCTTTGAGCGCACCCTCGGACAGCTGCCTCACGGATTCGTGATATGTGACAAGTGTGGCGATATCCGTGTCATCGACCAGCCCAATCTGGAGCAATATCATTTGCCCAGAGGGTTCAAGACCAGCGACGTCACATTCCATATCCATGGGCTTTGCAGTAAATGTCTGAAGCTGGAGAATAAGCTGCATGAGAAGCTGGCAGAGGTTTCGAAAACAGAGAGAAAGATAACTAAACGAAAATACAACAAAACAACCAAATAACAGAAACATGAAGGTAGATGTTTTATTAGGCCTCCAGTGGGGCGACGAAGGTAAAGGTAAGGTAGTGGATGTCCTGACACCACGCTATGACATTGTGACCCGTTTCCAGGGTGGACCGAATGCAGGCCACACGTTGGAGTTCAATGGCGAGAAGTATGTGCTTCGCAGCATTCCTTCTGGCATCTTCCAGGGTGGCAAGGTCAACATTATCGGCAATGGCGTAGTGCTTGATCCACTCCTCTTCATGAAGGAGGCTCAGGAGCTGGCCAAGAGTGGTCACGACCTCACCGAGCGCCTCTACATCTCGAAGAAGGCTCACCTCATTCTGCCTACTCACCGCTTGCTCGACAAGGCCAACGAGGCAGCCAAGGGCAAGGCTAAGATTGGCACCACCGGCAAGGGCATCGGCCCTACCTACACCGACAAGATCAGTCGCAATGGCCTGCGCGTTGGCGATATCCTCGACGGTTTCCAGCAGAAGTATGAGGCTGCCAAGCAGCGTCACCTTGAGCAGATCGCGTCGCTCAACCTTCTGGCTGTGACCAAGGGTAGCGAGGCCGTCACCACCGATGGTCTGGAGGAGTTGGAGCAGGATTGGCTCGAAGGCATCGAGTTCCTCAAGCAGTTCAAGTTTATCGACTCTGAGCATGTGGTCAACAACTTCCTGAAGGAGGGCAAGAGTGTCCTTTGTGAGGGTGCCCAGGGCTCATTGCTCGATGTCGATTTCGGTTCATATCCATTCGTAACCTCGAGCAACACCATCTGCGCAGGTGCCTGCACCGGCCTCGGCATTGCTCCAAACAAGATTGGCGAGGTGTTCGGCATCTTCAAGGCATACTGCACACGCGTTGGTGCCGGCCCATTCCCAACCGAACTCTTCGACGAGACTGGCAAGAAGATACGCGACATCGGCCACGAGTATGGTGCTGTCACCGGTCGTGAGCGTCGTTGCGGCTGGATTGACCTCGTAGCACTCAAGTACACCATCATGCTCAACGGCGTGACCCAGCTCATTATGATGAAGTCGGATGTGCTCGACACCTTTGAGACTATCAAGGCCTGCACCGCCTACAAGATCAATGGCGAGCTCACCAGCGAGTTCCCATTCAGCATCGAGGAGGGCATTGAACCACAGTATGTCGAGATGAAGGGCTGGAACTGCGACCTCACCCAGTGCAAGTCTGAGGCTGACTTCCCACAGGAGTTCAAGGATTACATCGCCTTCCTTGAGAAGGAGCTCGAGACCCCAATCACCATCCTGTCAGTTGGTCCAGACCGCGATCAGACCATCGTGCGCGGATAATCATTGCGACGCATTACCATTGCGCGCATCATATCGAACAATAAGCACCGCTCTTGCTTTTGCCAGGGGTGGTGCTTTTGTTTTTTTGGGGGGCTATCAGCAAGGAGTTGGGCAACACCATGTCCGTCGGCTTGGTTGAGCTCTTCCAGTATTTCTTCAACGGTTGGCCCAAATTCATGCTCAAGCGCAAGACCATTTTATCCATAATTGCGGATAGTCCGACGTGGTACAAAGTCGGACTGTCCGCGTATCTGAAAACTGACACTTCGTACGCAGTGTCAAATTCCGCGATCTCCAGAAGAACGTTGCAGATCCGTTTCATCCTTTTTTGCATACAAGATAGTCCGACTTGGGTTCAGGTCGGACTATCTTGCGTCTCGAAAACCAACACTTAGAACCAATTGTTGAAATCTTGCATAAAGAATGGTTGGAAACAGATGGGATTCAGGCTTCCATCATTTTTAGTAACGTTGAATAGATAGGGTCTTGCTGCAATAAAGTGCGGTTGCCAACGACAAAGAGATGCTTTCGAGCTCGGGTCAAGGCTACGTTAAGCTTGCGGTCAATGAGCAGGTCATCGAGAGTGATAGGAGCTGAGAGGAGGGCAAGCTGGTCGGGGGTGCTGACGGTGGTGGTGAAGATGATGATGTCACGCTGCGAGCCTTGATAGCGTTCTACTGTGTCGATGTTGATTAAGGATGTGAGCTCTTGTGGGTTTGTAATTTTGGGGTTTTGAGTGGGTTGAAGGTTTTGAGCGGTTTGGTGGTTATGAGAAGTTTGAGCGGTTTGGTCGGCTTGAAAGGTTTCGAGCTCTCTCCGGATAGCGGCAATCTGCTGGCGGTAGGGGACGATGATGCCGAGGGTATGGTCGTTCCATTCGAGGCCGTGTTTTGCATATATGTCGGCAATGCGGGCTACGAGGCGTGCCACCATCTTAGACTCGGCAAGGTTGGCCTTGGTTCCGAGGGGTTCTGATGGTACATCAATGAAGGCAAAGCGTGGCATAAGTGCCTCCTCCTCAAGTTGGTGGGGCAGTCCTACAGGCTGCAGTTGTCCGCCATAGAACATCTCGTTGGCAAAGCGGGCGATGGCAGGGTGCATGCGGCCCTGGTGTGAGAGGAGTGTTATGGCGGGAAGTGGGTTTGGTGCGGTTTGAAGGGTTTGAGAAGTTTGATGGGTGGGCACGTTCGTACCTTCGAACTTTTCAAATCTTTCGACTTTTCTGTAAAGCTGCTCGAAAAGCGACTGGGCACCCTCCTGCAGGGTGACGGCAGGGAGCTGCTTGGGGTCGCCTATGAGGATGCACTCCTGACGGGCGTGCTTGAGTAAGCCGACGACCTGATGGTCGAGCAGCTGGCTGGCTTCATCGACGATGATGGTGTCGAACTGCAGCAGGTCAAACAGGTGCGGCATTGCCAGCAGACGGGCGGTTGTGCCGACCCAGAAACGTGCTGCATCAATGCGTTGGCGTAGTTCTGAACGATTACTGCATTGGTCGATGATGGTTTGCAACAGATGCGGACGGAAGGCCTCGGGCGTGTCGGTCATCGAGCCCAGGCGGACGTAGGGGCAAACGGCGTCGAGCGTGGTGCAGATCTCGTCCACGGCGCGGTGAGTGAAGGCAAGGAGCAGCACGTGTTGCGAGGTGCTGGCGTGGAGGTCGCTGACGATGTTGCGCAGCGTGACGGAGGTCTTGCCTGTGCCGGGAGGGCCGACGATGAGACGGGTGTGGGGCAAAGTGGGTCCACCGTGGAGAAGGGTGTCGTAGAGGCTGCGGCACAGCTGTGACACGGAACTGTTGATGGTGTCGTGCTCTAGGGCGTACGTGATTGGGGGGTGAGG
>JAZQPJ010000060.1:0-3886 GCA_045628525.1 Bacteroidales bacterium
TCCATGCCGAAAGGTCATTGATAGGTTGTTCCTCACCATCGACAATAAGCTGAGGATTGCGGAAATGCACGTTTGTATTCCAAGAGCCGAGGCCAACCTGAACTGGCAGATGCACCTCTGGCTTTGGCGCTGGCTTATTCAACTCCCAAGAGCAGTCGGTCTTGACTACACGCGTGCCGACATTGTTAGGGAAGAGCTGCTGCACATAGTACGAAGGGGTTCCCATGCTCTGGTATGAGTTAAAGCGTATCATGTCTGGTCGCCAGCGGGCATCGTTCTCGTTGACGAAGATCGGTGCGTAGGAATTCATGGCCACCACGTCAGAGTTGTTCTCCATGCCCATCATGAAGACAGCCTCGCCGAGAGCTGCATTCATGTTGCCGATTGCACCAAAACGGCTCGTAACTGCATACTCTCCGACATAGACCTTGTGCGAGTCGCGTGGATAGCTGTCATACTTGTGGAATCGTTCGGCAAACCATCGAGGATCACGATAGTAGTGCTCGTCCACCATATCAACAGGATAGTCGTTACGCCAGCTTGGTTCGTCAGTTCCCCATGACTGCACATCGCCGATGCAGATTACATCAGGATATTTGGCCTTGATGGCATTGTAGAACTGGATGTAACGCTCAGGATAATGTTCCGATTGATCCGAGTTGTCATCCATGTGGAAATTGTAGTTCTCATTGCCTATCTCGATGTACTTCAGGCCGAAAGGCTCGGGATGGCCGTTCTCAGCACGAAGCTTACCGTATTTGGTCGAAACATCGCCATTGGCATACTCCAGGGCATCGAGGCATTCCTCAATCCACGAGTCAATCTTATCGTATGGATCGAAGCCTCCGTGCCAGATGCCCACATTCACTACATAGAGAGGCTTGGCTCCAATGTCCTCGCTCAGCTGAAGATATTCGTGGAAACCAATGCCATCGGTAGTGCGATAGCCCCAGTTGACATTCGGGTGACCCTCACGTTCCTCGATAGGACCAATGGTACGTTTCCAACGGAAAGCATTGTCCGGGCTGTCCTGACCCTCTACGAAGCAACCGCCAGGGAATCGCAGGAAGCGTGGATGCATATCGGCCAACATCTGTGCAAGGTCTGGACGCATACCGTTCGGTCGATCCTTGAAGGTAGGAGGGAAAAGCGACACCACATCCAGCTGCAACTCTCCTGCATTGTCCGAGGTGAGCGTGAACTGAGCCCTTGGGTCATTACCCTTGGCAACGATTGTAGCCGAGTACTTTGTCCATTTGCCTGAAGCTGTCACCACGATAGGAGTGCTGCCGAGGTTTTCTCCATTGGCCGAAATCAAAGAAGCAGTCAATGTGCCCTTGAAACCCTTGTCGCTTTTGGAGAAGAAGCTCAGTTCGTACTTCTGACCCTCAACCGCATTCATGCCCCAGAATCCCTCGTTGCGAACACCATCGCCAGGAGCAGTAAATTTCACGTTCAGGGCATTGTGCTGTACTTTGTTGAGAAGATTCTTCTGTGTGAGGTTCATCTGAGCATTACCTACAGCAAACCAGTTACTGATCTCAGAGTATTCACCTTTCGTCTTCGACAGATCATCCTGCTGCATTGTGTTATCTTCGAACGAACGGTTACGGATAAGCTCCGCATAGAGACCGCCATCGGCAGCATGGTTGATGTCTTCATAGAAGAGTCCATAATGAACAGGGCTGATCTCAGGCCCTTGCTGTGCAGCATCTACGTCAATTACTACCTGTGCTTTCTCTGTGCAAGCGGTGAGCAACAGGGTAGATAAAAGGAAACTATATTTCTTCATATTTGACCTTTAGTTTGTTGTGTTATTTTCGATTAGTTTGTCATAAATTGATGTCATCCTTGTTCTCACAAAGAGAGCGTGTACCACCACGCATCGTGAACGCCGCAAAGATACACATTTTCTCCGAAATGTGAATGAAATTCACATAAATCTTATGAATTTTTAGCAAAATGCAAACAAGGGCACTACATTCGGAGAAGTAGTGCCCTTGTAAAAAGCTTTGCAAAGATTTTTATTTCAATAGATTTGCTGTTGAGCGGATGCGGTAGAGTAGGAGCAGCACCAGAATGGCGAGTGAGGAGTAGGCGAGGCGGTCAAACCAAGTGGGCGAGCGAGGGTTCAGAACTTGTACCTCTTGGATTCTTTCCACATCCTGCAACTGAATCAGCGTGTCGGTGCGAGCAACGAGAACCGTGTCATGCAGATAGCGGTAACGGTATTCTGTGATGCGTTCGGTGGCCCAAACTGTGTCGTGGATAGTGTTCAGCGAACGGTCGTGAAGGACGTAGATGCTGTCGTAGCGGTCGTGGATTGTTGATTCAACGAGGGACGATGTTTCTTGCGTCTTACGCGATTCGGAATTATTCACTGAACGTGTTGTGCTACAGCTGGTTGTACTCAGCATGAGCATCAAAACAAGGGCAAGCCTTGCGAGCGAATTCATTATGTCCGTGAATCGTAGCATTTGGGTAGAAGGTTTTGAGGTGTTTCAATAGGGCAAGCAGCGTAGCTTTCTGTTCGGGAGTGCGAGTGTCAGCAGCCTTGCCTGTTTCGTTCAAACCTCCTTCATAACAGATGCCCAACGAATATGAATTTTGCCCACTCGTATGTGCTCCGATCATGTCAGCTGGCCGTCCGACTTCGATGTCGCCATCCCTACGGATGACGTAATGATAACCAATCATTTGCCAACCTTTTGCGCGATGCCACGCATCAATCTGACGAGCCGAAGAAGTCTGATGCGGACCTACTGCCGAACAATGGATGATGAGCTTGTCAATCCTCCTCTTCCGGGTCGCCTCGATCGTTGGGATTTCGTCGATGCTCAGGGTCTTGTAGGTGTTCATATTCTCGTTGATGTTTGTGGTAAAAGGCATCGTCCGTTACATTCTTCATTGCTCCCTCCCTGCCAGGGAGGGTTGGGGAGAGGCTTTTTCGGATGTACGCATCAATTCCAAAAATACTACCTGCATAGATCAGAATTTGTGCGAAGATGAAGAGCACCGATTCGTGAATCTCGCCCGGAGGCGGCAGGAAGAGGGCGATGAATGCCATGACGATGCCAGCGATGAGCAAGACGATGGCCGTAAGGTCGCGATAGAGATAGGGAGATTTCTGGGTTTTCATAGCTGTAGATGATTTTGAGAATGAAAACAGGAGTCAGCCGCTGACGTCATTCCGACTGACTTCTGCCATTATACATTCATGCTCTCAGGCGGTTATTAACCGAATGTATAGTCCTCATCATCCCCAGAAGTTGAGCCATCGCCCGAAGGAGTGTTACCCGAAGGAGTGTTCGAGCCACCGCCGTTAGGGTCATCGTCCTGAGTGCCGTTGAGGTCAACGGTGGCGTTGCCCTCCTTGATGGCCTTGATGAGAGCCGCCTGAGCCGAACGTGAGGCCACGAGGTTGAACTCTGCATCCTGCACGAGGTTCTTGAACTCTGAGCCGCAATCCCAGATGACATTCACACCAGTGATGTTCTGAGCGGTGAACTTGTCAGCCGACTCTGCACCCTTCGAAGTGAGGTTGACAGAGAAGTCGCCGAGGTCACCCAGACGGATCTTCTTGCCCTCCAGAAGCTGCTCACGCATGCAATCGACCGCCATGTAGAGGATCGCTGAGATATCCGCACGCGAATAGACGCAACCGTGGGTGGCGATGTGACGGGCGAACTTCTCGATAGTCATCACGTCCGAATACTGAGCCACGGCGAAGGCATTCTGCTTCTCCGTCTTCACGAGGTCGAGGTCTGCCTGAGCTGGAGCCTGACCAGCAGCCTTAGCTGCATTGATGCGTGACTTTGCCTGATTGATCTCGAACAGGTTCGCGTTCACGCTACGCATAGCAATGGAATAGTTGATCATTGTAGAA
>JAZQPJ010000061.1:0-14815 GCA_045628525.1 Bacteroidales bacterium
TGCCGATCGAGTGTGGTCATTGCGTACGGGTGCTCCAAACTATGGTCAAGTTGTAACACATCATGATAGGTCACATGCTCACGATGAAAATCGTTGGAATGATGATGACACTACTGCTGACGTTGACATCCTTTCTGAAAAAGGAACGAATGTACCTCTCTATGATGGTACAATGACGATTGATGACATAATTACTACTGATGCCTATGGTGATGTAACAGACAAAAAGTATGGTCTCCCAGTCGCCTACGCCAACGACTACCTCTTCTTCGGTCAGCACCTTGATAAGACCAGTGCTGATGCTTATCCAATGCACATCGAAGATGTCGCTACGGATGATCCTGACAGGTCGAAGGGCGGTAACCGCGTCTATGAAACGGCAGGATACCATCATAGCAAGGTGAACGATGGCTATTATTATAATATGGACGCGTGGGCATTGCAGCCTACACTCACGGCGATTGACTATACCAAGATGACCGAAGAGGGTGATGGCGCTGTGACTCTGCCTGCCAAGTTCAGCGTCGATAGCAACAAGGACTACGATGCTAATGGTGATCCGATTGCAACCTATACCAATGAGGGCTATGGTCACGTATCGCAGAACCTGCTGGTCTATAATGCTGGTGAAGCTGTGTTTGATCAGAAGGAGGTCGATGATATTGCAGAAAATGCTGTGACCTATCATAACCTGGTCAACAATGGCAGCAACTTCGCGACGGACTACTTCCACCTCGTCGATAAGCAGTGTTTCAATGCACCTATTGCATTCAATGTCACCAACCGTGCATGGTATGAGCGTATGCCTGAACGTTGGCGCAATGTTGGAGGTGTGTCTGGATATGTGAATGCTTCTGCATGGGAAGGTATTTGCTTGCCATTCACTGCACGCACGGTTTGGGCTTCTGAGAATGGAGAGATCTCGCACTTCTATGGAGAAACCACGTCTGAGATGGATGCAAATCCCGCTTATAATGACCGTACGCTCCATCATGAATACTGGCTAACAGGATTCACGGGACTTACAACGGATGGTGAAACGACTGCAACATTCACTCGTCCGGCAAAGGATGAAGATGGTCATTCTGGTCTCTTTGTCAACACTCTTCAGAACAATGAAAGTCGTACTTATGCTTATCCGAAGAATGATTACTTCACTTCGCTTGTCAACTATACTGATTATCATGATTCTGATTATTCAGAAAATGATTCAGAGGGTGATGAATGGATCCGTTCGGATGCCGAATGGTACCTGTTTTCGCACGAGTATAAGGACTATGTACCTCTTACGGCTTCGGTTCCTTATCTGATTGCCTTCCCAGGCAATGACTTCTATGAGTTCTCGCTGGAGGGACAGACGACGGATAAGAAACTGGGTGAGGGTCACAAAAAGGATGATAATCACCAGCTCGTGACCTTCGAGAATACCAACAGTATCATGATTGGTATCAGTGATGATGAGTTCCAGCCAACGTCCGTTGCTGGCAATGATCACAAGCATGTAGGTACCTATATGGGTATGACCTCATCTGCAGAAGCTACTATCTATGGTCTCAATGATGCTGGTAGTGCTTTCGTAACCGAGATGACAGATCCTCAACGTATCCTCCCATTCCGCACCTACATGACGACCTCTGCTTCAGCTCCGCAGACCCGCAGCATCCTGATCTCCGACGGTTATGTCACCGAGATAGGGGAGGAGCCTGATGAGCCTTCTGAAGAATTAGGCGAAAACTATCTACGTATCTGGGCTGAGGGACTGGATATTGTTGTTGAGACTTCTCAAAACCGAAACTTGAGAGTATTTACATCAGACGGTATATGCAGAGAAATCTTGGAATGTGAGTCAGGCAAAAACTGGTTCCCAATGTCAAATGAAGGTGTTTATTTCATAGAAAATGTGAAAATAATGCTTAAAAAATAAGTTGAGAAAGGGACTTTTGACGGGGTTCGCCCCCTGAGAAAGTCCTTTTTTTTGAAAAAATCAATCATTTTATAATTTTTTTGTTATTTTTACTTTGCAAATTAAATATTTTTGCTTATCTTTGCAGCGCATTTTGCACTCATAGGCTGTTCCTACGAGTGCGTGTTTGGTATAAATTATAAATCACATCTAAACGTGGAGACATTTTATAGAACACACAAGTACCTGGTTGAGCATGTGTACTCACCTGTACGTCGTTCGTTGATTGACGAGATTAACTGGAGCAGCCGCTTGATTGGTATCAAGGGCAGTCGTGGTGTAGGCAAAACTACCTTCCTGTTACAGTATGCACTCGAGAAGTATGGTCCTGACGACCGCAGGTGTCTCTACATTAACATGAACCACTTCTACTTCTATACCCATACGTTGCGTGAGTTCGTCGCCCAGTTCCAGCAGGGTGGCGGTCGCACGCTGTTGATCGACGAGATCTTCAAGTATCCGGATTGGAGCGAGGAGTTGAAGTTCATTCACGACCAGTACCCAAAGGTGCAGATTATCTTTGCAGGCAGCACCGTGATGCGACTCAAGGAGGAGAATCCTGTGCTGAACGGTGTGGTTGACAGCTACAACCTCCGTGGCTTCTCGTTCCGTGAGTACATCAACCTGATGGCTGGCACCAACTTCAAGAGCTACAGCTACAAGGATCTCATTGAGCATCATGCCGAGATTGCTGCCGACATCTGTAGCCAGATCAAGCCGCTGAACTACTTCAAGGACTATATCCACCATGGCTACTATCCATTCTTCCTCGAGAAGAAGAACTACTCGGAGATGCTCATCAAGAAGATGAACACCATGCTCGAGGTAGATATCCTCTTCCTGAAGGAGATCGAGCTCTCGTACCTGCCAAAGCTGAAGAAGCTGCTGCACATCCTGGCTCAGGAGGCTCCATGCTCGCCTAATGTCAGCCTGTTGGCCAAGAGCATCGAGACCAGCCGTGCTACCGTGGTCAACTACCTCTCGTACCTGAAGGAGGCGCGTCTGATCAATATGCTCTACACCCAGGAGGAGCAGTTCCCAAAGAAGCCGGCTGTGGTGTATATGCACAACACCAACATCCTGTATCCAACCTGTCTGAACGAGGTTGAGCCACGTCAGCTGCGCGAGACCTTCTTCTACAACATGCTGCATCAGGGCAACAAGCTCAACAAGTGCAACGAGCGTAACGTCCAGTTCCTGGTGAACGGCAAGGATCGCTTCCGTGTATGCGACTGGGTGGTTCGCACCAAGAACAATCCAGAGTACTACTACGCCATAGACAACTTCGAGGTTGGTCACGACAATGTAATACCACTTTGGCTCTTTGGCTTCCTCTATTAAAATAAATAATGAGTATTATAAGTTTATATACACTAACTAATTCTTAAACAAACAAAGCAAAAACATGGCAAAGAAATTTATGACATGTGATGGTAACACCGCTGCTGCTCATATCGCGTATATGTTCAGCGAGGTTGCTGCTATCTATCCTATCACGCCATCTTCTCCAATGGCTGAGAACGTGGATGAGTGGGCTGCTCAGGGTCGCAAGAACCTCTTTGGCGAGACCGTTCTCGTACAGGAGATGCAGTCTGAGGGCGGTGCTGCAGGTGCCGTTCACGGTTCGCTCCAGGCAGGTGCACTTACCACCACCTTCACCGCATCACAGGGCTTGCTCCTGATGATCCCTAATATGTATAAGATTGCAGGTGAGTTGATCCCATCTGTATTCCACGTATCTGCACGTACCCTCGCTTCACACGCTCTGTGTATCTTCGGCGACCACCAGGACGTTATGGCTTGCCGCCAGACTGGCTTCGCTATGCTGGCTGAGGGTTCAGTACAGGAGGTTATGGACCTCGCTGCTGTAGCTCACCTTGCTACTCTTTCAAGCCGCGTTCCATTCCTGAACTTCTTCGATGGCTTCCGTACCTCACACGAGTATCAGAAGATCGAGGTTGTTGACCAGGAGGAGCTCCGTCCATTGGTTGATTGGGAGGCTGTAAAGGCATTCCGCGACCGTGCTCTCTCTCCAGAGCGTCCTGAGATGCGCGGTATGGCTGAGAATCCAGACGTATTCTTCGCTCACCGCGAGTCGTGCAACCCATACTACAACGCTGTTCCAGACATCGTTGCCAAGTACATGGATCAGGTTTCAGCCATCACCGGCCGCAAGCATCGTCCATTCGACTACTATGGCGCACCAGATGCTGAGAACGTTATCGTTGCCATGGGTTCTGCTACCGAGTGCATCAAGGAGGTTATCGACTACAAGGCTGCACAGGGTGAGAAGGTTGGCTTGATCTCAGTTCACCTCTATCGTCCATTCTCACTCAAGTACCTCAAGGAGGCTATCCCTGCTACTTGTAAGAAGATCTGCGTTCTCGACCGTACCAAGGAGCCAGGTGCTAACTCTGAGCCACTGTACCTCGACGTTGTTGACGCACTCTCAGAGCTCGGCATGCTCGGCCAGATCAAGGTTGTAGGCGGTCGTTATGGCCTCGGTTCTAACGATACCACCCCAGCTCAGATCATCGCTGTATATGAGAACCTCGCCATGAACGAGCCAAAGAACCACTTCACCCTCGGTATCGTTGATGATATCACCTTCACTTCACTTCCAGTAGGTGAGGAGGTATCTGTTGCTCCTGCAGGTATGTTCCAGGCTAAGTTCTATGGCCTCGGTGCTGACGGTACCGTAGGTGCTAACAAGAACTCAGTAAAGATCATCGGTGAGACCCCTGACAAGTACTGCCAGGCTTACTTCTCATACGACTCTAAGAAGTCAGGTGGCTTCACCTGCTCACATCTCCGTTTCGGTGATACCCCAATCCAGTCAACCTACCTCGTTACCACTCCTAACTTCGTTGCTTGCCACCAGCAGGCTTACCTCAACATGTACGATGTTACCCGTGGTATCCAGCAGGGCGGTACCTTCCTCCTGAACACTATTTGGGACGGTGAGGAGCTCGTTGCCAACATCCCTAACAAGGTAAAGGCTGTTCTCGCTAAGCAGAACGTGAAGGTTTACTACATCAACGCAACCAAGATTGCTCAGGAGATCGGCCTTGGTAACCGTACCAACACCATCCTCCAGTCAGCATTCTTCCGCATCACTGGCGTTATCCCAGTTGAGCAGGCAGTTGAGGAGATGAAGCACTTCATCGTTAAGTCATACGGCAAGAAGGGTGAGGACGTTGTCAACAAGAACTATGCTGCCGTTGATCGCGGTGGCGAGTACAAGGAGTTGACCGTTGATCCAGCATGGGCAAGCCTCGAGGCAGAGCCAAAGGTATATACCGATGGTGATGCATTCATCAATGGCGTAGTTCGTCCAATCAACGCTCAGGATGGTGACCTCCTCCCAGTTTCAGCATTCAAGGGCATCGAGGATGGTACTTGGGCTGCAGGTACTGCCAAGTTCGAGAAGCGTGGCGTAGGTGCATTCGTACCAGTTTGGGACGCTGAGAAGTGTATCCAGTGTAACAAGTGTGCATACGTTTGTCCTCACGCTTGTATCCGTCCATTCGTTATGACCGCTGAGGAGAAGGAGGGCTTCACTGGCCAGACCATCGAGATGAAGGCTCCAGCTGCTATGAAGGGTATGTTCTTCACCATGCAGGTTGGCGTTAAGGACTGTCTCGCTTGCGGTAACTGTGCTGACGTTTGCCCAGGCAATCCTAAGCTCGGTGGCCCAGCCCTCAAGATGGTTGCTTACGACGACACCTCTGCAGAGGCAGCTAAGGAGGCAGCTCAGTGGCAGTACTGCGTTGAGAACGTTACCTCTAAGCAGGACCTCGTTGACATCACTGCCAACGTTAAGAACTCTCAGTTCGCTCAGCCACTCTTCGAGTTCTCTGGCGCTTGCGCTGGTTGCGGTGAAACCCCATACGTCAAGCTCATCTCTCAGCTCTTCGGTGATCGTGAGATCGTAGCTAACGCTACTGGTTGCTCTTCAATCTACTCTGGTTCAGTTCCTTCAACTCCTTACACCAAGAACGCTAAGGGTCAGGGTCCAGCATGGGCTAACTCACTCTTCGAGGACTTCTGCGAGTTCGGTCTCGGTATGGCTATTGCCAACAAGAAGATGAAGCAGCGCCTCACCAAGCTCATGACTGAGGCTCAGTCTTGCGAGTGCTGCTCAGCTGAGCTCAAGGCGCTCTTCTGCGAGTGGATCGAGAAGCAGGAGGATGCTGCTGCTACCAAGGCTCTGGCTCCACAGATTGTGGCTGCCTGCGAGGCTTGCGGTTGCGACACCTGCAAGAACATTCTTACCTACAAGGATCACCTCGTGAAGCGTTCGCAGTGGATCATCGGTGGTGACGGTGCTTCTTACGACATCGGCTACGGTGGTCTCGACCACGTAATCGCTTCTGGTGAGGACGTTAACGTATTCGTAATCGATACCGAGGTTTACTCTAACACCGGTGGTCAGTCATCTAAGGCTACTCCTCTCGGTGCTATCGCTAAGTTTGCTGCTGCAGGTAAGCGTGTACGCAAGAAGGACCTCGGCATGATCGCTACTACCTACGGTTACGTATATGTTGCTCAGATCGCCATGGGTGCTGATCAGGCTCAGACCCTCAAGGCTCTTAAGGAGGCAGAGGCTTATCCTGGACCATCACTCGTCATTGCTTACGCTCCATGTATCAACCACGGCTTGAAGGCTGGCATGGGCAAGAGCCAGGCTGAGGAGGCTAAGGCTGTTGAGTGCGGTTACTGGCACCTCTGGCGCTTCAATCCACAGCTTGAGGCTGAGGGCAAGAACCCATTCATCCTTGACTCTAAGGAGCCACAGTGGGAGAAGTTCCAGGACTTCCTGAAGGGCGAGGTTCGCTACGCATCTGTTGCCAAGCAGTTCCCAGCTGAGGCTGCTGAGCTCTTCGCTACCGCTGAGGAGATGGCTAAGAAGCGCTACGCTACCTACGTGCGTCAGACTAAGCTTGAGTACTAATCCAGCTTACAAAAGGAATCCAATTGGGCGTTCAAGTCCAATTGGATTCAATGATAAAACAAATAAAGGGATCTTCGAAATGAAGACCCCTTTATTTGTTTCTTGATGTGGCTCTTATTTATTCTGCAAATCATTGAGCAAACCGTGAACTGCATCGGTAGCAGTGCCAACGGCCTCCTGTACAGCACCGCTAGCTTCATCAATGGCATTATTGATAGCGCCATCCACGGCATCACGGGCATCATTCAAAGCATCCTTGACATCACCGATTGCGGCTTTGGTCTTAGCCTTCAGGACGTAAATCTTGCACTTGTTCTTCAGCTTCTCAACTTCCTCCTTCTCGAGTTCTGTCAGATCATAGCTGGCTAGTTGAGACTCGATCTCTTCATACTTGGCAAGGAACTCTTTCCATTCTGCTGTTGTCCAGTCCTTGGTATTGGTCGAAACCTGTTCCTGAAGAGCGCGAAGGTCGTTGATGGTGCCTTCCTTGCTGTCACATGCTGTCAATGCCAGGCACGCCAATGCCACAAACATCAAAGATTTGATCTTTTTCATCTTTCTATTAGTTTAAATTATTATTGATTGGTTTTCCATTCTTTGTAGGGATACTTGCATAGACTGGAATTGTAATAGCGATGGTCGCCCGTTACCTCGTTTCCAATCCAATCGGGAATAGGGAAGGAGCAACCTTCGTCTGGCACCTCGATCTCGGCAAGAATCAGTCCTTCGTTGTCGCCCATGAATTCATCCACTTCCCAGTGCAATCCATTGATTTCTGATCCATCTACATTATTGCCCGTTCCAGCAGGAATGACATATCTGGTCTTCTCGATTTGAGGCTTGCTGCACATCAAATCAAGCAGCTGCAATGCATCTGCCATCGGAATTGAATACTCGAACTCGTGGCGTGTAAGTCCAATGGCATGGTCCTTGAATGTGACGAAAGCCTGACTGCCTGCAATGCGAACCCGTACGGTCATGCCATTGAGTGTGGGAATATATCCTTGTCTGTAATGCGTGCCCTGAGTAAACTCCCTATATCGAGTGTCCTTAACCAGAAATTTATGTTCAATTTCTTGTGCCATATTCGATAGAAGTATTCATTATTTTATGTTGTATAACATCATAAAAAATTATTTATATGTTATACAACACATAAGTGCGATTTTTTTTGTTTTTTATTTGGAGAATCCAAAAGAATGTCTTATCTTTGCATCGCAAACAAAAACTAAACCATCTTTATAATCTTAGATTTTCCATAAAGAATAACACACTGTAAGGTTTTGACTCGCGAGAGTTGAGACCTTATTTTTTTGTTATTGACCGGTCAGTAGCAGAATGTCCTCCCGGATGCGTCGGATCTCATCGTATTCATCAAAGCATAGATCTTTGAGCAATTCTTTTTCGAATCGACGATTCATCTTGTGTCCCTGTGCAACGATCAGGTCGTAGAGCTGGTGACCACGAACGAACAGATAACAGTTGTCACGACGGACACCCTGCGCATTGCATCGGGCCTCAAACCATGTAGTGTCAGCCTCGGGATAAGTGCGTTTCAAATGGGCGAGTAGCTTGTGTGCACGATCTTTGAGCACCTGCAGCACAGGATCGCCATCTCGTTCGAGCGATTTGGGGCCAACAGGAATGGATAGCAGGCGATGAAAAACACTCTTGGGAAATGCCTCCGCATCAATGTGCTGCAGATAAAGCTGCCACACGAGCAAGGGGTAGATAATTTTGGAGTAGGAGCGAAGGAAGTTGTTGAAGTTGAAACCATGCGTGGATGCATTGGTGGCATCGTATTCTTCAAGCGGGATTGCGGCACGCTGGCAATTCTTGGGGAAGCAGAAATGGTTCTCGAAGCTGTAGGTATAGGTTTGCAGAATATAGTGCTTTGCGTCGATGTCGCGTTCCTCAGTGAGATAACGATAATCAGAATCAATGGCGATCCACAGACGACGATCGAGGAAAGGTTTGTATTGCAGGCACTGCGTACAGCCACAAGTCATGTTGCCACTGATGTTGCGGCTGGCAGCGATAAAGCGAAACTTGCCTTGTGGATAGACGTGGTGAAGAACTTTACCCCAGAATACCTCGTCATTCTTGTTTTCGATGTGAATGGCAGCAGTAGCACCCGTCAAGCGCAACTCAGCCTTAAAGCGCTTGGCGGCGCTTTCGTAGAAGGCGTGTTTTTCGGCCTCACTATGGTAGATGCGTTTGGATTCGAGGGTCATGTAAATGGAAGAAGAGAAAAGAACTATACAGCCAATGCAATATGGTGTTCCTCGGCCATGCGACGCATATTCAGAATTGCATAGCGAACGCGGCCTAATGCCGTGTTGATGCTTATGCCCATCATGTCGGCAATGTCCTTGAATGGCATGTCCTGATAGTAACGCAAGCGAATGATCTCTTGCTGGTTTTCTGGCAAGAATCCAATCAGCTTGCGAATATCGCGCAGGATTTCAGCATCGGTCACCTTGTCTTCGAGAGGAGAATCGCACAAGCTCTTGTCATTAAAGAGATCATAGCCTACATCAGTAGGACTGATGAACTGAGCCGTCTGCTCCTGACGGTAGATGTCGATAATCAAGTTATGAGCAATACGGAAAAGGAATCCAATGAAACGGCCCTTCTCGTTGTATCGCTGTTCTTTGATTGTGACAATAACCTTGGTAAAGGTATCTTGGAAAATATCCTCGGCCTGTTCTCTGTTTTGTACAACCATATATATATAGTTGTAGAGCTTATCCTTGTAACGGAATAGCAACTCATCAAACGCATTATTATTGCCTTCTGCAAATAGGGCAATGAGGATTTCGTCAGAAAGATTTTTCATCTGTTCTCTATTTAATAATTTAGAGTAGATGTGTTCCGATAGGCCAATAATGGATTAAGTTAGACTGTGATTGTTGTTGTTATGCTTATTAAGCAGTGCAAAGATGAGGATTTTTTTAATAAGTTGGTCAAAAAAGGGGCAAAAAAATGCGAATTTAAGTCATTTTTGTGCTTTTTATCAAAAAAAATGACCAAGTTACACAATATTTTTGTAAATTTGCACAATAAAATCAGTGCCGAATCAAAGGCATAACGTACAAACAAACATTGTAAAACAAAAAACATTTATGAAACCAACCCTTTTCCTTCTGGCTGCCGGCATGGGCAGCCGATATGGTGGACTCAAGCAGCTCGATGGTCTCGGCCCCAATGGCGAGACAATCATGGACTATAGCATTTATGATGCCGTGCAGGCAGGCTTCGGCAAGATCGTGTGGGTGATCCGTCGCGACTTCGAGGAGCAGTTCCGTACGCAGATTCTCGCTAAGTACCAGGGTACTGTTCCTTGTGAGCTCTGCTTCCAGAGCATTGATGCACTTCCCGAGGGCTTCGCTGTACCCGAAGGTCGTGTAAAGCCATGGGGTACCAACCACGCCGTGCTGATGGGCAAGGATGTGATCAAGGAACCTTTCTGTGTCATCAACTGCGACGACTTCTACAATCGCGATGCGTTCATGGTAATTGGCAAATTCCTCTCCGAACTACCTGAAGGTTCACGCAATCAGTATGCAATGGTCGGCTTCCGCGTAGCCAATACCCTTTCGGAGAATGGTACGGTGAGCCGAGGCATCTGCTCGAAGAACGAAGAGGGCAACCTCACCACTTGCGTGGAGCGCACCAAGATCGCGCGAGTAGATGGCAAGGTTGCATATCGCGCCGACAACAAGGAGGATGGTGAGTGGATCAACGTAGCCGACGAGACTCCTGTTTCGATGAACATGTGGGGCTTCACTCCCGATTATTTTGAGTATTCCGAGGAGTATTTCAAGGAGTTCCTCTCTGATCCTGCCAACATGCAGAACCTCAAGGCCGAGTTCTTCATTCCATTGATGGTGAACAAGCTCATTACCGAGGGCACTGCTACCTGCAAGGTGCTTGACACCACTTCGAAGTGGTTCGGTGTGACCTATGCAGAGGATCGTCCAGAGACTGTAGAGCGCATCAGCAAGCTCGTGGCTGACGGCGTTTATCCTAACAAGCTGTTCTAAGACTATTATGCAAAATCCTGTTTACATCAAAGACATCATCATCAATACCATGTGGGGCGACACCTCACTGGAGTGGCGCGGCCTCGATCCGCATGTCAACATCGTAGTGGGTCAGAATGGCTTCGGTAAGACCACGATGCTCAATCTAATTCGTTCGGTGCTGATGAAGGACGAGAAGTTCATCAAGATGCTCAAAGCCAAAGTTGAGATCACCACTGTCACCAAGGATGCTACTACCGGTGAGGAACTCTCCACAGGTACGATGTACTTTGATGGTAAACAGGTGGTTCAAGATCCTGCTTTTGGCGGTTACGACAGTCAGGCGTGCTTCTATTACGTCAACACGTTCGACGTGCCTGCTTCGAAGAAGTCCAGCCTTTCGCAGCTTGGCCTGACGCTCGATCAGGTGTTGTATCAGCGCAATCCCGATGTGTTCTCGTTCTCGGACTATCGCCTCGGCATGCTCAAGGACCTGCGTGCCGCCATGTACAAGCAGGAGCGTATCGAGAAGTTCTTCGACCTGATCAACTCCCTCTTCACCTCCACGGGCAAGACCATTGACATCGATGACAAGAACCGCGTCATCTTCCGCAAAGGCGAGCAGATCATCGACATGGATCGTCTCTCAGCAGGCGAGAAGCAGATCCTCCTGCTGCTATTCACCCTGTTCCTGATGGAGGACAAGCCCACGGTGCTGCTGCTCGACGAACCAGAGATCTCGCTTCACATCGAGTGGCAGGACCGGCTCATTGCGCTGATGCATGACCTGAATCCCAACTGCCAGATTATCATGACTACCCACTCGCCCAATATCTTTGCCGATGGCTGGGAGGACAAGTTGGTGTTCATCTCTGACCTCGTGCAGCAATCTTGATGAATGGGTTTATAAATCGTGTTCAGATCTCCATGAGCTTACTTCACGACAAACTGCGTCAACTGCAAGTCTATCAGTTGAAAGGTCGCCCCACTGCGCCTCTCGATCCTGATCAGAAAGACTATCCGGTTTGCATCTGCCAGAATTGCGGCACTGAGTTTCGTGGCAATTACTGTCCGCAATGTGGGCAGCGCAGCGATACCAGGCGAATCAACATGCGCACGGCCATCGAGCATGCCTTAGGCATCTTCACCAATCTGGATCGAGGCTTTATGCGCACCTGTACCGAGTTGTGTTCCCGTCCCGGTTACATGATTCGCGATTACCTGAACGGACATCGTGCCTCCTATAGCAAGCCGTTGTCTCTGCTGTTTGTCCTGGCTACCATTCAGTTTGTTGTTCATTACCTTTTCTTCCGATCAAGCAGTGTTATCTCTGGCTTTTCGGGAGATTTGAGTGAAGAAGAGGCTGGCAACGAATCGCTGATGCAATTCCTTGACATGCTTCGCAGCGTCTTTGAGTATTTGAATGCCAATCACGCAGTCCTCACGCTCATCACCATCCTGTTCCTTGTCTTGCCCAACTGGCTGTGCTTCAAGATGACAACATACGGCAGGCGGCTCAACATTGCAGAGCATTTCTATATCATGCTCTTCATCGGCTGCCAGTTGATGCTCATCAATATCCTTGAGATTCCCTACGACCGGTTTGTCGGCAAGGAGGATGATGTGTTCGTGTTCGGATCGGGCGTTGCATTTCTGGCCAGCGTCTGGGACTACAAGCAGCTTTTCCGCATTGGCTGGTGGCGGACCATAGGTATATATATCTTGAGCTATACGTTGGCGCTTATCCTATTTGTCATCGTCATCATCCTTTTCTTCGTATTCTATTTCACGGTTTGGCATCCCGAAGCACAAGAGATCATTCATTTCTACAACGAAGGGTAATCACCGACAGCAATTAAGCCCTCGAAAGAACTTATCACTTTCGAGGGCATTATATATTATAATATGTGTCGGCACGAAGTGCGTGCGTCTTGCCTGCGGCTCAGTTTACGACAGACCAACAATCTCGCCGTTCACGATGTCGATGTGCTCGGCTGCCGGTACCTTAGGCAGCCCTGGCATACGCATCATCTCACCGGCAATGGCCACGATGAACTCGGCGCCCTGGTTGATCACAATGTCCTGAATGTCGAAGTTGAAGCCCGTTGGCGCACCCACACGCTTTGGATCCGGTGTGAACGAGAACTGCGTCTTGGCTACGCACACAGGGAAGTGGTCGAGGCCCGAGTCATGCACCAGCTTGAGCATCTTATTGGCCTTCTCGCTGAAGCTTACGCTCGCAGCACCGTAGATCTTCTTGGCCACAGCTTCGATCTTCTGCTTAGGTGTCTCGTCGTCCTGGTAGGTGTACTGCAGTGGCTTCGATGGGTTCTTCTCGATGGTCTCCACCACAGCCTGAGCCAGCTCCTTGGCACCCTCGCCGCCGTGCAGGAAGCCGTCGTTCACTACGCAACGTACGCCCAACTCCTTCTCACAGTGGTTGATGAGGCACTGAATCTCGTCGTCGGTATCGTTGGCAAAGCGGTTAAAGGCCACGAGCACGGTCTGGCCGAAGCCCTGCAGGTTGCGCACGTGTCGGTCCAGGTTGGCAAAGCCCTTCTGCAAGCCCTCCATGTTAGGCTCCTTGATGAGGTCGGCAGGCACGCCGCCATGCATCTTCAGGCCGTTGCAGGTGGCCACGACTACGGTCAGCTTGGGGCATAAGCCAGCCTTGCGGCACTTGATGTCGAGGAATTTCTCAGCACCCAAGTCGGCACCGAAGCCAGCCTCAGTAACGGTATATTCGGCCAGCGACATGCCCATCTTGGTAGCCAGGATGGTGTTGCAGCCATGTGCGATGTTGGCGAATGGGCCGCCATGCACGATGGCAGGGGTATTCTCGGTGGTCTGCACCAGGTTTGGCATCAGGGCATCTTCGAGCAATACGCATATGGCGCCGGCGCAACCCATGTCCTTCACGGTGAAAGGAGTGCCGTCGTAGCGGTAACCCAGCAGGATATTCTCGATGCGGCGACGCAGGTCCTCACGGCTGGTAGCCAGGCAAAGGATGGCCATGATCTCCGATGCAGGGGTGATGTCGAAACCGCTCTCAGATGGGATGCCGTTGTTCAGGCCGCCCAATGACTGCACGATCTTGCGCAGGCCACGGTCGTTCACGTCGAGCACGCGCTTCCACAGCACCTGCTTGAGTGGTGGCAGCTCCTTGCGACGCTGGTAGAAGTAGTTGTCGAGCAAGGCGGTAATCATGTTGTGTGCCGAGGTCACAGCGTGGAAGTCGCCGGTGAAGTGCAGGTTAATCTTGTCCATAGGCAGCACCTGTGCGTAGCCGCCGCCGGCAGCACCACCCTTCATGCCGAAGCATGGGCCGAGCGATGGCTCACGGAGCACCACGATGGCGTCCTTGCCGATCTTGTTCAGACCCAGGTCGAGGCCGATCGAGACGGTGGTCTTGCCGATGCCTGCCTTTGTGGCCGAGATGGAGGTCACCAGGATGAGGTTCGATTTCTTTACCTTCTCCTCGTCAATGTACTTCAGCGGCACCTTGGCGATGTAGTGGCCGTAGGGGTAGATGTCCTCCACGGCGATGCGTGTTTTTTCAGCGATTTTCTCGATTCTTTCGAGTTTACACTCACGAGCGATTTCGATATCCGATTTCATATCGATAATAATAGGTATTATGGCTCTTGTCTGGCCCAATGCGGTTAGGGTTCGACGCCAGCCTGGTTTGTAATTAGGACCTTCGCCACTGCTCCAATGCGGTTAGGAGCGAGCTATTGATCCGGTTATTTTAAGGGTTGTTATTTTAAGTTCGAAGGGTTTGAGGAGTTTGAAGGGTTTGAGGAGTTTGAGGAGTTTGAAGTGTTTGAGGAGTTTGAAGAGTTTGAAGGGTTTGAGAAGTTTGAGGGGGGGGGA
>JAZQPJ010000062.1:0-55242 GCA_045628525.1 Bacteroidales bacterium
ACCCTTCAAACCCCTCAAGCCCCAACCATCTCCCTCGTCACCCCCCACTGTCCCGACCTCCAGCACACCACGGTGCGCGAACTTGTCAGCTACGGGCGCCTGCCCTACACCGGGATGTTTGGCCGTCTCTCCCCTGCCGACCTTGCTGCGGCCGACGCTGCCATCCGGCTTACGGGAATCGAGGCGCTGGCCGAGCGTTACCTACATACCCTGAGCGACGGCGAGCGACAGAAGGCACTCATCGCACGCGCTCTGGCTCAAGCCACTCCTTATCTGTTGCTCGACGAGCCAAGTGCCTTCCTCGACTACCCCAGCCGACGCCAGCTCATGCAGCTTCTGGTGCGCCTCGCCCACGAAGAGAGCAAGGCCATCCTGCTCAGCACCCACGACGTGGAGTTCGCCGCCCAATATGCCGACCGCCTGTGGATCATTCACAACCAACGCTTAATAGAAAAAACCACTCAGGAGTTTCGACCTGAAGAGCTGTAAATACTTTATGATGAAAATTTAGGGTGCGTTATTTTTTCACATACTCCAGCACATCGCCCAGCTGACAGTCGAGGGCCTGGCAAATGGCTGCGAACGTGCAGAAGGTTGCCGAAAACCATTTTGTACCATTGCAAACGTGCAGGGATGCGAACGCGTACGCGTTGGCATCTCTGCAGATCTGCAGAAGCTTGTCGCAAACTTTTTTCGTGCCATTGCAAAAGCGCAGGGATGCGAACGCGTACGCGTTGGCATCTCTGCAGATTTGAAAAAGCTTGTCACAAACTTTTTTCGTGCCATTGCAAACGTGCAGGGATGCCAACGTGTACGCGTTGGCATCCCTGCAGATAAGAAAATTTGACACATCGTACGATGTGTCAAATTTGTGGGTTTACAATAAGAATTCCCTGCAATTTGGCAGCTGAATGCTTAAGCAGTCGGTCTTGCCCTGCAATTTGGCAGTTGAATGCTTAAGTAGGCGGTCTTGCCCTACGATCAGGCAGCAGGCTGCATGTCTGGGGTCTCGCTGCTAACAGTTACGTCCTTGCTGATCTTGCTGACAAGACCCTGGAGCACCTTGCCGGGACCGCACTCTACGAATTCGGTAGCGCCGGCAGCAACCATGGCCTCGACAGACTTGGTCCAACGTACTGGGCTGGTGAGTTGTGCAACGAGATTAGCCTTGATCTCAGCGGCATCGGTATGTGCCTGGGCATCTACGTTCTGGTAGATTGGGCACTTAGGAGCGTGGAACTCGGTAGCCTCGATGGCCTCGGCGAGCTCGGCACGTGCTGGCTCCATAAGTGGCGAGTGGAAAGCACCACCGACCTTGAGAGGAGCTACGCGCTTCACGCCCAGCTCAGTGAACTTGGCACCGGCAGCCTCAACAGCAGCGAGTTCGCCAGAGATGATGACCTGACCAGGGCAGTTGAAGTTGGCAGGAACGACTACGCCCTCAACGCTGGCGCAAACCTCCTCCATCTGCTCGTCGGTGCAGACGATGTTGCGCTGCAGGACGGCAGCCATGGTGCCAGGGTTGGCATCGCAAGCCTTCTGCATGGCGAGGGCACGCTTGCTGACGAGCTGGAGGGCAGCCTCGAAGGTGAGGGCACCGCAAGCCACGAGGGCAGAGAACTCGCCGAGTGAATGACCGGCAACCATGTCGGCCTGAACGCCATTGACGATGGCTGGGATGACAGAGCAGAGGAACACGGCAGGCTGGGTCACCTTGGTCTGACGCAGGTCCTCGTCGGTGCCGGCAAACATCAGGTCGGTGATGCGGAAGCCGAGGATGTCGTTGGCCTGCTCGAAGAGCTGCTTGGCCTGCTCGTTAGACTCGTACAGGTCCTTGCCCATACCTACAAACTGCGATCCCTGACCGGGAAAAACGTATGCTTTCATAATTATATAATGTATTGTTGTTTTGTTAATGTGTTAATTTGTTAGCTTGTTGCCTGGAGGGCGAACTTGCAAGGGCAAAGATAAGGACTTTTCGCGAGATGGGCAAAAGTGGGGGGAAAGTTTCGCCCGATTTTGGCACAAAAGCGCGAATGATGTGCCGAAATACGCATGTGGAAATGACAAAAAAACAACATAATCGGGCCGAAGGTTATTTTTTCGGCAGGTAAGTTTGTATATTTGAATAAAAAACACTATCTTTGCGGCAAAATTTAAGGTGGCTACACCGCGAACATTACAAAAAATACTATATCATGGCAACTAACAAGTCAGGTTTGAATCCTGAAAACTACGCTTCGGTCGTAGATGGAAAGAAGACCGCCCTCTATGTTCTCACCAACAAGAAGGGTAGCGAAATGTGTGTTTGTAACTACGGTGGTATCATCGTCTCGCTGATGATGCCAGACCGTGACGGTAAGCTCGACAACGTTGTTCTCGGCTTGAGCAACATCGAGGATATGAAGAAGCGCGTTGACCCATACCTGGGCGCAGCTATCGGCCGTTATGGCAACCGTATTGCCAATGGTAAGTTCACAATCAACGGTGTAGAATACACCCTGCCACAGAACGACAACACCAACTGTCTGCACGGTGGCCTGAGCGGTTTCGAGTCGAAGGTTTGGGATGCTGAGCAGACCGACGAGCAGACTCTCGTGCTCCGCTACACCTCGGTAGATGGCGAGGAGGGCTTCCCTGGCAACCTCAGCATCGTGATGACCTACAAGCTGACCGATGAGAACGAGGTTTGCATCGACTATAAGGCAACCACCGACAAGCCAACCCTCTGTAACCTGACCAACCATTCATTCTTCAACCTGAATGGCATCAGCGGCAAGGCCGAGGCTCCAGTGATCACCAACAACGTGCTCACCCTGAACTGCGACAAGTTCATCCCAGTGGATAAGATCGCAATTCCTGTAGGCGTGAAGACTCCTGTTGAGGGTACTCCATTCGACTTCCGTCAGCCAGCGCTCGTAGCTGACCGCATCGATGACAACGACACCCAGATCAAGTATGGCGCAGGCATCGACCACAGCTTCTGCATCAACCAGAAGAACCCAGGCGAGATGACCCTCGCAGCTGTATGCGAGTGCCCTGCTACCGGCCGAGTATTGAGCACCTATACCACTGAGCCAGGCCTGCAGGTCTATTCGGGCAACTTCCTGAATGGTACCGTAGGCGTAGGTGGCACCGTGTTCCCTCGCCGCTCGGGCATCTGCTTCGAGGCACAGCACCATCCTGACTGCATCAACCAGCCTAAGTTCGAGCAGTGCGTGCTCAACCCAGGCGAGACCTACAGCCAGACCACGGTTTATGCTTTCAGCGTAAAATAACAACGAAAACAAAACAACAAATTAACAAAATAACAAAACAACAAAAAAAATGGCAAAGTCAGAAAAGAAGCGCAAGAAGATTTTCGGCTTCCACACCCCTTTCAACAAGGCTACCAAGGTGCAGGAGGCTAACGCTGCCGCTATGGCCGCTTATCTTGCAAAGAAGGACTAATACTCCGACAAGGGGCGCAATCGTTGCGCCCCTTCTTTGTACTCTCGTGCCAGAAAACACGAATGGTCTTGCCATTGGATGAAGACCTTGCACACATAAAGTAACACACTTACTAATACCTCTTATTATCATGGATGTACAGATGATCCGCGAGAAATTCGCAAAGCACCTCACAGGTGAACCAACCGCAGTCTATGCCTCTCCTGGCCGTATCAACCTTATTGGCGAGCACACCGACTACAATGGTGGCTTCGTATTCCCTGGCGCTGTTGAGCAGGGCATGATGGCTGCTATCCGTCCGAATGGGACCCGTACTATCAAAGCATATTCTATTGACCTGAAGGACTACGATGAGTTCTCGCTCGACGACCCCAAGGGCCCACATGCCAGCCACTTCCGCTACGTCTATGGCGTGGCCAAGGAGATGGAGAAGCGTGGTGTGGAGGTTCAGGGCTTCGACTGCGCCTTTGCAGGTGACGTACCGCTGGGTGCCGGCATGTCATCATCGGCAGCCTTGGAGAGCTGCTTCGCCTACGCCATCAATGACCTCTTCGGTGACAACAAGGTGAGCAAGATGGAGTTGGCCAAGGCTGGCCAGGCTACCGAGCACAACTATATTGGCGTGAACTGTGGCATCATGGACCAGTTCGCTTCGGTTCATGGCAAGAAGGGCTGCCTGATGCGTCTGGATTGCCAGAGCGGTGAGTTCCAGTACTTCCCATGGGAGCCAAAGGGCTATCGCCTCGTGCTGATCAACTCGTGCGTGAAGCATGAGCTCGTCGGCTCGCCATACAACGACCGCCGCAAGAGCTGCGAGAACGTGGTGGCTGCCATCAACGCCAAGTTCGGCACCAACGCCGAGACCCTGCGCGACTGCACCTGGGAGCAGATCGAGGCCGTGAAGCCAGAGTGCAACCCTGTTGACATCCAGCGTGCCAACTTCGTGATGGGCGAGAAGGATCGCGTGCTGGCTGTGTGCGATGCCTTGGAGAAGGGCGACTACGAGACCGTGGGACAGAAGATGTTCGAGACTCACCAGGGCCTCTCGAAGGACTACGAGGTAAGCTGCGAGGAGCTCGACTTCCTGAACGATGTGGCCTTCGACTGCGGCGTGACCGGTTCGCGCATCATGGGCGGCGGCTTCGGCGGCTGCACCATCAACCTCGTGAAGAACGAGCTGTACGAGCTGTTCACCACCAACGTGGTCGAGAAGTTCGAGCAGAAGTATGGCAAGAAGCCTATCGTGATCCCTGTGGTGATTGGCGATGGTGCCCGCCGTATTGAGTAACACGGAATTCTAATCCGTAATTTGTAATTCGTAAACTGTATTTTCAAAGTTGCGCTATTTCATTTTCCTGCAATATGACGGCACCGCATACCACGGCTGGCAGACACAGCCCGATGCGGTAAGCGTACAAGAAACCATCGAACAGAAGCTCTCGCTGCTATTGCGGCGGGAGCTCTTCATCGTGGGAGCAGGACGTACCGATGCAGGCGTTCACTCACGCCACATGGCAGCACACTTTGAATATGATGGGTTTGATGAGATAGCGGGTGTGACTTATTCTTACGAAGAGGACGAAGAGAGTGGAGAGCGTAAGGTATCTGGCTATGTCATCAACAACCGACAGGCACTCGATGAGAAGCTGCGCACACTCACTTTCAAACTCAACGGACTTCTACCTCCCGACATCTCAATTGATCAGATTGTTCCGGTCAAAGCAGGTGCTCATGCCCGATTCACAGCCAACAGCCGTACCTATAAATATTATATTACTACCCAGAAGTGTCCCTTTGACCGATACTATTCCACACGTCTGTATTTTGACCTTGACGTAGAGAAGATGAACGAAGCTTGCCAGAAGCTCTTCCTCTACCGTGACTTCACCTCTTTTGCCAAGCTGCATACTGACGTGAAGACCAACATCTGCAAGATCATGAAGGCACATTGGGAGAAAGAGGGTCCTCATTATATATTTACCATCAAGGCAGACCGTTTCTTGCGCAATATGGTGCGTGCCATTGTTGGTACTATGATTCAGGTAGGAAAGGGCAAAATTTCCGTCGAAGAATTCTGCCGGATCATAGAGCGGCAGAATCGTTGCCAAGCGGGAGATTCGGTCCCTGCACAAGCCCTTTTTCTTGAGGATGTAGGCTATCCTGACGACATTTACATCTAATCTCACTTTCCAACACTTTCCCTCCATGCTACAAACCACCGTCCTCATCGTCGGTGCCGGACCGACAGGCACCAGTTGTTCGCTTCGTCTGCAGCAGGCAGGCATTGACTGTCTTGTTGTAGATAAGGCAAAGTTTCCTCGCGTCAAGCTCTGCGGCGGTCTGTTTACAGCTAAATCCGAGCAGTCACTGCTCTCATTGCTTGGAGCAGAAAGTTATCAGGACATCCTGAAGCAATGTACCGTTGAGATCACCCATAACATTGCTCTCTACAACACCGACCAGCTTCTTGCCAGAAGTGCCGTACAACCGCTGCGTTTTATTGATCGTCCATGCTTTGACCATGCTATGTTCAATCTTTATCAAAGCAGAGGCGGTCAGTCAATTGAAGATAACGGAATCAGCAGTATCGACTTTGATCAGCAAATAGCCACCCTACAGGATGGCGATCAGGTTCACTACAAGTATCTGGTGGCTGCTGATGGTGCAAGCAGTCGCACAGAGCATCTGCTTGCAGCTTATTCACAGCAGTACAAGGGTGACTTCACCCCTAAGGGACATAATTCATTCTGTCTTGAAATCAACGTACCTCGGGAGGAAATGCCACCCATTGATGAAGCTCGTATCTACTTCGGATTAGCGCCCAAGACCTATGCCTGGGCTTTCCCTAAAGGAGATGTGGTCTGCCTCGGAATCGGCTCAATGTATGGCAACGATTTTGACACCAAAGCCGGCATGAAACAGTTTCTGCAGATGGTGGGTCTGCGCCACCCCGAGCGCTACCCGCTGCACGGAGCCGTCATCCCCTATCATAACCTGCTGACTCCACCCGTCTGGCATAGTCACTTGCTCTTTGCGGGTGATGCCGCTGGCCTCATCGAACCACTCACAGGCGAGGGCATCTATTATGCTATCCAAAGCGGCATGGATGCAGCTGAAGCAATCATAAAAGCATCCAATATCTCTGTTTCTGAAGAAGCCTCTGCCGTACTCACACAGTATTATACTACAGCCATTCAAGGGCTGCATCGCAACATCGAGATGAGCGACTTCTACCAGTCACTGCTGCTCAATCACAAACTCCTCAGTCGCCTGTTTTTCTATCTGGCACCTAAGCATACGAGTTTCATTGGATTCTTCTTTGATCGCCGCATTTCACAGGGTCAGCAAATGTCGCTCGTCGAATTCATACGCCTGCATCATAAAGTAGAGCGGACAAACGGACACAAATGACCACTATTTCAACTGCTGCATAGCAGAATTCAAACGATAATTTTGTCCAATTCAAAAAAAGTGTGTATCTTCGCGCCCACGGAGTACACACTTTTTTCTTTGTGAAACGTGCTCTTTTACTTCCATTCATCACTTCAAGACCTATTAAATTACAGATGAAAAATATTCGCAAGATCATGGAGGCGCATTGGGTGAAAGAGGGACCGAACTATGTGTTCACCGTGAAGGCCGACCGCTTCCTGCGCAACATGGTGCGTGCCATCGTGGGCACGATGCTGCAGGTGGGCAAGGGCAAGATCACGGTGGAGGAATTCTGCCAGATCATCGAGCGTCAGAACCGCTGTCAGGCATGCGATTCGCTACCGGCACAGGCGCTATTCCTGGAAGATGTGGAATACCCAAGCGATATTTATCTCTGATGGGAACAGAAAATTCAGGATTCGTCGAAGCCACAGGCCGATCTCTTTCTATCACAGAAACCAACTCTCAGTTCATCATTCGTGAGGAACTTGACAGCCATGGTTTCTGTCAGCTTGTCATAGCTTCAAAAGATGGCAAATGGTTTGTACTGAAAGGCCTGAAACAGAATTATCGTAATATCGCCCTCTATCAGCAGCTTATCCGAAAAGAATATGACATACTGAGCTCTCTGCAACACCCACACATTGCCCAATGCTATGGAGATGCTGACGTGGAAGGATTAGGTCACTGCATCGTCATGGAGTATATTGAGGGACAATCTCTCAGAGAGTATCTTCAAAAAGAGAGGCTTGACACGCAACAGATTCTCCGTATTGCCAGACAACTGGCTGATGCCATTCAATATATTCATTCTATCCAGATTGTACACCGAGACCTGAAGCCAGAGAACATTCTGATCACCAACAATGGTCAGAATGTCAAACTCATCGATTTCGGATTTTCTGACACCGACTCATATCATATACTAAAGCAGCCTGCCGGCACACGGCACTACATGGCACCAGAAATGCTGAGCAAAGATGCTGTGAGCGATATGCGAGCAGACATCTTCAGTTTCGGCAAGATACTGGCAGAGATGCTCACGACACATAAGACCAGTAAAATCAGATGGGGTGTGCGAGGCAGATTACAGAAGATTGCAGACAAATGCATGATGCCCATCGACCAGCGTATTGCCCATGCAGACGAACTGGTGCAAGCTCTGAACGATACAGCCAGACACTCCGGCAAATGGGTTCATGCGCTAGCCATTGCCGGTTTTCTCCTTGTCATCATACAATTTTGCTATCTCCTTTCTACGAATAATGACCAGACGTTGCTGGTACCAGGAACCAGTTTCACCCAAGCCGACGCAGACAGCATCAGCATAAACTGGACCGACGAGCAGCGGAATGAATTCATTCTTGCGCTTCAGTCATTCGAAAAAGAACGTACTGATGGATTGTTGGCGCAACAAATCAGCAAGGACATGGAAGCGCGTGAACAGTTTGTTCTATCCTTTACTCCCGACAGCATATTGCGACTATCCAGCGATGATTATTCGCTCGACAACGATCAAGGCTTCTGTCGCAGATTACGAGACGAAATGCTTACGCTGGGAAACATCCGGCAAATGAACGCCGAAGTGGTTTTCGGTAGTTTCGACAAAACGAAATGTCGAGACATTGCCCTATTTCTGACTGATGCACATGCTGACAAGTGGCAATACAACAATTCCACATTAAGCATCCCTTTACGTGACAGATTATTGGCAGTATATTTCCCCGATCAGCAGCTTCCCGTGATTGAAGGAAAGCAGATAGATTTCATTGTGCAGACACTGCTTCCTACATTCAATGAACGTATAAGCCTGTGTCCTGAAAACCACAACGAACCAAGATTGCTACTCTCCGCCCTACGAAAGAAGTATGCATCTTTCAGCCAATGGAGCCTGACGGAATATGCCTGGTTCCTTACACATTACTATCCCTTGTCTGACATAAATCTGCAATGAACACCTCTTCCAGACACATTATATATATATTACTGCTATGCTGTATCAGCACACTCCAGATCTCCTGTTCTCGACCTAGCATTACTGCCGATACTCTGCCCGTTTTACAAGAGAACGCAGATACAACAGATTTCTCTGCACTGTCAGCAGGCCATGATTATGTCGATTTAGGAATCTGTCAAGGACTCTGTTGGGCTACTATGAACGTTGGAGCAGAACGACCAGAAGAGCGTGGCGTACATTTTACTTGGGGAGAAGCGACAATCAACAAGGAGCCACACTACGGTCCCAAAGATTATCCCTTTGGATACCCTGCCAACAAATACATAGCTCGCAATAACAACGGCTACCACGAAGAAGAGTGGGCTGTGGTTGCTGTTGATGGCCGCACAGTACTCGAAGCTAGCGACGATGCAGCACATGTCAACTGGGGAGGCAGCTGGCGCATGCCCTTTGCCGATGAACTTGACTCACTGATCACCCTCTGCCGATGGGAACCAGACACGCTCAATGACGTAGCTGGCTATCGTGTCTGGAGTACTCGCAAAGGCTACGAAGACCGTTCTATCTTTTTCCCTTTTACAGGAGCCTGGAGCCAACTCAGTTTCGTCAAGCAGAATTCAGGAGTATATCTATGGTCAAAGACATTGGGCATCAACCCCGATGCCAGCATAGGCATATTAGCGAGTGCTGAATATCTTACTCGAACCTATTATTATCGTTTTCAGGGTCAAGCGATCCGTCCTGTGTTTCTTCCGAATGAGAAAAAGGTGGAGCAAGTGCAGATCGACAGTACGACCATGAAACTGACTCTGGGTGGGGAAAGCCAGAGACTGACAGCCTCTACCCTTCCTGCCAATGCAACCCGCCCCCGACTATATTGGCATAGTTCTGACTACAGTATTGCCAGCGTTGACAGTTTCGGGCTAGTAAGTCCAGTGGGTCCTGGCTGGTGTTTCATAACAGCCACATCGACCGATGGCACAAGTCTGTCGGCATCGTGTCGTGTCATAGTCCTTGATAATACACCCCCCAATCACCCAACTGTGGACTTAGGCATCTGTCAGCATCTGCGTTGGGCCACAGAGAATGTCGGTGCCACGGCAGAAGAGCCACATGGGCACTTGTATAACTGGGAGGAGGCTACCAAACTGATATGGGGACAGCATTGGAGACTTCCGACGGATTCTGAACTGGATTCGTTACGCACCAAATGTGCATGGCAATGGACGGTGCAGGACGGAGTACCAGGATACAGAATAACGGGCAAAACACGAGGCTTTGAAGATCATAGCATATTTCTGCCCGCGCAGAATTCTTCCTCTCCGTCCTATGGCACATACTGGTCTTCTTCACCCTCTTCCATTCATAATAACACACATAGTGGAATAGCATTTACTGAAGATACCGTACTTTGGACATACCGTCCAGACTCTTGTCATCTCATGGTTCGCATGGTATATTCTTTAGATCAATGATTCCTTCTGATTTGGATTTCTGGCAAAAAATTCTTATCTTTGTTCATACTAAAATAAGGAATCATGAAAGAACAGATGCAAGACACAGAGTTAGAACAATACCGGCAGGCACTTTTTGATGCTATTGAACAATCCTTCGGCAGAAAAGTCTTGACCAGCCGTGATTTCTCCCGACTCTGTAATGATATTAAATACAGGACCAAAGAGACCATAGGTGAGACGACTATCAAGCGCATCTATGGCTATATCAATGATCCTACCGAAACACGTCAGCGGACGCTCGACATCCTGGCGGCATACACAGGATACCAGAATTGGGAGAACTTCAAAAAGTGCTCAAAATCAGGCGACATCCATGACAGTGGTTTTATCACGGCGCATCACTTATTAAGCGAGTCCCTGGCTGTCGGGGCTCTCATCCGTCTTACTTGGCTTCCTAATCGTGTCTGTCTTTGCAAGTATTGTGGGCAGGACACTTTTTCTGTTATCAACTCCGAGCACACACGCCTCGTTCCTGGAACCACCTTTCATTGTACAGTATTTATCTCTGGTCAACCAGCGGTACTCGACCACGTCTGCATCCCTGGTTCAAACGAATCCATTCTCTATTCCATAGGGTCAAAAACCGGCATTCTTTACGATGAGTTGACCACCTAAGCGAAGTACCTTTTGGGGGTATTTATCAAGTCCGTTCAAGTCCGTTTCGACCGAGCAGAACGGACTTTATCTGTTTTAAACAATTTTATCATTCTCAAGCGTTGTAAATCTCAAATAATAAATTTATCTTTGCATACAAATAACTAACATCAGATAAACTCATAAAAGCAAAATCATGAAAAAGGAAATGAAAACGTATGAAACTCCAGAATTGAGAGTGTATTATGTTAATGACAAAGACATTATTGCAACAAGTCCGACCTCGCCTGAAGAAGAAGAAGAGGATGATGACAACACCACGGGTACAGTGCCAGGCATGCCTTGGGCTTAAATGTCATAAACACATAATCTTGATGAATATGAGAAACCTTAAACAAACAATTTTCGGTAGCGTTGCACTCGCAACTGCTACCTTGCTGAGTGCCTGCTCAGATGAGGCAGTTATCTCAGAGTCTCCTTCTAATAATATTACAGGAGTAACCATCTCTGCACCAGATTTCATTCCTGACGGTGATCTGTTGACCCGTACCGAGATCAACATCTCACAACTCGGTGCCGAGTTCTTATGGCAGGCCGACGACCTTGTGGGCATCTATCCTGACGAGGGAACCCAGGTGCGTTTCCCTATGGAGAATGGTGCTGGTAGCAGTACTGCCAAGTTCGATGGTGGTGGCTGGGCAGTAAAGGGTGCTTATAGCTACATGGCTTACTATCCATTCATTCCTGACATGAACATGGATAAGAGAGCAATTCCTGCCGACTATAGAGGACAGCGTCAGCATGGATCAAATAATCATGACCATATCGGTGACTATGATTACATGACAGCTGTGAAAGAAACTCCATCAGCAAATGGAACCGTCGGCTTCAACTTCCTCCACATGGGCGCGTTGCTAAAAGTGGATCTTGTTGTTCCAAAACCTGGCACCTATACTTCGTTAACGCTCCAGTCAGATGGCTTCTTCACCGTAAAAGGGACTTTCGACATCACTCAAAATCCAATTGCAATAGAGCCTACCGATTTTTCTCATGAATTTACTATCGACCTCGAAAACATCTACACTACCCGTTCTGATGAAACAATCACTATTTATCTGATAATACCACCTGCAGACCTCAGTGGTTGGGACACCTATGCCATCCTGCGAAACGAAAACGTTGAGTTCAAGTACAAACTTCAGCCAAAGAACTACGAAGCAGGCAAAATCTATGCTCCTGCAGCTGGTTCTGCTCAAGGAAGTGAAGTGACACGACTGATTCCTGGTGGTGAGTTTAGCTCCAAACTTAAGACTTTGGCTAATGACTATCAGTATTTCAACACAAGCACAGACTATGAGATCAAGAAAGTCATCTTCAAGCCCAATAGTAACTATACTCCGGTAGAGGGTGACAAGCATGTAGATGTTGCCGATCCATCCTCTATTGATCACATCTATGCAGTCTGGGATGCCTCAACTGGTACCATGACCATTCACTCTGACAAAGATATCATTCGTTGTAATGAGAATGCCATGGAAATGTTCTATGGCTTTGAAGGTCTTGAATCTATAGACTTCACTGGTTTCAGCACATCTGACACTTACGATTTCCACAGTATGTTCCAAAACTGTGTAAAACTAAAGTCTATTGATCTATCCAATTTTGATTTCAATAATGCAACAGGTCTTCCTGAGACATTCTCAGGTTGCAAATCTCTTACATCTATTAACTTTACCGACCACAACAACATCGGTAATATCGAGGATTTATTTGAGACATTCCACAACTGCAGCAGCTTGACATCAATAGATCTTACTGTGTTTACAGCAGAGAAATTAAGGATTCCTGGAGTGGTTGGAGGATGCTCTTCCCTTGAGGATATAAATTTGGGCAGCTTAGCATTCAAGGAAGAATGCGGCGGTGCGTTTGGATTATGCACATCACTAAAGACCATTGACCTGAGCAATTGTGATTTCAGCGATGTAACAAGTATAGTTAGTCTCTTTAGTGGTTGTGAAAGTCTTGAAGAAATCAAATTCGGACCAAAAATCACGACACAGAAAGCTACCGACCTGACAGCCATATTTGAGAACTGCAAGAAACTGAAGAGTATAGATCTTAGTTACTTCGACACCTCAAATGCGACAACGTTCCAAGCAATGTTTGGAGGTTGCAATTCATTGGAATCCCTTGATTTGTCTATGTTCGACACTCGGAACGTGACACAAATGGATTATATGTTCTCAGAATGCCACGCCCTTAAGGATGTAGAATTAGGCTCTTTCAATACAGAAAAGTTAGAGAACATGAGCTGGATGTTCAGTTGGTGCAATAGTCTGGAAACTGTCGATCTTTCAAACTTCTGCAGCACCAATGTAAGGTACATGGATTATATGTTCTATGGAGCCAATAACCTTAAGAGCATAGATTTCTCTTCGTTCGAAGTACCTTACCTCCAAACCATCAAGGCAGCATTCCAAGGTTGTTCAAAGCTGGAAACCGTTACCTTTGGAGAGAACTTCAAAACCGTGGGATGTGAAGATTTTAGTGAGATCTTCGTTGGATGCGAATCCCTTAAGACTATAGACCTTTCAATGTTCGACACCAGACGAGCTAAGAGCTTCTACTGGACGTTCATGGGATGTAACTCATTAGAGTCTCTGGATCTGAAGAACTTTGAGACTAAGCATGTGAGCAACATGGATGGAATGTTTGGCTGCGAATCACTCAAGTTCCTTGACATCAGCAATTTCGAAGTTAATGAAGATGAAGATTTAGAGGTACAGCAATGGGCACCATACAACCTTGAGGAAATCAACTACGGAAGCAAATGGAACTATGATGGATTCTTAATTGCTAACGCAGAATGCCTAAAAAAGGTTACCTGCCTCCCTGTGTTCATGGATAAGCTGATTGAAGTGAATCCAGACTTGCAGACATACAAAGATAACGGCACCCTGACCTTCATCAACGCTGAAACAGGAGAAGAAATGTAATTATTTTTCTCCAAATACAAATACTACTTACGACCGACATCGATCACTACTTATGATTGATGTCGGTCGTTATTTTAAACCGACATCTGGACGATTTCTGGTCCACACTTTCATAAATCGTCAAATATAACACGATTTTGCACCGAAAATTTGGTTATTCCAAATAATTGGCCTATCTTTGCGGCGCAGCCGCACTAAAACGCAAGCCCTATGGAAAAGAAATATCGCGAGAGCTGGGAGTATCCGTGTGATAAATCTGACTTCGAAAAGATTCGAAAAAACAAACTGGTGTATGTAGATAAGACAGACCTTATCTACCAGATGACGCGTAACACTTGTGTCTTCCTGAGCCGTCCCCGACGGTTCGGCAAGTCGCTGCTATGCTCCACGCTCGAAGCCTATTTCCTCGGCCGACGCGAGCTGTTTGAGGGACTGAAGATCATGGAGCGGGAACAGGAATGGACGAGGTATGCTGTGTTCCGTTTCGATATCAGTGTGCTGAAAGAGAAGACCGTTGAGCAGATGAGGCGAGAGTTGTTCCTCCAATTGGAATGGGCAGCCAAAGACAATAATTTGCCGGTGATCGCTGAACCTACTCCAGGTACTACCTTTCAGCAACTGGTAAAAGTAGCGAAGAAAGAAACAGGCCACGATGCTGTCATCATCATCGACGAATATGATTCCCCATTGCTGCATATCGACCAGAACGATGCGTTGTTTGCTGAGGTGCAATCGTTGCTCCGAGAATTCTTTATCACTTGTAAGGCATGCATTGAGCAGTTGCGCTTCGTCTTCATCACCGGCATCACGAAGTTCAGTCATGTCAGCATCTTCTCAGAGCTGAACAACCTGATCAACATCTCGATGAATCCAGCCTTTGCTGCACTCTGTGGCATCACAGAGGAGGAACTGCACACCCAACTCGATGATGATGTGGAGCATCTGGCATTGAGCAACGGCATGAGCAAGGAGGCGATGTACGACACGCTCAGGTGGAAGTACAACGGTTTCCATTTCACGTCAAGTCCTGTTGGCGTTTACAACCCGTTCAGCATGATGAAGACATTCTTTGATCAGCAGCTGGGTGACTATTGGTTTGGCACGGCCACACCGTCGTTTTTGTTCAAGAAGATGCAGGGCTTCCAGCTAGATCTGATGAAGTTGAATCTGGGCGATCTCGTAGAATCATCATCCTTCGATCTTGCCATCCAGGACATGAAGACGCCACTTCCGCTGCTCTATCAGTCAGGCTATCTCACTGTCAAGGAGTTTGTGCCAGGAGCTAATGGTTATCGTCTCGGTATTCCCAATGACGAGGTGCGTGTGGGTCTCTTCAAGAACTTCATGCAGACGCTTACGCCTCTTGATACAAGTCTGCGATTCTCTGCGGTAAGCCAGATGCATCATGCCTTCCGCCGCAACGATCCCGATGCAGCCCTCAAGGCACTGCAATCGTTTCTGGCCGGTGTGCCATATCTCTATGAAGGCCAGAAGGCCATCCTCGAGGACGAAGCGAAGCTCGAAGCCCTACACGAACGCGACCTCTATATCCTCTTCAACGGCATGGGCCTGAACTTACAGACACAGGTGACACAGGCCAAAGGGCGTGTGGATATGGTAGTCTGGCTGCCCGATGCCATCTACATCATGGAGTTCAAGATGCGCGGCACAGCCACCGCTGCGCTCAATCAGATCGACAAGAACCACTACGCCGCTCCCTACATGAGCGATCCCCGTCCGAAGGTAAAGATCGGCATCCGCTTCACCACGCAGAAGCACACCATCACAAGCTGGAAGATCAGGCGAGAGGGATAACTTCATTGCTCCAAATAATAGGAAAAACTTGAAAAAAGAAGGTTTCTTTTTGCTCTCTTCACAAACAGAAAATATAATTCGAGTGGTTAATAGACCCAAGAGGGAGTAAATATTGACCAAAACTTTTGTATATTTTATAAAAAATGTGTATCTTTGCCGCGCGTAAGGTACGCATTTTTGTTTTGAATACGAACGAACCATAATGAAAAATATTCGCAACTTCTGCATCATCGCCCACATCGACCACGGCAAATCGACCCTGGCAGACCGTCTGCTGGAGTGCACCCAGACCGTGGCCCAGCGCGACATGCAGGCGCAGATTCTCGACAACATGGACCTGGAGCGCGAGCGCGGCATCACCATCAAGAGCCACGCCATCCAGATGGACTATAACTATACACCACGCGAACTCAACGAAGAGGAGCAGGTCATGCATGTAGGTAAGCAGCAGCCAGCAGGCAAATACGTCCTCAACCTCATCGATACTCCGGGTCACGTTGACTTCTCCTATGAGGTAAGCCGCTCCATTGCTGCATGCGAAGGAGCGCTGCTCATCGTCGATGGAACCCAGGGCATCCAGGCGCAGACTATCTCAAACCTCTACATGGCCATCGACCATAACCTTGAGATTATTCCTGTCATCAACAAGTGTGACCTCGACTCGGCCATGCCTGAGATGGTGGAGGACGAGATCATCGAGCTCCTGGGTTGTGACCGTTCAGAGATCCTCCGTGCCAGCGGTAAGACCGGCATGGGTGTTCCAGAGATTCTTGAGGCCATCGTAGAGCGTGTTCCAGCTCCAGTGGGCGATCCTGAGGCTCCACTGCAGGCTTTGATCTTCGACTCAGTCTTCAATTCTTATAAAGGAGTCATCGGCTATTTCAAGATCGTCAACGGCACCATAAAGAAAGGCGACAAGGTAAAGTTCGTCAACACCGGCTCGGAGTACGATGCCGACGAAGTGGGCATTCTTCGTATGGACATGGAGGCCCGTCCAGAGGTGAAGTGTGGCGACGTAGGCTACATCTGCTCAGGCATCAAGACCTCGACCGAAGTGAAGGTGGGCGACACCATCACCCATCAGGCGCGTCCATGCGACAAAGCCATTGCTGGCTTTGAGGAGGTCAAACCTATGGTCTTCGCTGGCGTCTATCCCATCGACCCTGAAGACTATGAGGACCTGCGCGCCTCGCTCGAAAAGCTGCAGCTCAACGATGCCTCGCTGAGCTTCACTCCAGAGTCATCGCTGGCACTGGGCTTCGGCTTCCGTTGCGGCTTCCTCGGCCTGCTCCACATGGAGATCATCCAGGAGCGACTGGGCCGCGAGTTCAACATGGATGTGATCACCACGGTGCCCAACGTATCGTACAAGATCTTTGACAAACATGGCGTGGAGAGCGAGATCCACAATCCATCGGGCATGCCTGACATCATGACCATCGAGCACATCGAGGAGCCCTACATCCGTGCCACGATCATCACGCAGACCGACTACATCGGCGGCATCATGAAGCTGTGCCTCGACAAGCGTGGCGTGCTGGTGGAGCAGAAGTACATCTCGGGCAACCGCGTGGAGATCTACTTCGACCTGCCACTGGGCGAGATCGTGATTGACTTCTACGACAAGCTCAAGTCGATCTCGAAGGGCTATGCTTCGTTCGACTACTATATCCACGACTTCCGCCCGTCGAAGCTGATCAAGCTGGACATCCTGCTCAACGGCGAACAGGTGGATGCCCTCTCTACCCTCACCCACGTGGATAATGCCGAGCGCTTCGGCCGCCGTATGTGCGAGAAGCTGAAGGAGCTGATCCCACGCCAGCAGTTCGATGTGGCCGTGCAGGCTGCCATCGGCGCCAAGATCATTGCCCGCGAGACCATCAAGCAGGTGCGCAAGGATGTGACTGCCAAGTGTTATGGTGGTGACGTGAGCCGTAAGCGCAAGTTGCTCGAGGCTCAGAAGCGAGGTAAGAAGCGCATGAAGCAGATCGGCAAGGTAGAGGTGCCTCAGACGGCGTTCCTGGCTGTGCTGAAACTGGACTGACAACAAAATGATATGATTCGTCACCGTGCACAACGCAACCACACCTTGACACTCAGCGATGCTGAGCGGCATGAGTTGTCGGCACGACTGATGTATCTGAAGGAAGAGGCCGAGACGGAAGTGATCAGAGACCGGATCATCTGCCAGGATGTGCTCAAGGCATTGCCAATGATGCCCGAAGGCTGCGCGGACCTGCTGGTCATTGACCCGCCCTACAACCACTCGATCTCCTTTGGCTGGAGCAAGTTCAAGCAGCAGCAGAGTGATCAGTACGAGGAGTATCTGCGCAGTTGGCTGCCCGACACGTTGCGACTATTGAAGCCCAACGGCTCGGTGTATGTCTGTGCCGACTGGCGTTCGTCAGGCAGCGTACAGCGCATCTTGGAGGAGTGCGGCATCACCATCATGAACCGCATCACCTGGCAACGCGAGAAAGGACGCGGTGCACAGCGCAACTGGAAGAATGCGATGGAGGACATCTGGTATGGCGTGCGCGATCCTAAGGACTATTACTTCGATGTGGAGGCCGTGAAGCTGCGTCGCCGCGTGATCGCCCCCTACAAGCAGGACGGCCAGCCCAAAGACTGGCAGCAAACCGAAGAGGGACAGAAATATCGCAAGACCTGTCCGCCCAACTACTGGAACGACTGTCCGGCCGAGAATGCGATGGACGATCTGGTGGTACCCTTCTGGTCGATGCCCGAGAATACCGATCACCCCACGCAGAAGCCCGAGAAGCTTATCGCCAAGTTGATCCTGGCCTCCTGCCCTACCGACGGCCTGGTCATCGATCCCTTTGTCGGTAGCGGCACCACAGCTGTCGTGGCTCAGAAGCTGGGCAGGCACTACTGCGGCATCGAGCTCAACCCCGAGTATGCGTGCTGGGCGTTGAAAAGACTGGAACATGCCTTGCAGGACCCACGAATACAGGGCTATGAGGATGGGGTATTCTGGGAAAGGCATGCGAAGTAACGTCCAAAGCTTGATTAACAACCACAAGCAACAACAAGTACATAAGAACAAAAACAACAAATAACAACCAAAACAAATGGAAGAACATCTCATTCCCGCATGGATGCTTGCCCCATTCGTGGCCATGCTGCTCTGCATCGCAGTGCTGCCATTGACCAAGGCCGAAGAGTGGTGGGAGCATAACCTGCACAAGCTCTACGTGTCGCTCATTCTGGGCGTACCTGTAGGCATCTGGCTCATCGTCAACGGCATGGGCCATGAGTTGGAGCACCAGATGATCTATGACTACGTGCCATTCATCCTGCTCCTGATGGCCCTCTTCGTCACCACCGGCGGTATCCGCATCAAGGGTGACCTGCAGGCCAAGCCACTCACCAACACCATCATCCTGGCCATCGGCTGGCTGCTGGCCTCGTTCATGGGTACTACGGGTGCTGCCATGCTCCTGATCCGTCTGCTCATCCAGACCATCTCTGAGCGCAAGTACAAGGCGCACACCATCCTCTTCTTCATCGCCATCGTAGCCAACTGCGGCGGTCTGTTGACACCACTGGGTGACCCACCGTTGTTCCTGCTGTTCCAGAAGGGCGCTGACTTCACCTGGTTCTTCTCGCTCACCCCACAGTGGGCAGTGACCGGCATCCTGCTGCTCGGAATCTACTATCTGATGGATTCGTACTACTACAAGCGCGAGCCACTGGAGAACATCGAGGCAGACAACACCCAGACCACAGCCATCTCGTTTGGCGGCCTGATCAACATCTTCTGGCTGCTCTGCGTGATTGCCAGCACCATGTTCATCAATGGCAAGTACATCCCAGCCATGGCTGATCACGATGCTCCATTCTACCTCAAGCTGCTGCGTGAATGGGTATTCATCCTGATCATCATCGGCTCAATGGTAACCACCAAGAAGCAGACCCGCATCGAAAACAACTACTCTTGGACTCCAATCCTCGAGGTGGCTTGCGTATTTGTAGGCATCTTCGCTACCATGACTCCAGCCCTGATGTTCCTGAAGCAGAACCCACTGCCTGTATCGGCACCTTGGGAGTTCGTTTACTGCACTGGTATCCTTTCTGCATTCCTCGACAATGCTCCTACCGCCATGGTATTCCATGCTACCGCCTCTACCCTGCCTATCGAGGGCACTGCCGTAGCCGGCATTTCGGAGATCCTGCTCAAGGCCATCTCAATGGGTGCAGTATTCTTCGGCGCCCTCACCTACATCGGCAATGGTCCTAACTTCATGGTGAAATCGATCGCTGAGCAGTCGGGCATCAAGATGCCATCGTTCTTTGGTTACATGATCAAGTTCTCCCTGATCATCTGCTTGCCAGTTTACATCATCGTACAGTTGATCTTCTTCTAAAAAAGCTCAAAAAAAATAATTAGCACCGCTGCATGATACGTAATGCAGCGGTGCTAATTATTTGTATTTGCTTCGGGAAAACCTTAGGAAACAGTCTAATTGTTTATTGCTTAGAAAACCTTAGGAAAGGAATTTAACTTGGAGGAACTAGTCAAATCAATAAGCCTGCTTGTCACCCCCAATAGCGTTCCGAATGGTGAGGAACATAATCTTGATGTCGAGGAAAAGCGTCCAGTTCTCGATGTACCAGATATCCTTCCTGATACGATCCTCCATCTGCCAGAGCTCCTTGGTCTCGCCACGGGCGCCACGCACCTGAGCCCATCCGGTGATGCCAGGCTTTACCCAGTGACGCACCATGTACTTGTCGATGAGTGCAGAATACTCCTCGGTGTGAGCCACCATGTGAGGACGTGGGCCGACAATAGACATATCACCCTTGAAGACATTGATAAACTGAGGGAGCTCGTCGATCGAAGACTTGCGGAGGAAGTTGCCGAATGGCGTCTTGCGAGGATCGTCCTTCGTAGCCTGCAGGCGGTCAGCATCGGCATTGACCTTCATCGAACGGAACTTGTAGCAAAGGAACTCCTCGCCATTCAGGCCATTGCGCTTCTGCTTGAAGAAGACTGGACCTGGCTGGAGGATCTTGGTCAGAATGGCAATGACCGGATAGATTAGAACCCAGAAAGGAATGAGGAAGAGACCAGACACCACGATGTCGAACGTACGCTTGAGCATACGATTAGAAAGCGAAGAAAGCGGATCCTCATGCATATAAAGAACCGGCACAGCACCGACAATCTCCATCTGCATCTGACGCTTCAGATAATTGCGAACCTGAGGCACAGAGAAGAAACGGACACAGTGATGATCGCATGCACGAACGATGGCACGAATCTCGGTAGCACGAATAGAGGGAAGGCTGCAATAGAGCTGATGTACCTCAGGATGCTGCTCAAGATACCGTTCGATGTCAGCCACCTTACCCAAATGAGTAAAGCCCTCAGGTGCCTCAGCAGGCTCCTCGTCACAGAACCAACCCAGAACCTTGTATCCATAGAATGAATTACGGAATTCGTTGTTCAACTCAAGCAACGTATCGTTGTACCCAACAAAGATGATGCGACGCGCATTGCGGCCATTACTACGCAGGTAATAGATGGTAGAACGGCAGATATAACGCCAGACTACGAGCAAGACGAACAACGAAAGGAACATCAAAATGATGCGCCAGGACATGAAATCGTTGGAACGCTTGATAGCAGCCACAAAGAGCAGGAAAGCAGCCGCCATGATGCTGACAGCAACGGCTACATTGCCAATGATCGTACCCTTACGGTCACTGCGAAGGAAAAAAGCCATTGGACGAACCGCGACACCCACACAGTATGCCATAGAAAGTGACATGGCCATATAGCCATAAGCCGAAGAGTACAAGCCCTCGGCACTGCCAGAGAGTTTGGTTGAGTAAATAAGATAGAAAACGACATTGAGAATAATCAACTCAATGCTGTACATGCCCACCTTCAATAGGGTGGGCACCTGATTCTGTTCAGACTGTGTCATACTGAAACTTCTCCTTTAATGGCCGGATGGCATTGATAATCTTTTAAGGTAAAATCTGAGATCGTGAAGTCGCGCAGATCGCGGACCTCTGGATTGAGGAGCATTTGAGGCAAGGCGTATGGTTCGCGCTCGAGCTGCATGCGCACCTGCTCAAGATGATTAAGATAGATATGTGCATCACCCAAAGTGTGCACAAAGGTGCCAGGCTGCAATCCTGTGACCTGGGCAGTCATCAAGAGGAGCAAGGCATAAGAGGCGATATTGAACGGCACTCCCAAGAAGATATCAGCCGAACGCTGATAGAGCTGCAAGGAGAGCTTGCCATCGGAAACATAGAACTGGAAGAAGCAGTGGCAAGGGGGCAGTCCCATCTGGTCAATCTGCGCCACATTCCATGAAGACACGATAATGCGACGAGAGTCCGGATTATGCTTGATTGTCTCCACCGCCTGCATAAGCTGATCGATAGAGCCGCCTTCATAGTCTTGCCAAGCACGCCACTGATGACCATAGATCGGACCGAGCTCACCGGTGACATCATCACCCCATTGATCCCAGATGTGAACATTCTTGGCCTGAAGCGTATGCTTGTTGGTATCACCGCTGATGAACCAAAGCAACTCCTCAATGATGCCACGCGTGAACATCTTCTTGGTCGTAAGCAACGGGAAGCCCTGGCTCATATCAAAGCGCATCTGATGACCGAAAATACTGACCGTACCCGTTCCGGTACGATCTTCCTTGCGGCTTCCTTCATTAAGTACACGCTCAATCAGGTCCAAATATTGCTTCATTGATATACAAAGTTTGCGTTGTTCCCACTTTTATAAGGCACGCGAAAAGATTTTTCACCTTTTCGTGTGCAAAGATAAGAAAAAATACGTATCTTTGCACCGCAAACAGCAAAAAAAAGTAAAAAAAACGCAAAAATTGCTGTTTTGACGCAGGTTTTGAACCCAAAATAGCAAATAAATGCATAAAATACTATCAACAATTGCCATCTTCATCTGCCTTTGCATTTTTGCAGGATGTCACGAAGAGGCGAAAAACGACAACAGCGAGGCAATCGATTTGTCGCAAATACCGGAGATGACTACCCGTGACGTTTCGATGCTGGTATCAGACTCGGGCACGATACGCTACCTCACCACTGCTCCGATCTGGTATCGTTACAACCTTGACCCCAGCAACCGGTACTGGTACTTCCCCGAAGGCATCCAACTGGACCAGCTGAACGACGACAAGAAGTCCGTTGCGCACATCCAGTCAGACACCGCCTACAACTATGAGACCAAGAAGCTTTGGCATCTGATCAAGAATGTCAACATCTCGAACATCAAGGGCGAACGCTTCTTCACTCAAGACCTGTACTGGGACTTACGGAACAAACAGGTATATAGCGACTCTTTCATCCATATCGAACGCAATCAGGATGTCATCGAGGGCTACGGGTTCAAGAGCAACGACTCTTTTACAGAATATGAAATCCGCCAGACCACAGGCATCTTCGAAATGAAGAGCGAAGAACGCTCTGCATCGAAGACAAAGGAGGAATAAGAAAAATGTGGAACAATTGACGTCGATGGACTATACATTATTATTATATATATTGCTGACGCTGCTATGGAGCGCCTTCTTCTCAGGCATGGAGATGGCCTTCATATCGGCCAACCGTATGCGCCTGGAGCTCGACAAGCAAGAGGGCGGATGGACAGCCAGGATCCTGCAATACTTCTACAGCCATTCCGAGCGCTTCATCAGCACCATGCTGGTGGGCAACAACATTGCGCTCATCGTCTATGGCCTGCTGATGGCCGAATTGCTCGAGCCCTTGTTCCAGCAGTTCATCACCAACGACTTTGCCGTTGTGCTGATGCAGACCATCTGCTCGACCATCATCATCCTTTTTACTGCCGAATACCTGCCCAAGACGCTTTTCAAGCTCAATCCCAACATGATGATGCGCGGATTTGCAATCCCACTGTGGGGCATCTACTGGCTGCTGTGGCCCATTTCGACATTCAGCACCATGCTGAGCCATGGCATTCTGCGCCTGTGCGGCATGCCCATCATCAAGGAGAAGCAGGGCGCATTGACGCGTGTCGATCTGGACTTCTTTGTACAAAAAGGCATCGAGAACAGCGAGAACGACAATGACAGCGACGACAACGGCTCCAGCGACAATGAGGATGATAACCTGCAGGAATTGCAGCTGTTCAAGAACGCCCTCGACTTCAACAACGTGAAGGTGCGCGACTGCATGATTCCGCGCTCAGAGCTCACCGTAGTCAGCATCGACACGCCATTCACCCAGCTCAACAAGCTCTTTGTCGAAACCGGGTACTCGAAGATACCTGTCTATAAGGAAGACATCGACAACCTGATCGGCTACATCCATTCGAGCGAGATGTTCAAACGTCCACGTCAGTGGCAGCAGAAGATCATCCCAATCCCATTTGTTCCCGAGACGATGGCGGCACCCAAAGTGCTGCGCATGCTGATGGAACAGAAGAAGTCCATCGCAGCCGTGATCGATGAGTTTGGCGGCACTGCCGGCGTCATCACGATGGAAGACCTCTTTGAGGAAATCATCGGCGACATCGAGGACGAACACGACCACCTGCAGCTCATCCAGCGCAAGGTCGGAGACCACGAATGGGAACTCAGCGGACGACTGGAGATCAGCAAGCTCAACGAAGAACTCGACCTGAATCTGCCAGAGAGCGAAGAATATCTGACGCTTGCCGGATTGGTATTGCACCAGCTCCAGACTTTTCCCAAAGAAGGCGAAGAGATAAATCTGGACGAAGAACACATCCGCATGGTTGTACTGAAATCCAGCGCAACCAAAATTGAGTTGATCAAACTCTCAAATTTGCAAAGCGAAGAGTGATTTTTATGCTATATGAAGGAAATTTAGCATATTTTTGAAAACTTTTCCGCGTTTTTCTTCATATTTCAAAATATAATATGTATATTCGCGGTCGATTTTGGCTAAGAATGCTTATCAAAGATTGAAAAATAATAATAAATAAAAAAATACATTTAAGAAAACAATGGCAACATTACAACGCATCCGCAACCACCAGGTAGCCCTTTTGGTTATTGTTGGTTTGGCTATGGCCGCCTTTATCATCGGTGACCTGCTCACCAGCTCTAGCTCCATCATGCAGAGCCACCGAGACAAAGTAGTGGTTATTAACGGTGAAAAAGTCACTTACGAGCAGTTTGAGACAACCCGTCAGCGCAAGCAAGATTTTTACAAAGCCATGCAGGGCCAGGAGCTTGACAATAATGCTTCTCAGCAGCTCACCCAGCAGGTTTATAACGAGATGGTAACCAAAATGCTCCTTGAGGAGAAGGTTCAGAAACTCGGTTTTGCCGTTACCAAGGATGAGACCAACGAGCTTATCCAGGGTCAGAACGTCTCTCCAATCCTTCAGCAGATGTTTGGTCAGCAGGCACCACAGATTGTCGAGTATTTCGTTACCCTCATCACCAATGATGCTTTTGATCAGGCTCAGCAGCAGAATCCTTTCTTTTCGTACAACAACTGGATGGAGATTGAGGACCAGGTGAACCTTCATCGTCTTGCCGACAAGTACATTGCCCTTGTCAATGCAGCCGTCAAGCCTAACAAGCTTGAAGCTCAGGACAACTTTGCTGGTGACAACGTACAGTGTTCTTTCGCATACGTTCGTCAAGCAGCATCCACCGTTGCCGACTCCCTCATCACCATCAGCAAGAATGATGTGCAGAAGTATTATGAGAGCGCCAAGCGCAACTACAAGCTGTCGGCTGACCGTCGCAACATAGGTTATATCAATGTAGCACTCTTCCCAAGCGAGCTCGACTTCGCAGAGGCAGAGGCCGACATCAAGTCATTGGTTGAAGAGTTCTCAACCACCGACGAGGTAGCAGAGCTTGTAAACGGCAACTCTTCTGTTCCTTATCTTGATGCATTCGTTCGCGTTCAGAATCTGGACGACGAGCTTATCACCTTTGTCAAGGAGAATGGCGTAGGTGCTGTATTGGAGCCACATCGTGTTGGCAACGCTTACACAATGGCTCGCATCATGGACAAGACCGTTGCTCCAGATTCTACCGAGATTGCTATCGTGTTCCTGCCAACCAAGGAGGAGGCCGACAGCATCTATCAGGTATTGAGCAAGGCATCTGATGCCAACGAGGCACTTGCCTCTTACAGCGCACAGCAGAAGTATGTAGGCTGGATGGTTGATGCGCAGGCTTTGCAGGCATTCGGCGACGAGATCCGCAACGAGATCCGCAGCGCTGCTAAGAACCAGACTTTCCAGAAGGAGGTCAATGGTGCCAACATCGTATGCAAGGTTACCGGCAAGTCTGCTCCTGTTGAGCTCGCCAAGGTTGCCGTCTATGCTACCGACGTGATCACCTCTACCCGCACTCGCGGCGAGGAGTATGGTAAGCTCAACCGCTTCCTCAACGAGAACAAGACCATTGCTGCCATCCGCGACAGTGCACGCAGTGCCGGTTACACCTTCGTTCCAACTACCGTTTACTCTACCGCATACAACATCAGCGGCGTGCAGGATGCCCGTCAGGCTGTTCGTTTTGCATTCACCGGCGAGAAGAATGACATCAGCGAGATCTTCGAGACCTCAGGCGATCACCTGCTCGTAGTTGCCATCACTGGCGACCTGGAGGAGGGCTACATGAGCCTTAACGACTCAACCTTCTACAAGCAGATTTCGCAGATGAACGTTGCTCCTCTCAAGAAGGTTGAATACCTGGCAGGTAAGTTCAATAGCGTCGAGGACAAGACCTTGAAGGGCTATGCTTCCGCATTCGATGCGCGCATTGATACCGCACAGTTTGTGAACTTCAACCTCAACAGCGTAGTTGGTCTTGGCGCTGAGCCACAGATCTTCGAGGCTGCCCTCAAGGCAAACGAAGGTGAGGTAGTCACCGTAGCCGGTAAGAACTCAGTGGTAGCCCTTCAGGTTATCAGCAAGAATGAAAAGGGTCTTGAGTATGATGAGGCAGCACGCCTTCAGGCTGTCGCCCGTTCACGCGAATATGCTCAGATCGCACAGGCTCCACTTCTGGTGCTTGAGAACAATGCTGAGATCGAGGACAACCGCATCAACTTCTATTAAACACCTATGGAATACCTTTTGGGTAAGACATTAAACGAATTGCATGCCGTGGCCGAAAGCCTCGGCATGCCTCGTTTTACGGCCAAGCAGATTGCACAGTGGATCTACGAAAAGCGTGTACGCTCGATTGACGAGATGACGAATCTTTCGCTTTCGAACCGTGCCAAGCTTACCGAGGCAGGCTATGCCATCGGTTATGAGGACCCTGCCGATGCTGCATTCTCAAAGGACGGCACCATACGCTATCTCTTTGCCACTCCTGCAGGCAAACACATCGAGACGGTGTATCTGCCCGAACGCGAACGTGCCACGCTCTGCGTCTCATCACAGATCGGATGCAAGATGAACTGTTACTTCTGCATGACTGGCAAACAGGGCTTCAACGGTCAGCTCACCGCCCATCAGATCATGAACCAGATCTTCGCCATCCCCGAGAGTCGCACGCTCACCAACCTCGTCTTCATGGGCATGGGCGAACCGCTCGACAACTGGGAGGAACTGCGCAAGGCGCTTGAGATCATCACCGCACCATGGGGCATGGCATGGAGCCCCAAACGTGTCACCGTCTCCACCATCGGACAGATGAAGCACCTGCCCGACTTCCTCAACGAGAGCCTCTGCAACCTGGCCGTCTCCATCCACTCCCCTTTCGAGGAGGAACGACTTCACCTGATGCCAGTGCAGAAGGCCTACCCCATCGCCTCGGTGCTCGAACTGCTGCGCACCTACGACTGGACCCACCAGCGCGACCTCACCTTCGAGTACATCGTTTTCCGTGGACTCAACGACGATGCCCGTCACGCCCATGCCCTGCTTTCCCTGCTCAAGGGATTGCCTTGCAAAGTCAACCTGATCCGCTTCCATGCCATCCCAGGTGTTGACCTGCAGACATCCGACCTCAAGCAGATGGAACGCTTCCGCGACATCCTCAACGAGCACGGACTTACTGCTACAATACGCGCATCGCGCGGTGAGGACATCTATGCAGCATGTGGCATGTTATCGAGCAAGAAAGAGGAAGAAAGAAAAGTAAATCACAAGAGTTAATCGCAGCTCATGCTCTAGAAAAGAGCAAAGAATAGGAATATTGAGGCAACAACAAACGTAAAAATGCAGAATTATTGTGCATTATTGAAGAAATAATGTCGAAAAATTTGCATTTGACAAGAAAAAAGTGTATCTTTGCCCCAATATTAACAACAGAAAAAAGCCTATGAAGAAATTTTTTACTACTATAATGGTTGCTCTGCTCGGTGCTACCACCTTGATGGCACAGGAGGAGGACACTAGCTTCTCGTTCTATCGCAATGGCGAGCTTGTTCCTAACGGCAGCACTGTTATCATCACCGAATTCACGGCAGAAGATCTGGGCGGCCTGGCTCTTGTCGAAATGAACTCCGGCATCACTGTCAGAAACAACAACGAAGGTAAGGGCAATGCCATCTTTTCCGCTACCGGCATTAGCAACTACGAATCGATTCAGGTATGTCCTGGTGGCAACTGTATCCCTTGGCGTGCCGACGGCACCATTGTCTCGGCTGCTGTTGAAATAGAAAGCGAAGGCGAGATTGACCCACAGTGCCACATCAGCGGCATATTCCCTGCCCCATTCAACTACACCGGCAGCATCACCCTCACCGCAGCCGATTATTTCGACGATGAGGATGCCACCACCATCACCATCATTTTCGACACCAACGGCAGCAGCATCAAGGGTGTGAAGTCCGACAAGAACAAGTGCGAGGTCTTCAACCTCTGTGGCAAGAAGATCGCTGACACCACCGTTGGCCTCAGCAAGGGCATCTACATCGTGAAGCAGAATGGCACATCGCGCAAGATGGTCATCAAGTAAGGCATCACAAGACTCTCAATCAACCGATATAGGGATGTGCAGGGATGCCAACGCGTACGCGTTGATATCCCTGTGTTCGCAAGATTCCTTGTCGCGGATGTGTTTTGTCCTATCCTAGTACCTGGGTAGCACAAAACAGGGTGGGGACGAGCTTTTGCAGATGTGCAGGGATGCGAACGCGTACGCGTTGGCATCCCTGCGTCTGCAAGATTCCTTGCCGCGGGTGTGTTTTGTCCTATCCTGGTACCTGGGTAGCACAAAACAGGGTGGGGACGAGCTTTTGTGGATTCACAGAGGCATTACGCAGATTCGGGACAACGAAAAAAGTCGAGCTGAAGTAGCGGGAACAATGCAACATGAGCAGATGCTTCGCACGTCAGAAGAACGCAGAGGAACCGAAGGATGTTGTAAAGAACCGGTCTCGCATACTTGACATAAACTCGGAGCTTTAGCCAGTATTACCGATTATTGTTCAGGAAAAAAGATGTAAAATATGCACGAAACGGGTCGCTAATATACTAAAATCATATACTCTGCGACCGTTTTCGTGCATTTTTTTTGGTAAATTCAACCGGAAATAGTATCTTTGCGCCATTGATAATAGACAAAAAGTATCATCAAGACTGGAAAAATCGGCTTAGGAAATGCCGTTGATTATGTTGTAACAGGTGCCTCTTTATGTTCAATAGTTTGCATAATATCTTGTGCTTATTTGGGTGCTGATTTCATTTATTATAGGTATTCTGGAAATACGATAAAGAGTCGCTTAAACGATATTATGGTAAAGAATATGAAGATACTTGATTATTTCTTCTACAGATATTACACATACTTCCAGAAATCGGAAAATGACTCCGACCCTATGTTCTCGAGTGTAATATTTACGAGTATGTTAGTTTTGACGATAACTATCCCTATTTGGGGGCCTCTTCTATTTGCTTTAGATGTCAAAATAACCCGAGTGAATTATTAGTTTTTGGCTGTTTATTTTATATTGTCACAAGATTGCGGTACAATAAGGAACGTAAAGAACAAATACTTAAGCGGTTCAGATCATCAAAATACAATAAGAAGTTTTCTGTTTTTGCATTACACTTCTTTATGATATTTTTGAATATATTTCTTGCCGTAGTGACGGTTCTTATCTTGGACTACTTTGGAAAATATGACCATCTTAAATAATAGACCTTTTATTTGCAAAAAAATATGAAAAAAAATAGTTTTATTAATCATATTAGGATTGCTAATCGCAGAAATACCCCTTTCTGCCCAATCCATGACCCTCCCCACCAACGCACCGCGTCACAGCGACGTGCTGTGCAAGGTGGAGATTCCTAATAACGTTGAGGTGGGAGAGTGTAGAGGAGACACAGTGTGGCAGATAGGCAGGGTGACGGACGACTGCCCAAGAAATTGAGAAAACGCAGAGGAGCAAAATGTGCAGAAAAATGCCCCTCTGCGTTTTCTCAATTGCAATTGCATTTGCGATTATCAGAGATCAATCCAGGATCTCGTCGTTCTCCTCAGAAGCATCGGCCTCCTCTGGCTCCTCAGGCAGGGCTTCGCCGCCCTTGAGCCTTGCCTTGATCTGTGCTTCGATCTCGTCAGCCAGTTCGGGATTATCCTTGAGCATCTGCTTGGTAGCATCCTTGCCCTGAGCAATACGAGTGCCATTATAGCTATAGAATGCGCCAGACTTCTTGATGATATCAAACTGCATGCCCAGGTTGAAGATCTCGCCGGCACGGCTGATGCCTTCGCCAAACATGATGTCGAACTCTGCCTTGCGGAAAGGAGGAGCCACCTTGTTCTTCACAACCTTGCAGCGCACCTCGTTGCCGATTACCTCATCGCCAGCCTTGATGCTTGTGACGCGACGGATGTCGATACGTACCGAAGCATAGAACTTCAGGGCATTACCGCCCGTGGTGGTCTCAGGGTTACCGAACATCACGCCGATCTTCTCGCGCAACTGGTTGATGAAGATGCAGACGGTCTTGGTCTGGTTGATGACCGAAGTGAGCTTGCGCAGAGCCTGGCTCATCAGTCGAGCCTGCAGGCCCACCTTGTTCTCGCCCATCTCGCCCTCGATCTCAGCCTTAGGAGTCAAGGCAGCCACGGAGTCGATGACGATGATGTCGATCGCAGCCGAACGGATCAGGTTCTCAGCGATCTCGAGAGCCTGCTCGCCATTGTCTGGCTGCGAGATATAGAGGTTGTCGGTATCCACGCCCAACTTCTCAGCATAGAAACGGTCGAAAGCATGCTCAGCATCGATGAAAGCAGCGATGCCGCCGGCCTTCTGTGCCTCAGCAATGGCATGGATAGCCAGGGTGGTCTTACCCGATGACTCTGGGCCATAAATCTCGATGATACGGCCCTTAGGGAAACCGCCTACGCCCAAGGCTGCATTCAAGCCGATCGAACCGGTAGGGATCACCTCCACCTCATCGACCTTCTCATCACCCATACGCATGATGCTGCCCTTGCCGAAAGCCTTGTCGATCTTCTCCATGGCCATCTGCAGGGCTTTCATCTTGTCACTGACTGGCGCTGCTGCTGCGGGTTTTGTTACTTTTGCCATAATGTTTATAACAGATTACAAATTACAGATTACAGATTACGGATTTGTGATTACAAATTACAGATTACGGATTTGTGATTACAAATTGCAGATTACAAATTACAGATTACAGATTTCTGATTACTCCCTACCGACGCAAAGCCCGTAATTTGTAATCTGAAATTATCCGCTTGCGGAAGTAATTTGTAATTCTCCATAGGAATCACTTGTTTGCGCGGAACTTATACTCCGGCTGAGTCTTGCCCTTCATGATGGACTGCAGCTTGCTCTTGATGAACTGCTTGCGCAGGGGCGAGATACGATCCACAAACATCTTGCCGTCCAGGTGGTCATACTCATGGAGCACCATGCGAGCTGCGAAGCCTTCCAGACGTTCCTCGTGTTCCACCAGGTTCTCGTCCAAATAGTTGATCACGATCCAGTTCGGGCGCTTCACCGACTCGTAGATGCCAGGGATCGAGAGGCAACCCTCGTCCTTGACATTGGTCTCTTCACTCTCCTCCACGATCTCTGGATTGATCATGCAGCGACGCACGCCCAGGCACTCTGGATAGTCCTCAGCCAGGCCGTTGCCATCCACTACGAACATACGCAGAGCCAGGCCCACCTGTGGAGCAGCCAGACCAACGCCATTGGCTTTCTCCATGGTCAGGAACATATTCTCGGCCAACTTGGGAAGTTCCGGATAGTCTTCAGCCACATCCTCAGCCTCCTTGCGGAGCACGGGCTGGCCGTAAAGGTATATTGGTAAAATCATTGTTGCTTTAAAAGGGTTTTAAGGGTTTAAAGGGGAGTGAAAGGGGAGTGAAAGGGGAGTGAAAGGGAAGTGAAAGGGAAGTGAAAGGGAAGTGAAAGGGGAGTGAAAGGGAAGTGAAAGGGACATTACCTTTTCTACTCCTTCGAAATCGGAAACCTCACCGGGCGGAAGCCTGGCATGGAGCGGTTCTCCATGTATCCCTGCAGGATGATGGTGGCGGCAATGGTATCGACCATGCCTTTGTCCTCACGTCTGCGCTGCTTGCCAACACCGCTCTGCAATATGGCCTGATGAGCCAATACCGAAGTGAAGCGCTCATCCACGAGTTCGATGGGAAGGTCGGGCATCAACTTGTGCAGACGGTTCAGGAATGGCTCGATGTATCGCCACGACTCGCTCATCTCGCCATTCATCTGGCGAGGCAGTCCCATCACGACCCGCTCCACACCTTCGCGCGGAATGTAGTCCATCAGGAACTTCTCCAACTCATGCGTGGGCACCGTACCGATGCCGTTGGCAATGAGCTGAAGGGGATCAGTGGCGGCCAAGCCTGTGCGCTTGCGACCGAAGTCGATGCTCAAAATCCTTCCCATTTCAGAATTAGTGGCTTGAATTCTCAATCTGAGCATTCACCTCGCCAACGATCTGTGCAGCGAACTCCTCGATGGTGAGCTGACCGCCGTCGCCGGCACCCTGCTTGCGAATGCTGACCTTGCCCTCAGCCATCTCCTTCTCACCCACGATGAGCATGTAAGGCACCTTCTTCATCTCGTTGTCGCGGATCTTGCGGCCGATCTTCTCGTTGCGGTCATCCACGTAGGCGCGGATCTCCTGCTTCTCAAGAGCCTCCTTAACCTGATATGCATAGTCGTTGAACTTCTCAGAGATAGGCATGATAGCCACCTGGTCAGGAGCCAGCCAGAGTGGGAGCTTACCGGCTGTGTTCTCGAGCAATACAGCCACGAAACGCTCCATTGAACCGAATGGTGCACGGTGGATCATTACTGGACGATGCTTCTGGTTGTCAGCACCGGTAAACTCGAGCTGGAAGCGCTCTGGCAAGTTGTAATCCACCTGGATGGTACCCAGCTGCCAACGACGACCGATAGCATCCTTCACCATGAAGTCGAGCTTAGGGCCATAGAATGCAGCCTCACCATACTCGATGTGAGCAGGAAGACCCTTCTCCTGGCAAGCGTCGATGATAGCCTGCTCAGCCTTCTCCCAGTTCTCTTCCGAACCGATATACTTCTCACGGTTCACCTGATCACGCAATGAGATCTGAGCCTCAAACTGCTTGAAGTCAAGTGCCTTGAAGATGATCATGATGATGTCGATGATCTTAAGGAACTCTTCTTTCACCTGATCTGGACGGCAGAAGAGGTGTGCATCATCCTGAGTGAAGCAACGAACACGGGTCAAGCCGTGGAGCTCGCCGGTCTGCTCGTAGCGATATACGGTACCGAACTCAGCGAGACGCAAAGGCAGATCGCGGTAAGAACGTGGGCTGGTCTTATAGATCTCACAGTGGTGAGGACAGTTCATTGGCTTGAGCAGGTAGAGCTCGTCTGGATCTGGTGTTGAGATAGGCTGGAACGAGTCCTTGCCATACTTTGCCCAGTGGCCAGAGGTAACATACAAGTTCTTGTTACCGATGTTTGGAGTGATTACCTGGAGGTAGCCGTAGCGCTTCTGGATCTTGGTCAAGTACTCCTGCAGGCGGTTGCGGAGAGCAGTACCCTTTGGCAACCAGAGAGGCAGACCGGCACCTACATTCTGAGTGAAGGCGAAGAGCTCCATCTCCTTGCCGAGTTTGCGGTGGTCGCGCTTCTTAGCCTCCTCGATGAGCTGGATGTACTCGTCGAGCATCGACTGCTTAGGGAAGGTGATACCATAAACACGGTTCATCTGAGGGTTCTTGTCGTTGCCACGCCAGAAGGCACCAGCTACTGACAATACCTTGCAAGCCTTGATAGGAGCGGTATTGGCGAGGTGTGGGCCACGGCAGAGGTCGGTGAAGTTGCCCTGGGTATATGTAGAGATCTTGCCGTCCTCGAGCTCAGAGATCAGCTCGCACTTGAAGGTCTGGCCCTTGGCAGCAAACTGCTCGAGCACCTCGGCCTTTGGAACGTCATTACGCACGATGGCCTGCTTCTGGCGGGCCAGTTCGAGCATCTTCTTCTCAATCTTAGGGAAGTCGGCCTCCTTGATGTTCTCGCCATTGGCAGGAACCACATCGTAATAGAAGCCATTCTCGATGGCAGGACCGATGCCGAACTGGATGCCAGGATAGAGCTCCTGCAAAGCCTCGGCCAGTAGGTGAGCTGACGAGTGCCAGAAGGCATGCTTACCCTCCTCTGAGTCCCACTTGAAGAATTCGATTGTCGAGTCGGCAGGGATCTCGCGGGTCATGTCCCACATCTCGCCACCAACCTTAGCTACAAGCACATCCTGTGCAAAACGAGGGCTGATTGATTCAGCCACCTGCAGGGGAGTTACGCCCTGCTCAAACTCCTTGACCGTCTGGTCAGGAAAAGTGATTTTGATCATTGAATTACAAATTTCAATATGTTTATTATCTTGGTTTAGGCCCCGCTCCCATCATCAGATGCCGAGCCGCAAGCCTGCCCTTGTGCCCATCCCTTACGAGGGGGACTATACACAAATGCGCGGCAAAGATACAAAAAATATTGATATCTTCGCCGCCAATCTTTCTTTTTTTTATAATATGTGCGCTTATTTCTCCTCCAATGTTCAAAACCCATTCCTCAGCTATCATTTTTATCTCCTAAATGCAGTTTTTCGCCCCTCTTTGTTCCATCGTATCGGAATAATCATTATCTTTGCCGCCGGAACATGACATTACCAATCAACTAATACAATTATCGCAATGAAAATTCTGAAACTGCTTGCCCTTGCCTTCCTGTTGGCAGTGGGCGTCAATGCCTCGGCACAGCCAGGCCGTCCTCAGATGCCTAAGGGTCCAAAGGCCCAGGGCGAGACTATCCTGCTCTATCCTGACGGCGTGCCCAATGCCTACGAGATGCCCGAGAACCGCTTCGGCGACTACTCTACCCCCAAGGTGACCATCTACAAGCCTGAAAATCCTAACGGCATCTGCATCATGGAGTGCCCTGGCGGTGGCTACTTCATGCTCAGCGACAGCCACGAAGGTCACCTGATGGCCGACTGGTTCGTGGAGCGTGGCTACACCTTCTGCGTGGTGAGCTACCGTATGCCATGCGGTCACACCTACGCCCCATTGAGCGACTTGGAACAGGCTGTGAAGATCGTGCGCAGCAAGGCCACTGAACTCGGCGTGGATGTCAACAAGATCGGCGTCATGGGCACCTCGGCCGGCGGCCACCTCGCCTCGACCCTCGCCACCCACTACACCTCGGAGGAGACCAAGCCCGCTTTCCAGATCCTCCTCTACCCTGTCATCAGCATGGATCCGGCCATCACCCACGCCGGTTCACGCGAGTTCCTCATCGGCAAGGATGCCGGCCCCGAGCTCACCGACCTCTTCAGCAACCAGAAGCAGGTCAAGGCCACTACCCCACCGGCCTTCATCATCCTTTCGGCCGACGACTCGCTCGTGCCACCTGTCAACAGCCTCATGTACTTCCAGGCCTTGCTCGATGCCGGGGTGAAGAACAACCAGCTCATGATCTTCCCTTCAGGCAACCACGGCTGGGGCATCCTCGAACTCCCTTTCAAGCCACAGTGGACCGCCGGTCTCGAGCTCTGGCTCAAGTCGTTCGAATAAGGAAATGCATTATTGCGCCCGTGAGCGCTGAAGTCTCATTGTTAAATTACAGAAGCTCGTCCCAGGTGGACGAGCTTCTGCTGTTTTACAATACCACGAAAATGTCGCTTTCTTATCGGTCAACCTGCTTGTTGACCACCTTACCGTCGAGCGAACGGATGTTGAGCACGAGGCGATCCTCACCATCGTAAGGGTTCAGGTCGATCTCGGTGGTCTGTGCGCCGCCCAGCTCGAGCGTGGCGAGTGTGGCACCCGAGTAGCTGACAATATCGACCGAAGCCAGCTGCACGGCCGAAGCCACCATCAGCTTGTTGTCCATCTGACGGATGTTGACGTCCACGACAAAGGCATCGTCGGCCGACAGGGTGGCGGTCTGGAGTTCGTTCTCGGTGTCGTCGGCCACCTCATAGCCCATCAGCTGCAGCATCTTGATACCATAGCGGGTACCCAGGCGACGGTAGCCGGCAGCCGAGAAGTGCAGGTGGTCAGGACCGGCCTCACAGGCGCGGCTCGAGATGGTCCAGGCAGTTGGGATGAAGTCGTGCACGCGGTCAATGGTCGGATTGGCATGCTGGCACACGCCGTTCTGGTCCGAGCCGATGGCCTCGCCTACGAGCAGAGGTACGTTCTCGGCCTGCAGGTTGAGGTCGGAGAGGATGTCGTTATAGACCTTCTTGACGGTGTTGATCCACACGTCGCTGTAGGCATCGGTACAGCCCTGATGCAGGAGAATACCCTTGATGGTGCCCTCCTCCTGAGCCTTGCGGGCCAGGGTGATCAGGCGCTCGTATGGGTTGCGGTCGTAGAAGTTCACCTCGTTGTTCATCCAGTCGGGCTGGATGCTGTCGGTATAGCCCTGGAACTGGTCCTTATCGAACAGACGCAGCGCGGTGCCGTCCACAGCCACGTGGATGACGCCTACCTTCTTCTCCTCAGGCAGTTTATCGAGCAGGGTGCGGCCGAAATAGTCGGCAGGACTGAGACCCGTATTGTAGCGGCAGAGAGGTGGCAGGGCAGGACGCCACTCACCGATCTGACGATCTACGTCGTCAACGGCTGAGAGGTTGATGAAACGATCAGACACCACCGAGTCCTGGGCCTCAGGACGTGCGGCACCTACCATGTTCGACTGACCGATGCAAAGATAGACATAAAGGTCCTCCTTGGGGTCTTTCGTGCTGCACGATGCCAGAAGCAGGGCAGCGGAGCAAAGGGCAAGAAATTTCTTCATTGTTGTTTATGTTTTATAATGTTTTCTTCGGATACAATGCCTCCCACCACGAGTCGTCGTCCTGCAGATACTTCTGGAACCAGGCCAGTTGTGTCTTGAGCCAGGCGATGCGCTTGGGGTAGTCGGCGATGCCGTGGTCTTCGCCCTCCACGCACACCAGGGCGGTCTCGCGGCCGAGGAGCTTCAGGGCGGTGAACATCTGGATGGAGTTGTTGATAGGCACATTCACATCCTTCGTGCCATGCAGGAAGAGGATGGGCGTGTGGATCTTATCGACATTGTAGATAGGAGAATTCTTGACGTAAAGGTCGGTCTCGGACCAAGGATAGCTACCCGCCATCGACACCTCGCTGTAGTTGTAGCCCCAGTAACCGTAGCCCCAGTAGGTGGTGTGGTCGCTGATGCCGGCGTGACTGATGGCGCAGGCAAACGGGCAGTCGGGCAACGTCTGCAGATACTGCGTCATGAAGCCGCCATACGAGGCACCGCAGCAGCCCACCTTCTTGTCGTTGACCCAAGCGTGCTGGCGACAGAACTCGCGCACGGCCTCGGTGATGTCACGTGCCGGATCCACGCCTGCCGTGTTGACATGACGGCTGGCCCATTCCTGACCGAAGCCAGCGGCGCCCGAAGGCTGCACCACCAGCACGGCATAGCCCAGCGAAGCCCAAATCTGCCATGGGTAGCTCGACTCGAAGGTGCGTCCCGTCGGGCTGCAGCCACCGTAGTAGTAGGTGATCATGGGGTAGCGAGGGGAGTCGGAAGAGTTTGAAGGGTTCGAGGGGTTTGATGAGTTCGAGGGGTTTGAAGAGTTTGAAGGGTTCGAGGGGTCGAAACCCACCGGCAGATAATAGCGGCAGGTCACCTCATCGCCGTTGCTGTTGGTGAAGGTCCAGGGGCGGCACTCGGCCACCTGGATGTCGGCCAGCGTGGTGGCGCTCATATCCTCATACAGGCTCAATGCCTTGCCCAGCGCGATAGTGCCGTCCTTGCCCACGCGCAGCTTTGAGAGGTCGGCAAAGTAGAGGCGGTCGCTGTTCATGGCCGACTGTCCGTACCACGCCATCACCGGAGCCTTGCTGGCCAGCGAGAAGCTCTTGACGTTCTCCTCAGGCAGTTGCAGGCGGGCGATGACACCCGATTGCGGCTCCAGGCGATAGAGCGACACCGAGTCGCGGTTTTCGGCCATCATGTAGATCATGCCGTCGGCCACGCTCCACTCTATCGAGCTGAGCGAAGGGTCGAAGTCACGCGTCAAAGGGCGCACCTTACACGTCTGGGGCGACACCTTGCCATCGGCTGGGATCGTAAGGATATAGGCCTGATAGTCATACATTGACGGAATCTTTTCCTTGGGCAATGTGCAGCCGATGCGGTCGAATGCCTCGGGCGAACCCTGAAACAGCACCTCACGGCCATCGGGCGAGAACTGAGCGCTGGCCACGAAGCCATCGCGCCACACCAGCGTGTCCACGGTCATCGACTGCAGGTCCAGACGGTAGTAAGACGACACCTGCGAGGGACGCAACGGACGCTCGCGCTCAGCCGTTTCGAGCGAGAAGATGTCCTGGCTCTGTCCCAAGAGGGCAAAGCGGCCGTCCTGCGTGACGTCGGCCAGCCAGCAGCTGCTGTAGCCGAAGGTGAGCGGCTGCATCACCCCCGTCTGCATGTCGTAGATGGCCGAGACGCTGCGGTCGCGCCAGCCCGGCTGACGGTCATCGGGCGTGAGCACCTCGAAGACGTCGGCGTTCTTCTCCTTGGGGCCCGTCTGTGGCAGGCTGAAGATCAGGTGCTGCTCGTCGGGCATGATGGTGTACCAGCCCTCGGGCAGATGCCGGGCCACGATGGTCTGCTGGCCGGTGGCGGGATCCACGGTCACCAGTTCGCGGCCATGCTGCGTCGAAGTCTGCGTGTAGTAATAACGGCTGCTGCGTGGCATCCACTCCACATAGCGGTTCAGATCGGTGGCGCGACCCGTGGCACGCTCCACCAGCTTGTACCAGCGGCCACCCTGAGGGCCTCGCTGTGCGGTCGAGACGATGGCCCAGCGTCCGTCGGGCGACAGATGCATGCCGGCACAGGTGCGGCTCTCCATCATCGCCTCCACGTTATACACGCCCTGCTGCTTCGCGGCCGAGGCGGTGATCCACTCAGGATGCTCGGTCACCAGCTGCACCACGAGGCTGTCAGGCACCACCTGGGTGGTGTCGTCAGCAGCGCGATGGTTGTTTTCGAGATATTTGAGCACGAACTGATGATCGCCCGGCTCCAGCGTGAGTTCGCCCGGGGCGCTCTTCTGCCCGTCGCAATACAGTTCGTAGTGCTTCGGTGCCTTGGCCAGCTGCAGGGTGGCCTTGGTGTAGTGGCGGTTCTGCAGGGTGAAGCCCAGCAGGTTCAAGGCATAGTCGTGCGACGATCGGGGCAACTCCTCGCCCGACCAGTCCACGCCCTGGCTGACGCTGTGGATGTTGGCGTACGTACTGAGCATCGACTGCACGGCATCGAGTTTGTTGCCCTGCACGTCGAGGGTGTCGATCACCACAGGAGCCTGCACGGCCAACGGTCCTACATACTTGAATGCCGAGATAGAGAGAGTATCCTGCGCGGCCTGGACCATGGGGGCCGTTGCCAGCGCGGCAAGCGAGAGTAACAGTTTTGAAGCCTTGTTCATCATGTGCTGATTAAAATAATGGCGCAAAGTTAGCACTATTTACTGACTTCGCAAAACATTTGTTCAAAAAAATAGGGAAATCTGCTATAATATTATTCAATGTAGTACCAGCCATGGCAAAATGTACGCTTTAGTCCACCTCGATGGTGAGAAAGTCGCGCATCTGCTCCAGGTACCACGGCGAGCGGCTGCCATCGGCATTACGCATGCAATGGGTCTCGATGACCGGAGCCTCGGCCATGCGTCCCTTGCGGAACACGAGCACATAGCGTTTCGGGGCCTTGCGCGGCACGCTCTTGATCTGATAGACGGCCTGCTGCGAGAAGCCGGCGAAGAGGCATTGGGCCGTGAAGTCGTCGAGCACCTCGGGCGGAATGCAGACCGAGAAGACGCCACCCTCACCCAGCAGGCTGTAGGCGCCACGGGCCAGCACATCGAAAGGCAGGCTCGAACTGTGGCGGGCACGTGTGCGGCCCAGGTCAGGACACTCCAGGCTGCGGTCGAAATAGGGCGGATTGCACACCACGCAGTCGAACGACAGCTCCGCCGGCGCCGACTTCAGAAAGTTCTGAAACGACGTGTGGTGCAACGTCAGCCGTTGTGCAAAGGGTGAAGCCGCGAAGTTGGCCGAGGCATCCAGCACGGCATCGTCGTCAATCTCGACAGCGGTGATCTGAGCGTCCGGAAAACGTTGCGCCATCATCAGCGAGATGATGCCTGTGCCCGTACCCACATCGAGGATCTGGCGCCCGCCGGCAGCCAGTGTGCCCAACAGGTCGCTGTCCGTGCCCACCTTCATGGCGGCATGATTCTGACGGATGGTGAATTGTCGATAACGGAATTCCATAACGTTGCAAATATAGGGTTTGTAGAGAACAAAGCAAAGGTTTTGCTCACAAAAACATACATCCCGAACAAGAAAAATGCCCAATTGTTTGGTCGGTTGGCCAAAAAGTCATATCTTTGCATTCCGAACAGGTTGGCTTGCTACCTCGCACATTCAAGCCACATCATCCCGACACAATCTACATACATTAATTATGAATACATTCAAAAAGACACTATTTATGACCGCAAGTATTGCTGCTGCGCTCACCTCTTGCCAGAAGGCTGAGCCAACACTTGACGAGCAAGTCGATGCCCTTTATGCGAAGATGAGCCCGGAGGAACGCCTCGGCCAGCTGCATGGCATCTATCTGGCACAGTTCTTCGACGAAAACGACCAGCTCGACGTGCAGAAGTGCCAGGAGCTCATCCCCAACGGCGTGGGCCACTTCTCGCAGTTTGCCATGAACACGCGTCGCACTGCCGACCAGCTGCGCGACATGGCCGTGCAGATGCAGGCCTGGCTCAAGGAGAACACCCCTAACGGCATCCCAGCCCTCTTCCACGAGGAGGTGCTCAGCGGCATCAACACCTACGATGCCACCATCTATCCACAGCAGATCGGCCTCGCCTGCTCATTCAACCCTGAGCTGGCCGAGCTCAAGACCTGGCAGACGGCAGCCGGCCTCCGTCCGATGGGCGGTGCCATGGCGCTCTCGCCTATGGTCGATGTGGTGCGTGATCCTTCGTTCAACCGCCTCGAAGAGTCGTACGGTGAGGATGGCTACCTCTCGGCCGTCATGGGCGTGGCCTTCGTCAAAGGCCTGCAGCATGGTGACCTGCACGAGGGCGTAGCTGCCACCACCAAGCACTTCCTGGGCTACGGCGGCGGCGGTGATGCCAACGACAAGGAGCTCATGGAGGAGATCCTCCTGCCACACGAGGCCATCGTGCGCCTCACCGGCAGCAAGTCGCTCATGCCTGGCTACCACGCCATGGCTCGTGACGGCATCAAGTGCGTGGCCAACGAGGGCATCCTGCAGGGCGTACTGCGCGACTACCTCGGCTTCGACGGCATCGTGGTGAGCGACTACGGCGCTGTGGAGCAGGTCGATGACTCGATGACCGACGTACAGCGTGCCGCTGCCGCCCTCAATGCCGGCAACGACGTTGACTTCCCTGAGGGCAACAGCTACCGCCACCTGCCTGAGGCACTTGAGCAGGGCCTCGTCAGCCAGGAGACCTTCGAGCGTGCCGTGAAGCGCGTGCTCAAGTTCAAGGCTGAACTCGGCCTCTTCGACAAGAACGTGCCGCTCTACACCACCGAGCACATCGAACTCGACACCCCAGAGGAGCGCCAGACAGCCTACGACCTCGCCTCGCAGTCAGTAGTATTGCTCAAGAACAACGGAGTGCTGCCTTTGGCAAACAACCCTTCAAACTCCTCAAACCCTTCAAACTCAAAGATCTTCCTCACCGGCCCTAACGCCAACACCATGTGGGCGATGTGCGGTGACTACAGCTATCCTTCGATGCGCTACTTCTGGAAGATGTCGATTGAGGACGATATGCACCCACGCATCGTCGGCTTGAAGCAGGGCATGACCGACCGTCTGCCTGAGGGCATGAACCTCACCTACAGCCGCGGATGCGACTGGACGGAGGAGGTCGAGACCGTCGTGGATCGTAGCGGCGACCCACGTACCGCTTACCTCTTCCACATCCAGAACCGCAAGGTGGATAGCGGCGAGGAGGCCAACTGGAACGAGGCCCTCAAGATGGCAGCCCAGAGCGACGTCATCGTGGCTGCCGTGGGCGAGAACGTGATGCTGTGTGGCGAGAACCGCGACCGTCAGCACCTGCGTCTGCCTGGCCGTCAGCAGGAGTATGTCGAGGCTTTGATCAAGACCGGCAAGCCTGTGGTGCTCGTCGTATTCGGCGGCCGTGCACAGGTCATCAGCCAGATTGCCGACAAGTGTGCCGCCATCATCCAGGCATGGTATCCTGGCGAGGAGGGTGGCAACGCCCTGGCCGACATCCTCTATGGCCGCGTGTCGCCTTCTGGCAAGCTCAGCGTCACCTACCCTGCCGTGGAGCTGCACGAGAACATCTGCTACAACTACGGCATCACCTCGGCCGATCCTCGCATCGCCTGGCCTTTCGGCTTCGGCCTCTCATACACCACCTTCGAGTATAGCAACATGCAGCTTCCTGCCGAGGGCGTAGCCACCAATGGCGACCGCTTCAACGTGAGCGTCGATGTCAAGAACACCGGCAACGTGGAGGCCACCGAGATCGTCGAGCTTTACCTCTCGCCCATCGACCGCAGCATGAAGCACAAGCCTATCCAGCTGCAGGGCTTCAAGCGTGTCACCCTCAAGCCAGGCGAGCAGCAGACCGTCACCCTGGCCGTTTCGCCTCAGCAGCTCGGCTACTTCATGGACGGCCACTGGTGCATCGACCCTGGCCGCTACATGCTGAAGTTCGGCGCTTCGTGCGAGGACATCCGTCAGCAGGCTGAGATCGTGCTGACCGGCGATGCCCACACCCTTGCCCTGCGTGACTGCTACTTCGCCGAGTAACGCGGCACGGGTAGCCACGACATAGACGACTTTCGAACTTTATCGAAAAATTGCGTCCCCAAAGTAGGGAAAACCTGCCGCGACCGCGCGACAAGCTCTCCTTACCTTGGGGATGTTTCATGCGGCTCTGCGGCAACGTTTCCCAACTATTAGGAAAGCCCGCCGCAGCCGCGCGGCAACGTTTCCCAACTATTAGGAAAACTCGCCGCAGCCGCGCGGCAACGTTCCCAACTATTAGGAAAGCTCGCCGCAGCCGGAGGCAAGATTTCCCTACTTTTAGGACGCCTTCCCGCGCCTTCGGGGCAAGGTTTCCGCACTTTAGGGACGATTTTGCACTATTTAACAGCGAAACATTTGGTCACATGGAGGAAAATCGGTATATTTGCGGCGGAATTTTTCCTCATTTTGAACTGAAAACGAACTAAAACATTAACTATGGGCAATCCAAGTCTTTCTCAATCGCAGCGCATCAGCGTGGTGGACGGTCTGCGCGGCTTCGCCGTGGTGGGCATCATCCTGATACACTTTCTGGAACATCTGAACTTCTACGCCTTTCCCGAACCCACGGCGTGGGAACAGGGATTGTGGGACACGGTGTTCTATCTGGGTGCAAGCAAAATGTATGCCATCTTCTCGCTGTTGTTTGGCCTGAGCTGCTACATACAGCACCATAATGAGGAGAAACGTGGCGGAGACTTCCGCCTGCGCTTTGCCTGGCGCATGCTGCTGCTCTTCGGCTGGGGATTGCTCGATCTGGTGTTCTACAATGGCGACATCCTCTGCACGTATGCCGTGCTTGGATTGTTGCTGATTCCGCTGGTCAAGGCATCGGACAAGGTGCTTTACTGGGTGGCTCTGATTCTCTTCTTCCAACCTATCGAGCTGGTTTATATCGTACTCGGCTTAATCAATCCAGAACAGACACCGATGGATCTGGGTCTTGGCAAGTATTGGGGCGAGACCTATCTGGCTTGTGCCAACGGCGGCTTCCTCGATGTGGCGTGGGTCAACCTGAAGGATGGCTTGCAGATCAACTTCGGCTGGGCGATTGAACACGGTCGCTTGACGCAGACGCTTTTCCTCTTTGTCCTGGGCTTGATTCTCGGCCGCAAGCGCCTGTTCATCAACGAGGGCAACCATCTGGCCACTTGGAAGAAGCTGTGCTATCAATCGGTCATGCTGTTCTGCTGCATGCAGTTGCTGATGACGCTTCCTGCCAGCATCGAATGCCCCGCCATCGCACAGAGCCTCGAAATACTCATCACGGCCTGGCGTAACTTCGCCATGATGCTGTTCTACGTCTCGGGCATCACATTATTATATTATAATACGGGTGTGCGAAAAGCCATCGACCACCTGGCATACATTGGCAAGATGTCGCTGACCGATTACCTATTGCAATCCATCGTGGGTGCTTTCCTGTTCTACAACTGGGGCTTGGCGCTCTACCACACTTGCAGCCACGGCTACAGTTTCGCTCTGGGCATTCTGTTCTGCATCGTCCTCTACTTCTTCTGCCGCTATTGGGCAACACATCATCGCCGTGGTCCGCTTGAGGAGATTTGGGCAAGGATGACGTGGATTGGAAAGAAAAAATAAGAAAAATGATCAAACTCAAAAATATCCATAAGACCTATCAAGGCAAACAGCCGCTGCATGTGCTCAAGGGCATCGACCTGCACATACAGAAGGGTGACTTCGTGGCCATCATGGGCGCTTCGGGTTCGGGCAAGAGTACGTTGCTCAACATCCTGGGCATCCTCGATGACTATGACGAGGGCGAGTATGTGCTGGCCGGCACCCCCATCCGCAATCTGTCGGAGAACAAGGGGGCTGAGTATCGCAACCGCATGATCGGATTCATCTTCCAGTCGTTCAACCTCATCGCCTATAAAGATGCCTTGGAGAACGTGGCTTTGCCTCTCTTCTACCAGGGTGTGAGCCGACGCAAGCGCAACGCCCTGGCATTGGAGTACCTCGACAAACTCGGCCTCAAGGACTGGGCGCACCACTACCCCAACGAGCTGTCGGGCGGACAGAAGCAGCGCGTGGCCATCGCCCGCGCCTTGATCACGCAGCCGCAGATCATCCTGGCCGATGAGCCGACGGGTGCATTGGACAGCAAGACTTCGATCGAAGTGATGGAGATCCTCAAGGACCTGCACCGCCAGGGCATGACCATCGTGGTGGTGACGCACGAGAGCGGCGTGGCCTACCAGACAGAACGCATCGTGCACATCAAGGATGGCGTGATTGAGAGCATCGAGGAAAACAAGGAGGGGAACATCCCTACTGGGAACGGATACTATAAGTAAATGATAGACTACCTGTTGGAAATAATCGGCGTACTGAAGCGCAACAAGCTCAGGACCATCGCTACCGGCTTCGCTGTCACGAGCGGCATCTTCCTGCTCATCGTGCTGCTCGGCGCCGGCAACGGCATCATACACACCTTCGAACAGGATTCGGGCGGCTTGTCGCTCGACGTGGTGACGGTGTATGGCGGCTATGCGTCGATGCCCTACGAGGGCCTGACCGATGGCCGCTGGGTGCAGCTGGAGGAACGCGACGAAGGACTGACTGTGCAGAAGTTCCCCGACCAGGTGCTCGAAGCCTCGGCCAAGGTGAGCCAGAGCGGACTGACCGCGACGGTGGGCAGCGACTACGTGACGGGCATCGAACTGACGGGCTGCACCCCCATCACGCAAAACATCGAAAACGTGGAATTGAAATACGGCCGCTTCATCAACCCGCTCGACCTGAACGAACGACGCAAGGTGGTGGTGATTGGCGAAGAGGAGGCCGACAAGCTGTTCAAGACCAAGGGCGACGTCTGCAACCGCTGGGTGACGCTGAACGACATCCCCTTCCGTGTGGTGGGCGTGGCCAAGAAGAAGAGCAGCGGCAACTACGGCACAGAGTTCTTTGCGCCCTTCAGCACCGTGCAGCTGCTCTACGACAAGGGGCAGGACATCGATGCCCTGGTATTGAAGAGCCAGAACGTGAGCGAAGAGACGGCCGCGGAGGAGTTCCGCAAGGGGCTGTACCGCCTGCTGGGCGCACAGCATCGCTTCTCGCCCGACGACCGCCGCGCCCTCTGGATCAACAACAGCGCTGAGTCGGCCGCCAGCGTCGATAAGGCCAAGCGCATCATCCGCAACGCCTTCTGGATTCTGGGCCTGCTGACGCTGCTGAGCGGCGTTTCGGGCGTGGGCAACATCATGCTGATCAGCGTGAAGGAACGTACGCACGACTTCGGCATCCGCAAGGCGCTCGGCGCCAAGCCGCGCCAGATCATCGGCATGGTCCTGGCCGAGAGCATCATGATTACTGCCATCTTCGGCTACATCGGCATGGTGGCAGGCATCGGATTCTGCGAATATATGGATGCCTCGACGAGCAGTCAGGCGCTGGAGGTGGCTGGCAATTCGATGCGCTACTTCGTCGATCCCACCGTCGGTCTGGACGTCTGCCTGCAAGCCACCTTCGTCATGATCCTGGCCGGTGCCATCGCCGGCTTCCTGCCTGCCCGCAAGGCGGCACTTATCAAACCTATTGAAGCATTAAGAAGCGAATGAAAATCTTTGATCGCGATATATGGGAAGAAATCCTTGAGACGCTGCTACGCAACAAGACGCGCAGCCTGCTCACGGCCTTCGGCATCTTCTGGGGCGTATTCATGCTCCTGCTGCTGATGGGCGGAGGCAACGGCTTGAAGTCGATGTTGGGCAACGTCTTTGCGGGCTTCGCCTCCAACTCCTGCTTCGTAGCCAGTTCCACCACGAGCGAGCCCTACAAGGGATTCCGCAAGGGACGCTGGTGGAGCCTGGAGAATGGCGACATCGACCGCATCCTCAACACCTGTCCTGAGATCGAGATGGCCACAGGCTGCCTCTTCAGCCGCGGCACGGGCATCAACGGCGACAAGACCGTGAACGTGACCGTGAAGGGCGTGGACCAGAACTACGAGACCATCGACAACCCCAAGGTACGCCACGGCCGTTGGCTGAACGGCACCGACCTGGCGGAGCGACGCAAGATCTGCATCGTCGGCAAGCGTGTGGCGCAGGATCTGTACGGCAGCGAGGATGAATCGATCGGACAATTCCTGCAGGTGGATGGCATCTATTACCGCATCGTGGGTGTGAGCGGCAAGGACGCCAGCGGCATCTCGATCGGCGGCAACAACGAGACGACGGTCTATGTGCCTATCACCCTGATGCAACGCGTCTATAACCGCGGCACGAGCATGGACATGCTGGCCTTCACGGCACGCGAGGGATATAAGGTGAGCGATGTGGAGGACAAGGTGAAATCGACCCTCAAACGAGCGCATCTGATCCATCCTGACGACAAGCAGGCGGTGTTCAGCATCAACGCCGAAGCCATCTTCGGCATGGTCGATAACCTCTTCCACGGCATCAGCATACTGGTGTGGATGGTCGGATTGGGCACACTGCTGTCGGGCGTGATCGGTGTGAGCAACATCATGATGGTGACCATCCGCGAACGAACCACCGAGATAGGCATCCGCCGAGCGATCGGTGCCAAGCAACGCGATGTGCTCTTCCAGGTGCTGGCCGAGAGTATGGTGCTGACGCTCGTCGCGGGCACGATGGGCATCTGCATGTCGGTAGGCATCCTGCAGGTGCTCGAGAATGCCGCACAGGAGGACTCGCCCGGCTCGGTATTCCAGATCAGCTTCGGCCTCGCCATCGGTGCCGCCATCGTCTTGGCACTCCTCGGCCTGGCTGCGGGCACGACACCGGCAATGCGAGCCATGCAGATCCGACCGGTGGATGCGATGAGGGACGAATAAATAAAAACGATTATGAAAAAGCTATTTAAATATGTGGGCGTGGCCCTCTTGGCCGCCCTCTTCGTGGGAACCTTCGTGTTCCTCTACAAGAAGTCACAACCCAAGGTGACGCGTTATGAAATACACCAGCCACAGGTGGGCGACATCGAGAAGAGCACCGTGGTGACCGGTACCATCGAGCCACGCGACGAGGTCAACATCAAGCCGCAGATCAGCGGCATCATCACCGAACTGATGAAGGAGGCCGGCCAGCGTGTGCGCAAGAACGAGGTGATTGCCAAGGTGAAGGTCATCCCCGACATGGGCAACCTGTCGTCGGCCGAGAACCGCGTGAAACTGGCGCGCCTCAACCTCGCCCAGGCACAGACCGACCGCGACCGTATGGCGCGTCTCTATGAGCAGAAGGTGGTGAGTGCCGAGGACTTCGAGAAGTCCGACATGCAGCTCAACCAGGCCCAGGCCGAGCTCTCTGTGGCCGAGGATCAGCTGAACATCGTGCGCGAAGGCATCTCGTTGAGCAATGCCGACATGAGCACCACCCTGATCCGTTCCACCGTGGATGGCCTGATCCTCGACGTGCCTGTCAAGGTGGGCAACTCTGTCATCTTGAGTAACTCATTCAACGATGGTACCACAATCGCCACCGTGGCCGACATGAACGACCTGATCTTCCGCGGCATGATCGACGAGACCGAGGTGGGACGCATCCACGAGGGCATGCCCGTCATCATCACCATCGGCGCCCTGCAGGACATCCGCCTCGATGCCAACCTCGAATACATCGCGCCAAAGAGCGTGAAGCAGAACGGTGCCAACCAGTTCGAGATCAAGGCCGCCATCACCATCCCCGAAAGCATGCCCGACGGCAGCACCGTCACCCTGCGTTCTGGCTATAGCGCCAATGCCGAGATCGTATTGCAGCGCGCCCAGCAGGTGCTCACCATCCCTGAGGCAGCACTCGACTGGGAGGGCGACTCCACCTACGTACACATCCTCACCGACAGCGTGCCCGAGCAGCAGTTCCGCCGCCAGCCCGTACAGACCGGCCTCAGCGATGGCGTGCGCATCGAAGTGCGCGGCGGCGTGACCGCCAACGACCACATCCGCGGTATCGAAATAAAAGAGTAAAGCCTATGAAACGACACCTCCTATTCGCCCTCCTCTCCGTCCCATTTCTTGCGACTTGGTCGCAAGAGACCCCACAAACCCCTCAAACTCCTCAAACCCTTCAAACCCTTCAAACCCCTCAAACCCCTCAAACCCTTCAACCCCCTCACCCCTCCACCCCCTCCTGGTCCCTCGAGCGTTGCATTACCCACGCCGTGACCAACAACCTGCAGATCCGTCAGCAGGAGAAGACCGTGGAGAGCCAGCAGATTGCCCTGAACACCGCACAATCCAGCCGTCTGCCCTCGTTGCAGGCCAGCCTCTCGCAGTCGTTCAGTTTCGGCCGCGGCTTGACCATCGACAACACCTACACCAACCGCAACACGATGAACTCGGGTGGCGACCTCGGCGCCAGCCTGCCCATCTATACCGGCGGACAGATCACCCACAACATCCGCTCGAACAAGCTGGAACTCAGCGCAGCCCTTGCCGACCTGGAGCGTGCCCGTCAGGACCTGAGCGTGCAGGTGGCATCGGCTTATCTGGAGGTACTCTTCCAGCAGTCGTTGCTCGACATCGCCCGCCAGCAGGTGGAGTTGAGCCAGGCACAGGTGCGCAGAATGGAACTGCTGTTCGAGAACGGAAAGACGGCCGAGACCAACGTGGCCGAGGCCCGCGCCACCAACGCATCGGATCAGCTGCAACTCACCCAGGCCGACAATTCCTACCAGCTGGCGCTCCTCACCTTGTCTCAGTTGCTCGAACTGCCCACCCCTGAGGGCTTCAGCATCGAGGTGCCGGACATCCCCCTCCCCCAGGACATCCTGCTCGAAGCGCCCGAAGAGATCTATCTGCAAGCCGTGGGTCAGAAGCCGGTGGTCGAAGCCAGCCGCCTGCGCGTAGAGGAGGCCAAAGAGGGCATCGCCACCGCCAGGAGCGGACATCTGCCCCAACTCTCGCTCAATGCCGGCCTCAGCACCAATTATTATAAGGTGATGGATATGCCGGCGCCGACCTTCGGCGACCAGTTGCGCGACAACTTCAGCAAGTACGTGGGCATCAATCTCTCCATCCCCATCTTCGACCGCAACTCGACACGCAACCGCGTACGCACCGCCCGCGTACAGTACGAGGGCCGACAGCTCGCCCTCGAACAGGTGCAGAAGGACCTCTTCAAGGAGATCCAGCAAGCCTATTACAATGCCGTTGCCGCACAGAGCCAATGCATCAGCAGCGAGGCTGCCGAGGCAGCCGCCCAGACCGCCTTCGATCTCGTGACCAGCAAGTACGAGAACGGCAAGGCCACCGCCACGGAATATCAGGAGTCCAAATTACGACTGCAGCGTGCCCAGGCCGATCGGGCTCAAGCACGCTACACCTTCCTGTTCCGCCAGAAGATTCTCGACTTCTATCGCGGAGTCGCCATTAAATGACATTTTATCTTTAGGAGTTAAGGAAGTTAGGGAAGTTAAAGAAGTTATAGGACAACACCTCCTTTGTTCAAACACTTGGACATGAGGAACATTCGTCCTATAACTTCTTTAACTTCCCTAACTTCTTTAACTTCAACAAGACATCACTTGCCGCAATCCTCCTTGATGAATGCCAGCAGTCGAGCCACGGCATCCTCGGCCGGGATGTTCTTCTCGATGCACTGCTTGCCCTTATAGAGCGACACGCGGCCCGGGCCGGCGCCCACGTAGCCGTAGTCGGCATCGGCCATTTCGCCAGGACCATTCACGATGCATCCCATCACGCCGATCTTCAGTCCCTTGAGGTCGGCAGTTGCTGCCTTGATGCGTGCCAATGTCTCCTTAAGGTCGAAGAGCGTGCGGCCGCAGGATGGACAGGCGATGTACTCCGTCTTGGTGAAACGGGCGCGTGCTGCCTGCAGGATGCTGAAGGCCAGTTCCACGCGTTTCTCGATCGGGAAGCCGTCGTGGTGAATCATGATGCCGTCCACCAGCTGGTCGATGAGCATCACGCCATAGTCGGCAGCAGCGCGCAGCTGCACCTGCTCCCATGACTCGCAGAACGAATAGTCGCGACTGATGATGATCGGATTGGTACAGCCAAAGCTGCGAATGGTGAAGATGAACGAACGCCATGAGCCGATAGGGTTGTGATTGTTGCAACGCGCAATAACCGGCAGCTCAGGATGGTTGAGCAGATACTCAATGATGGAGTCATCGTACATCAATTCCTGATAGCTATAGTTGAGCATACCGGCAATGCACACGTCGGCACCCACCTGCGTGCCGCCACACACGCATACCGGCTGGCCGCCACCCAGTTTGCCCACAGCGGTCGATGGGAAGCGCTTGGGCTCGATCGGATCGTACAAATCGGGGCCGATCACCGGTCCCTCGATGATGCCATGGCCCTCGCGCTCGTTGATATAGTTCACCAGGTCGCTAGCCACAGGAATCTCTGCCTCGGGGTCCTCGCTCAATGACACGCGGATGGTGTCGCCAATGCCATCGGCCAGCAGGGCTCCGATGCCGACAGCCGACTTGATGCGGCCATCCTCGCCATCACCTGCCTCGGTCACGCCCAGGTGCAATGGGAAGTGCATGTCCTCACGGTCCATGGCCTGCACCAGCAGACGCACGGTGCGCACCATCACCGAGGTGTTCGATGCCTTGATCGAGATGACCACGTCGTGGAAGTCCTCCTCCACGAAGATGCGCAGGAACTCCATGCACGACTCCACCATGCCGGCTGGCGTGTCGCCATAGCGGCTCATGATGCGGTCCGAGAGCGACCCATGGTTCACTCCCACACGCACGGCGGTGTGATGCTCCTTGCAAATGTTGATGAATGGCACCAGACGCTGGCGGATCTTCTGGATCTCCTGGGCGTACTCCTCGTCGGTGTATTCGAGCTTCTTGAACGTGCGTCCCGGATCGACATAGTTGCCCGGATTGATGCGCACCTTCTCCACGATGCCGGCAGCCACGTCGGCCACGGCAGCATTGAAGTGGATATCGGCCACCAGCGGCACCTCATAGCCATCGCGATGGATGCCCTCCTCGATCTCCTTCAGGCTCAAGGCCTCGCGCGTACCCTGGGCGGTCAAGCGCACGATGTCGGCACCGGCATCGACGATACGCTCGATCTGAGCCACCGACCCCTCGATGTCGTTGGTGTTGGTGTTGGTCATCGACTGCACGCGGATAGGGTTCTCACCGCCAATCACCACGTCCTTGACATGGCACTCGCTGGATTTGCGACGGATATAGTTATACATGATTTTAAGGGTATTAAGAGCTAATAAAGGCTATTAAAGGGAGTGAAAGGGACATTAATTCGTTTTGTAGTCATACTTCAGCTCCGCCAGCTCGGCGTTGGCCTTCACGATCTTCTGGGCGAGGTTCTTCTTGTAGGTCACGAACTTCTCAGCCAGGGCAGCGTCGCCCACCGAGAGGATCTGCACGGCCAGGATGCCGGCATTCATGGCACCGTTGAGCGCCACGGTAGCGACTGGGATTCCTGGAGGCATCTGGATCATGGCCAGCATGGCATCGAGGCCCTCGAGCGAACCGGTGAGCGGCACGCCGATGACAGGCACAGGCGTCATGGCAGCCACCACGCCAGCCAGATGGGCAGCCATACCGGCACCGGCGATGATCACCTTGATGCCGCGGCCAGCAGCCTGGGTGGCAAACTCTTCAACCTCCTTGGGGGTGCGATGTGCCGAGAGGGCGTGCATCTCGAAAGGGACCTGGAACTCGTTCAAAAGGTCGGCAGCCTTCTTCATGACCGGAAGGTCACTGGTGCTGCCCATGATGATGGAAACTACGGGAGTCATAATATTTATTATTTACTATTTATTATTCAACATTTAACCATTCATCCCCACAACGCCATGCTCGTGCTCATGCAGAACACGCCGAGCAGCGCGCCATAGCCCACCTGGGCAAGCGTGTGACGGCCCAGATAGACGCGGATGGAGCACACCAAACCCACCAGCATGATGGAGAGCAGGCTGAACCACAGCGGCATCAGTTCGGGGAAATAGAGATAGGTGATCAGCGTCATGGTGGCAAACGAGGCATCGGCCGAAGCGTGGGCCGAGATCTTCCACCAGAAGCTTATGATCCAGGAGATGATGGTGAGCATGAATCCGCCATAATAGAAGATCAGCACCCAGTTGGGCAGGAAGTCCTCGACCGTCAGCGCGTAGGCATTCAGGCCGTAGCAGATCATGTTGACCAGGAAGGGCAACGCACGGTCGCGCCGGTCGCGCAACGTCCAATGGCCCACGATGTGGAAGGCATGCATCAGCAGGATCGACAGCACCGGCAGCAGCACGGTATAGAAGAACACCTGGCCGACGAAATAGGCCTTGATGACCATTGGCAATACGACCAACGGTGAGAACACGCACAACGCCAACCCGGCATAGGTCAGCATCAACAGCGGATGGAGCACATTGCTGATGGCCTGCAGCATCTTCTGCTTCAGGCTCGTAGGTGCATTGTATTGCGCCTGTTGCTCTTCACGTATTTCCTGTATCTGTTCTTTATCCATGGCTTATAATTCCTTACGCAGTCTTGCCACCTGATAGCCCATCTTCTCGCGGTACTTCATCACCGTGCGGCGGGCGATGGGATAGCCCCGCTCGGCCAGCAGCTGCGACAGCTTGTCGTCGGTCAGCGGATGCTGCTTGTCTTCGTCTTCGATCAGGTCGCGCAACACCTCCATGACGGCGGCATTGCTCATCACGGCTTCTGCATTATCGCCGGCCCCGACGGCACCCGCCACGTTGCGGTTCACCTTCACGCCCGTGGTGAACAGATCCTTGACCGGGATGATGCCGAAGTCGGTGTCCACGAACTTGCTGTTCTGCACGCGGCTCACCGTCGAGATGTCGTAGCCCGAACGCTCGGCCACGTCCTGCAGCACCATGGGGCGCAACGTCTCGATCTGGCCCGTGAGGAAGTAGGCTCGCTGCATCTGCACGATGGCATCCATCACGCGCATCAGGGTGACGCGACGCTGGCTGATGGCATCGATGAAGATGCGTCCCTGTTCGATGTTCTCCTTCAGCAGCTGCACCGCCTGCTGGTCGTCACGCGCGCTGGCGTCCTTGCCCTCACGCGGATGCAGTTTCTTCTGCAACGAAGCCAGCAGCTCCTCCTGTTCGGGATTGATGCGCACCTGGGGCAACCGGCCCTCGTTGAGGGTGACCACCAGCGTGCCGTCCTCGTTGCGCACCGTGAAGTCCGGACGCACCTGCTGCACCTTCTGCGCCCCCTGCTTGGCGGTCACGGGCTGCATGTTGCCCGGCTTGGGATTGAGGTGACGGATCACGCGCAGGGCATCGACCAGCAACTGATGGCTGCGGATGCCGAAGCCCTCCTGCAGGCGGTCGTAGCGCTTCTGTGCCAGGTCGTCGAAGGCCTCGTCCACGATGGCGTAGGCCAGACGCGTGGCCGGCGTGCCCTTGCGCTCCTGCAACTGCAGCATCATGCACTCGCGCAGGTCGCGTGCTCCGATGCCTGAGGGTTCGAGCTCCTCCTGCACGATCTCCACCAGCACCGCCTCGAGGTCCTCCTCGGTGGTGTGGTGACGCTGGGTGAACTCCAGGTCATCGATCAGATCCTCCAGTGGGCGACGCAGATAGCCGTCGTCGTCCAGGCTGTCGATGATGTAATGTGCCAGATAGCGCTCCTCCTCGCTCACCTCCAGCATGTCGATCTGCTCCTTGAGGTCGTCGCGGAATCCCTTCTCGGTCTCGGCATTGGCGCCAGGCGTGTAGTCCTCATCGTCCGCGCTGTAGTTGCCGGCGCGGTCGCTGGGGCTGTCGTCGTCGTATTCGAAGAAGGACACCTCATCGCGTGCCGTGTCCTGGCGCGCCGGCTCCTCGCTCGGCTCATTGCCGGCCGAGGCGGCATCGGTTCCACCCTCGGCTGTGCCCTCGCCATCATCGTCGGTGTTCTCGTACTCGGGACTGTCCATCGACACTTCGCGCGGATCGTCGGCCTCGAGCACGAAGTTCTTCTCCACCTCGTCGCTGATCAGCTTCACCAGCTCGTCGGCCGTGGCCTGCACCATGGTCGATAGCATGATCTGCTGCGGCACCGTCCGCTGGTTGGTCTTCTGTACTAATGCGCTTTTCATTTGTAAATAAGTTCGAAAAGTTTGAGGGGTTTGAGGGGTTTGAGGGGTTCGAAGGGTTTGAGG